>JAVKCN010000013.1:0-173119 GCA_040222715.1 Cyclobacteriaceae bacterium | reverse complement strand
ACAAAGTTTGGTTCTTAGTAAGACAGTATTGTGTAGCAAGAAAAGAATATTTGGCTGCAAGTTTCTACCTGAAAGAACTCATATATTACATAGGCAATTTTGCGCGAAACTCATACCGGTTTGACACGCTGTTTGTATACTGTTTATTAGAGAAAAATACCAGTGGGGGGAGTGTAATCGCCCTAAGGATTATGAGAAAAGTACTGATAGAAGCGCTTTCTTACGGAAAAATTAGTGTGAGCCGTTTTCTATCAATAAACCTGCTCAATAAAAAAAAGCCATTATACCACAAGCATCCTACTGGAGTTTGCGATATAATGGCCCTGTTTCTAACACTTAGCATGTTTCGGGCAAAGTACGTGCACGCTGCCCGATACAGCCTTAGTTGTATCCGGGGTTCTGGCTTCCCAGATTCGGGTTATTTAATAGCTCCTGAATCGGAATTGGGAACAAAAGATGCTTATCCTGCAATATCTGATTAGAGCTTAAGTTCTCATGGCCTACGAAATCATCAAACCCGTCGGTTTGCTCATTGTATACTTTTCGCAACCGCACCATATCAAACCAGGTGATGCCTTCGTAGCATAGCTCATGCCAACGCTCCTTCCAAACGGCTTCCTGGAAACTCGCCTGATTGAATGCGGCTAACGCGGGTGTTTCAAGGCCTGCCCGGTCGCGAATTCTTGTCAGTGCATCTAAAGTTTCCTGCGTAGGGCCACCGACTTCATTCTGAGCTTCGGCATAGAGCAGCAAAACCTCAGCAAAACGTGTCATCGGTACGTTAAGGTTATCTTTGGCAGTGCCGGGAACCCCCTGAGTACCGTTAGCCGTCACGTTAAAGTGTTTGAAAATATACGGGGCGCCCAGGTCAAACGGCTCTCCGCTACCATCGGTGTAATAGGAAGTATAGAAGTATCCTTCCTGGTCTACAGTACGAAGGTCGCCATCTTCATAAGACTCATAGAAAGATAGTGTGGGCACGGTGCTTCCTGTACCGGAAGGTCCGCGATAAGATACTGGCTTAAAGTTAGGAAACATATTGCCCATTGGGTTGGCCGCTACCAGATCATTATACTGTAAGCTAAAGATATGCTCCTTGGTGTTACCCAGGCTTTCGTCATGCACTTCCCGATAGGTATCAAATAATTCAATACCGTCAGGATTATCGATGATCTCTTTTGCCTTGTTTGCAGCCATCTGGTAGTATTCCTCTCCTTTGTTGAGCGGTTGCCCGGCCATGGTAATGTATACCTTAGATAACTGCGCTTTTACGGCAGAAGTTGAGATTCTTCCGCTTACATCGGTCCAGGGTAACCCGGCAGATTCGGCTACCAGCAAATCTTCCACAATCTGATCATACACTTGTTGCTGTGAAGAACGAACAGGAGAAAAGTCTTCTGAATCAGCAGCCTGAGGAGTAAGTACCAAAGGCACATCGCCCCAGAGTCGTACGGCATAAAAGTACGCCCAGGCCCGAAAGAATCGCGCTTCACCCAGGATTCTGTTTTTTTGATCTTCCTCCATAGGAGTAATTGCAGGAACTCGATCCAGCACCAGGTTGGTTTGTGCAATCAGCTTATAAAGTCCGCGCCACCAGTTTTTTATGTGTCCGGTATTTCCATCCCAGGTTAGTGAATACAGGTTATTCAAGTCTGAATTCTGGGCGGTTTCCGTGGTGGAAGTTCCCGTGGGAGCTTCCAGCAATTGCCAGTTAGAAGAAAAGATGCCGGCCCCGTCACCAAAGAAACGGGCATCAGCATATACGGCCGCAATGGCTGCTTCCGCATGGTCCGGAATTGTATAAAAACTTTCCGGAGTCAGGTTGGAAGGATCTTCTTCGTCAAGAAAATCGGAGCAACTGGCCCCAAGTAGCAATAATACCCCGCTCAGGAAGATTTTGCCTATATTTTTAATCATATTGAATTTCATGATAATCTTTTTAATGTATTAATAATTTACAGCCCGATCTGTAAGCCCATCATGTATACTGTAGGTTTGGGGTATTCATGCCATTTCATGCCTTGAGAGAACACATTGTTACTATCATCTCCCCGGATGGGCGTAATCTCAGGATCACCGATCACCTCATCATCTACTACTAAAAAGAAGTTTTGCGTAGAGGCATAAATTCTAAGCTGGTTTAAATGCAGTCGCTCGAGAACGCTTTGGGGAAAAGTATAGCCTAATAAAAGGTTGCGGCCTCGGATGAATGAGCCATCCTGTACCCAATGCGTATCCACATTGGTTACGTAACCGGCGCGGGTATCCCGAACCTGAGCAATCATCGTATTCTGATTTTCCGGTGTCCAGGCATTCAGCACGGTAGTGTAGCTGTTGGCCAGGGCCTGTCGGTCTTCACTAGAGTGCAGGTTCATGTCCATGATATCATTACCGTACATAAATTGCAGATCCAGGGTGAGGTCAAAGTTTCCAACCCGGATATTGTTGATAAATGATCCCCAGCCTTTGGGGCTACCATTGCCAATAATCATTCGGTCTGCATCGGTAATGGCTTTATCACCGTTGACATCTTCGTATTTGATATCACCGGGCAGAATGGTTAATCCATTTCGGTAGCTGGTGAATTCAGCTGCTTCGGCTGCTTCATCGGTACCCCAAACGCCCAGTCGGTTCAATCCCCAGTAAGCACCGGCGGGTTCGCCTTCGCGGATAATGCTTGTTTCATTGGTAATGCCCGGGCCGCCCACTCCGAAAATATCAGCTCGGGTAGCCAGTTCAAGCACTTTGTTTCGGTTGAAAGAAATATTGAAAGTGGTATTCCATGAAAAATTACTATTGTCAAAGTTTACCGTGTTCAACATCAGTTCCAGTCCCTTATTTTCCATAGAACCAACATTCCGTCGGATGGTAGCGTACCCGCTGGTTTGAGGTACCGGAGCATCCAGTAGCATATCGGTGGTCTTTCGGTAGTAGTAATCAGCTTCAAGCGAGATTCTTCCCTGGTAAAAGCCTAATTCCAGACCTACGTCAAACTGCGATGTTTTTTCCCATCTCAGATCAGGATTGGCCAAACGGTTAATACCGGTACCCCCAACTCTTGATTCATTAAAAACAGCGGCATAACCTGAGCCTAACAGGGATAACGAGGAATACGGAGGTATTTCAGAGTTTCCGGTAAGTCCGTAGCTGGTACGAAGTTTCAGGTTAGAAAATAGTGTATTGTTCTGCATGAATCCCTCTTCAGAAACTCTCCAGGCCAGGGCCGCAGAAGGGAAGAAGGCATACTTGTTATTATCACCAAACTTGGATGATCCGTCCATTCGTCCGGTAAAAGTCACCAGGTATTTGCCTAGCAAGCTGTAATTGAATCGCCCAAAGTAGGAATTAAGCGCTTCCCGGTTGGCATTGGAGCCTACACCCAGGTTGCTGCTACCCGCTCCCAGGTTGTTATACGAAAAGTAATCTGTAGAAAACTCCCGTACTTCTTCGGTCATATTAAAGTAGTTGTTTTCCTGCCAGGAAATCCCCAACATTCCCGTGAATGAGTGAATATCCGCGAAGGTTTTAGTGTAGGTCAGGTAATTCTCAAAAGACCAGAAGGTTTCCTTTTCATTGGCCAGCCAGGCTCTTCCCTGAGCCCCAATCTGAATTGTGCGTCCTTCGTATCGGTTGGTTTCCCGAGTAACCACGTTGGTTCCCACTACCGTTCTTAGATCCAGTCCCTCAGCCAGGGTAATATTGGCAAATACATTACCCAGGACGGTTTGGGTATTCAGGATAAATTTACGCTCTAACAGGTTATGCACCGAACTCATGGTACCTTCGGCGAAAGGGTAGTCCCGGTTGTCAGCGTAGGTTCCGTCTTCATAATATACGGGCAGGAAAGGAAAATCCTCCACCATCCGACGGGGTACCTGATCACTATAATCTACATTATTTTCAGACTGGTAATTATAGCTCAGCGACGTCCCTATACTTAGCCAGTCTTTTACCTGGGTATCCACCGTCAGTCTTCCCGAGTAGCGGGTCATGAAAGATTCTCTGTAAAGGCCTTCATCATCTCGGTAGCCCAATGACAGCGAGTAGGTGGTACGATCGCTACCTCCACTAAAGTTTAACTGGTGGTTTTGCGATAATTTATTCTGGGTGGATTCTTTAATCCAATCGGTATCATAATAGGGGTTGCCGTTGCTGTCGAACAGACGAGGATCCGTTCTTTTCAGGGCCGGATTCAGATATTCCCATTTTCCTTCAGCCCATCCTTCAGGATCGAATTTTTCCATATTGGCCCAGGACAGATCTTCAACCGCCATATATTGCTCAGTGTTCAGTACGTCGGGCATGTTAGGGCCGTAGGTGTTCACACTAAGATCAACATTATAGGTGATTTTACCTTCTCCGGACTTCCCTTTTTTGGTAGTAATCAGGATTACTCCATTCGCTCCCCGGGCACCATAAATGGCGGTAGAGGAAGCATCTTTTAATACTTCTACCGATACAATATCACTCGGGTTAATATAATCAATAGCCGAGCTGCGTTGGGCCTGGTTACCCACGGGCAACTGTACTCCATCCACCACATACAAGGGGTTATTGGATGAGTTGATCGAGCTGAAACCCCGTATTCTGACGTTCGTTTTTCCACCCGGACGACCCGAGTTGATGTTGACCTGCACGCCGGGTATTCTACCGGCAATCGCCTGATTCAGCGAGGGGGCTGGTCGCTCCTGCAGTTTTTTTACATCAACCGAACCTACGGCTCCGGTCAGGTCAGATCTTTTCTGAGTACCGTAACCGATCACCACAATTTCATCCAGTGCCTGCACGTCTTCTTCCAGGGTAACATCAATGGTTGACCTTCCATCTACGAGCACTTCCTGTTGTACAAATCCGATGGATGAAAAAACCAAAATGTCACTTTCATTAGGCACGTTAATATTATAGTTGCCATCCACATCCGTCACTGTACCCTGCGAAGTGCCTTTGACAAGCACGTTGACTCCGGGTAGCCCGGAATTATCCGAAGAGGAGGTTACTGTACCGGATACAACCAGGTAAGGAGCTGCTCCGCTTATTTCTTCAATTACCTGATACTGAGCTTCTCCAGCAAGAACATGGATCGCATCGCCATCTCGTTTAAAAGTTAATTGCGTCTGTTGAGCAATGTTCCGTAAGACATCTCCCAGTGATTGGGCATGGTTGTCGATATCTAGAGCAAAGCTCTGGTTTAGTACTTCTTTCTCATAGGCTTTATTTTCGTATACAAAATGAAATTTGGTGTTTTGTTCAATAGTGTTAAGTGCTTCTGACAAACTAGCCTGGTGTAGCCCGAGGGTTATCGTAATTTCTTCCAGGCTTTTCTTCTGATCGGGGTTGTCATTGGCCAGCAGCAGGTTGCAAAAAGTGAGTTGAATAAGTAGGAAGAGTAATACATACCTACTTATTGTAGAGTGTGGTAATAAATTAAGTTTCATACATGTGAGCATTATGGTTGATTATAGAATGCTGACGCAAAAATTGTAAAAGTACTACCATGCTATTTGCGTCATAAATGGTAGTCATCCTCTTTGAGGGCAATAGAGATAGATGATCGTTAGGTTACATCATAGGCAGTCGTTTAAGTGTGGATAATAGTATTCTGCCAAGGTTTTTATTCAGAGTAGACTTATTGGGAAGATCGGTGTCCATGCCTGACAGTAAAAGAGAAAAGTAGTGATTTCATGAGCATAAGTTAAGGTTGAAGCAGGAAAGGTAATAATTGAATATTAACCCAATATGAAAAGAAAATTAAGAAAAATTAACGCTGTAATATTAAGTATTTTTCAATAGTAACCCTAGAAATATGGTGCAAGAAAAATTTTTGACAAAAAGTCAGTAGTGATCCATGCCACTCATATAAAAAGCGAGCCATCTTCTTTGAGTGCCGGCAGAGAGAACGAAAATATTGCTAAAATAGCTGTCAGTGACGCTGAAAGATGTGCTTTCCTGTTAAGTTAAGTTCACACTTTGTCTACCCGACTGTCAGAGGATATCTTTGTGTTGCTATTTCTGCGTGTACGTTGCTTATCTATTAAGTTAGACGGCGTATTTACATTAACTTAAAAACTGTCATTGCAAGCGGGCGCGGCAATGAGCGAAGTGAGGAGGCAGTCTGCTCACAATGAGGGAGATAACTGCGGGTTGCCGCGCCGCGTCAGCTCGCTACGACGTAAAATAATATCGTCCCGGTACTTATAAATATCTAATATTGATGATCAGGTGGTCTTTAATCCTGGCGACTATGAAATCAAAGATACGATCTACAGAATGCGCTAGTGCAAGAATATAGCCGTGGTTAGGTTACCGTTGAAACGGTAGTTTGGTTAAAAAATGTAACTTTGAGCCATGATATATCGCTTACCAACCCTGCCAGGAATTATCACACTGGGATTCTCTCTTTTTGTCGCCTGTACATCAAAGGTTGATCAACCCCGCCAGCAAATACCAGAGTTGCCTCTCCGATTATGGTACACGGCTCACGCCAGCGATTGGATGCTGGAAGCCCTGCCTTTCGGAAACGGGTACATGGGGGCAATGTATTTTGGCAGTCCGCAGGAAGAGCATATTCAGTTTACCGAAGAATCGCTGTGGGCGGGAGGGCCGGGTGCGAACGATGACTACCAATATGGTATTCGGAAAAACGCGCATCAGTATCTTCCCCAAGTGCGGACGTTGCTTCAGGAAGGTAAGCTTGAAGCGGCCCATCAGTTGGCAAATAAGGAGTTGACCGGGGTGGTCCACCAGAAAGAAGGCTCGGAGCAGGCTTTCGGAGACTTTGGCTCTCAGCAAACGATGGGAGATTTATATATTCAGGTGGCGCATCAGGGAGCTGTGCAGGATTATCAGCGGGAGTTGAATCTCAACGAGGGCGTTGCTAACGTAACGTATAAAGTTGGAGATGTAACCTATACCAGACAATTTTTCGGTAATTACCCCAAACGCGTACTGGTTTACCATTTCGAGAGCGATGACCCGTCGGGTACCAACTATCGCATTCGTCTGGAAACTCCACACCAGAAAGTATCGGAACAATTTGAAAACAATACCTATGCCCTCGAGGGAGCCGTAGCCGACAACGGAATGCCGTTTGAGACGATGTACAAAGTGATCAGCCCGGAAGGAACAATTCGCTTCGAAAATGGAGAAGTTATAGTAACAGGGGGGCGCGCACTGACGCTGGTGCATACGGCCGCTACCAATTACCTGCCCCAATTTCCCGACTACCGGGGGCGAGATTATCAGGCGTTGAATCGCCAAACCCTGGCGGCGGTGGAGGGGCAAACAAAGGAAACTTTACTGGAGGAGCATCAGACGGATTACCAGCCGCTCTTTCAGCGAGTGTCTTTGCAGCTGGGCCGCCCTGCTGCGGATAGTCTGCCTACGGATCAAAGACAGAAGGCCTATTTTGAAGGAAATGGAGATACCGCCCTGGAGGCATTGTACTTCCAGTACGGTCGCTACCTGATGATCTCGGGGTCTCGCCCGGGCACGCTGCCGTTGAACTTGCAGGGCAAATGGAATAATAGCACTAACCCGCCCTGGGCCAATGATTACCATACCGACATCAATGAGCAGATGCTCTACTGGCCTGCGGAAGTCACCAACCTTTCGGAATGCCACGAGCCACTACTGGATTATCTGGGCACGCTGGTAGCGCCTGGCAGGCTGGCCGCGAAGGAGCACTTTAATACCCAGGGTTGGGTAGTGAATACCATGAACAATGCTTTTGGTTTTACCGCGCCTGGCTGGGATTTTCCCTGGGGGTTTTATCCCGGTGGGGCCGCATGGTTATGCCAGCACCTGTGGGAACACTATGCTTTTACCCAGGATCAGGAATACCTGGAAAACACCGCCTACCCGATCATGAAAGAAGCTGCCCTGTTCTGGATTGATTACCTGATTGAAGATGAGAGCGGCTACCTGGTTTCCTGCCCTTCGTATTCACCCGAGCACGGAGGCATTTCTACCGGTGCCTCCATGGACCATCAAATGGCCTGGGATCTGCTGAATAATTGTGTGGAAGCCTGCGAAGTGCTGGGCATAGAAGATGAATTTAAAGCGCAGGCAACCGCCATCCGAGATCGTATTTTTCCACCCAAAATAGGCCGTTGGGGGCAGTTGCAGGAGTGGAAAGAAGATGTGGATGAACCGGAAAACCACCATCGGCACGTTTCTCACCTGTTTGCCCTGCATCCCGGAAAACAAATTACGGTGTCTCAGACTCCCGAACTGGCCGAAGCTGCCAAAGTAAGTTTAAACGCTCGGGGAGATGAAGGCACGGGTTGGTCGCTGGCGTGGAAGGTATCTTTCTGGGCCCGGCTACAGGATGGTGACCGGGCGCATCAGTTGCTGAAAAAAGTGCTTAAGCCGGTAACCGATCAGGGATACAATATGGCCGATGGCGGAGGTTCGTACGCCAATTTATTATGTGCTCACCCTCCGTTCCAGTTGGATGGAAACATGGGCAGTACGGCAGGCATGGCCGAGATGCTGGTGCAATCCCATACCGGAGTTATTGAACTTTTGCCGGCGTTGCCCGACGTCTGGAAAGACGGGCGGGTATCAGGTCTTAAAGCGCGGGGAAACTTTGAAATACAGATGGACTGGGAGGATCATGCCCTGGTGAGTGCGCAGATGTTTTCCGAAACCGGAGGAGAATGTACAATACGATATAAAGACCAGCAAATAACAATGGAAACCGAGGCTAACAAAACGTATGCCCTCGATGCCCTGTTACATTAATTGCTCTGCATCGCGGAATCGTTATCATTTGCAAAACCTGCCAGTAATAAGCTGTCATGTTGATGTTCGGGTAGAAGTATCTGGGCATTAATTCAGTAACTTTTCGTTACGTTTCCAGGAGCGCTTAAGATGATCTTCTAATTGGGTAGCATCCTGGCAAAACTCCAGCATTAGCAACAAGGCAGATTTCTCTGTCGGCTTATCCGCTTCTAATCGGCTGAGCTGTTGGCCTCGTTCGCCATATTGGTACTTACGCAGGAGCGCCCGGCCCTTGCGGTCATCCATGGTGGTAGCAACCAGCTCCATTGCTTCGCGAAAACGGCTAAAGCGGGTTAAAAGATTTTGCGGTAAGAGGTAAGGATACTTCCCCTTTGTATCCAGTTCGGTTATCAGAACAGTGAGTTCGTTAAGTAGCGTCATATCCGCTAAAGATATTGATTATATGGCAAAAATCCGTCATTTTTGGTAAAAAAGTACTATATAACACTTATATAAGTGCAAAAAAATAAAAAGACGTGCTACTTCAACTTAAAGTTCGGGTACAATAGTGCCGTAATGATCCTGTTAAAAGCCATCGACCGTTTGAATCAGGCAGTGAGGTGGGATTTATTGAGGAAGTACAACCGTAAATGTGGTACCGATTTTTGGAGTGCTATCCACTCTGATCTCTCCCTGATGGAGTTCTACAATTTTCTTGACAATGGAAAGGCCCAGTCCACTGCTTTTCTCACCATGCAATCCTCGTTGCCGGGCTTTGGAAAATTCGTTGAATATTTCTTGCTGCTTTTCCGCAGGAATGCCAACTCCGGTGTCACTGATTTTTAGCAAAACCCGATCCTTTTCCTGGTAAATCTGTACGGTTACCTTGCCGCTGGCAGGTGTAAACTTGAGTGCATTTGAGATAAGATTACTGATGACGTGCTGGAATTTTTGTGCATCAAGCCGTGCATGGACTGGTTCTTCCGGCCATTGCTGAACCAGATGGACCTCATGCGCCTGAAATCGCGGGGCAAAACTTTTCAGGGTATTAGCCACCAGAGAGACCAGATCCACTTTATGCATTTCTGCCGACAGTCGCGAATCGGTCAGCTCCAGTAATTCCAGCATACTCTCTATCAGCTTACTGGTATCTTTGCTGACCTCCCGGATCATCTTCAGGAAATTTAAAACCTGTTGCTGATCACCGCCTTTCATTTTTTTTCCTGCCAGCTCCGAAAGCATAAAAATATTATTGAGGGGGCTTTTCAGGTCATGGGCCAGGATGCGGATAACACTTTCGTTTTTCTCATTCAACTCTTCTAAAGACGATAGTTTTTCCTTTCGTTGGGTCACATCCGAAATGTGGACGACAATCCGAATAACCTGGCCGTCATCATCTTCTATGGGAAAGGACTGAAGATTTAACCATTTGGCTCGGTATTTTTCCCCATGCACCTGAAGGTCATGATCCTGATGCGCATGATCGGCTGAAAAACTATGCAGAATATTTTCAAACTGCGTTCTGTAATCAGGATGGACAAAATCCAGCATTCTTTCGTAATCCGGCTCTTCGGTAAGCTCGACACGGGCATAATCTCCAAGTCCCTGAGTCAGATAAATAATCTTTTGGCTGGCCAGATCCCAAATAAAGAAAAATTCCGGTACATTCTCGGTAATTTGTTGATCTAAGTTCTCATGCATACGATGGTGTTAAAGGCGATGGTAAAAAAATACGCAAGTACTCTCCACAACACAACAGTATAAAACTTTATTCCATTTTGCTTTTTTCTTTTTTCCTACCGAAATCCTGAGGGCCAGTGTAAAGGTTGAGAACCTCAAAAATCAGAGCTAGGATAGGGGAGGTGTGTAGGCTAAAAAAGTATTACAAGGCTGTTGGTATGTGTAACTTTTCGTGTTACATTTTTGTAAAATCAGATTTATTTTGGGGATTATGAATCGGGCACAATCGCTACAGGACATGCATTATCCGGGATCAGGTCTGCATAAACTTTCTGGTGATCTGACTGGATTTTATGCGATTAAGGTTTCTGGAAATTACCGGATCATTTTTCGGTTTGAAGAAGGAGATTTTAAGGACGTGCATTACATTAATTATCATTAAAGAAAAATTGTATGCTAAAAATGGGAATGCAGCCCGTGCATCCGGGCGAGATACTAAAAGAAATGTACATAGGGCCACTTGGCTTGACAATCACTGAGACAGCCAAAGCAACAGGCGTAGCCCGGAAAAACCTATCGGCTATTGTAAATGGTAAAATGGGAGTGAGTACCGATATGGCAGTGAGGCTTTCCGAAGCCTTTAAAACCTCGGCAGAACTATGGATCGGATTACAGAGAGACTATGATTTGTGGCATTCCGAACAAGTGATTGACCGCGAGAAAATCAGGCATTTGTATCAGAGCGCGGTTTGATGAACTTACTATTAATGGGAAATCAAGTATCTAATAAGTTTTGATTACCAAAAATGTTAGTAATAGCGTCTATGGTTTCATTCATAAGTTTGCCTAATCCCTGATCAACTAGTTTACCTTGTAATTGCTGTCGCCAATCTTTCTTACCGAGCACGTTCAGGAGCTTTTTCATAGTCTCCATTTCTTCTAACAGATCATCATAAATAATCTGCTGACCTACTTCCATTTTATGCAATCTGGTAGCTAATTCATCTAATCGTATAGCTATTTCCTCTTGTTGGGAATGTGAAAACTTATCAATTGGTTCGTAACTGGCTATTTCAGCAAGTTCCTCAATATATTCAGCTCCTTCAGGTGTTAACATGACCCATAATCTATCTTTTGTCCCTTTGCCAGTTATGTATTCCTCTCTACGAAGGCTTTGTAATATCTGAATAGATTTGTCTTTTTTAACTTCAATCTGATAGTCTTTATAAAATTTATTTATGTCGATGAAGCCTTCTGATCGCCTGGGATATAACCACTTCAGGATAAGCTTTTTATGTTCTTTAATTGTCACGTCCTTATTTGTATTAGATGCACGGTTTTTACATAAGTTAATCATCAAAACGAATTAATCCGAACCTCAATTTGATTCACGCCCGGCTCTAAGCGTACAGAGCCGAAGGATGGGTTCACCTTCTGACCATTAAGCTGAATATCTCCGGTGGTAGCCTGCGGAAGGGAGAACTCAGCGACCGTATTAGCCGGTATTTCAATCGTATACCGCTGGAGGCGATCATTCACATGCTGGTACTCTCCCGTTACGCCTCCTTTCAGCGTCGGCATTTTAATAGAGGCTTGTTTTAACTGACCCATCTGAGGTTGGATGCTGATGATGCCGAAGCCGGGAGTTTTGGGTTGAATTCCCCAGAGGTAGCGGGGAATGATGTTGGCGGGAGCGGCCCCCCAGGCGTGGTTCCAGTCCAGGTTGGGTTTGTATTTGATGTCCCAGGCTTCCAGCGCAATGGTAGAACCGGCTTCAATCATGTTCCACCAGCTTCGGTCGTTCGTGGCTGTCATCAGCTCCAGCGCATATTCACTCTCCCCGGCATTATACAGACCTTCCAGAAGAAACTGAGCACCGTACACACTACAGGCCATACCGCGCGATTTTACAAAGTCGGCTACTGTTTTCTGATGCTCCGGTGGAACAATGCCAAAGGCCAGCGGCATCATATTGGCGTGTACTGAGGAATGCGTAGCTCCCTCACCGTCCAGGTAAATACCTTTTTGTTTATCAAACAGCTTATCATTCATGGCCTGTTTGACCTTCGCAGCCATCAGTGAAAAATGATCGGCATCTTCGGATTTTCCCAGCACCTGCGCTAGTTCGGCCATAATCTTCATATTCTGGTAGAAGAAACTATTGACCACGGTATTAATTGGTAGCATCTGGTGACCGTCACGTTCGCCTTCTTCGGTAGAGAGCTTCCACCCGGTGCCTTTCTGTGCTGGAGGCCAGTCTACAATGTCGCGCAGCCGGTTGGTGGTGTCGACAAAGCCGAGTTGGGCCATGTATTCGCCGCTTACTTTTTCGGAAGTTGAATTGATCAGGCCGTCTTCCCGGGCCAAGTCAATGAGCGTTTTATGCTTGAGCGGTTCGTAGTATTTTTCAATAAGTTCAGTGTTACCAGTATAGTAGTAATCCTGGTACATCATCAGAGCTGTGTGTAGCAGCCATTCTGTCGGCCAGGTGGGATTGTTCATAAACCATTCAATGGTGCGCTGGGCCATGGCATATTCCCGGTCGGTAGTATAGTGCCCCAGTTGGTTGATATAGGCGTCGGCCTCGTAGGGAATCCGTTCCCGGTCGCCATCCACGTAAATACCGGAAAAGGAGGTAGCCTTCATGCTGTATTTGCAGAGATCCCACACCTGATTAAGGGTGGTGTCAGACGAGGTAAAACTACTGCCATCTTCTTTCCAGTAGTTAAAGTAAGCTTTTTGGGTGAGATCTTCCGGCTGCAATTCGGTTTGCACGCCTTCCAGTTCGGCATACCGGAAGGGGATCAGTACACCGAAAGAATCGGGCAGAGCAACGGCTACGGGTAAGGTGTTGCGCTCGTTACGTTCCAGCGAAATGGTGTAGTCCTGCGTATCAGGGTTGACGGCTAAGCGCACCTCCTGGTAGCGAATTGTGCCGCCGGGTTCCCGGTCAATCCGGCCATCTTTCAGTTTTTCTCCCAGTCTTACGGTCAGCGTATGGGCAGAAGCTGCTTCGTAGTGTAGCTCGAGGGTGCCGAATGCATCTTTTCCAAAATCCACAAAATAATTTTGGTTACCGGTTTTCTCTAAAGCTACCGGTTTGATTTCTTCCACCTGAAAGGTCTTACCCGGCGCAATGCCCGACTGAAACTGCCCCGTTTTAAACGACTGCGCTTCCGAGTATTCCGTCACCCGATTATCCTGATCCCAGATACGCACTTTCCAGAAATATTCTGTCTGAGCCTTCAAAGCCTCACCCTGATGCTCAATATTTGCCGACTGGCTGTTTCTGACCTGCTCGCTATCCCACACATCACCCTGATTATCAGTCAGTAATTCCAAAGAAGAGGCCACCAGCAGTTGGTATGCCTGTTGCGTACCGGATTGCGGGGAGATAACCCAACTATACTCTGGCTGCGGATCGTGGATGGTTGTGGTTTCGGGCTGGCGGATGAATTCTACCATCAGCCCCGAAGGAGCCAGGGAAAGTGAATCCTGATACTGCCGGATACGCTGATCGAGGGCGGCACTCAGCTTCGCTAGTATTTCCTGATGGGCTGGATCATCGACCAGATTATTAATTTCCTGGGGATCATCGTTCAGATTATAGAGTTCTTCAATGGTGTGGTCATTCACGTAGCGGAAATACTTCCATTCGGCCGTACGCACGCCCTCGCTGGGAGGAATATTATCAAATTCCCACAAGTGCTCAATCAGTACCGTATCCCGCGACAAGTCAGAAGAAGATCCGGTTACCAAAGATAACAGGCTCTTGCCCTGATAACCTTCTGGCATGGGGGCTCCAGCCAGGTCCAGCATGGTAGCGGGCACATCTATATTGAGGGCCATTGCGTCAATGTCTCGGTGTTTTTTCTCCCGGGGGTCAAAGATGATCAGCGGTACCCGTATGGAGTTATCGTAGAGCAGCCACTTTCCGGCCAGTTGCCGCTCGCCGATAAAGTACCCATTGTCGCCCATCAGAATGATGACGGTATTTTTATCCAACCCTTTTTTCTTCAGTTGCTGGCGGATTTTGGCAATTTCCAGATCGATGCCCGCGATCATGTGGTAGTAGCCTTTTACGCTGTGCTGGTACTTTTCAGGAGTATTGTAGCGCCAGTGCCAGCGCGTACGATTGAATCCTTCCCGCACTCGCTCCGGCAAAGCATTGAAGTAACGGTCGTCCGCCAGCTCCGGGCCGGGCATTTCGGTATCGGCGTGCAGTGGGTCAGTTTCCTTCTGCCAGAAATACTGTTCCTCCGCCGAGTCATGGGCGTGCGGAGCGCTAAAGCTGAGCGACAGGCAAAAGGGTTTATTCGCATCGGCCTGATCAATAAAGTCCAGGGCTTGCTGCCCGGTATAGCGGGTTAGGTGCACCGTATCTCCGTTTAGCGTTTTGTAGTAATAACCACGGCGGTCGTTAAAGGCATTGTTTCGGTCGTAGTCTTCGTAGACATCAAACAGCGCCTCTTTATTTCCGTATTGCACTCCAAATTTGCCAAAGAAACCAGTGTAGTAACCCGCTTCTCGTAGCGCTTTAGGATATGCCTGCTGCATATACTCGTTACGAATGGCCCCTGTCTGAAAATTGTACCGATGGGTACGCTCATGTAACCCGCTCAGAATGCTCGCCCGGCTACCCGCACAGATCGGAGTAGTGACCATAGCATGGCTAAAATACACTCCTTCCCGAGCCAGTTTATCCATCTCCGGTGTATGAATGAGTTTATTTCCGGCATATCCCAAGGCATCCCACCGCTGGTCGTCAGTTAAGATGAAGATAATGTTGGGGCGGGAATCAGGGGGCGAAGGTTTGTCCGTGGAGGAAGAAAAAGCAGTATTCGTAAAAAAAATCATTGCCAGCAGGCACCCTGACATTAAGCGGTGTATCATAACGGTTGTGTATTTGCAGGCCCCGCGCACATTCGGGACAGTCTTCATAAAATCAACTACCCACTAAATAACAACTTTATCAAAAACTATCCTTCATGTACTGTCCTTTTCTTTTGCTATTCGCGATTTTGACTTCTTGTAAAGAAACGCTATTGACAGGACTGAATAACTTTCTCAGTAAGCGTAGTGAACCAGAGTATGTTATTCCCCAGCCGAATACATGCGGCTGTCAATCAGAAACGGGAGAAGGGCTTCTATCTGGACTTCGCTCATTAGCGGGTGTAGAGGGTTGATCAAGACGTTAAATTCTTCGGGTACGATGGCGGAAGGTACTTTAAGCATGAGCGATGTCTGTTGGGTGAGCCACTCATCTCCCAGGTGGGCTACCGGGCTTTCGTAGCTGTACTTTTGCCAACTTTCGGGCAGGCTGTCAATGGTAATCTCTTGGATGGATGTATCCGGTACGTTGAGTGCCAGCATCATCAGGTCTTGGATGGGAAGCGGATTGTTGGCTCGGTATTCCAGAACAGCCAGGGAGCGATATTCCGAAGCATAGATAACCGGATGCCCTACTGAATTCCAGCGCCCGCCAAACAAAGCAGCTCCCTCGCCGGTAAGCTGCCGGGCATAGGGTTGACGTACCAGACGGTAAACCAGCATCAGGAGTATACTCCGTACGTCAGGCGCCCCAGTACTGTCTTTACCCACTGTATACCCACCGGAGTATCCAGTAGTTGTAACGGGTTGTTGCCGTCCAGCGCAGTCAACGGTTGTCGTAGCCATTGCCGGGCTAGTGTGTTGGTACCCAAAGCTTCGGTGGCCTGACTGTATACCCGCGCCAATTCCAGTAACTGCCCGGAGGCGGCTGAAGGAAGTTTGTCATTGTCCTGCATACGCTGGAGCGTGCGGGGAGTCAGGTGTAACAGTTGAGCCAGTTCTTTTTGAGATAAGCCCAGATACTCCTGCACTTGCAGCATCGCGCCTTTATCCACGCCTTCCCGAGCCAGGCGAATAAGGTCTAAAGGACGATCTGAAGAATTTCCTAAGAGTTTGGCTACTTCCATCATATTAATAACTTTTGTCGCTTAAATATACGAAAAAAGTTGCTAGTAGGTTTTTCCAAATATAAAAATTGCATAATCAGCTCTGTAAAAGACGATTTACTGACCATTTCCATCATCCTCACTAATAAGTTCGTGCTGATCATACAGTTTTCCTAAAGCTACCTGGGGAGGTTGACCGGAGCTGATCATACCAAACCTTCCTTGCAGTTCATAACCATTGGTGAATGTAGCTGGTACGTTGGGGTCAAAGCTGATAATTACCTCTCGAATATCGCCATGCTTATTATCAAGTCGGATTTGGAGGGATTGTTCGGATTGCTTGAGCAGGGTAGCTTGCCAGTTGGTTGCGTCAGATGGATGGGCTTGCATGAGCCAGCCAAAGACCTGCGTTTCTGAAGTAGTTCCCTCGAAAATGGCGCAGGCAGCTTCCTGCTTTTGGTTATACTGCTCACTGTACCATCCCTGGATTGTTGGTTGAGTCTGCCCCTGAACCACTTCGGTTTTCCAGGGTAGATCAGCTAGCGGAGTAATACTAAACGAAAAATTGTTGGTAGTTCCTGAAATGGATTGGCCGGATGACTGCACCCGGAGATCTGGGTGCATGTGCCAAAGGGCAGAAATCTCTCGGGGCTGGTCCGTGGTTACCTGATCTACTACCAGCCACAGCCCTTTTTCTTTCAATTGTACTACCGCCCGGCTATGGCGGGCTCTGGATAATACATCTTTCTCTTCCGGTCCATATCCGCCATTGTAGGTTGCGTAACAAAAATCAAACGCTTCCTGGATACTACTCTGCCCGCTGATGGGATGCTCCGCTCGCTTTTCGGTAGGCAGTTGCCCATATCCATCTATTAAAATCACATTGTGGCTGGCGGAGCCGGTGAAGTAATCACGCCATTCGTCGTGCCGGTACCAGTAGCGTCCGGCATCTACCAGCAAATCCTGCCCAAAAGCGGATAGTGAAAGGTGCAGTTTGTCATTGTGCTGATGGGCCGTTCCCCAGGGTCCCATATCGAAGAAGGCCCATTGGGCATCGGCCTCCCAACCCGAGCGCAATACGGCCTGTCCGGCCCAGGGGAAAAAACGGGATGCCGGTCCGGCGGGTGAACTTCCCTGCTGGCCGTTGGTGGCAATATACGTCCAGTCGGAGCGACGATAGCGGCGGGCAGCATCGAGTATGATATCCTGGTAATTGCGCAGGTCAGAATCGTTGTTCAGCGGATTGGTAGCGTTGGGGCGTAAAGTGTAGCTCAAGTAGGTATACATCTGCTCTACCGCCTGATGTAATGGTTCGGGAACCGGTTTCTGTTGCTCCCCTAGTAGCTCGATAAACTTATTGAAGTTATTCAATGAAACGTAATGGTAGCCTACTGAAAGCTCGGTCTGGGCACCATCAGGATATAGCTGATACTGCGCCTCGTGCTGCATTTGTTCAAGGGAGTACTCATACCAGGTATTTGCTTCTTTGAACTCCGGCCAGTACAAAGCCGCCGATACCAGCCCGTGCATCTCCATGATCGTCCAGTTCTCATGCCGGAGATGGTGCTGTTTGATGTGGCGGGCGTGAGCCGGGATAGAGGACAACATCAGTATTTTAGCAGCCGGAGCAAATGCATCTGTAGCCATAAACCCGTAGAAAAGTTGGGGCCAGGCTGCCGAGAGTCGCTTGCCCACTTCCAACTGCCGCCAGGTGACGGTACGGACATCTTCCTTGGGAGGCGGGTTTTGCTTTATCCAGTCCAATAGCAAAGAAGCGCAGGTTTGGGCGTATACTTCGTTCCCAGTGTTTTTATAAGCTTGCAGTAGTTGTACCAGTCCCTGATGGCGGTTGAGAAAATAGCCCCATTCTTTATCCTCCTTGGGGCCTAAATACTGCCAATCTACCTGCCCTCGGGGGGAGACCGGAACGGTTCCCGTGACGTTCTGAAAGGTAAAAGAGCCTCGGCGGATCGCTTCGCCCAGGGAGTTGATTTTTTGGGAAGGCGGAATAGGCTTTCGGTAAAAGCGATTTTGAGGAGCTGCTTGCTGGTAATAATCTAGTAAAGCCTCACAGGCGGCTACCCAGTCGGCTTGCTGCACGTAAGACTTTGTTTTTTGGAGCCCGGCGCGGGTGAGGTCTAGTTCCTGAAATAGGGTTTTAATGGTGGTGGGTTGTTGTTGTACCAGTTCTTGAAGGGAATATTCTGTTGGGGGTATTTGAGCTGGTAGGCTATGGGTGATGAGGAGACAAAGGAGGGAGATGTAGATAATGATACTTTGGATTTGTAAGCTGTTATATGGCAAATGCAAGTTTTCTCTAGACGTCATTGCTATTGAGGCGCGATAAAGGCAGTATTTTAATAATGAATAAGAGAGCTTCGCCATTTCATTTCTCTCTATGACGTATTTCATACTTATCTAGCTATTGTTGGTTCTTATGAAAAGGCTTCGTCGAAGACTTCGGAAGTTTTGGACATGATAAATTTTTATACTTTTAATTGCCCAAACTTCCGAAGTCTTATGCAAAGAGGCTGCTTATAAAGACTTCTTAAACACCATCATTACGTGACCGCAGTTGTTGGGGGTGCCGTCGGTCATGCTGTTTTGGTGAATGCCTAGTAATACATCTCGGAAGGGAGAGAAGTTGAGGTTTAGGTGGCGGTTGCAGAGCAGAAACTGGATGCCTTTGTACAGGCGGGTATTTTTTTTGGAAATAAAATGTTCTTCCAGAGCTTCAAAATCAGGGAAGTAACTTTTTAAGAGTGGGCTGTCGTAGTGGCGGAAGTGTTTTTTGTTCAGCGGGGTGTTCACCGATGGCACCGACACCACGAGTGTTCCGCCCGGTAGTAGTAGCTCGGCAATGCGTTTTACAAAGGCACTGATGATATCGTCGGGAATGTGCTCCAATGTTTCTACGCAGGAGATTAGTTGGAACTGACGCTCGTACTGAAAAATATCTTCGCAGAGGAAGGTGGTATTGGGAAGGTCCGTGGCGAAGGCCTGGGCAAACTTGATGGGCTTCTCATCAATGTCAATGCCTACTGCCTGAAAGCGCTGCATCTCCGGTTCCCGCATCAGGTTATTGAGCAGAAAACCATCACCGCAGCCAATATCCAGAATATCACCCTGGGCATACTTCTTCACCAACTGCATGGCTTTCTTCATATAGGTGTAATAATCCAGGCCCCAGCCCAGGTTCTTACTGAACTCCTGTTGCTGAATATCTACCAGATAGTGATAAGGAAATTGATATTGGGCTGACTGTATCGCAAATTGCTCGTTCATGGTTGTGGAGATTTTCTACCCTTGTAAGATACCACAAAATTGTAAATGTCATAAGATTCGATAGAAGGATAATGGGCATGAGAATAAGCAGCTAAGAGCAGGCAAACTGATGATGGTGATCCAAAAAATAAGGTGGCGATACCTATAGGAATAAAAATTCTCGAGTAGGATTGCTAAGTTATGTGTCACCCTGAAGTGTAAAGTGGGATTTATGAGCCCTTCAAAAATCTCTGTTCTTTGCCCTCACGAGTGAGATTACAGCAATATTTAGTCTTCCAATTTTGCTGATCAGCAGGTATGTAAAGCACATTTTCTAGTCAGGAACCTGTGTAGGAATTGGTAAAGCATTTTCTTTTGGACCTTTAATCAGACGAAAAAATATATCATAGTGCCACGATATTTGCCCAGGAATTACTAATGTGCTAATTGCTTGTTATCCAGCACGTTAACTTGTTTTCATTTAGAGAGTGTTCCGCTTCTTCTCTGATTGGTACCACCAATTTAGAGAAGAATTGATTGTTAACACATTGTTAATTTAATCGTAATTATTGAGTTAAATTTTCAATTTATACTACTGAATACACAATTATTATTATATTAATAAAATATCACACCTAAAACTACTACAATGATGAAAAAACTACTTAAGAAATTCTTAGGGGCGTTTGCTATTGCAGTTACATTTGCAACAGTTGTATCTGCTCAAGAGAGAGTAACCGGTAAAGTCTTGGATGGTGACAATAACGAAGGGTTACCCGGAGTGAATGTCATCGTGAAAGGGACTTCTACCGGGGGCATTACCGATACAGATGGCAATTATTCTGTCAACGTATCAGATGGTAATGCCACCCTTGTTTTCAGTTCAATTGGCTATGTAACCCAGGAAGTCGCTGTTGGAAACCGATCGGAGATTAATCTCACCTTAGCCTCCGATGTTACTTCATTAGAAGAAATCGTGGTGATTGGCTATGGTACGCAAAGGAAGAAAGATCTCACCGGTTCTATCGTAAACGTACAAGCCGCCGAAGTGGCAAAGTATAAACCCGGAAGTGTCTCAGAAATATTAAGAACCACCGTGCCGGGAATGCAGGTAGGTTATGCTACTAATGCCCGGGGAGTGGCAGATTTTGAGGTCCGCGGTGATGCTTCTATAAAAGCCGACTTAGACGATGATGTGGATGAGGAACGAGAAGCCAACCGGCCACTGATTGTATTGGATGGAGTGATTTTCAGGGGAGATCTTGCCGAAATTAACCCCAACGATATCGCCAGCGTGGATGTGCTGAAAGATGCCAGTGCAGCGGCCATTTATGGTTCGCAGGCCACCAATGGGGTAGTAATATTCACTACCAAGAAAGGTGAATTTGGCAAACCAAGAATTAATTTTAGCACGCGGGTAGGATTGGTAACGGGAGCTAAGCGTATCAATACCTTCAAAGGGGGCGACGAAGTATTAAATTGGTTAACCGACATGAACGAATCCATCACCAGCACATCCACGGATGCCTGGTCCAAATTTGATAGATTCGATAATGTACCGGCAGAATTTCAAAATGACTGGTTAGATGCTAATGGTATTGCCGGGGAGACAGATCCGGCCGTAATCAATAGCGCCTGGGTAGATAATTTTGGTTTTTGGGAAATTGAAAAAGAAAATTTCAATAATGGTACAGTCTACGACTGGCAGGACTTTCTTTTCCATACGGGAGTGAGGCAGGATTATGACGTGAGTGTATCGGGAAGAAACGAGAAAGTTTCTTATTATTATTCATTAGGGTACAGCGATCGGGAATCGGTGCAAATCGGAGAGAAATTCAAAGCCATCACCTCGCGTCTGAATCTGGATATGGAACTGGCAAAATTTTTAAACCTGGGGGTCAATGCCAACTTTTCTTATCAGAATGAGGGACAGGAGCCAATTGAAAGTGACGGTTATCGTACGGCTTCACCGTATGATCAACCCTGGGCAAACGGCGCTCCCCGTACGCTGGAAAACCTGAACGATCAGAGTGCCGGATCTAACCGTAGCAACCCGTACATAGAACCCTCCTGGAATGAACGGCTCTACGACCGGTATATGATCAACCCTACCATATATGCGAATGCAACGCTACCCCTGGGTTTTTCCTTCAGGATTGACTATACCCCCAGAGTTGATATCCGGAGAAGGTTTGATTTTGATAGTGGTGAAAATCCGCAAAGAGCTGTGGGTGAAGCCCGGAGAAGACACAATCAGGAATTTTCCTGGCAGCTCAACAACATCCTGAACTGGGATAAAGAGTTTGGCGATCATCGGTTTTCAGTGACTGCCCTATACAACACCGAACAAAATTCAAGATGGGAAACGGATGCCCAAACAAATAATTTTTCCCCTACCGAGGCTCTGGAATATCATGCATTGGGATTTGGTTTAAATCCCTCAAATACATCGTATGATGAGAAGAACTCGCGCACGGCGATTATGGGCCGGGTAAACTATGCTTTTGGTGACCGTTATAATTTCTCGGCGTCCATCAGGCGGGATGGCTTCTCTCGTTTTGGTGCCGATAACCTGTATGGCAATTTTCCATCCTTATCGGCGGCCTGGACTCTCACCAATGAAAACTTTATGGCGTCGGCACCCGAGTGGATGGGTTACCTGAAGCTACGGGCCAGTTGGGGTATAAACGGTAACAGTAGCGGCCTGGAAGATTACAATGCCTTTGCCAGATTGAGCAGCAATCTTTACCTTAATTACGATGGAGGTTATATCCCGACTCCGTACGTAGAACTTGATAGGATCGTCAATCCTGCGTTGTCGTGGGAAAAGAATGAGGCCTACAATGTAGGGATTGATTTTGGCTTCTTCGGTCGAAGATTAAGTGGCTCTTTGGATGTATACACTTCGGAAACCAGAGATTTACTCTTAGACCAGAAATTACCGGAAGTTACCGGGTTTAGCTCTGCCAAAACGAATGTTGGTAATTTACGTAATCAGGGATTCGAGCTTGGACTGAACAGCATCAACGTAAGTTCAGGCAGTTTTATATGGACCAGCACCTTCAACGTCACCTATGCCGTCAATGAAATTACCACATTTGGTAACGATCCTATTCCTGTTACCGATTCAGAAGGGAACCCGGTACTGGATGACAAAGGAAATCCGGTCCTGAAAGAACCCGATGACCTGCAGAATGGGTGGTTTATTGGTGAAAACAAAGATGTAATATGGGATTGGGAACTCGATGGCGTATACCAATTGGGTGAGGAAGCCGAAGCCGCTGAGTACGGCCTGTTTCCGGGAGATTTTAGATACGTAGATCAGGATCAGGATGGTGATATCGATGTAGATGACAAGATTTTTCTGGGGTTAGACAATAACCCATGGTATATTACTTTTCGCAACGATGTAGAATTCAAGGGATTTGATTTGGGAATTGTCTTCCTGGCAAAACTGGGGTATAAAGGCGGAACAAACTTCCCGTTTAATAACCGACAGGAATACATTAAAAACCATAACTGGTTTAACCTTCCTTACTGGACTCCCAACAACCCTATCAATGATGCTGCCCGGATTAATTCCATCAGTTTCGGCAACAATGCCTATATCTCCAAATCTTATCTACGTCTACAGAATGTTTCATTGGGTTACAGTCTTCCGGCTAGCGTATTAGAAACGATCAACTTTGACCGGGTACGGTTAGCATTCAATATTGAAAATGTTGCTGTATTGACCGACTGGATCCTGGGTGACCCCGAATCAGAGAGGGAGATGCCTCGTACCTATTCCTTTAGTCTGGACTTTACTTTCTAATAATACGGTACTCGATAAAAAACTAAATTATTCAGATAGAAAATATTTTAGAAATGAAAAATATAACAATCTTGAAGGGGGGCATGGTTGCAGTGTTCCTACTGTGTACACTTTCCTGCAATGATGAGTTTCTTGAAGAAGAACCCTTATCATTTTTGAGTCCTGGTAATACATTTACCGATGCTGCCGGATTACAAACTGCTTTGGAAGGGGCCTTATACGGCGTTTTCCAACAGTGGAATGGGGACAATAAAGAACTACTGTTCAACCATAATATGAGCGATGCCTCGGTAGTCAGCGCCACCGATAAGCCCGATGCCTTTGTTGACCTGAGAACCTATGCTACCCCGATCAATAGCCGGGATAACGATGCCGGACGGGCCAGATCATTCTACGAAGG
Organism: Cyclobacteriaceae bacterium; assembly: GCA_040222715.1. Classification (GTDB taxonomy): domain Bacteria; phylum Bacteroidota; class Bacteroidia; order Cytophagales; family Cyclobacteriaceae; genus Tunicatimonas. Next base: position 149,304 of record JAVKCN010000013.1, on the reverse strand, counting down.
TAACTATAGGTATATTAAAAGCTGCAACACGGTGATTGATTACATTGATAACCCGGAATGGGAGGAGGGGCAGAATGACCCGGCAAGGAACCACTTGTTAGGAAGTGCGTACTTTTTGCGCGCCTTTTTCTACATGCAACTCACTATGCAATTTGGGAATGTGGCATTTCCGCTCAATGTAGTTTCTGAAGCCAGAAGAGATTATAAGGTTTTCCACATGCAGGGTATCTGGGATCAGATGATCACGGATCTTGAATTTGCAGTGCAACACGTTAAGCCCAAAAGCCAATTATTTGTTGGGCAGGCTCCTAAGTCCGCAGTAAGAATTCTGCTGGCTAAGTATTATATGCTTAATGAACGGTTTGCTGATGCAGAAGAGCAAATGAACCTTGTATTGGAGAGTGGTGAGATAAGATTGTTTACGGATGCCGACGTAACTCTCGATTCAGTAGAAGTGGCCAATACCTTCAGCCCTTTTACCGGGGAAAGGTATCCTGGCAAAAGCGGTTTTGTATCGGCCGATGCTATCAACACCCTGCATATGAACAAAGGTGCTCAGAAGGCAACCAACCCGGAAGGTATCTGGCTCATTGTGAACGAGCCTTTTGTACTGGGAAGCCAGGGAAGATCGGCCAGGGTTCGCGCCTGGGGGCCTAACTTTGTGAGTACCAATCTGGGCGTTCAGGCACCCCCAGCCGGTTCTATCATTGGAACCAACGTTCAGCAGGGCACTGGCCCAAGTGGAGGAAAGATGATGCAAAAGTGGGGACGGGGGCAAGGCTTTGGTCGCCTGACCAATTATTCGCAGTATGATGTATGGAACTTTAAAGGTGAGGTTGATGAACAGGATTACCGACATAAAGATGTCAGTTGGTTTGAAATGGAAGACGTATTATATGATAATCCTGCTTTATTAGAGAGTGAAGCCACGGCTCCTTTTTATTTGCAACCACTGCGGTTATTTCATAATGGAGAACTGCTGTGTAAGGATACTATCCGATGCTGGTACGGATACCCAAGGTATAAATTCTATGCGCCCAATCTGGAAGATCGCCCGGACAGACAAGATGGGGGAAAGCAGGACATGTATATCATGAGGGCTGCAGAAGCTTATCTGGTAAGAGCTGAGGCCCGGTTCTGGCAAGGTAATATTACCGGAGCAACCGAAGACATAAATACCATTCGTCAGCGAGCTAATGCCATGCAAATGTATACAGTAGGCGATGTGCAGACTGAAGGAATTGGCGCCATCCTGGACGAACGAAACCGGGAGTTATTTGGTGAAGAGTACCGACACGATGAACTGGTACGGATATCGGTTATTCTGGCAAAAACCGGAAACTCTGCTTACAACGGTAGAACGTATTCACTTACTGCCAATGATATCGAGAAGTCTCTGTCTGCCAACAGTTTCTATTATGACCGAATGATGGAAAAGAATACTTTTTTCCGGGATGAGGTTCCGTGGGCCACTTACCCAACCACCAAGTACACCATGGACCCTATGCATATTTTCTGGCCTGTTTACCAGGATTATATCGTTGGTAACGTTGAGAATGTGTTGAATCAAACCACGGGTTATAATGGTGCTGAAAATAACGTCGAGCCATTAACCCACGTTGTGCAACCCGCAGGAGTGCCAAATACTGATCCTATGGAAGCTATTGGGGAAAGAGGGAAATAATATTTTTTTAGAAAAACCAAGTACCAGTGTGGGGTGCCTCGTAGGGGGCGCCTCATGCTTTTAGTATAAGCCTGAAAGGAGCAGCACTTCCTTCTTGCCTTCATATAAGCGTGCGCGGGATGAAATCAGATTTGTAAAGGGCTGTCTGGTTTTTAGAAAATTAAGGTCCTGTCGGGCTTTGAGTTACTGGTTCAGCATTGTATTTTTCGGTTTGATAATACGATGCATTCTCACCTAGCTATGACAGAAACATCCGGGGTAGGAGTTATGATTCGGTCTCTGGCCAATGGCGGAGCAGAGAAACAAAGTATCCTGCTTGCCAAAGCTCTACAAGCGCGGTATAATACCTTTTTGGTTATCCTGGATGAGCAACCGCAGCATCCTAAGCACCGGATGAAAATTCAGGAAGAGCATATTGATGCGGTTTTTCTGTCGGGGCATATGCTGCAAAAACTGAAGCAACTGATCCACCTGATTCGCCAGCATCACCTGCAGCATTTGTTTTGCTTTTTACCCAGCGATACGCTTATGGCTACGCTCGCCGCTCGCTTTTCGGGCACCTCGCCCATTGTGTACGGGGGTATTCGTAACGACCGAATTCCCTGGCGAAAAAAAGCGGCTTTAAAGATACTTCACAATTATGTGCTGGACTATTCTATCTCCAACTGCCATGCCGGGGTGAAAAACCTGGTGCAGGAGGGGTTTGAGGCGGCTAAGTTTATCGTCATTCATAATGCGCTGGAAGAGATGCCAGCCCGTCCGCTTTCAATAGAGAAAGAAGAAGTCCGTATTGTGACCGTTGGGAGGTTTGTGGCCCAGAAGGGCTACGAGCGGGCGCTTCGTATCATGCAAAAGTTACGCAATCAGGGCCTCACGCATTTTCAATATACGATCATTGGCTACGGCGGACTGGAAACGGAAATCCGGCAGATGATTGCGCAGCTGGAATTACAGTCTCACGTACAGCTACTGATTAATCCTGGTAATGTATTGGAACAACTAAGCCAGTCGGATATCTACTTGTGTACCTCGAGTTTTGAGGGGCTTTCCAATGCAGTGATGGAGGCGATGAGTTGCGGCTTGCCGGTGGTAGCTACTGAGGTAGGCGACAATAATTATTTGGTAATACCTCAAAAAAATGGCTATTTACATGCGGTAGAGGATTTGGAAGGTATGACCCAAAGTCTGGCCAGGTTAATCCAGGATACCGCCTTACGGACCGCCTACGGGGCGAAAAGCCAGGCAATGATCCGAGAGCATTTTACCTTTGCCGCGTTTCAACAAAGTTATTTTCAACTACTGGATTCAGAAGCAGTCACTACATGAACGAGCACAAGCGCATCGCGCATTTTGGCATCAAATATTATCCTTCGCAGGGAGGTTCCAGCCGGGTGGCCGAACTGCTGGTGCAGCAGGGCAAAGAATATCAGGAGGTTACGATCTACTGCTATAAAACTCCCCACCTGACGACAGAACATCTTCGGGGAGTACGCGTCATTCAGATGCCGAGCTTTCCGTTTGGGAATGCCGGAGTGTTTCTCTATTACGCCCTGTGCTGTCTTCATCTGTGCCTGTTCGGGCAATACGACCTTATTCATGTACATAAAACCGATTCGGCGTTCTTTATCCCCTTTTTACGACTGAAGGGTCGGGTACTGGCCACATCTCAGGAAGCCCCTTACCGCCGTGATAAGTGGGGTGTCATTGGTAAACAGTACTTTAAACTGATGGAGCGTTTGTTTGTATATTCAGGCGCGACCCTGACGGCAGTGTCGAAACCGCTCACCGAGTATTATCAACGCCGATATGGTAAACCCGTGCATTTCGTCCCGAATTTCGTGGATATTCAGCCTGAATATGATGATGCGGGAGCCGAAGATATTTTGCGTACCCACGGTGTAGCAGGGGATTATCTGCTGTTCTCAGCCCGCCGGATCATGGCCACCAAAGGCTGTCATACCATGCTCAAGGCATTACGGAAAATTAACTATCAAGGACCAGTGGTAATTGTGGGGCAGGATTCTCATGCTCCTGAGTACAGCAGGCAACTGAAAACCCTGGCCGCCGGACTGAACGTGACCTTTGTTGGCTATGTAGCCTCTAAGCCCATCCTGATGTCTCTGGTCAGTAAAGCCAGTTACTTCATTTTTCCGTCTGAAAATGAGGGTATGTCACTGATGTTGTTGGAGGTGGCTAGCACAGGAACCCCGATTGTGGGCAGTGATATTCCTGAGAACAATACGGTGTTCACCGACCGGGAGGTACTTTTTTTTAAGGATAAGTCGGCAGAGGATCTGGCCGGAAAGTTGAAATGGGCGTTGGGTCATCCTGAGAAAATGGGGGAAAAGGCGGCCTCGGCCCAGCAAAAGGTGAAAAAGCATTACGGAGCCCGGGTAGTGGCTGAGCAGTATTTTCAGTTGTATGAGTCCCCGTTTGTAAATGCGTAAAGGGTTTTTATATCTTTCAGTGGGTAGTATCCTCTTTTTATATTAAATTACTAAGATTCATTCTATTTAAAGCGAGCTTATTTTTCCAAAGTGTACAAGCTTTTGCAGAGTAAAATATTGACGCACGGTGATGTAGCGAAAGTACTTACCCAACACTTTAATTTTGTTGAGATAAAACAAGCGCAATATTTGAAAGGGCAGACCAGCCGGAAACAGAAACTGATGGCGATGGTCTCTGATTTCTTTTTTGTACTCCGACATACCAAAGCAATTTCGGGAGCAGAGGTGCTCATTGGGGTAGGATATGTAGCCATACCCATTCGGATACTTATCTGGCTCAACCTGATTCGTTGCCAGCGTTTTGTGTGGGTAGGGTTTCTCATTCAGAATGCCAGTTTATTCAACCACTATCGGCGGTTTATCCATTTGGTTCCGCTTCCTCAACAAACTTTTGTGCTGAATGCGGAGTCCGATATTCTACGCTATTCCAGGAAGCTTCAGCTGCCTCCTTCGTACTTCACGTATCTGCCCGTCGTTGACACTCAGGAAGTAGCGCATCAACCCGGTTTCTCTCCGGTAGAAAGCAATTCTTATTATTTCGCTGGCGGCTACTCAAACCGCGATTATCAACCCTTGATCGATGCTTTCCGCACAATCCCGCATCGGCTCATCGTAGTAGGCTCGCATGTGAACCAGGAGCTACATCAGATAAGTGATCTGCCCGATCACATTACCGTGAAGCAGGACATTCCGAAAGCGGAATTTGAGGCGCTGGTGCGGGGAGCGAAGGCCTGTATTTTACCATTGAAGGAGGAAGTAGGCGCTTCCGGACAGCGAGTGATGAACAGCTACATGCGCAACGGAAAACTCATCATCGCCGCAGACATGCAGATTACCCGACAATATCTGCAAGAGGGTGCTAACGGCTATCTGTATAAAAACGCCGTCACTGATCTTCCAGCCATCATTCAGGAGATCGAAGAAACCCCGGAAAAAAGAGTGCTGATGAAACGAAATGCTTATGCTTTCTACCAGCAAAATCTCACCCTCCCTGCCTTACTGCAAAGTATTGAGAAAAATCTCCTTCACCGGATACAGCCTCATTCGGAGATCACAGCCCGTCAGTAATTTCCACCAAACTAGGCGTTAAGTTCTTCATAAGAGAAGTAGGCAAGTGCCTCTCTGGCCTCCTGCCTGAACAAGGCCCTTTCCTGGGCTGATAAGCCGTTTGCCTGAAGGCGGTTGATATCATATTTGATAATCTCTCCAATGGTGTCCCGGCTAAACCAGTACTTGCGGTTTAGCTCGCCGTAGTGGGTTTCGTGCTTCTGCTTGAGATTGACAGTGTTTTTCACTTTGATCCGTAATTTCGGAAGCGTGGCTGGAGACTCCTGAATGAACTGGAATAAGGTTTCCGCCATATCAAAAGGCGATTGGAGTACATCCTCGAATTTAACGATCTTATACTGTGGAAATTTGGCCTGATCGTTTACAATTTGTTCTACGAATCTGGCGTACAGTTTTCCCGCTTTTTTCGGTGGCACTCCCCGTCGTTTCCACCCTTCACAAATGGCGTAGCCGTTGCGCACCAGGCTAATGAAAAATATCTTGGAAAAACTTTGGGAAAGCAGGTTGGAATAATGAAGATCCCAGTTGTTGGCCGAACAAATTCCTTTAATACATAAAGTCGCCTGTAAGATCTCCTGCTGGGAGTAAGGCAAGTCTTCTGTTTTATATCGATTGTCTTCAATCTGTAAATTTTTCAGCTTGTATTTCGCAAACCGGTGGCGCACGTAGCGGGTGATCAGCGAAGACAGCGGTGGAAAGGGGTTTTGGGTGAGTAACGGTTTGAGTAATGTCAGGTGGCTCCGTGTGCCGATGATCTCGTTGGTTTCATGTACGGGAGATACCACATTAGGGTGCGATTGTAAGATATTCCAGGTTATATTGGTGCCCCCTCGGGCTAATCCGTTCAATACAATGGCTTTTTGGTCAGGAGTCATGCGTTACTGAACTGCGTTAGATGCACAAAATAAACAAATGCTTTTGAATAGGTAGTATCTCCGGTGGCTTAATGACGCTCCAGAAACTGAATTAACTTTTTCCGTAGTTGTAGATCTTTCCGCAACTGTTGGTACTTAACCCTCCAGGGAGCTGGTTGCCTGGTATCCTGTTTCTCTTCTTTCGTAATAAGCGGGGCCGTTTGCCAGGGGTAATTCCACTGTTCGCTCAAGGAGGCTACTTCCCGCTCAAATTCTTCCCGGGCCTGCTCCGACCAGTCCGCTACCGTCCGGCGACTGTACAGGCGGTTGGGTTTGGACGAAGTAAGCTTTTCAAAGGCGGCGGCTGAGTGGGTTTGAGGATATTGCAGAAAATCGCATACCTCCTGATATTTCTGAAAGTTGAAATCTTCAATTCGTATGGTCATACGGTGAGTATCCGGAAGGCTTGCAAATTGCTTCTGAATGGCATCATTGATCGTGCGCCAGAACCAGGCCAGCTTCCCCACTTGCGTGTAATGAGCCCATCGCTCCGCTTCCTCACCGCGCGGTACTAACCGGCTGAAACTGTGGTGCGATTCTTTCATTCCGGGTTGAAACCCCGCCGCTAGCTTATAATCCGCCCGATGCACGCTTTGCTCATACCAGTGTTTTTGCAAATAGGAGTTAACAACCTTATGCGGGCTGCGGACCAGAAATACAAATTTTGCGTCGAACTGCTCATACAATGGCAGCACGCTTAGCGAAAGGTAGGCGCTCGCTTCAAATGAATGCGTGTATTTTGATAAATCCTGCCGGATGCCTTCTTCTTTCTGAGCCAGAAAACCGGCTGTATCTACCGGCAGCTGGTTCCACTGGCAGTACCGCTGATAAGTATCGCTTAGTGGATGTCGCTCGTGGTGCGATGCCACCCCGTTTTCTTTCTGAAAAAGCTGGTATAAAAACTTGGTTCCGCAACGTCCGGTGCCAATGGCAAAACTTACCTTCTGGTGATACGGGTGCTTCATAAGGATGTCCTGATAATGGTCGTAAATCGATCTAATAATGCCTCGATGCCGGAGGCGTTCCACAGTGAAATATAGCGCTGGTAGGCCTGCTGGGTCAGTTGTTGCCGGAAGTAGTCATCCGCCAGCGTAGCGGTTAATTTTTCTTCCAGATCGTTCAGATCCCAGGCCAGGGGAACGTACGTTTGGTTCTTTTCAAATAAATCGGGCCAGGTATCTATATCATCCATATCGGGTTTGAGTAGGCAGGTATCCCACAAAAAGCCCTCAAAATCCCGGTAGCAGATTTCGCCCCACCCAAACGGGCTGAGCACGCAGTAAGAGCGTTTCATATAGGCAAAATAGGTTCTTTCGGATACCCGTCGATCCGTAGGGGTAATGCTGAACTCTTGCTGCATGGTGGCTAATTTTTCCCAGGCATGATGCCGTTGGGCATTGATCGCGCCTCGTTGGTCTTTAATCACAAACATGGCGTGGAGGTCAATATCTTTTTTGGTGGTTAACACTGAATGAGGCGGGAATTCCGGCGTTTTATTCCGAAAATAGACATCCAACCATCGCTCCCAGCGGGGAACAGCCGCCAGAATATTATAGGCAATATTCCACCACAAACCTATCTTGTGAACGTGCTCGGTATGCTGAGACAATAACTCGTTCGCTTCAAAGGACTCTCGGGGCCGGTTCTGCCAGGTAGCGTAAAAATCGGCGTACTTGCGGTTGAAGTAGTAGGTTTGCTCATAGTCTTCCAGGTGGCGGTATTTTTGCCGCATCAGGTAACGATCTACATAGGGTAACACCTCAAACTCGGTAGACCCGGCACTGTCGCGCTCGCTAAACCATAGCAGGCGGTGGCAGCAGGAACGTAGTTTTTTAAGCATATCAATCCGTTCCGGTTTACTCATCTGGGCCGTAATGCGGGAAAAAACAATGATGACATCGTAGTGCGGCTGATCCGGAAAAATATGCGTGAACGTCAGCGCAAGTTGGTGTTTTTCCCGTAAGGTTTTTTGGTAAGCAATCAGCACTTCTATATTCCTATGCCATAAGTGGGTGGAATCTAGTAAGGCCACCTTAGGTCGGCTAATGACACAAACCCGTAGAACATCCTGCTCCGCTTGATGGCTATGCTCCACTGATCTCACGACGCTGATGGTAAACAGGATCTGACGCTATGGTTTTCGGTGCTCGCTCTTTCGCATACGGATACGCCATCACTGCGATGAGCAGAGCAAACATGGGCTCGAAATACAAGTTTTCATAGGTATAGAAAACCAGCGCCAGAAAGACAAACCCTTCCCGAATCCGATAGTCCATCGAGCGGCTGATAGTGTCATCCTTTTTAAGGTCAATCGGTGTGCAGCGGAGCAGGTACAGCAGAAAGGCCATATGCAGCCCCAGTCCAATGATGCCCAGGTCACCCAGGTACATCGCCATCGCCACCCGATTGATGTAGTAGTTCGGATAGCGATTGGCCAAACCACCATTAGCACCTGGTAGGTTGCTTTCGGCCGTAGCCCCCGGCCCCAGTCCTAATAAGGTGGTGCGAAGCTTGGTATTTACGTGTTTCCAGCTAAAAGTAATAGCCGCCCCTCGCTTTAAACGCCCGGAAGGGGTGAACTGGGAGCGCTCACTGCTTCCGGCAAAGTTATAGCGGATAAAGAACGCGGGATCAGTGAGTAGGGAGGTATAAGAGCTTTGCTCATTGCTGGCAAACTCCTGGTTGTACACAAAGGTGAACGTGATGAAGGCAATACCCACAGCCACACCGGCCACCATAATCTTGCGCATATGCCGGAATACCAGCCGACGCTCCGAACGGAAAATAACAAACCCAAAGATCACAAACAGCATGATCAGCCCGGCTTTGTTGGCCCCAATGGCCACTGAACCCAGCAAGAGAAGTAATGTAATCTCAGAAGATAGCTGAGGAATAATTCGCTGACCTCTCAGCCAGAAAACCATCGTAATGAGCACACAAATACACTGGAAAAACAGATAAAACCCATCAATAGGCAACAAGCCGGAAACCATATCGCCCGATTCAATGTGTAACAGGCTAACAAATACCACCCGCTGAAACAGCGCAATCGGGAAGTGAATGACTCCAATCCAGACCAGCAATCGGTAAATATCTTCCTTGGTATAGGTGCCGTACACATTTTTGAGTAGCACCAGAAAAGAGAAGATCATAATATATCCGCGCTGGGCCACCAGCATAGCCAGCCCGGAGCTGTGGTTCATCAGCAATGAAATACCCGAAACCCCTAAGATCAACGCATAAATAACCACCAGTCCCTTCGGAATTTGTAGGGCATACCGGTACTTCAACAGAGCCGTAACCACCGCCAGCGCGGCAATCGCCAGAAACGGAAGCCAGCGGATGGCACTGGGTACGGTGAAGAAAAATCGATCAATATAGTCCAGCGGGGTAAACACGCAGACGAAGGCGGCAAAGAAGATAAAATCTTTACGCTGGATCAGCAGCAATCCGGCCAGGATAACGGTGATGAACGCTAGAATCAGTAACCACGGAGTCATAAGGCAGGGGTGGTTTGGTGATGCAAGGTATCAAATAATTGGCCTAATTGCTCGGCTCGCTTTTCCCAGGTATAATGCTGATGAAAATCGCGGTGGGCCTGTTGGCTTAGTTGCTCCCGCAGCTTTTCATCTTCCAGTAAACTCCGAATAGCTTGTACCCAAGCTGCGATATCATCAGGATTGATAAGCAGCGCGTTCTGTTTGTGGTGTAATACTTCCCGAAGCACGGGCAGGTCGCTGGCAACAATGGGTTTACTCGCCGCCATGTATTCAAACAGCTTGAGCGGCGACATCCAGCGGGCAATATCAATTTTTTTGTGCCCTACTTTTACCTGCGGTTGATACGGTGCCAGCACCACATCAAAGCTCGCCAGGTAATCGGCAATCTTTTGCGGGTCCTGATGTCCGTGAAAATATACGTGCGGTGGGCATTGTTGACTCCAATAAGCGACCTGCTCATCAGTGCCGCCTACAATATGAAATTCGCATTCGGGCAGATCAGCTGCAATCTTTGCGATAAGCTCCATTCCTTTTCCTGGTTGCAGGCTGCCGGTGTAGCCCACTCGCGGAACATCGGACGCGGGTAAAACAGAGGAAATTGTTTTGGATGGAGATGCCGCATCATGCGCCACGTGAATCTTCCCGGCCACCAGCTTCCCAAAGCGACGCTCGTATTCCTGCTTCAAGGCTTCTGAGATCACGACCAGCCCTTTAAATTGGGTGCTGCGGAAGATGGTTTGTTGCAGATAATTTTCCAGCCGGTCGGAAGGCGGCTGGTGAATTTCCAGGTAGATCGGTTCGCGGATCAGTTGGGTTTTGGCGATCAGCGCCAGCGAGAAAAAATCCCGGCCATACAGGAGGCCTTTCCAACCGTTGCGTTTGATTGACCAGATCACCCGAAGGGCATACAAAAAGCGGGAAATTACTTTGACGCGTGGCATGCGGATGGGCACGAGTTGGACCAGCGTATTCGGCAAACCATAATATGTGCCAATGTCACCTTTCAGTGCCGTGGGCAGGTAAAACAGGTTCACGGACCAGCCTTGTTGGGTAAAGGCATGGCACATGTGCATTACCTGAATGCTGTTGGCAAAACGGGAGGGTATCTTGGAATAGCTTAGGTAAAGTAATCGCATACATCAAATCTCTCAGGGCCTACCAGGATCGTATTACGCCAGTTTCTGAAATTTTCGTACCTGCTGTTGAATATCAACCAGTAGAGCTTTCTTTAGCAAAAGAATCAGGCCAAAATAAACGACTGCCGAGACTAAGCCGTTAAGCCCCAGCCACCAGAGTGTTTTTCCCCCGAAAGCATAATGGCCAAGCAGCATAATACCTGTTGCCAGTAAGGTAAAGGTACAAATATGCCCCCAGAATGCCCACGATAATGCCAGGCGGTACCGCATCTGCACCATAATAATCATCACTGCATAACTTATAAAGGTTGCAATGGCAGCGCCTAATAACCCTAATGGAGGAATCAGTGCAGTATTTAGCATCACGTTTAATATCAGTCCCACGGTTTGGTAGCGTAACTCATCCAGGGTGTGCTGCCGCAGATAGATTAACAGGCTGTAAAAACGCTTGCTGGCATAGGCGGTAATGCCCAGCCCGATGAACAGCACAATCCAGGGGAGGGGTAAGGTTTGCGGATCTTCCTGCAAGACCAATGCAAAAATGTCGTGAATATTAATAGTCAGGAAACTGACCAGGGCAATACTCAGAATCATAAATAGCAACAGCGCCTGTTGAATAACCAGCCGGGATTCCCGTTCGTGGCCCCGGTCCCAGGCACCTGATAAATAGCTCATCAACTGCTTTTTGATCGGCACGGTAATAAAATCACTCACTGAGCAGATTTTATAGACCACATTGTAAATACCCAGGCTTTCTACTCCCAAAAAGAAACCGATAAAATAGCGATCCACCTTGTCCAGCAGTCCTCCTTCAATAGAACTGAGGGAAAGGGCATAGGTGTATCTTACATATTGTCTGAAAAGGTTCCAGGAGAAACGGGCCAGGGGAAGGCGGGATAAGATGACCCCCAGAATGGCCAGTGCCACCACCATATCCATTGCCAGGTAGACCAGCATGCCATAGTATACGTCTCGGGAGAGCATGATCCCTCCGATGAAGCCCAGATAGGGCAATAAGTCATAACAAAAGGTGAGCAGGGTGTAGGTCTTAAAGCGCTTTTCGGCCAACAGGAACTTACTGCCATTGGCATACAGCACTCCGCTCAGAAGCAGCGGGGAAGATACCATCAATGCCTCTTGGTACTGGTTTTCAAAAAATAAGCGGCTCAGCCACCCGGCGCTGCCCAGCAAAAAAAGTGAGCCCAGTATACCTAGCAATAAGGTGGGGTACAAGACCGAGCCAAAGTGCAGGGCGCGGGTGTTACGGTCATTTTCAGCCGGGATAAATCGCTGAAAGCCACTGCCTAATTCCAAAGAAAAAACCGCTTTGAGCAGCAGCGTGGTGATAATAATCTGAGTATAGGCCCCGTATCCCTCTAATCCGATGTAGACAATAATCAGTGGGATGAAGAGGAATCCCTTCACTCGATTCACCAAACCACCTACCGTAATAAATACGCTATCCGAAACAAACTTCTTCATCAACTCACCGAATGCTAATGATACTGGTAAGGCTTATAGTAATTTTGGTAACGATCTACCGGGTGCGTTCTCACGTTATTAAATACCAGGCCTACCTTGGAAAACTTTGCTTTTGATAATACCCGCTTGATCTCCCCAATATGGCTTAGCTTGGTATAGTTTTGCCGCAGCACAAACAGGTTGACATCCAGAAAACGGGCAATGGCGAAATAATCTGTGACCAAACCAGCTGGCGATGAGTCTACAATGATAATGTCGTATTGCTTCTTCAGGTAGGTGAATAACTCCTCTATCACCTGCTTATCGGAGCCTTTCATATGGATGTCTTTGCTGGGCTTGCTAAAAATAATATCCAGGTTCTCTAATTCCGATGACTGTATGATTTCCCGGGCGGGTAGGTTCTTCTCAAAATAATCGTTGAAAAACCGGATGTGCTTGGCGTAGGGAAACAGCAAAGACAATTGGGGGCGGTAAACGTCAGTTTCCAGCAACAAGGTGCGGTAGCCTAAGGAGGCACAGGTAGCCGCCAGGTTGGCCGAACAGTACGTTTTACCCTCCCCACTCACGGTAGAGGTAATTCCAACAGCCAGTGGTTTATCTTCGTGTTGCAATTCAATATTGACCAGCAACTCTTTAAAAGCATTTTTGATGTACAGGTCGTCCCCATGAAGGGCCGCGCGTATATCGCCTCTCTGCTTTCCGATGCTGCCCAGGATGGGGTACTGTAGTTCGTTCTCAATTTGCTCTCGATCACTAATATCCGAATTGAAAGTCTCCCGAACCGCAATCACCAGCCCTGAAATCACTACCGATAAGAAGAACGTGATAAAAATAGTCAGGGGTTTATTCGGAAAGATCGGCTCATTTCCCACCACACGGGGTTCATCCAGTAATTCACTGACTGGCAGACTGGAGATGTTCAGAATACCCGCTTCGGCCTTCTTTTCCTGTAAATAATTATACAGGTTATCGCTGAGTGTGAATTGCCGCTCCAGATCGGCCAGATTTTGCTCCTGCTGGGGTAGGCGGTTCATCTCAGCCTGCACGCGCTGAATGCGCTCTTCCCGGTCAGCCACGGCAACGCGGGTAGAGGCAATATTACCATCGACACTTTCCAGAATGGCCGCTTTCAGATTCTCTATTTTTTTGGTTAAAGAGGTAATCTGGGGGCTGTTCTGGGTAGCTTTTACCGACAGTCCAGCCATTTCAGTATCCAGATGTTTGAGTTCCAGCACCAGTTCAGTGAGCACGGGGTCATCCACGCCAAAAGCGGAAGGGCTTACAATACCACTGTAGGTTTTTGTTCGAATCAGGTAACGGGCAATGGATTCATAGTATTTCAGATTGGCCTCCAACTGGGCTTTCTCATCTCCCAGTGTTCTCATCCGTTCATAGGCATTGGCTGTAGCCAGCTCAATATTGGCCAGGCTTTCCTGCCGACGGTAGCGTTCCAGACTGCTCTTGGCCTGCCGGAGTGAGTCTGATGCTTTGGTCAGGTACTCGTCAATATACTGAATGGTATTATCGGTGATGAGGCGGCTTTTCCGGGTGCTGCGATTAATGTACAGGTCGCAAATGGTAGACATTACGTCGGTAGTTTTGCTGGGCACTGTGCCTTCCAGACTGAGTTTGAAAATAGTAGCTTCCAGATCGTTCAGGCTCACCTCCAGATCGCCTTTGTACTCCTCAGCCATCTTGTTCAGGTTGTTGAAACGGAAAGAAAAGTCCTCAATACTGGTCTGGGGATCATCCTGGCGAAGGGTGAATGAAAGATATTTTCCTATAAAAGGTTGTCCGAACTGAAGCACGGTATCCAGCGAATAAATTTGCTCCGGGATACTGCGGCTTTTATGCTCAAGGTAATGGTACTGGGCCACGGGTACATCCTCTATTTGCAGGCGATACTCCTGATCCGATATTTTCTCTACCGAGATCAGTTCGCCGGTAAGCTGGTAAGCCGATGAATCAGCAGTGACCTGATACGGAAAGTACGGATAATGCTCGGTTTCTTTGAAAAAGTCGTCGGTGATGTAGGATACCCGCAGCGGTAGCTGTTCTACCGCTTCCCGGATGAGTGCGTAGGAGGAGATCACGCCCATCTCATTTTTTACGTTACGCTGGGTCCCCTTTGATTCGTAGCCTTCCAGAAATTCATCTCCCGCAAAGCTAGGGTTATCTTTCCCATCAACGAGCACCAGGGCCTCAACGCGGTAAATATTGTCGGCCAGCTTGAGATACAATAATCCTAACAGGTTGATGCACACCACAATTCCGGCGATCATCCAGCGGTTTCGGTATAAAGTACCGATCAGTTTTTTTATGGCAAATTGATTATCCTCCTTAATCACGATCTATGTATATTAATTAAACGAAATTATATGCCAGGGGCATGGTTGCTTTCTGCACGTTTCAAAAAGCATTGGTCCTGGTTTTCTTACTAAATACTGTCAAAAAGATAATTTTCACGTCCAGCCACAAGTTCCAGTGGCGGATGTACCAAAGGTCGTGGTTGATGCGCTCAATCCGCTGCTCATTGGTATCAGTAGGTCCCCGCCACCCGTTCACCTGCGCCCAGCCGGTTACTCCCGGTTTCACATAATGGCGGATCATATAGCGCTCTACCACATTTTTAAGCGTGTCATTCAGAAATATCCGGTGGGGGCGAGGCCCTACTACGCTCATATCACCCTTCAGCACATTAAAGAACTGGGGCAGCTCATCCAGATCATATTTGCGCAGAAAATGCCCGATCTTTGTAATCCTGGGGTCATTTTTGACAGTAGAGCGATTGCCGGTTTGCTCATTATCGCATTGCCGCATGGTGCGGAACTTATAGCAGGCAAACTGGTTGCCTGTCTGCCCGTTTCGGCAGGGTTTGTATAATACCGGGCCACGGCTGCTCAACTTGACCAAAATGGCGATTAGTATAAACACTGGTGACAGTAAGAGAAGGACCAACCCTGCGAATACCACGTCAAAGACGCGTTTAATAAAGGCATTGGCAAAGTTATCCAGCGGAATATTGCGGACATTCAGAATAGGCAGTGAGTCCATATTAATGGCACCAATGCTGAAATCCACCTCACCAGACAGGCTGGGCATGAGGCTTACCCGCACCCCCATTTGATCGGCCGTATCAATCACATAATCAATTTCGTGCATCCGGCTTAACGGCCAGGCTACAATAATTTCATCCACCCTCGTTTGTTCCAGCACTTTGGCCAGATCGTCAACCCCACCCAGTACATCCATGGTTTTATGGGTTTCAGTGACGGGTTGATCATCCAGCAGCCCCAGTACCTTAAAACCCAGGTGACTGTTTCGGTCGGTAAATTCCAGCAGGCGGCTGCTTTGCAGTTGCGTGCCTAAAATCAGAATATTGGAAGAGAGCGTTTTAGGTAGTACATACTTATAGAAGAAGGGACGCAGAAACTCAAGGAAGAGTAAGTCCAGAAAAAGAAAGATGATAAAGGCTTGCAGAATCACTTCGGCAAAGTTGCCCTTCAGGTCGAACAGCACACTGCCAATCAATAAAAAACCCAGAAACTGGGCGAATGCCCGAAATATTTCTTTAAACTTAAGGAGGGGCGAATGTACAGCGTAATAGCGATGATCATTGAGTAACGCAATAAGTACCCATCCCAAATTGGCAACCACCAGCGCTACTGACTCATTAAAATCCAGATGCAGCCGATTAGCAAAAAAAATTGCGTGGATAATCAGGTTAAGCAGCATCAATTCGGTGAGCAGGTAAATTAAAATGATACGCTGGTTTTTTATCTTCATGGAAATAGCGTAAAAGCAGAGGTAATAAAATCAGTTAGATTGAAAGATATAACCCCGGAAAATTACTAAAAATGAATTATTTTGCAATCATCGTTACTGCTTTGAGTGAAGGACAGCACAGATATTGGAAACTACAAAAAATATCTCAAAAGAAGGTATGTAATAATTTTATTTTTTATGAAAAGAAAGCTCCCTGTCAAAAGGCGAGCGGCTATACCGCTTTTCTGGTTTGGTAATTGGTGTTGAGTTGGAGTCCAATTGAGGTATTTACCTGAGATATATTGTAACCATGGTGCTTTTACTGCTGTGTTTTCTGTCTTCTAAATTTAGAGGAAGTATTTCCAGGGGTATTTATGTGTTGCCACCTACATAGCAAACGTTATACTTTAATCTGCTAACTTACAGTATTGAGCAACCAAAGATAATCGCCCAGAGGCTTTGAATGCTGACCTATATAATACATTAACAGCCAAAAATCTACTTCTATGAAATGGACATACATTATTGCACAAAAAGTTAAGGCAGCTACGGCATTGGGAATTGTATTTGTCTTACTTTTTGCCACTAGCGTGATGGACAAAAATAATTTTTCCGAATTGCAGCATTCGTTCTCCTCTGTTTACAAAGACCGGCTATTGGTAGAGAGTTATATTTATAAGTTGTCCAACCAGTTACACCAAAAGAAAATACTGATGGACGATCTTAATGCAAGAAACCTTGCCCCTACCAATGAAAAGAACCAGGTGCTTAATGATTCAATCAAAACCCTGGTATTCAGTTTTGAAAATACCCAGCTTACCGTTGATGAAGCGCTGCTCTTGAACGATTTAAAGGAGCATCTCGGGCAACTGTGCCTTCTTGAAGGCAAGTATAGTAATGATGGGTTCACCTGTGAGGACCAAACCCTAAAGTCTGCTATTGAGCATCAGCACAGAAAATTATCGTTAAATTTAGAGGGGCTGTCCGACATCCAATTGTTAGAAAGCAAACACATCATTGATAACTCTAACCAAATTATTGCTTCCAGTAATATCACTGCTCAGTTAGAAATTGGGGTTCTAATCATTATTGGGCTGATTGTCCAGGCTTTAATCTTTACCTCAAAATCCATGCGGTCTACGTACTCTCAAAACAACACCTTAAATTAGGTGCGGTTTCGGACTGAGTGCTCAGGAAAGCTTTTTATCTTCAGACGCGTTGGTTATTACCTACGTGCGATTATGGCCGTAAACCAGGGGTTCCACAGAGAGCAGGTTTGATTTAACGATAATTCCTGCTAATTTTTAGAGATTATTTTGATCATATCTCGTAATTCTACTTACTACTTAACCTTGCGCCTATGAGCGTTAATGACTCAACTACCAAGCAGTGGGAAAAACTTTACGAACATTTCAGCCCGGTTTTATTTCAGTACGGATGTAAAATCACCTCTAACAAAGGACTGGTAGAAGACTGCATTCACGACGTTTTTGCCAGTATCTGGGGCCGACAGGAACAACTTTCTGAGATCCGCCACTCGAAAGCGTATCTTACCCAGTCTTTTCGCCATCACCTTTTTGCCAAGTTGCGGGAAGAAGACCAGCGCCGTTCCATCAGTCCGTTAGCTTATGATTTTCCTCTGGTTCTTTCCGAAGAAGCTTCCTGGATTGAGGATGAAATGAGCCGGGAAAAACAAAGCAATGTGAGTCGTGCTCTCAAAAACCTTTCGGCCCGGCAACGAGAAGCTATATATTTAAGGTTTTACGGTAGCCATAGTTGCAGCGAAGTGGCCCATATTATGGGGCTGGAAAAATCCGCAGTGTATACACTGGTGTACAAAGCTTTGTCGCAGCTGAAAACTTCATTGCAGATCTCTCAAAATGAACTGAACCCAGTAATGGGTATGACGCCATTGTTAGGCATGTGGTTCTCTTACTTATGCTAAATGGTTTCGTTTTTTTAATAAAATCGCTGTCTTGTTGATAAATCACTATCTGTGATATTTTTTTGTTGATAAGAATGTAATTATCGCAAAAAAGTAGTTTTTTTTCGGTCAGATTCTCTTCGCTTTCCTCTCTATCTATATGATAGGAGCCTACTATTGCGAGCATGAACTACCAAAACTACTCAGCCCTTGAACTGGCCATGGATGAATACTTCCATCGTTGGGTAATGTCCGATGATGAAGAAGTGGCCCGTTTCTGGAATGCCTGGCTTGCGCAGTATCCCCATCAGCAATCAGTAGTAGCTGAAGCCACACAACTGCTACTACTGCAACAGTATAAGAATACTGACCATTGGCCTGCTGAGCGCAGGAAGGCATTGTTGGAACGGATCAAGCATAGTGCGTCTGTTCGGCAGGAGAAACACCCCCCACCCCGGCTTCGGTATGCGCTGCCTTTCTATCACAGAAGAAGGTTTCTTCTTGCAGCCAGCCTTAGCATCCTGCTCTTGGGCACTATCGTATGGTTGTTTTCCAGAGATTCCTTTTTAGAGTACCAGACCGGGTATGCAGAAATTCAGGAAGTGCAACTGCCAGAAGGTAGTACAGTGCAATTAAATGCCAATTCTTCGCTACGGTTTTTAGAAAACTGGCAGCAGTCAGGAGAACGAGAAGTATGGCTGGAGGGAGAAGCATTTTTTGAGGTCAGCCCTGTTGCATCGGAGGCATCCGAAAAACCGGTCAGGTTTACTGTGCATGTCGGCTCTCTGAATGTAGAGGTGGTAGGCACCGGGTTCAACCTGAACCACCGCGCCGGTAATGTTAATGTATTTCTGGATCACGGTATTATTGATCTTCGCCTGGGAGACCAATCCCGCTTACGTCTGAAACCTGGTGATATCGTAAATTATTCTCCTCAAACCCAAAAGCTAAGCAGAAAAACCCTCAACCCGAAAACCATTACTGCCTGGAAAGAACATCAGATTATCCTGGACAATCAGCCCTTGTCCGATCTAGCGGAAATTTTACAAAACTACTACGGAGTTACGGTCGACTTTGATCATCCTAAACTGGCCGATAAAAAGGTGGTTGCCATATTGCCTACTGACGATCTGGATGCCGTACTGACGACAATGGAAACGATCGGTAAGGTCCGGGCTGAGCGAAAGGGCAACTATGTGCTATTCAAATAATAAACCAATATGATTTACCTAAACCATAATTTACTATGAGAAACAATTTACAATTACGTGTGCAATTGGCGGGGCTTCTGGCGGTGCTGTGGAGTTACGCAGTGGCACTACCCGCACAACCACTGGCTTCGGTCAGCACCAATGCTATTGATTATGAAACGAGGACGACGGATCTGACCGATTCCTATCAGAAAGCGCAGACGCTGAAAAGCACGCTTGAACAGTTACAGACGCAGTATCAGGTGTATTTTACCTACGATGCTGATTTGGTAAAAGACCATATGGTAACGGGCATAGCAGAGAAGGACACCAAAGAGTTATCGATAGAGGCGGCACTTTCCGCTTACTTAACGCCTTTAAATCTGACTTTTAAGAAAACCGGAGAGCAGTACTATGTAATCTACCGCGAAGAGCAGATGGAGAAAGTGCAAAAAATCAGCCGCCTGGACCCTCGGAGTAAGAGCACGTCCCAGCAGCCCTGGCTTTCATCCACGGTAGTGGAAAAAATTGCCCTTACACCTAAGCGAGTGATGGAAAAAGCGATCTCCGGTAAGGTTGTTGATGGTGAAGATGGAACGGGGCTTCCCGGTGTAAATATTCTGGCTAAGGAAACAACCATTGGCACCATCACCGATGTAGATGGAAACTACACGTTACAGGTACCCGACGAGACCACTACCCTGGTGTTTTCTTCGGTCGGCTATACAACTCAGGAGGTAGATATTGATGGGCGAACCACGATCGATGTGCGTATGGCTACCGATGTTCAGTCGCTTTCTGAAGTAGTAGTAGTTGGCTATGGCGAACAAAAGAAGGTAACAGTCACTGGCTCTGTAGCGGCAGTAAGAGGAGAGGAACTCACCAAGTCGCCTACGGTAAACCTGTCTAACTCGCTGGCCGGACGTATCCCCGGATTGTTTGCGGTAAACCGTAGTGGTGAGCCGGGCTACGATGACTCATCCATCCGGATCAGGGGAAGTAATACTTTAGGTAATAACAATGCCCTGATTGTAATTGATGGAATTCCGGATAGAGCCGGTGGACTGGCCCGTTTAAATCCGGCGGATATTGAAAGTGTATCGGTACTGAAAGATGCCTCAGCGGCTATCTACGGAGCGCGGGCTGCTAATGGGGTTATTCTGATTACCACAAAACGAGGGAAAAGCGGTAAACCCAAGCTCTCCTATTCATTCAACCAGGGCTTCGCCCAGCCCACTACTATACCGGAAATGGCCAATGCGGTGCAGTTTGCCGAAATGCGGAACGAGCTGGAAATATTTAACCTGCCGGTAGAAGAATGGGAAGCCGCTCAGCAAGCCTTCGATCAGACCGGCACGTACAACCGTCCTAATGGGGCCATTCTGGAAGCCCCTTATAACCCGGAAGATTTTCAACTTTTCCGCGATGGTTCCGATCCCTGGGGACACCCCAATACCGACTGGTACAAAGCTACCCTGAAGCCGTGGTCACCGCAATCTCAGCATAATATTCAGCTTTCCGGAGGAAGTGAAAATTTCCGGTACTTAGCTTCTTTGGGGTATCAAAATCAGGACGCTTTTTATAAAGATGCTGCCACCGGCTACAAACAATATGATTTCCGGATTAACCTGGACGGAGATATCAATGAATACATCACCGTAAAAATGGGAGTAGTGGGTCGTCAGGAAAGAAGATTCTTCCCTACCCAGAGTGCCGGAGCTATCTTCCGTATGCAGATGCGGGGTATTCCTACCGCACCGGCTTACTGGCCCAATGGCTTGCCCGGTCCTGATATTGAGAATGGACAGAATCCCGTCGTTATTACCACCAATGAAACTGGTTACGACCGGGATACCCGAAACTACCTGCAAACCAATGGAACGTTGGATATTAAAATTCCGGGTATAGAAGGGTTGAAGTTTACCGGAACCGCGGCCATAGACAAGCGTATCCAGCAAAACAAGCGATGGAATATTCCCTGGTACTTATACACCTGGGATGGCGTATCTTACGGAGACGATGGTGACCCCTTATTGGTAAGAGGTGCTCGAGGTCCGGCTGAACCTCAACTGAACCAGGGCAACGAAGACCAGACCAATATTTTGTTGGGTGGTGTACTTACGTACGAGAAAAACTTCGGCGACCATAATCTTACCATTCTGGCAGGTACCAACAAAGAAACTATTGAGTTTAGTGGTTTTGGTGCTTTCCGACGGTATTACATCTCTACCGCCATTGATCAGATATTTGCGGGTGGCGATGCCGAAAAAGACAACAGCGGAAGCGCCTGGGAACGGGCTCGCCTGAACTACTTCGGGCGGGTAGCCTATAACTACCAGGAAAAGTATCTGATGGAATTCCTGTGGCGTTACGATGGTTCATACATGTTCCCCGAAGATACCCGTTGGGGATTCTTCCCTGGAGTACTGGCCGGTTGGGTAATCTCCGAAGAGAATTTCTGGAAGGACAACATCACCGTGATGGATTACCTGAAGATACGAGGATCCTGGGGGCAGATGGGTAACGATAATATCACCTTAGGCCCGGATGGACCGCTGTTAGAATATCAATATCTTTCTACGTATGGCTTCAACAGTTACATTATTGGCGACCAGGAGGTGAAAACATTGGTGGAAGCCCGGGTACCTAATCGAGACATTACGTGGGAGGTTGCCAACAATGCTAATATTGGTATAGAAGGTCAGCTGTTTGAAGGTAGAATCGCTTTTGAGTTCGACTATTTTATTAATAGAAGAACCAATATTCTGTGGCCCAGATTCGGATCAATACCTCAGACAACCGGCATGACTCTTCCCCCTGAAAACATTGGAGAAGTCAAAAACCAGGGCTATGATTTTAGATTGGGATACAACGGGCAAATTGGGGAGTTTAACTTCAATGCCAGTGTCAATGGCGGATACGCCAAGAATGAAATTGTCTTTTGGGATGAAGCTCCCGGTGCACCCGCCTGGCAACGAACTACCGGTAAACCCATGTACACCAACCTGTTGTATGTCTATGATGGAGTATTTGCTTCTCAGGAAGAAATTGATGCCAATCCCATCGATTACAGCGAGCTTACCAATAATCTGCGTCCCGGTGATATGAAATACAAAGATTTGTATGGACCTGATGGAGTGCCGGATGGTAAAATCACCGCTGATGACCGTATACTGACTGATAGAACCGTAACTCCGCTCTTCCAGGGAGGTGTCAACCTGGGTGCTCAATACAAGAATTTCGATCTGACGATATTGTTTCAGGGCTCCTTGGGAGGTGAAATCATGATTGGTACGGAATCAGGAAGTATCGGTAACTATCTGCTGTATGATTATGAGCGTCGCTGGCAGGTGGATAACCCCAGTAGTGAATATCCACGTATTGCCGACCGAGGAAATCAGTGGTACTCTGGCGGAAACACCTACTGGTTAAGAAGCACAGACTACGTTCGTTTGAAGAATTTTGAGCTCGGTTATACGCTTCCTTTAGATCTGCTGGAAAGAATTGGCATCAGCAATATGAGAATATACGCCAACGGCCTAAACCTGTTCACTTTGGATAAATTCGACATCTTTGATCCTGAGTCACTGAACGGAAACGGGCAGTACTATCCTCAGTCTCGCATTCTCAACATTGGTGCAACGGTAGCCTTTTAAGAACTAAAACATTACAAGAAAATGAATAAGATAAAACATATGTTTGGGCGACACCTCGCTTTAAGCATCCTTCTGGCTTTAGGTATTACGACCGGGTGTGACGATGACTTTGTCAATACCAAGCCATTGGATCAGGTATCAGAAGCCGACGTTTGGGTAGATCCCGGCCTCTCCGAAGCCTTTGTAACGGAAATTTATAACGGATTTGGGTTAGGCGGATTTGATGAGCAAATGCTGGCATCAGCAACGGATGAAGCGATATTTACCCACCCGGGCCGTAATATCAACACGATTACCGAATCACGGGTAAGCCCTGAAAATCCGGGTTGGACCAATAATACGCGAAGCTGGGGAAGTATGTATTCCCGAATCAGAGCCACCAACCTGGCACTGCAAAATCTGGCTGAGCCGCTGTTTGAGGACCCTGAGCTGGTAGAGCGATTAAACGGAGAAACGCACTTTCTGAGAGCGTACTTCTATCATCAACTGCTACGCTACTTTGGTGGGGTCCCTATCATAGAAGATCCTTACGAGTTGGGCGAACCAGATTATTCTATTGCCCGAAACTCTTTTGAAGAGTGTGTGAACTTTATCGTGGCTGAGTGTGATGCGGCTGCGCAGATGCTGGAAGGCAAATCCCTGGCGGATGGCCGGGCTAGTCAGGCTGCGGCATTGGCTCTAAAAGCCCGGGTGCTGTTGTATGCAGCTAGCGATCTGCACGATATGCCTACCGCCAGTGCTCAGTCAAGTGTCATTGCCGGGTTCTCTAACCCTGCATTGCTGGGCTACACCAGCGGGGACCAAACGGCCCGCTGGCAGGCTGCCCAGGCTGCGGCAAAAGCTGTGCTCGATGTTGCCGATGGGTACCAAACTGATTTGACAGAACCCGTTTCAGCCGAAGAAGGGGAGCAGAACTACGAGAATATATCTTTGTCAAAAAATGGCGGTGAAACCGAACTGATTTTAGGCCGGTACTATATTCTTTCTAAGAACGAATATGGACAGACCGTAGGCCGGGCCAATGGCCCGAATGGCTATCATAACTGGGCGGGAAATACACCTACCCAGAACCTGGTAGACGATTATCAGATGATGGATGGTTCTGATTTTGATTGGGATAACCCTGAACATGCAGCGGCCCCTTACGAAAACCGGGACCCTCGCTTCTATGCTACCGTCCTGTACGATGGTGCCGACTGGAAACCTCGTACGGCTGATGTAGCGGCTAAAGACCCCTTCAATCAGATACAGACCGGAACCTACGAGATCATGCTGGATGGCGAAAAAGTAACCTACTTTGGCCTGGATACCCGGCAGAGTTCCGTAGAGGACTGGAACGGAACGCGTACTGGCTATTACATGCATAAATTTATTAATAAAGATCCTACGATCAATGATCAGAATGAGTGGCAGGAAATTCCCTGGCCAATTTTGCGCTATACTGAGGCGATGCTGAACTATGTTGAGGCTAGTATTGAACTGGGACAGGATGCCGAAGCGCGTACCTGGCTCAACAAAATTCGTTTTCGGGCGGGTATGCCTGCCATTACCGAATCCGGTGAGGCGCTTATGGAGCAGTATCGCAACGAGCGACGTGTTGAGCTGGCCTATGAGGAACATCGCTACCACGATGCCCGCCGCTGGATGATTGCTGAAGAAACACTAGGCGAGCAAGTCCAGATTATTCTGGTAGAAGGCAAGTTGAAGCCTGGTACGAATGTTACATTGTATAAGTATGATCCTAAGAATTACAATTATACCTATACTGTGACCGATCTGGACCCAGGCTTTGAGAATCGGGAGTGGTTGGATAAGATGTATTTCCTACCCATTCAACGAGATGAAATGAACCGGAATGCGCAATTAGTGCAGAATCCGGGTTTCTAGCTTTTATTTTGGAAAATTGACGTTAAATCTATGCCGGCAGTTGGTTGACCGGCATAGATTTTTTTTATTTTACTGAAAATCTAACCTCGCTTCCTATTGCGCTACATTTACTCATATTTCATATACTTTATCACCATTCTCACCATAAGCTGTCAGGATGCTGCGCCTCCCGAACAGTCAATATCAGTTGAAAAGAAACCAGCCTCACCACCTCTTTTCACCTTGCTATCATCTCACCAGACTCACGTAGATTTTTCCAACACCCTCACCGAAGGTCTGAACACCAATGTAATGGCCTACGAATATTTCTACAATGGAGGAGGAGTAGCGGTGGGCGATGTTAACAACGATGGCTGGGATGATCTCTATTTCACCGCCAACATGGTGCCTAACCAACTGTATCTGAATCAGGGCTTCCGCGAAGGTCGGCAGATGCAGTTTGAAAATATTACCACCGCGGCCAATGTAGCCGGACGGAACGGCCCCTGGGCTACCGGGGTAACCATGGCCGATATAAACGGTGATGGATGGCTAGACATTTATGTGTGCTACTCCGGCAACGTGCGTCCGGAAAACCGCACCAGCCAACTGTTCATTAATCAGGGTGCCGATTCTCTGGGAATACCTCATTTCGAAGAACAGGCTCAGGCTTACGGCCTGGATGTTCCTGCCACCAGCACCCAGGCTACTTTCTTCGATTATGATCTGGATGGCGACCTGGACATGTTCCTGCTCAACCATAGCCCTTTTTCTTTACCAGTGCTGGACGAAGTAACTACTGCCGAGCATCTGAAGGAAGACGACCCAGTGAGCGGCCCCCGTCTGTTCCGGCAAGATCGCAACGCTGATGGTCACCCGTATTTTACGGATATTACCCAGAAGGCCGGTATCAGCAGTTCTTCCCTCTCGTACGGACTGGGAGCGGGCATATCCGACATCAATGGTGATGGCTGGCCGGATATCTACATTGGGAATGACTATGCCATACCGGACTACCTCTACATTAACAATCAGGATGGAACGGTAACTGACCGCCTGCAGGAGACTTTCGAGTACACCTCACATTTCTCAATGGGCAACGATATTGCCGACGTCAATAATGACGGGCAGCTCGATATCTACACCTTAGATATGCTGCCCGAAGACAATCGGCGGCAGAAATTATTATTCGCTCCCGACAATTACGAACTGTTTGACCTGAACCTCCGGGTGGGGTTTCATTACCAATACATGCGCAATATGCTGCACGTGCAGCAAGGGGAAAGCACTCAGGGAATTCCTGTCTTTAGCGAGATCGGGCAACTGGCAGGTATCTCCAATACCGACTGGAGCTGGGCTGCGCTATTAGCCGACTATGATAACGATGGCTGGAAGGACCTGTTCGTCACCAATGGCTTTGTGCGCGACTACACCAACCTCGACTTCATGAAGTACATGAGCGACTTCACCCAGAGCCGCCAGGGAAAAATTATGCGGCAGGACATTCTGGAACTGGTGCATCAGATTCCCTCTTCCAACGTAGCCAACTACATGTTCCGCAATAATGGTGGTTCAACCTTCGACAATATGCAGACAAACTGGGGCTTTACTACCTCTGCGAATAGTAATGGTGCCTCATATGCTGATCTGGATAACGACGGTGACCTGGATCTGGTCGTCAATAATATCAACAAGGCGGCTTTCATTTACCGTAACGATGCCGATACACTGGCAGGGCAACATTACCTACAAGTAGTCTTGGAAGGCGAAGGAATGAACACGCTGGGAGTGGGGGCTAAGGTGCAAATTCGCTATCAGGGAAAGCAGCAATATCTCGAGCAAATGCCCACGCGCGGCTATCAGTCCAGTGTATCGCCGGTATTGCACTTTGGGCTGGGCAACGTAGCCACAGTAGATACCCTGCAAGTGACCTGGCCCGGAGGTACTCAACAGTTACTCACCAATGTGAAAGCTGATCAAAGGCTAACGTTAGCTGAGAATGAGGCAGCAAAGGGGGTGGTCTCTTCATCAGAAAAAGCCGCATGGTTTCAGGAGGTAGCCTCACCGGTACCCTTTCATCATGCTGAGAATGACCTGAACGATTTTAAACGGCAGTCTCTGCTAATCAATCCATTGTCCTTTTCCGGTCCGGCCCTGACGAAAGGCGATGTGAATGGGGATGGGCTGGAGGATCTTTTTGTTGGCGGTGCTGCCGGACAAAGCGGAAAGCTTTATCTGCAACAACAAAATACGCGCTTTCGGGAGCAGTCAACTGCGGCCTTTGCAGAAGATGCCGGAAGTGAGGATGTTAACGCAACCTTCTTTGATGCCAACGGCGATGGCGCTTTAGACCTATACGTATGCTCGGGAGGCTACGGGAACTTCACTTCGGAAGACCCGCAGCTACAAGATCGATTGTACCTCAATGATGGTTCCGGTAACTTCACCAAAAGCCCCGAGGCCTTACCCGCCATGCTGACCAGCACAAGTTGCGTCCGTGCCGCCGACATCAATGGCGATGGCTTCCTCGATCTCTTTGTCGGAGGACGGGTCATTCCCGGACGCTACCCCGAAACCCCCGAAAGCTATGTATTGCTCAATGATGGCTCGGGACGTTTCAGTGAACAAACCAAGGCGGTCGCGGCTTCCCTGGAAAATATCGGGATGGTGACCGATGCGGCCTGGGTAGACCTGAACGGAGATGCGGTGCCGGACCTGATTGTGGTAGGTGAGTGGATGCCGATCAAAGTATTGATCAATCAGAACGGAGCCTTGACCGACCAGACAAGCGATTACTTTACAAAGGACCATAGCGGCTGGTGGAACACCCTGCACGTGGAAGATCTGAATCAGGATGGTCGCCCTGACTTGTTGGTAGGCAATATGGGGACGAACACGCAGTACCACGCCAGCGAGCAGGAGCCGGTAGAACTGTTCTATAAAGACTTTGACAACAACGGTTCGGTCGATCCCATCTTCACCTATTACATTCAGGGCCAATCGTATCCGGCCGTAACCCGCGATGAGTTGCTGGAGCAGATCAGCATGACGCGCAACCGCTTCCCGGACTATAAAAGCTACGCCGATGCCCAACTGGAAGATATTTTTACCCAAGAAGAACTAGAGGGAGTACAGCACCAACAGGCCACTGACCTCCACACCCGCTACTTCACGCTAAGCGAAACGGGTACCTTCGAAGAACAATCCTTGCCACTGGAAGTACAATATGCTCCGGTCTTCGCCATTACGTCACTAGACTATAATGGTGATGGTAATCAAGACTTACTACTGGGTGGGAACATCCACCAGGCTCGTTTGCGTTTTGGAAAAAGTACGGCTAACCGAGGTATACTGCTACGGGGAGAAGGAAATGGAAACTTCTCTTACGTACCTCAGCCCCAGTCGGGTTTTAATGTAGCGGGTGATGTGCGCAGTGCGCTCACTGTGGGAAAAACGGTGCTTTTAGGAGTGAATCAGGCAACGGTAAAAGCTTATAAAGTGAAATAGCTATGAGGATAGGGTTTATGATGAGTATGTTAGTAATCCTGGGGTGGGGGTGCCAATCATCAACGCCGCCACCGGAGCTGGGCAATGACGACATTAACAAAATCATTACCAAAGTAACGGAGGTGATGGTGCATGATGTGACTAACCCACCGCTGGCTGCTCGCTTCTTTGCGTATATCTGCCTATCGGGTTATGAGGTGATGGCCCTGAATGATAGTACTTACGAAAGTATGCAGGGACGCCTCAATGAGTTTCCAGCCATTAAGTCACCTGAGGCGGAAGGCTATTCGGTTTCATTAAGTGCTATGCTGGCGATGCTGGAAACGGCCAGTAAGCTTCAACCCTCAGGCCAGGTGATAGCCGACTATCAACAACAGTTCCTGGACTCCTGCGCTCAACTCGGTTATTCGGAAACAATGTTAACCCAGTCACTGGCGTATGCCCAAGAAGTCAGTCAACAGGTACTGGCCTATGCGCAGAAGGATGGCTATAACAAAACCAGCAATTACCCTAAATACACTCCGACCCGGGAAGATGGCTATTGGTACCCCACCCCTCCAGCTTACTTTTCTGCGGTAGAACCTCACTTCAACAAAGTGCGCCCGCTGACGATGGACTCGGCTAGTCAGTTTAAACCTGCGCCCCCCGCGCCCTTCAGCGAAGATAAAGACTCCCCTTTCTTCAAGATGCTGTACGAAGTCTACGAAGAGGGAGTGGAGTTGCCGGACGACCACCGCACCATCGCCTCCTTCTGGGACTGCAACCCCTTTGCCATGCAAAACACCGGCCACCTCATGGTAGCGTTGAAGAAAATCTCTCCGGGAGCGCACTGGATGGGGATCACTGGCATCGCATGCCGCGAGGCAGAGAAAGGTTTTCCCGAGGCCCTGCATCTTCATACGGTAGTGGCGGTAGGGCTGATGGATGCCTTCCTTTCCTGCTGGGACGAAAAGTACCGCAGCAACCGTATCCGTCCTGAAACCGCCATTCGTAAATACATTGACCCTACCTGGGAGCCCCTCCTGCAAACGCCACCCTTCCCCGAGTACACTAGCGGGCACTCAACCATCTCGGGTGCTTCGGGCTACATCCTGACGTATTACCTGGGAGATGACTTTGCCTTTACGGATGATGTGGAGGTACGTTACGGCATCCCGGCCCGACAGTTCTCCTCCTTCATGGCCGCCGCCAAAGAAGCTGCTACCTCCCGATTATACGGCGGTATCCATTACCGGGATGCCAATGAAAACGGCACAGCCCAGGGGTTAAATGTGGGAAAGTGGGTCATCAGTACTGTAGAAGAAACTCCGGTAGATCAGTTAGCTACGCTGAAGTAAACAGAGGTAGTACTGCCTTAATCCAGCGTATTCCTTGCATTCTTTCTCAGGGGCGTCGGGCAAGCGGTCGGTGCCGCGATGACTGAAGAACTTATAGTTAAAGGGGTTTCCCATAAACGGAAAAGTTGAGCCCGTATATGGTGGGCGGGGAGGATATGATCAGGCGCCGGAGTACCCAACGGAACTCGGAGGGTTTCTATCCGATGTAGCCGAAGAAATAAGGCTATCTCCGGTGTTGAGCGATTATAAAAAAGAGCAGAAAGGCTTTGTCGCATTTGTAGTAAATGGCGATGGGCGGATCATCAATATTGAGATGATGAAAGGGTTTACCCAGAGATTGACCAGGAGGTTATAAAGATTATCGGGGCCATGCCGGACTGGTTTCCGGCGAAACGAGAGGGAAGACCAGTAGCAGTGAGAATGGTATTACCTATTTCGCTAAAGTACTGATAAGAAAAACACCGATCGTAACTATTTGCGCCAGCCAGCCCAATGGCAAATGACTGGGCTGAAATAGTTAAGACAGTCGGATGAACCGCATTGGACCCGTCAAATACGATTCATCCGGCCGGATCAATGGCAGATGACCGGTCAAATATGATTCATCTCACCAGACGAACTATATATGACTGGTCAAATACGATTCATCTCGCCGGACGAACTATATATGACTGGTCAAATACGAT
The DNA here is from genome assembly GCA_040222715.1 of Cyclobacteriaceae bacterium. Lineage (GTDB taxonomy): Bacteria > Bacteroidota > Bacteroidia > Cytophagales > Cyclobacteriaceae > Tunicatimonas. The sequence goes on along the minus strand of JAVKCN010000013.1, from coordinate 119,082 downwards.
TCATCTCACCGGACGAACAACATTTGACCGGTCAAATGAAATCCATCCAAGAAGCTATTTCATTCATGCCCCGTCATATCACAATTATCTGGGGGGATGAACTATATATGACCCGTCAAATTAAATTGATCTGATAAAAAATTGTACAGATTATTGGGCGTATATCTACCTAAAAATGGGTATATAAAGTATAAAGCTAATTTTTGTTATATTTTGTATCTTTTAAAGATAATATGTCTGCCTATTGGTTCAAGTTGATTTTTTGACAATATTGTGAGATGGGTCACTGAGAACTTAAGCGGTTGCTTTTGTGATTCACCGGAAACCTTGGGTAGCTCAGAGTCCTCTTCGAGTGACTCTGAGGGGGAAGAAGAATGAGGGGGGAAAAAGAATTATGTAGAAATTTCAAGTTGTATGTTCAAATTTACAGTAAACTTTTTGGCACTGACTGATGCAATTTCGTTAAAAATAACATTGCATGACCAGAAATCAGTTGAGGCTATCTGGCAGAATTTCTTGTTAATATTTAGCTGTAGCAATGAAGAAGAGAGTGTTATTGAATTGCACCAACAAAATAGTAGTGAGATAAGGGAGAAAGTTAATGCCTTAGTTGATGAGTTCAAGTATGATTTGCCTCAACTAAAAACTCTTAGCGCTTATTTTAGGAAACTAAAGGAAAGCGAGCATTTCTATTTTCTTCCCAATCTAAAACTTGATCAAAAAGAGATTCAAAAATTGTATTTTAATTTAAGAGCGATTGATAAGAGAATAGACTTCAACGAAACTGAAATGCAATTTGATGACCTCTTTGGGGACTTGTTCAAAAACTATCACTTAAAGACTGTAGGGCCTAAAAGAATATATATTGGTGAAAAAGATAAAGAAAAAAGAGTCTGCAGGTTTTGCCAGAATAAAAGCAAACCTTTAACATTTAGAAACAAGGCACACGGAATTTCAGAAGCTCTGGGAAACAAGACAGTAGTCTTATTGGAAGAATGTGATGAGTGTAATGATAAATTTAGTAAGACTATAGAGCCCGATATAATTCAATATTTAGCGTTGTTTAGAATCTTTTATGATGTCAAAGGTAAAGGCGGCAGTAAAAAATTTAAGGGAGATAATTTTGAAATCAAGAATGATGGAAATGTTGAATTAAAGTTTTATAGCGCTGATGATCTACTTTTAATACATGATAAGGTTAAACTTGATGGTAAAGAAACAATTTCACTTCAAAATATATACAGGAGCCTTTGCAAGTTTTTCCTGAGCGTAATTGACTCTGAGCATTTGCCTGCTTTCACAGATACGATCAAATGGATAAATCATGATCTGGAAGTTGCGCAATTACCCAAGATGGGTCAATTAATATCGTATCATGGATTCACCAAGCAGCCTAAGCTGGTAACTTACAGAAGAAAGACAGATGATATTAACATACCGTATGCAGTAGGAGAATTCTACTTCACCTGTGTAGTCATTGTATTTATTCTTCCCTTCACAACAAAAGACGAAAAAGATTTTACTAGTGAATCTGACTATGAATACTTTTGGGACACATTTCAGCATTCAAAAAGAACTGATGGTTGGGAATTTATAGATTTTTCAAATGATACGAAGAAAAAGAGTACAATAAATATCAATTTTTCTTCCCCTCAGAGTCACTCGAAGAGGACTCTGAGCTAGCAGCTAGTCAACCCATAATCCTATTGATCAAAAAAGAAAGCTTTGGCTACCCACCGGCAACATACCGAACTGCATGAGACGTACTTCTGTACCCTCACGTGCTACCGATGGTTGCCTTTGTTAGAGGAAGCCAATGCCTACGAAGCGGTGTATACCTGGTTTGAACATCTTCAGAAAACCGATTGTCTTATTCTAGGGTATGTCATTATGCCGAACCATATCCACACCCTGCTATTTCCTACCAACCCGGATAAGCCGCTGAACCGATTGGTGCGTGAAGGGAAGCGGTTTATGGCTTATGCTATTGTTCGCAAGCTTAAGACACTGGAGAAGCATTCGCTATTACAGCAGCTTAGAGAAGGAGTGCAGGCGAATGAACGGAAGAAGGGCAAGAAGCATCAGGTGTTCCGCTTGTCGTTTGATGCTCGCCTGTGTTTTACCGAAAAGATGCTGGAGCAGAAACTAGACTATATTCACCACAACCCCGTCAGTGGCCAATGGCATCTGGTGGATGACTTTACCCGCTATCTGCATTCCAGTGCGGCTTATTATGAGCTGGGTAGTCCGAATCGCTACGTTACGCATTACCGGAAAGTGAGTGGTGGGTAAATTTGCGGTTTAGGGAAGATTCCGGGTATCTCAGAGTCCTCTTCGAGAGACTCTGAGGGGGGGAAGCTGGGTAGAGACTCTGAGGGGGGAAATCGGTACGTTACGCATTACCGGGAAGTGAGTGGTGGGTGAATTTGCGGTTTAGGGAAGATTTTGGGTATCTCAGAGTCCTCTTCGAGAGACTCTGAGGGGGGAAGAACAGGCGTAATATGTGCAATTGGCAGAATGCTGATCATTAGCTCCACCAAAAAGAAATATCGGTTACCCACCCGTAACATACCGATGATTGCCATTGCTGGCATGTTATTTTTATCTTTGAAAGATGAATATCATTCAGGAACATATAGAAGCGATCAGAAAACTTTGCCAAAACTACCATGTGGCAGAGCTATATGTTTTTGGGTCAGTACTCACCGACCGTTTTTCATCCGTAAGTGATATTGACTTTCTGGTACAGTTCTCCGGGGTTGATCCCTTAGAATACTTTGACAATTTCATGGATTTAAAAGAAGCGTTGGAAACGCTTCTATCAAGAAGGGTAGATCTGGTGGAAGTTCAGACGCTGAAAAACCCAATACTAAAGCGGTCAATTGAACGAGAAAAAAAGCTACTATATGGACGAGCGGATTCTAAAATGGCTGTATGACATCAAGGGGGCGATAGATGAGATTGAAAGCTATTATTCCTACTCAGAGTCACCGGGCGCCGGCCGCTCGAAGAGGACTCTGAGAGAGAAGCAATCTTACCATAAATCAGGGGGCAAACTTTGGGTAAGTTGTTTTACGTTTGTTATGAAGGGTTTTATGGTAAGGTAGAGTTCATCAGAGTCCTCTTCGAGAGACTCTGAGGGCGAGCTTAGATTTGCCCATTGGTGCTAACCCGGATGGATATCCAGTTCGTTTATTTGCTGTTTATACTCGGGGGGAAGCAGGATGTCTTTAAATAACCCGTCTAACGTTATCAGCCTACTGATTTTATAGAGGGGGACTACGGGGGTGAGCCAGGAAAAACTACGAAAGTGTAATAGATTTTTTACTCTATCCGGCACTAATAATTTCTGCCCTTCCACCAGCACCTTGTAACGCATTGCTCCCAGATGTTTTCTATATTGTTTAAACAGATCGACCGTATATTCACTCTGTTGCAGGTCTTCCCGTAAATGAGTATCTCGTACAGGTAGCCATTTCACATAAGTAGGGGGTAGCCCTGGCATGCCCATCCGTTCGCCCACCCGGTAAAAAACGTTGTATACTTCTTCCTTTTCTTCATTGCTAAGTTTTCTCTCCAGTAGCTCGTACGAAGCAATGGAGTAGTGGATGAGCATAAACAGCACATCGCGGTAGGCCCAGTCGGGTATGGAAGCACCCCGGTTTTGTTCTACCGCACTATGAATCTGTCGCATGGTGTCAATGGCTTGGTGGGCACCATCCAGGGGCGAAAAAATAATTCGTTGGGCATAGCCTACGGTGGAGAACAGTCGGGCCAAGGGGTCAGCCGGGAGCCGACCGGTAAAGTACAGCCAGTCTACCGCTTTATTCAGCGCAAACTCCGCAGCGGAACCGGCAAAGATAAAAAGTACCGTGTCACTCTTCCCCCAGATCTTTCTAACGATCGAATTGTTTTCAACAAAGAATTGCATAAAGAAATTACTTCCTGCCAATGTACAAATAATCAGGACTTTCCCACGGGCGCAAGCGACTGATGGCCTGATCGAAGGTACTGCTCCCATAAATACTACCAAATATGTTATTAAGCGCACGTTGGCGGACTAATAGATAGACTATTAGACATTGGGTGGAAGTCTTCATCTGGCCCATAGACTGCTGTTCGCCTACTACAACCACTTAACAGTCTGTCAATGAACGCTCTAGCCTTAATAATATAAGTAGTCTCATCCATAAACAGACGTATAGAAACAGAAATAAAACGCAGGAGGTTCTTGTCTTACGGAGTGCTTTGATCCATGCGTTAGTGGCTATACGAATAAAACACATTTGAAAAAATTTGTATATTTGCCAGCACCAACCCCCTGAAAAGCTAATTTAATGTAGGAGATACTTTCTTTCGGATACAATAAATGGCAAGCCCGCCACGCGGTTTGCTGTGGTTATTCACTCCCTGAAGAAAGAAATCATGCTTATTCTACAAAACATCTCATACCTGCATTCCAATAAAGCGTTGTTGTTTGACAACATCAATCTTACCATTAACCAGCACGACAAAGTAGCCTTGATTGGTCATAACGGGGTAGGGAAATCCACCCTGCTGAACATCATTGCGGGAAAATTACCGATTATTGAGGGGCAACGAAAAGTAGATGCCCAACCCTATGATGTACCGCAAATATTCGGACAGTACAATCACCTGACCATTGCCCAGGCATTGGGTATTGAAGATAAACTTCACGCGCTGAGAGAAATACTCAACGGCAACGTAACAGAAAACCACCTGAATATACTTGATGATGATTGGGCCATTGAAGAACGGTGTCAGGAAGCGTTAAGCCATTGGCATCTGGACGGACTGAACCTCACGCAAAAGATGGCAGCACTCAGTGGTGGACAAAAAACCAAGGTGTTCCTGGCCGGAATTTCCCTGCACAAACCCGAGCTTGTTTTACTGGACGAACCCAGTAACCATCTGGATACCGCAGGCCGACAGTTACTGTATAACTTTATTCAATCAACCACCAGCACGTTGGTGGTGGTAAGTCACGACAGAAGGTTGTTGAACCTGTTGGATACTGTCTGTGAATTGAGCAAGCGGGGGATCACCGTATACGGCGGTAATTATGATTTCTATGCCGGGCAGAAGCAGGTAGAAAACCATGCTTTGCATCAGGATCTGAAAAGTAAAGAAAAAGCCCTACGAAAAGCCAAAGAGAAAGAACGGGAGGCCTTGGAAAGACAACAGAAATTGGATGCCCGTGGCAGGCAAAAGCAGGAGAAAAAGGGCGTGGCCCGCATCATGATGAACACACTGAGGAACAATGCCGAAAAAAGCACCTCAAAACTCAAGAGCGTTCACACTGAAAAGGTTGGCGGCATCTCGCAGGAGCTGCATGCCTTGCGTTCAACATTGCCGGACATGGATAAAATGAAATTCGGCTTTGACAATTCCGCATTACACCGGGGCAAAATATTATTTACCGCGTCAGACATGAATTATGGTTACGGTGATCAGTTGCTTTGGCATGAAAATCTGACTATGCAGATTAGCAGTGGCGAACGAATTGCCCTAAAAGGTTTGAATGGTTCGGGAAAAACAACCCTGATCAAAATAATGCTGGGAAAACTAACTCCGCAAACCGGCACTGTGTTCCGCGCCGACAATAGAGCGGTGTACATTGACCAGGACTATTCATTGATTAACGACCAATGCCAAGTTTACGAACAAGCCCAGCAATTCAATGTGTCCGGGTTGCAGGAGCACGAGATTAAGATCCGGCTCAACCGATTTTTATTCACCCAGGAAGATTGGGATAAACCTTGTCGTGCTTTGAGTGGGGGAGAGAAAATGCGGCTGATGCTTTGCTGTCTGACCATACATCATCAGTCGCCCGACATCATTATGCTGGACGAGCCCACCAATAACTTAGACATTCAGAACATAGAAATACTAACTGCCGCGATCAATGAATATCAGGGAACACTCATTGTGGTATCGCACGATGACTATTTTCTGGAACAGATAAACGTAGCGCAGACCATTAGGCTGGGAAAGAAATAACGCTGCTATATTCGGGCAGTCTGGTAAGAAGGGCTACTGAATAAAGAATCTCGCTATATTCATGTTTTTCTTGTGATAGTTAATAATTTTAGCGTAATTATATCCCTGAAAAATTTTATAAACTGCCTGAGAATTGATATTTACGAAGAGCCGATAGCATGTCAGTTTTACCAGCTGGGTGGGGTTGATCGGCTAAATGGGAATAATGATGGTGATAAATGAGGGTTCCGATCAGCGGTTTGTAGAAACACTGAAAGGGATCATTGAGGAACACATAGATGATACATCCTTTTCTACTGAACAACTTTGCCGGGCCGTCGGGCTAAGCCGGTCGCAACTTTACCGTCGGGTAAAAGCTGCTACATCTCTTTCCTTATCCCTTTTTATTCGTCAGGTGCGTCTGCAAAAAGCGCAAGACCTCCTGACCACGACGGATCTTACTATTGCCGAAGTAGCGTATCAGTGCGGTATTTCCAGTCCCCAGAATTTTACCAAATACTTTACCGCCGCCTTTGGAGTCAATCCGAGTGATTTCCGTAAACAGCAGGAATCCCAGTCTGACGATTTGGAGGTAGAAACCCGGAAAACAGAAAACAAGGTTCTGCCCGTAACTGCCCAATACCCGGTCAGTAAACCGCCGGGGGCATCGGAAAAGACAACCGATGAGCTTCCGCAGAAACCCCTCCAGAAAGATGCAGGGCGGCGGTTACGGTGGATACTCATTTCCCTAATTGTTCTGGTGTTTGTGGTAGTTTCCATGGCCTACTCCGGTCTCTTCCGACAGCAGGTACCAGCAAGCCCGGGTCCTTACGCCGATGCTCCGTCTATTGCCGTCATTCCTTTTAAGGATTATCATACCGCTGACGGTGATTTTTTAAGCGAAGGAGTGGTAGAAGATATCCTGACGCATCTGGCCAAGTTTCAGAACCTGCGGGTTATTTCCCGCACGTCTACCGAGCGCTATCGCAATACTGAGAAAAGTATTCAGCAAATTGCTGTCGAATTAGGCGTAAGTTATGTGCTGGAAGGTAGCATTCGTCAATCTGACGGAAAGATCAGAATCACCGCTCAGTTGATTGAGGCGGCGGTGGATCGGCATATCTGGGCAAAAAATTACGACCGTACGAAGGAAAATGTGATGGAAATACAGAGCGAAGTAGCCTTGGACATTGCCCGGGCCCTGAATCAGGAGATCAGTCCTGAGGTACAGCAAATCATCAGAGATTTGCCCACCGATAATGCGGAAGCGTACCATGCATTACTGCGGGGGCGACACCTGTTGCGAACCCGGGAAAAAAATGCTCTGGAAGCGAGTATTAAGGAATTCGATGAAGCCCTCCGGCTTGACCCTCACTTTTCGGATGCCTACACCGGCAAAGCGGCTGCCTATTATCTATTACGGGATAGTTACTTCAATGCCGAAACGGCCAGCTTTCACCTGCAAGAAGCCGAGAAAAATGCGCTGCGGGCCATCAAAGAAGACAGCAAGAATGCCCAGGCTTTTGCGTATCTGGGGCTCTTGTACCAGGCGCAGTACAACTGGGAGGAAGCACTTACGGTATTTGAGATTGCTCTTAACTTAAACCCTTCCGATGCGCTGATCAACTACTGGTATGGTAACCTTTTCCGGACAATCGGCAAACTGGATGAGGCACTTCGGTATCAGCGTATTGCGTATGATCTGGATCCGTTGTATCCGGTGATCCATGCGGGGTACAGCTATACCAGTGTTTTGGCTGGGCAGTATGGGTTAGCAGAAGATTTGCTCGATCAGGGAAAACTGATATTCAAAAACTCTTTTCTGCACGAAACTACCCGGGGGCTTTTACATCTGTTGCAGGGAGAGTACGAAGCGGCTATTGAGGATCTGGACCGTAGCCTATCGTATAACCCCGATTTTGGTACAACGAAAATCATTAAAGTGTACTGTCAGGGAAGATCAGGTGATCGGGCAGCAGTGGAAGCATACCTGGCCACCCTGGATACCAACCAACCCAACGATTGCCTGCGCGCGGCGGAAGCCTACCTCAGTCTGGGAGAAGAAGCGATGTGTATCACGCTGATGAGGGCCGCGGCGGATCAGGGCCGGATTGATACGGACATCCTGATAGACAAACGCTATAAGCCCATCCTCTACCATCCGACGGTACTTCAAATTCTCCGGGAATTCAAGTTGTATCAATACTTACCCATTCAACAATAAACTTTCTACCGGAAGACGATAAAGTTAGCTTAATTTCATTCTGCTGACCCTTTGTGCAACAATATACTAAGCCGGTGCAACAATACACCAAGCTTTTGAGACAATGCGCGAAGGGTGATTAGAGCCTAATTTGGAACTTTACACTGTTGGTTATCTGCAAAAAACTGCCCTTACTGCTATCTGCTGAAACCCGTAAGGTTAACGATGAAAAGTATGCCTTCATAACATGCTATAAGCCTTGTTTGATAAAGCATCAGTAAATATCTAATCCTATAGAACAACTCAAGACTATTTAATGTATGATTCGTATTCAATTTAAAGAACAGGATGTACAAGCCTTGCGCTACGAGCGTTTTCACAACCCCAGTGCCCGGGTGCAGCAAAAAATGGAAGCATTGTTCCTGAAAAGTAAAAGCTTACCACATAATGAGATATGCCGTATTTGTGAGATATCAAAAACAACCCTCATTAACTATCTGAAAGAGTATAAACAAGGTGGTATCAGGAAACTGAAGGAAGATACAAAATACAAAGGTCGTATCAAGAAGGTGAAAAGCACCACCTTAGGCTTTTCCGGATACGCTGCCGAAAGTGCCCCGGACAGGCCTGTCCGAGACAATAAACAGGAACTTCAATACGCCTGAGTACAGCTCACTTACCAGGAGAAGCTGTGCATCAATTTGATGAAGAACTTTAGATAGGGTTGTTCAATGTAAAAGCGTGGATTATTAAACAGGTTAGTAGGTGCTTTATTCGGATATTTGTTTAATTAGCAGCAAATAACCTAACGCCACGCAGCATTCATGATATGAAGCACTTACTCATTATTCTTTTGGCAATTCCAGGTACCATAAGCGCTCAGGAACGCCCGGACATTTTTTTTCGGGAGGATTTTAAGGAAACCCCCGCCGAAATACCGGTGTCACAGGAGCATATTGCGAATGAGGATGTGATAATTTCGTTGTATGGTCCGGGAGCCAGTGTGATTAAGAAAAGCCACCACGACACGCCGGCGGATGATCCGTATTATCTCTGGTCAGGTTTGTGTGAACAAAACTGGGCGGTGACATTGAAACACAAATCCGGGCACGTGGACCTTGCTCACTTTGGAAAAATCAGATGGCGGGCCAAGCAATCGGGTTTCCATCAGCTGCATATACTGCTAAAATTAGCAGATGGCACCTGGCTGGTCAGTGATGTATCCGACCCTCCTTCTACGGACTGGCGTATCAGTGAATTCAATATATCAGATATTCAATGGATGGGAGTGGATATGGCATTAATCTCCGCGACCAGACCCATCGAGAACCCTGATCTGAGCAAAGTAGAAGAAATTGGCTGGACGGATTTTATGAGAGGAGGTGGTTCACTGGCAAGTTCGAGAGTAGACTGGATTGAAGTGGTTGGTTATCCGGTGAACTGACATTGCGCAACACACTCCGGGGGTAGGTATTTTTTCTGAGATGCTTCAAGGAGGAAAACCGCACATCGGCTAAGGAAATCCGCGCTTTGGCTATCCGATTGAAATACCGGAAGAGGTACGTCATCCACCAATGAAATAGCACATGCCTCTGGATAAAATTTGAACACGACTCGCAAATCTGCTACTTTAGGCGATATTAACAAGGAACAGCACTAGTGCCATATCTGTGATCCTTGATAAGCATGGTTTAATTGGCTGAAGAATGTACTTAAAAATAGGACAACGGACTTTCCTGGTTTTAATGATCGGTTTTTGGGCCGGATGCAGTAGTAAGGAAAATACTGAGACAACAGAACAGGGAATAGAGGAAGAAACATCGCCACTGGAATTTAGAATGACATTGGAGCATGACTCCGAGGCCTTCACCCAGGGATTGGTCTATTATCAGGATAAAATTATTGAAAGCACAGGAGGAGACAACTCCTGGATTGCGGAGTATGATGTAATATCGGGCAACTATGAGCAGAAAGTGGTACTTGATCCCATGTATTTTGGGGAAGGCATCACTATTTTGCACAACAAATTATACCAGCTGACCTGGAAGAGCAAAATCGGGTTTGTGTATGATATGCCGACCTTTGAGAAAATTGGTGAGTTTACCTATGACTTTGAAGGGTGGGGCATTACCCACGACAATCAGCACCTCATTATCAGTGATGGCACCGATAAGCTGCACTATTTTGATACCTTATCGTTGCAGGAAGTTTACACCAGATCAATCAAGAACCACAATCGGAAAACATCCAATCTCAACGAGTTGGAGTTTATGGATGGTTTCCTGTATGCCAATCAATGGCAAACAAATTATGTGCTGAAAATAGATACGGCTACTTCGGAAGTGGTGCAGGAACTTGATTTGGGCTATTTAGCCAAAGAGATTGCCAGAAAAAACCCTCAGGCCGATGTACTGAATGGCATCGCCTATAATCCGAAGACCAGAGATGTTTTTATTACCGGCAAGTTATGGCCTCGTTCTTTTATTTTCAGATTGAAGAAGTAAAAACGCCTGCGCCACTAACAATCAAAAAAGAATTGACGAGTGAGGTTGGGGAGAAGTGGCAGGCTGCGATCACTTTGGTGAGAAATAGCGGATCACCCTGATTCCGCAACTTACGGTGGGGCCGCTATGATCATGTGTTTAAGGCTTTATCATCTACTGTATCCCGCCTTCTGCTTATCGCTCCTCTCAAGCTCACTCGTCGATACAAACTTGCACGTACTTAGGAGGGGATTACAGATACATATTGGCTTCAATAAGTTTAATAAGATCTATCTGTAGAACGGATTTGTCACGATTGTATAACGTTTATATCACCGTTTTTTAAGTGTAAGCTGGCAGACGTTTGGGGGGGACGGGGATCGATAGATTTGGCTAACAATTTTGTTGAACCAAAACTATCGTAACATCATGAAAAATCTCAAGCTTGTATTTCTGGTATGGGCCGCGGCCCTCATGGGCCTTTCCTCCTGTAGTAAAGAAGACCTTTTTGACTTCTTTAAAGATAAACCCAAAGAAGACAAACCCGCGGGTATGGTATTCACCACCACCAACGCGATGGATGGTAATGAAGTAGTGGCCTACGAACGGGGCAAGGACGGTATGATAGAAGAAGCCGGAAGATATTACACCGGAGGAATGGGTACCGCAGGCAGTTTAGGCTCGCAAAACGCCGTAATGTGGGCCGCTAGCAAGAAGCTGCTATTTGTAGTAAACGCCGGTAGTAACGATATCTCGGTTTTCTCAGCAAAAGGAGGCGGACTGACCCTGGTAGACAAGGTGAGTTCAGAAGGGGAGATGCCTATTAGCCTGAGCTATCACGGAAAATACCTGTATGTAGTCAATGCCGGAGGTAGTGGCAGCATTGCGGGGTTTTTGATTGGTGATTCCGGTAAGCTTACCTACATCCCCGATTCCAGGCAGTACCTGAGCAATGAAGGCGAGGGAGATGCCACCGGGCCCGCTCAGATAGAATTTACCCCGGATGGCTCATGGCTGGTGGTGACCGAAAAACCAACCAATCAGATTTTGCTGTACCGGGTTGGCAACGATGGGAAAGCGCATCCACCGGTAGTGAATACATCGGCGGGAGAAACTCCGTTCGGGTTTTATTTTACCAAAACAGGGTTGCTGGCCGTTTCCGAAGCCTTTGGTGGGGCAGAGAATGCCAGCGTACTGTCTACTTACAAGCTTCATGAGGATGGTACGATCAGCGTCATTTCTGATCAGGTACCTACCCATCAGACGGCGGCCTGCTGGGCCATTATTACAGATAACCAACAATATGTGTATACCACCAATACCGGAAGCGGCAGTGTATCCAGCTTTTCCCTGGCCACCGATGGAAGCGTAGAATTGCTGGAGTCTGTAGCTGGTTTCAATGGGCCGGATACCTCTCCCATTGATATGGCGTTGAGCCATAATTCAAAGTTCCTGTACGCCCTCAACCGAAGTAGCGGCAGCATTAGTGTGTATCAGGTGAAGGCCGACGGTAGCCTGGCGGAGGTTGAAACCATGAGTGGCCTTCCGATGGGTACTGCGGGCATTGCTGCCCAGTAATATTTTTTCAGTGAGCAACGCCAAGCGATCATAAGATCTGTCAGTTAGAGGATGGGGAAAAATGCTTGGAGTTGCTCGCTGGCTTTGCTCCCCATGAAGGGAACTATTGAATGGCTGGCTCGTTTTTAGTATTTTACTACCAGAATCGCTACTTTTTATGAAAACTACGCTTGCCATTCTGTTCACCCTTTTCGCACTGGTCGTTATGCAATCTTCTTTTACCAGGGAGCCCCCCCTCAAAGAAGCTGATTATCTGCGGGTAGCCCACCTGAGCCAGGGCGATACCAGTGGACTGGCAGCCATCCGGCAGGCCTTTACGGAACGGAACCCTGGTTACGATTTACATTATTACGGACAGGTCACCGAAGTGCCTGGGGCGAAGGAACAGCGTTTGGCGTTTGTACAACAGGGCGGAGGCACGGCCCGGTTTCCGGACGGCACCTCATCCAAGATCTCAGTAGGCGACATCATTCACCTGCCCCCTCAGCAGTCCATGACTACCGATAGCCTGATCGATATGCTGGTATTTACAGTTCCCGAACCCATTCCTGATCCCGTTCCTACTTTCATTCGCCCCGACTGGGACGATCATATTACCGATACTCCCGGTGGCTGCGCGACCGATACCGGTGCCTACCGCCGCATCCTGCTAACCTGGAAAGAGGAAGTGGGGCCGTACGTATATCACGCCCTGAACGCCCATCGCGTACGCATCACTGATTCATTTACCCACTACCATCCGCTGGATGGAGGCTTTGACGAGTTTTATCTGGTACAGATGGTACAGCCCGATGCCCGTTTGATTACCTCTAACCAAATGGATAAAATCACCCACCCCGAGTCGGTGCAGGGCGATCAGGTGGATGATTTGTTGCAGGCTACGGAGTTGGCAGTCGGTGATCTGGTGTATTTACCGCGAGGAGTGGTACATCGGGGAGTGGGCGGAGTATTGGCCCAGGTCATTACCGTGCCCGGTTTCATTCCCGGTTCGGAGATTGGAGTGGACCATCATCTGCGGCGTATCACCGAGCGTTTCTCTCAGACCAGCGCCCGCTTACCATATCAGGAGGAAGGTTCAAAAATGGAGATTATTCGATAAAAGCCTAAAGTCGTACTATCTCAAATTACACCGGAGCAGGTTACGGAATTATCTACCATTTACTCTTTTTTACCTGAAGAAATCTCTTCTGGATAAGCGTTTGTATAAAGTCATTCTTAAAATGTACTTTTACCACTTCTTTTTCCAGCTTACCTTTAAGGTTTGACACAATTTTTGTAATTATATGATTGAATGAAGCAACGTCGCTTTTAAGCTTCATTTTTATACTATTCGCTTATTTATTATCATCAGGGTTATACTTGCAACTGCTACATGAACATGAGCAAACTTCATTTCTTGCTAATTCTCCTATTTATCACTTGTAAAGCTTATTCACAACAATCGGAAGTTCAGGGCACGGTAAAGAGTGCCGACGATATGACGGGTTTACCTGGTGCCACTGTCATTTTAGAAAAGACTTCAGATGCTACCATCAAGGGAGTAGCCACCGATATTAATGGAAAATTCAAGGCTTCGGCCGATACCGGACACTATACATTACGCGTTCAGTTTATTGGTTTTGTACCCATTTCCCGGGAAATACACTTACAAAAGAGTTCGGTGAACCTGGGAGATATTGTTCTTTCGGCAGAAACTACCACCCTGAAAGAAATTGAAATCGTGGGGAAAGTGCCGACAGGGCAACAGCAGGGCGATACTACCCAGTTTAATGCCGGAGCCTTTAAAACCGCTCCCGACGCCAGTGCCCAGGACCTGGTGGAAAAGATGCCGGGTATCGTGATGCAGGATGGGAAACTACAGGCTCAGGGCGAAGATGTGCAGCAGATTCTGATAGATGGAAAGCCGTTTTTTGCCAAAGATGTGAATGCCGCCCTGCAAAATTTACCGGCCGAAGTGATTGCCGGTATTCAGGTATACGACCAGAAAAGTGACAAAGCCTTACTCAGCGGAGTAGATGACGGAGAACGAACCCGAACAATTAATATTGTTACCAAACCCAATCGCAGAAAAGGGCAGTTTGGTAAACTCACCGGGGGCTACGGAACAGACGATCGATATTTGGCAGGGGCAAGCGTAAACTTCTTCAATGAAGACCGACGGGTTACAGTAACCGGGCTGAGCAATAATGTAAACACCTTAGATTATTCGGCAGACCCCAGTAATCAGGGTAATACCCAGACCCAGGATGGTATTATCAATACCAATACATTAGGCATTAACTTTATTGATTCGTGGGGCGGAAAGATCGATGCCAGTGGAAGCTATGTCTTTACGCGGAGGCGAAACGAAGGTAACCAGATCAAGGTAAGAGATTATGTGCTCCCTTCTGATTCCGGACAGATTTATACCGAAAACAGTAACAATACCACGACCCAGTATACACATCGGGCCAATATGCGGATTGACTATAAGATCAATGACAATAATCGCCTTCTTATCCGGCCTTCTATTTCGTTAGAGGAAACCAAACGGAACTCATACTTTCTGGGCCGCACCGATTCCGAAATCGGGCCAGTCAACCAGACTGAAAATAACGCAACCTCTGATCATTATAATTATGACTTTACGAATAGAATGTACTACAGTCATAAATTTGAAAAGGTAGGACGTAGTTTAAACTTCCGCCTGCATACCGGCTATCACACCAATGTAAACGATAGCTACCGATTGGCGGATAATGTTTTTTATAATGCCGAAGAGAGCAACGAAACTTTGAATCAGTATACCCGCCTGGACCGAGCCGGCTTCGACTGGGAAACAGGCATATCGTATTCCGAACCATTAGGAAAACATGGCATCCTTGAAGTGGAGTATGAGATTGGGAATACCTATAATGACTCGGACAAACGTACTTTTGATTATTCAGAGCTAACCAGCGATTTTACGTTGCTGGATACAGCGATCAGTAATACGTTTGACAGCCGATACCTGACGCAGGAAACGGAAGTGGGATATCAGTATAACACCGAAAAACTCAGAGTGCAGGTAGAAGCGGAATATCAGCACGCCAGCCTGTTGAACGAACAGTTATTCCCCAGGGACTATGATATGGACCGCACATTCCGTAGTGTACTTCCATCGGCTCGCATTGATTATAAATTCTCAGAGACCAAAAACCTTGAGTTCAACTACCGCACCTGGACCAACGAGCCCTCGGTAGGTCAGTTGCAGGCAGTGATTGATAACTCCAACCCGCTTCAACTCCGAACCGGAAATCCCAATCTTGATCAATCGTACAATAACTGGATCAGAACCCGTTACAAGGCGCATAACCCGGAAACGAACCAGTCCTTTTATGCTTCTGTACAAAGCAATATCACTAGTAATTATGTATCTAATCAAACCTACATTGCCGAGCAGCCTACGGAAATTGAGGATGGCATAGTATTGGAAAAAGGCTCTCAGCTTACCCAACCGGTAAATGTAAATGGCTACTACGATATACGGTCTTACGTTAGCTATGGTCAGCCTCTGGAAGGTATCAAATCCAATATTCATGTGGGCGGCTCGGTTCGCTATTCCAGAAAGCCCGGTTTGATCAATAATGAAACCAACCTGGCGAATGCCAGTAGCTTTGGATTGGGCGCCTCTCTCAGTAGCAATATCAGCGAAAAAGTTGATTTTAGAATTTCTACCCGTTCAAGTTATAATGTGGTAGAGAATTCGCTGCGCCCGGTATTGAATAATAACTATTTTATCCAGCGGAGCCATCTGCGGTATAGCTGGATTCTCTGGGAAGGGCTGGTATACCGTACTGATCTTAGGCATCAGTTGAATTCCGGGCTTTCTGCCGGGTTTGATAATAGCTATGTGCTCTGGAATATGAGCCTCGGAAAAAAGCTCTTTAAAAATCAGCTAGGAGAAATCAGCCTCAATGTATATGACCTGCTGAAGCAAAATAACAACATCAGACGCAACATTGCCGAGGCCTATGTAGAAGACGTTCAATCCAACGTACTACAGCGTTACTTCATGCTTACGTTTACCTACAATCTCCGCCACTTCAGCGAAGGCACCAGCGTAGATGATTACGAAGAACTTTACCGAAATTAATAGGGGACTCCCGAATGTTTTATTCAGGCTGTGTACCTGACCATCATGTAGTTTTGACGGCCACTCAATTAAAAAAGTAACCACTACTACAACTTCAACCGAACTCCCAATCGGGTAAGCCCACCGGTGACAGCCACGCATAACAGTGCAAACAAAAAAGATTTGAGCAATCCGATGCTGCCAGCCAGCAATACCTCCGGCAGGTGTAAACCGAACAGCCGCATGAAGGCATACGCGAAGTAAGGAATCAGATAGCATAACAACGTATTGTATCCGGCGGGTTTGACAAAGTTGAACCAATCAGCTTTCTTCCGCCGATCAGCCAGCCAGTAAATGCCTACAAAGGCCAGCATAGTAATGGCACTGCACAGGAATAGCCAGGCGGGAGTGGCTCGTAATTTGGAGATGCCCCAGAACGTGCGCGTATAAAAACCCAGAACCATCAGTCCAATGGCCAGGGCGACCAATACAATCATCATGCGCTTCGGAGCATCTTGCCGTTGGTAGTGCTGAAACAGCATGGTGGTAATTACTCCCCCCATCGTCAACCCGGCCAGTGTGCCCTGGCTGATGGGGCCGGGAATCATCCCTAAAAGACTATCGGAAGAAATATAACCCGCGCTGGATAACATACTAAGCGCGCAGAATATAACCCAGGCAGTGATCGGTAGATAAAGTTTCTCATCAGAAAATGTCAGGATGAGCGCACAAGCCAGGTAAGACCAGCCAATCAGGCCCAGAATGCCCCACCAATAAGTAGAAAAGTAGTCGAGTGCTTCGGATTCGCCACCCCGGTATAAGAAGGCCAGCGTGAGCAAAATGCCGAATCCCAGTACGCGGGCGGCCGTTATCCACTTTTTACTGGCTGTTTTAGGATACACATTCCAGATCAGGATGAAGGAAACGCAGCACAGGGTATTCCATACCAGGCGCGGCATACCGGTGGCGGCCTCATTAATATTTTCTCCATTGACCAGAAAGACACCCATGATCAGCAGGGCCGCTGAGCGAATGAGGATATGCTTTACCAGGACAAGGTTGCTGTCTCCCTGTTTGCGACGGCTGCGGATGGCAAACGGCAGCGACATGCCCACAATGAACAGGAAGGCCGGAAAGATGGTGTCGGCCAGCCCCATGCCATCCTCCTCGTAGGAGACGTGTTCCAGCCAGACCGGAATTCCCGAAAGCGACCAGAGATCGTTCACAAAAATCATCAGCACCATGGTGATGGCCCGCAGGATGTCGATAGAAGCCAGCCGGGAGTTTTTTGCAGTGGTCTCGAGAGAAGAGGGAGTGGCCAGTACCGGGTCGGTATTTATTTGCAGCATAGAATCGGTTAGTCAGTCTCAACGAAGATACATAAAAACGAAGTTCTACGGCTGATTCTTCGTCAGTTGTTAGAGGAAGGGTAAGGAGTGTGAAGATACGTTCTCTTGAGAAAAGCCATAGCAAGCAGGGGCGCTATGCGCTGAAACTACGTATAAGTACGGAATACATACTGAAATTAAATCTGAAAAGTTGTATTTTTAAAGCTCCAATGCGCTACAACCATGAGAAATACCTTTATCATGCTATTGTTTGTCCTGTTTACCATGCCGGTATTTGGGCAGGATAATAATTTGCCGGATGATCTGCTGCCATCAGACTTCCATCAGGATCGGCGGGATGCTTTGCGGGCCAAATTGCCGGATAATTCGGTGGCCGTGATCTTTGCCAGTCCGGTACGAAACCGGGCCAACGACGTGAATTATATCTACCATCAGGACCCGAACTTTTACTACCTCACCGGCCACCGGGAGCCCCATGCCGTACTGCTGATCTTTAAAGAAAACCAGCGTATTAGCGGAAAGCGTACCAATGAAATTGTCTTTGTACGAGCCCATGATGCCTTGCGGGAATTGTACGAGGGAGCACGGTTGGGTGAAAAGGGGGCGAAGTCAACCCTGGGATTCTCTGCCGCCTACGAAACCCCGGCCTTTGCTGACTTTCCCGTAGATTTCTCAAAATTTGATCAGGTGCTGTTCTACGACTTCCAGAATGATGTGCGCGATACCAAAGAAGAGGGTGACTTATTCGACCTGATCACGGCCTTCAAACAGAAAGTCAATTACCCGGAAAATCCCTCTCAATCGCTGGAGCTGGAGCCTAAGATGAATAACCTGGATACTAAAACGCTGGACAGCCTGATGCAGGAACTTCGCGGTATTAAAACCCCGGAGGAACTGGCCTTGCTGCGGAAGGCGGTGACAATCTCTGCATTGGGGCAACGCGAAGTGATGAAGGCCATCAAGCCAGGTATGTCGGAGATGGAAGTGCAGGGAGTACACGAGTTTATCTACAAAAAATATCAGGCTGAGTACGAAGGATACCCGAGCATTGTCGGGGCGGGACATAATGGCTGTGTACTGCATTATATTGAGAACTACAAGCCCAAAATTGAAGACGGGGAACTGGTTCTCATGGACCTGGGGGCTGAGTACCATGGTTATACCGCCGATGTGACCCGCACCATTCCGGTAAATGGGAAGTTCACCGAGGAGCAAAAGATCATCTACGACTTGGTGTACGAAGCCCAGGAAGCCGCTATGAAAGTCTGTAAGGAAGGCACCACTTTCAAAGAGATCTATCAGGCTACGGCCGACATAATCAACCAGGGGCTGGTGGACCTGGGCATTTATAAGAGTTTGGAAAAGGAAGATATCATCAACCCGGCGACTGGCCGCAACCGTTATTACCCGCACGGTTGCTGCCACCACATCGGGCTGGATGTGCACGACAAAGGCGAATACGACACCTTACAGGCCAACATGGTCATCACCATTGAGCCGGGCATCTACATCCCCGAGGGCAGTCCCTGCGACCCTAAGTGGTGGAATATTCCTGTCCGTATTGAAGATGATTTTCTGGTGACCCCCGACGGATACGAGCTGTTATCCGAAGCGGCACCCCGCAAAAGCGAAGAGATTGAAGCCCTCATGCAGGAGCCCAGTCCCTTCGATGCGATTGAGTTGCCTTCTCTGGAAGGGAGTGGAAGATAAACGCTAACTACCAGGCCCGGGCGGGTAATTGGAAATGCTGACGGAAGTGATCTTCCAGTTTGATCAGGTAGGGTAAGGCTTGTGGCGCTCCTTCCGGAGGTGCCCAGGAAGCAAATTCTTTATCGGTGGCGGCATCGTACGGACCCGGTTTTACTTCAAAGATGACGGTGTCCGGTTCCAGCGAAAAAAAGGTGTGCCATACTCCGGCGCGGTAGTCTATGCCCGGTACTCCCCGCTTCGGGTCAATATGGATGAAGTCCTCTTCCCGGTAGGAGCCATCATCAGCGAAGCGCACAAAGCCCAAACTTCCCTGCAACACCACCACGGCTTCGGCCTTGGGAATGGCCACGTGCCGGTGCGGAGTGACATAGCTGCCGGGCTGTATGGCATTAAGCATCCGTTGCAGCGTATCCTCATCTCCGGTATGCAGCACATGAATCTCCCGCTGCCGGTTACTCGCCCGGGCGTCCTGCGCCTTCTGACTAATCAATGCCTGATTAATAGGCGTAGCATACGCATGCTGTGATTTTGTAGCGGCGGCTGAAATTCGATGAAGTTCCATAGTGTTCAGGGAGCTGGGTGCAGGGAGTTAGGCGTCAAACACCGACTCCCACACCTTGTCCCGGCTTTTTATTTTTGTAAAAGAGAGGTTCCCGTCATCTCCTTTGGCTGCTCAAGACCCATCAGTTCGAGGATGGTGGGAGCTACATCGCCCAGTTTGCCATTATTCAGTTTACCCTGATACTCGTCATCCACCAAGAAACAGGGGACGGGCACGGTGGTATGCTGGGTGTGTGGAGAGCCGTCGGGGTTTTTCATGCGGTCGGCGTTGCCGTGGTCGGCCAGTACGATGGAGGAATATCCGTTTTCCAGGGCTACCGTCAGCACTTCTCTGGCACATTGGTCTACCGTTTCACAGGCTTTCACCGCCGCTTCGAATACGCCGGTATGCCCTATCATGTCGGGATTGGCAAAGTTCAGGCACACAAAATCCACTTTGCCTTCTTTCAGTTTGGGGATGATGGCATCGCGGATGTCGTAAGCGCTCATCTCGGGTTGCAGGTCGTAAGTGGCTACTTTGGGAGACGGGCACATCAGGCGTTCTTCACCTTCAAATTCCTCCTCGCGACCACAGTTAAAGAAGAAGGTTACGTGTGGGTATTTTTCGGTTTCGGCAATGCGGATCTGCTTTTTGCCATTTTCGGCGAGTATCTCACCCAATACGCGGGTAATGGGTTTGGTATCAAACAGAATACCTACGTCCTTAAAGGTATCGTCGTACTCGGTCATGGTGAGATAGTGTAGCTTGAGGGGCTTCATATTTTGTTCGGGAAACTCCTGCTGGGTAAGTGCTACCGTAATCTGTCGGGCCCGGTCGGTGCGGAAGTTGAAGGAAAGTACCACATCGCCTTCTTCTATCTTTGCCACTGGCTGGTTGTTCTCCACAATCACCAGGGGCTTGATGAATTCGTCAGTTACATCTTCATCGTACGACTGTTGAACGCCCTCAGTGGCACTGCTTACCGGCTTGCCTTCGCCGTGCACCATCGCATCATAGGCTAGTTTGGTGCGTTCCCAGCGCTTGTCGCGGTCCATGGCATAGTAGCGCCCAATGACTGTCGCCACCCTGCCGGTAGTAGCCGCCATATGTTTTTCCACTTCGTCCAGGTAACGCTTACCGGCTTTGGGGTCGGTGTCCCGTCCGTCGGTAAAGGCGTGCAGAAATACATCGCTGAGTCCGGCATCAGACGCCGCCGAGCATAACCCTTTGATATGATTGATGTGGGAATGCACTCCTCCGTCGGACACCAGACCAATAAAGTGAACCTGCTTGTTATTTTCTTTGGCGTACTGGAAAGCGTCCTGCAAAGGTTTTTTTTCTTTCAATTCCCCTTCTTCAATGGCAGTGTTGATGCGCTCCAGCATCTGGTAGACGATGCGCCCGGCGCCCAGATTCATATGGCCCACTTCGGAGTTGCCCATTTGCCCTTCGGGTAGACCAACCGCCTTGCCGGAGGCCAGTAACTGGCTGTGAGCGTACTTTTCCCAGAGCGAGTCTACAAAGGGAGTATTGGCTTTGGCAATGGCTGAGACTTCTGAGTCTTCGGCAATGCCCCAGCCGTCGAGTATCATGAGTATGGCTTTCTTATTCATGTCAATGGTGGATATGGATAGGATGGTAAAGAATTATATCGCGCTTGTTGGTGCGTTGCTGCAATTTAGAGAGGATTGGAACGGTGTCAAAAAAAATACGTATTTTATTAGACAATGGAGTTAACGAGCTGAGAAGTGATTGTGTTTTGATCATGATGATGCTAAACTATTGCGTTTGCAGTTATGGATAAGTTTGAATTGAATGTAGCCGCTTTCGGTCGGTTATCTGATGAAGAGTTCTTTCGCTTTTGCCAGGATAACGAGGACGTACGTATTGAGCGTGATGCTACCGGAAAAATTATTATTATGGCTCCTACCGGAAGTTTATCAGGAAATCGTAATTCCAGCCTGCTCATTGAAATAGGAAGCTGGAACCGTCAAACCAAAAAAGGGTACGTGTTCGATTCATCGGCTGGTTTCACGCTCTCGAATGGGGCGGTTCGCTCACCCGATGTGTCTTTTGTGTTGAAAGACAAATGGGAGGGGCTTACCCCGGAAGAACAGGAAGGTTTTGCTCCGGTTTGCCCTGATTTTGTGTTGGAACTCAGATCCAAAAACGACCGTCTGGAAGATCTAAAAACTAAAATGGAAGAATACATCACCAATGGTGCTGCTTTCGGATGGTTGATTGACCCTTACGAGCGTAATGCCTATGTCTATGATGCTCAGGACTTAACTGCATCTCCTTCAGCCACTCATGCCGATTTTAGCCAGCCGCTTACCAGTCAGTATTTCATGCAGGATTGTTCGGTGGTATTGAACGACATCCTGTAACAAAGCATTAAACACAGAAAGCCCGATAAGGGCTCTCTGAGATCATATTAAATGGAATACCGAAAGGTACTCCTATTCGTTCGCGATTCTAGTTCACATCCCACCAGATTTTGGCAGACATCACATCCCCGCCAGTCATTCGGGCGGTCTGGTCCTGGTAATTGATGGTATTGAACTCCGACTCACTTTGTGGATAATGAATACGATTACCTACCTCAATTATCTGCCCCGTTTCGGTCGACTGCATTTCTTCCAACTGGATCAGTCCGGTACGTCTGAGCAGGTGATAAGCTTCCTGGGGATTAAAGATCAGGTCGATCCATCGTTGTTCCGCAATCTGCTGTAATCCGTTAGCCGGATTGTACGCCACTCCGGGATGGGTCAGCATGGCTGTGATTTCTGCTTCAGCAGGCATTTCCGGCGGGTTTGCCCATAAGTCTACGGATTGTGCATAGTTGTACCACTTCTCTACCGAGGCCCGGATACCCGCTTCGTAGGCTGCTTTCGGATCACCAGCAGCATAACCCCGGGCGTAGGCTTCGGCTTTCAGAAACAGCACTTCGGCCAGCGATACGTGAATTTCCGGCACACTGGTTTCATCCTGAAGCATGTAGTAATTAAAGCCGGATACATCGTCTTTGCGAGAGGTGGCATCCGGTTCAGTGCGGCGCTGACTTTCGTAGATGACTCCTCCGATGGACAGGCTTTGGCCGGCAGCCGGAGATGGAGGCGCGGGCACGTATTCTCCATTGGCATTGGTCTCAAAATACACAAAGAAGCGAGGGTCAAATACCGTGCTGCCATCCGGGCTGAAATCATCCGCCATCTGCGACATCACAGTGGTAGACATCCGCAGAGAAGGCTCGTATTGCCACGACCAGTAGCGAGAGCCAATTTGCAGTCCTTCAATTTCATCCTGCTTGTAGCCAATCTCCTCCTCCAGGGTTTCGGGGAGGGGCAATCCGCCATCCAGCACTTCGCTGATAATTGTTTGCGCAGCACTTTCATTCACGGCTGACATCCGCATGGCGTATCGCAACCGCAAAGTATTGGCAAACTTTTGCCACATCAGCAAATCGTTTTTGAACAGCGTTTCACTGATCCCATAGTCAAAGTAAGACTCGCCATTGGGTGTTTCCGCATCCATCGTAATGTTATCGGCGGCCCACTTCAAATCCTCCAGGCAGGAAGTATAGATAGATTCCTGACTGTCGAAAGCGGGACGGAAAGTGTCGCTCAAACCCATGGCCGCTTCCGAATAGGGGATGTCGCCAAATAAGTCGGTGAGACGAAGCGTGCGGTAAGCCCGGAGTACATACAACATGGCCTTCCGGTTTCGGTTACGCTCCGCATCTCCCACGTATTCATCCAGCTTTCGTTCCAGATCGCGGGCATTGGCCAGGAAGTCCCGATAGTAGTTGTCCCACACATTATTCACTCCTTGCGCTTCAATCAGCTTTCGATCCACCTGTACGGTATTAATGGCGTAATTGGTGCCGAGTTGAGTCCAGGGCATCAGTACCGTATTATTCAAATAAAGCTGCTCATCTCCGCCAAACCGGCTGGTCGAGATCAACTGGTTGAAAAGGTCGCCGGTGCTCACATCCGTTGGGTTTTTGGGATGCACATTCATTTCCTCAAACCCATCGTCGCAAGCGGATACCAGCAGTATAGCCAGCACCGCGCTTAATATTTTTATCTTTATATTCATGTTTGTTGAATTTAAATCTCTGATCATTTAGAAGCTTACTTTTACATTGAACCCGTAGGATGCCTGAGGGGGTAGCGATCCCCACTCAAATCCCTGGGCATTGCTTACCCCGTTGACTCCTTCCGGGTTAATGTGATCGGGAGCGGTGTCATACAGATACCAGAGGTTGCGACCAATCAGCGAGAGGCTGGCCTGCTGGAGGAATCCCACGCGGCTTAATACTGATTGAGGGAAAGTATAGGTAAGGCTGAGCTGCCGCAGACGTACCCAGGTATTTTCGTGTACTCCCGGAGTGGTCAGGGCTCCGGCGCCCCATCCGCCATAATCGCCGTAGTCGTAACGGTGGTTCACCACTTTGTCATTCACTTCACCGTCTTCGTATACTCCATCTTTGATCACCCCATCCTGACGCACATTGCCCTCGGCATCTACCCATTCCAGTCCGCCAAGCTCAGGCTCCCGGCCTTCCAGGGTCGCTGGTGACTGTCCGAAAGTCATGCCGGTGACATAGGTGCCGAAGTAAGTGTCTCCGCCAATTTTCATATCAATCAAACTGTTCAGGCTAAAGCCCTTATAGGTAAAGGTATTGGTCAGGCCGCCAATCCAGCGGGGAGTAGCATTGCCTACGGGGACCCGCTGGTCGGTAGTGAGATACCACTCTCCATTCTCATCGATCACCCGTTTTCCATTAGAAGGGTGATCAACAGGATCGCCGTTGGCATCGGTGGCCTGAAAGTACACGTAATCCCAGCCGACGATGGTGCCAAATTCTTCACCGGGGCGTACTTCCTGGGCCGGACCGTTGCCTCCCCAAATTCCCCCGATGTTGATACTTTCCGCTCCTTCTGCCAGGCTCACTACATAGTTGCGGTTGTGGGCATAGTTGAAAGCAATATTCCAGGTGAAGTCGGAAGTTTGTACCGCGGTGGCGTTTAATACCACCTCTACTCCATAGTTCTCTAACTCGCCGGTATTGATAATCAGGCTGTTAAACCCAGATGATTTGGGCAGGGGCGACGTGAGTATCTGCTCGAAGGAGTTAATATGGTAATAGGCCACATCTGCATTAATGCGGTTATTGAGTAAGCCCACTTCCAGCCCTACTTCGTAAGAATCGGTAGTCTGAGGCTTCAGATTCAGCGGAGGAATTTCGGGACGTAAACTGCCGGTTGCTGCCCCGCCAAAAGAATCTGTTCCGTAGGTTGGCTGGATCTGATAAGGGTCAGTATCGGTAGCTGCTTTGGCCCAGGACGCCCGAAGTTTACCCATGGAGAGCAAACGGCTTTCTATCTCAAAAGCATCGGTGAACACAAAACTACCAGATACCGAGGGATAGAAATAAGAGTTACTTTGAGTAGGTAAGGTAGAGCTCCAGTCGTTACGCCCGGTGATTTGCAGGAAGGCAAAATCCTTATAAGCGAAGTCTACCGAACCGAATATAGAGTTGATTTCCTTATCGTAAAATTCCTCGGTAGGCCAGGTTGGCTGGGTCTGGGTAGAGTTGTTGAACGTATATAGGTTTGGGAACCGGAAATTATCCCAGTGGCCTTTTTCACCCTTAATGCTGTAATATTCTCGGCTCCAGTGCATGCCTCCCACATTGGCCGTTACATGCCAGTCGGTGGCTACTTCTTTATCGAAGGTAACCATAAACTCGTGGTTCTGGATGCGGTTTTTACCCAGCGTATGGTTGTAGCGGCCCAGGATAATACCTTCGGCATCTTCCGGCGTGCCTCTGAACTCATAATCATCGTTCCGGTTATCAATGCCCAGGCGACCCATCACTTTCAGCCAGTCGGTGATGTCGTAGTGCAACGCGAGCGAACCGATCAGACGGTCTTCTGCCCGGTAATTGTTCTGCTCATATACATTCCAAAAGAAGTTACCGGCCCGGCCTCGTCCGAAGGCTTCGGGAAACGTCTTTTTTGAGCCATCGGGATTTCTAAAATCCCGCAAGACATCTATCTTCTCCTCCCGGCTCCAGTTGTAGCTCAGGTTCTTTCCGATAGAACTTTCCGAATCGCCCAGGTTGGGAGCGTTCTTTTTATCCGTGTCGAAGTACGAAACCGATACATCGGCTCTTACTTTGGAAGAAATATCCAAAGAACCATTTAAGTTGACGGTGTTACGATCATATTCGCTGTTTGGTACAATCGTGTTCCCATCCATCCGGGTGAGGGATACCCGCAGGGAACCGTTTTCGTTCGCTCCCGAAAAAGCGATGTTGTGCGATGAATTGACGGCCGTTCTGAAAAAGTCTTTGATGTTATCGGGCTGCGGAGAGTATGGCCGCATTTCGCCATCCCACCATAGCACCTCAGTACCATCCATGCGAGGCCCCCAACTAGCGCCCGAGCCCCAGAAACTTACCGATGGCAGTACGGGTACCCCATCCTCATTGAGGGGAATGGAACGGTCGGCCCCTACCGCCCCTCCTCCAAACACATTCTGCACATCTCTGAAGCGCAAAGGAGATGTCCAGATGGTATTATTGTTATACGTGAGGCCCAGCCCTTCACTCTTTCTTCCTTTTTTGGTGGTGATCAGAATGACGCCATTGGCTCCCCGGGCTCCGTACAAAGCTGCGGCCGTGGGGCCTTTTAATACCGAGATATCTTCTATGTCCTGCGGGTTAATATCATTGATACCCGAACCCCAGTCGCTACCGCTACCTTGTCCGTCCCATGATCCTGTACCTGCGCCGCTCACGGAGTTTTCAATCTGTACTCCATCTACAATCAGCAGGGGCTGGTTATCACCGGTAATGTTATTCATTCCACGGATGACCACCCGGGAGGACCCCATACCGGTTCCATTGGGTTGGGAAATCTGCACTCCGGCTACCTTGCCGCTGATCGCATTGAGGATGTTAGGCTCAGAGGCCAACGCGACGTCTTCTCCGTCTACATCCTGCACGGTATAGCCGATGGTTTTCTTTTCCCTTTCTATGCCTAGGGCGGTGATCATGACTTCATCGAGGCTGGCCACGTTGGGAGCCAATACAACATCAATGGTCGACTGATTTCCCACTTCTATGGTCTGGGATTCAAACCCTACAGAAGAGAAAGACAGGCTCACCTCACCCTCCGGCACGGTCAGTGAGTAATTTCCGTCCAGGTCAGTAACAGTTCCCTGGGTAGTTCCGACAATCAGTACATTCACCCCGGGAAGACCCTCCTGATCCTCACTTGAATTTACTTTTCCGTTAACATTTCGCTGCTGGGCCAGCAGAGTGCCACCCATTAGCAAGGCCATTGCTACCAAGAGCAGGCTTCTTTTTAGATAGTTGTGCAACATAAGCGTGTATATTAATTTGTGGTAAAATAAAATGCTATTACAGGTATGTATGCTGGCCAGCACTGCTGACAGCATTCAAGAAAACATCAGGAATATTCCTGTTATGGTAACTTTTTGGCCTTTGTCTAATCCAATACTGAATCAGATAAAGTTGTCTTAGAGGTGTTGCAAAGACAGAAACCATTGCTGATTTCTATCTCTGTAAAGCATGGTCATCATGCTGTGATAATAGCACCAGGGTGATCTTTTGGCTTTTAGAGACTTTAAGAATTATAGCCAACCCTAAGCTCCATGTTTTGGGTCGGATACCAAAGCACTCCTGATGATGCTGCAAAGTAGCTTTGGGTGATGCTATTTTGCTATCGTAAAAAGGAAAAAAAGTGGTTGTGTATGTGAGACATTCCTAACTTTTCCGTCAGTTAGAAAGATATAATAGTGAAAATATACCAGCATATAGGCACTTTTAAAAGCTTTTTCAGAAAGAAAATAGAGGGCAGGTCGCTAAATTCTCTTTATAAGATCTATTACCTTTTCTTAACATAGCGTTAAAGCTATCATAACCTAACAGTTCCTGGCGCATCCTACCTTTGCGCGAAACCGGAACCGAGGATAGTGCTTCATCCGGTGCCAGGCAAAAAAGATCAACTGACTGTAGCCCGATCTTTTTTGTGTTCAATGAAATACTGCCAACAAACCCCTTTCTATATGAACCATTTTTTACCTAATTCAGCCCGAAGAATATTATTCGGAGGGCTCATCGCACTGCTGTGTTGCAACAGCGTGCTCTATGCGCAGGAGCGTACCCTCAATGGAACCGTAACTGACGAAGATAGTAACGCCATTCCCGGGGTGAACATCCTGGTGAAAGGAACCACCCAGGGCACCATCTCGGATGTTGAAGGAGCTTTTCGCCTCAATGTGCCCGACGATGCCCAAACGCTGGTATTTTCCTTCGTAGGCTACCAAACTCAGGAAGTTGCTTTGGGAACGCAAGCTACGTATGACGTGCAAATGATCACCGACGCGGAGCAACTCTCCGAAGTGGTGGTTACCGGATACACCACGCAGGATAAAAGAGATGTTACCGGAGCCGTATCGGTCGTGGAAATTGAAGATGTGCAGAGCTTTCCGGTCGCCGGGGCAGATGAGATGTTGGAAGGGCGCGTGGCCGGAGTAAATGTCATTAGCAATAACACTCCCGGAGCCAGCACCGCCGTGCGTATTCGGGGATTCAGTACCATTCGTAACAATGATCCGCTGTACATAATTGATGGCGTACCCACCACCACCGGCATCAACCTGATCAACCCCAATGACATTGAGTCTATGCAGGTGCTTAAAGATGCATCATCAGCTTCCATCTACGGGTCACGGGCGGCCAATGGAGTGGTGATCATTACCACCAAAAAAGGGAAATCCGAAACACCTGCCATCCGGCTGCGATCATATGCCGGAGTGCAACAGGCGGCTAATCTGCCCCGCCAACTGGGTGCGCAAGAGTACGGTGACCTGCTTTGGGAAGCCAGCCTGAACGATGGCAAAACCCCAGCCAGCGATGTGTACGGTAGCGGAGCCAGCCCGGTCATTCCGACCTTCCTGGATGCTGAGCAAACCATCCCTTCGGCCAATACTGACTGGGTAAAGGAAATTTTTGAACCAGCTTTGATCCAGTCGCACTACCTGGACTTCGGGAAGGGCAGTGAGCAATCGCATTCCTTTTTGTCTCTCGGCTTTTTTGATCAGGAAGGTATATTGCAATACACCGACTTTCAACGGGTAACCGCCCGCATCAATACGGATTATACCATTTTGGATCGGGTGACCATTGGGGAAAACCTCTCGGTGGCGCAATCGTGGCAAACACAAACCGGTACCAATTCTGTGTTGGGCAGTGTGGTATACGATGCCTTCCGTTATCCCTCCATCGTGCCGGTGAAGGATAACCTCGGCAATTTTGGGGGGAATCCCATCAACGATGTACAAAATCCATTGGGTAAACTTTACCGTAACCGCGACAATCAGCAGTTGACTTTACGCATCTTCGGAAATGCCTACGCCGATGTGCAGTTGCTGGACGATCTGAATTTTCGTACCAATTTTGGTTTGAGTTATACCAACTTTAACTTTCGCAGTTTTTCTCCCAAGTACGATGAATGGCTCAGCCAGAATAACGCCAGCAGCCTCTCAACCCGCAACGAGCTAAACACCGACTGGGTCTGGTCCAATACCCTGAATTACGTGAAAGATATTGGGCAGCATACAGTAGATGCCCTCATCGGTATAGAATCGGTGAATTCGTATCGGGAGAGTTTTAGTGCTTCGCGGGTAGGGTTTCCCTACGATGACCCGAATTTTCAATACCTGAATGGTGGTGATGGAGCCGAACAACTTAATGCCGGAGACGCGCTGGAGTGGTCCTTATTCTCATATTTTGGCAAAATCAACTATGAGTTTGACCAACGCTACCTGCTTTCCTTCACGTTCCGTCGTGATGGTTCGTCTCGGTTGGGCAACAATAAGTGGGGCAACTTCCCGGCTTTTTCCGCTGGCTGGCGTATTTCCGAAGAATCCTTCTTCAATGTACCGGCCATTACGCAGCTAAAACTGCGGGTAGGCTACGGACAAAATGGTAACCAGGACATTCCGCCTTATTCCACCATCTCCAGCTTTGGCAGCAATCCCAACTATTCTAATTATGCCATTGGCGGGGGCCAGAGCAGTGTACAACAGGGCTTTACGGAAACCCGCAACGCCAACCCGGATCTGAAGTGGGAAACCACAACCCAGACCAATGTAGGACTGGATATTGCCTTATGGGAAAATCGCCTGGTAGGAGGAGTAGATTATTTTTATAAGCGTACCGAAGACTTGCTGGTGGAGCGGCCGCTGCCTCCGGTCGTCGGTGGAACCAACCAGACGCTGTGGGATAATGTTGGAGCTATGGAGAATTCCGGTGTTGAGGTTTTTGCCAGCTATCAGGATGAGCGTTCGTCGGATTTTTCCTGGCACGTGGATGTTAATGTGGCGGCTATCCGCAATAAGCTGGTAGAATTACCGGAGGATATTGATTTTCTGGGTATTCCCGGTTCGGTACTGCACAGCACCAACTTTGATCAGGAGGCATCCCGCTCGGATGTGGGGCAACCCATTGCTTCTTTTTACGGACACGATGCCATCGGGATTTTTCAAACTGCCGAAGAAGTGAGCAATCATGCCGAGCAGCCGGGAGCGCAACCGGGCGATCTTATCTTCCGGGATGTGAACAGCGATGGGAAAATTGATGATGAAGATCGTACGTTCATTGGCTCACCCCACCCGGATTTTACCTACGGGATCACGCTGGGAGCCAACTTCAAAGCCTTTGACGTGTCGCTGTTCTTCTTCGGCTCGGAAGGAAACCAGGTGTATGACCTAACCCGCTACTACGGCGATTTCTTCAACCTGTCGGCCTACAACAAAAGCGAACGTACCCTGAATGCCTGGACGCCTCAGAATACGGGTGCGGATGTGCCGCGTCTGTCTCTGGATGATAACAATCGTAATGCCCGCCCCTCATCCTACTATGTACGAGACGCTTCGTTCCTGAAACTGAAAAACTTTCAGATCGGCTATACCCTTCCCCGCAGCATCAGTGAGACATTAGATTTGCGGGTATACGTGCAGGCGCAGAACCTGTTCACGCTAACCCCTTACGAGGGCATGGACCCCGAAGTCGGGCTGCAAAACTATGGGTCGGATAACCGCAACCTGGACATCGGAGTGGATCGGGGGATTTATCCCTCTTCCCGTTCCTTCACCGTAGGCGTAAACCTCGGGCTGTAATATTTCAATGGCAAAAACCTGTATTCACATGAAAAAAATAATATATATCGTCTTCTGTATCGCGCTAGGCGCTTGTGCGGAAGACAACTTTCTGAAAGAAGAACCGGTCGGAGAACTGACACCCGAGCAAATCAATGATCCGGCGAATGTAGAGGGAGTTGTGATCTCGGCGTATAGCGTGCTCAACGGACAGATTGATGAACAATCGAATGCCTATAACTCTCCGGCCTCCAACTGGACCTTCGGCGACGTATTATCCGACGATTCTTATAAAGGCGGCGGGGGTACCGGCGACCAGGCCCAGATCCATCAGATGGAAATTTACAATATAGACCCCAGCATTCTGGATATGGAACGAAAGTGGTTAGCCCTGTATGAGGGAGTGAAGAGAGCCAACCAGGCCATGCGGGTGCTGAATGCTTCGGAAGCCTTCGATACGGAACTGAAAATCCAGCGACTGGCCGAAATGCGCTTTCTACGGGGGCATTACTATTTTGAATTAAAGAAGATATACAACCAGGTGCCCTATATTGATGAAACCGCTGAGGCTATCGATGATTACTACGTCTCCAATACGGATCTATCGTCGGAGCAACTGTGGCAAAAGATTGAGCAAGATTTCCAGGCGGCCTTCGATGCCTTGCCCGAAATCCAGAGCGAACCGGGGCGGCCTACCCGATGGGCGGCGAAAGCCTACTTAGCCAAAACCTTCCTTTTCCAGCAAAAGTGGCCGGAGGCCAGCGCTGCTGCTGATGAAGTAATCAACAGCGGAAAGTACCAGTTGGTGGAGAACTTCGACGGGGTCTTTTTACCGGAAAATGACAATGGCCCGGAGGTGGTGTTTGCCATTCAGTATTCTATTGGTGATGGCTCACCCAGCAACTACAATGGTTCCATCGGTGACCGACTTATTTCGCCCGGCGGACCGTTTTACGCCCAGTACGGGTTTCAGCGCCCTACCCAAAATCTGATCAATGCCTACAAAACCAGCGAAACCGGGTTGCCAGTGCTTGATAATGTAAATGTGACTGACGAGGATACTGTCGATCCGCGGCTGGACCACACCGTGGGGCGTCCTGGCATTCCGTATCTGGACTTAGGCATCCTGTACGAAGAATCCTGGGCGCGCGATCTGGCCACTTACGGTCCTTTCAGCCCCAAAAAACTGATTGTATCCGCTAACTCCTCCGCTTATTTACCTGTATGGCCTTACGTAAATGCGCTGAATTACTACGTGATTCGCTACGCTGATCTGTTACTGTGGAAAGCCGAAGCAGCTATTGAGATGGGGGATCTGGAAAGCGGGCGGCAATACATCAACCAGGTGCGGGAGCGTGCTACGAACAGCGCATACGTGATGACGCTGGCGGGGGATGCACCGGCGGCAAACTATCGGGTACAACCTTATGCCACTGCTTTTGCGGATTATGAAGAAGCCATTACGGCTTTACGCACCGAGCGTCGTCTGGAAATGGCCCACGAAGGGCATCGGTTCTTTGATTTGGTACGCTGGGGCATTGCCGCCGAGGTAATTAATGAGTATCTGGCCGTAGAACAGATCCGACGAACCCACCTGATCGGGGCCCAGTTTGAAGCGGGCAAGAACGAGTACATGCCCATTCCCCAAAGCCAGATTGACTTAGTGGGCGCTGATCTGGTAGAGCAGAACCCAAACTATTGACCCGGTAATTGCCAGGAAAAATATTCGTGATAGGATTCTCAGTAACAACGTAACCCTGAATCTAAAAAGGCATCTCTCTTGAAAAAGAAGATGCCTTTATTTTTGGATTTACGCGAGCAAAAGGGGCAGATCCTCAGCGTCCTGAAGAAAAAATGGCCTGGGGGATTTCCGGATGTTCCGTTGCAATACGGTCTACCAGTTGCTTGGCTTTGCCTGTTTTAAGGCGGCGAGCGATCAGGGCATCGGTAAAGGCTTCCATGTTATTGCCCAGTCGGTAATGGTTGGCGGCGCGCAGCAGGTACAGTTCGCCATCTCGGGGAGTAATATTAAGAGCGCGGCTGGCATCTTTTACGGCTTCCAGCGGGTATCCCAGCTTTTGCTTCACCCACGCCCGATGCTGGTAGGCTTTCGCATACTTGGGATTCAGCTTTACTGCTTTATTGAGATCAGCCAGTGCTTCTACATATTCCTTTCGTTTGGCATGTACATACCCTCGGTTGGAGTAAGCGATGGCGTAGTTCTTATCGTATTTAAGGGCTGTAGTAAAATCTTCCACCGCCTGCCCGTAGAGCTGTTCTTTGAATTTGGAGACTCCCCGCTCATTGTAAGACTTGGCATAGCGATGAAAACGCTCCATCGCCTCGTCATAGCTGACCAGATTGCCCTCATCGTCGTAGAGGTTATACACCTGAGCCGCCCGCTCTACAAACAGTTCTTCCTGTGTCTTTTTCTGACAGGATAGCAGTACAATGCAGAAGAGAAAGGGTATCCAGCGCTTCATGGTGATGCTAATATTTTTAAAAAGTCCGGCGGTTCATCCTATGGTATGTTTTTGCCTTTTAACGTATATTATTATGATGATATTGCTTTATTTAAAAAAGGTAAAACTTAAGCAGGGTAGAAACCAGATATTGAAGAATAATATTTTAGAGTACTGTCGTTTTTTTGATTGCAACGCTAGTATGATAATACGTACAAATATCAGTTAAGATGCATTTACGACAGCGAGGATAACTCCAGGTACATACCTGTTGTCCGTGTTTGAAAAACAGCTTGTGGTAATTGAGTAGTTCCGGGGCGTCTTTTGGTAGTAAATCCAGTAATACTGTATGCGCTTTGGCCTGGTTCGTCTTTTGGCTAATGATGCCCAACCGCTGTGATACCCGATGCACATGCGTATCAACGGGTAGTACAGGTTTACGGAAAGTGAACAGCAGCAAGAAAGTTGTGGTTTTGTGGCCTACTCCTTCAAACTGCATCAGCCACTCCATAGCTTCTTCTATCGGGAGATCAGCCAGAAATTGCAGGTCAAAGTTGCCGCGCTCCTCATAGATTTGCTGCAAAATCTTTTTAATCCGGGGAGCTTTTACCTCTGGATAGTTTGAGGGCGCAATGGCTTCGGTCAGTTCATCCGTAGGCGCGTTCATGATACCCTCCCAGGAACCAAATCGCTGCCACATTTGCTCAAATGCTTTTCGCTCATTCTCGTAATTGGTACGTTGCGAGAGGATGGTAGCCATCAGCTGATGTATGGGCGACTTGCTGGAAAAACGGCTTTGCCGTCCAAACTGTTGTTCCAATCGGTTCAGGGCAAGATCAATCTTCTCATTCGGTGAAGCATCTGGCAAATTCATCTCTCAGATAACTATGAATAGCGCCAGTAGTTTTGAGTTGCCAATGCAAAAAAATGTCGAATAAGGTAACATTTCAGAGGGAACGCCTGTATATTCGCTTTATAGTTTTACCAATTGCAAATCAACTTGTTATGAAATTAGCTGTTGTTGGGGCAACCGGACTGGTTGGTACTGAGATGCTGAACGTCCTGGCCCAACGAGATTTCCCCTTAGACGAACTGCTGCCAGTAGCTTCGGCCCGGTCTGTGGGAAAAACCATAGAATTTAAAGGCAAAGCCTATCCGGTGATCAGCATGGAAGATGCCATCGCGGCCCAGCCGGACATTGCCATTTTCTCCGCCGGAGGATCTACCTCGCTGGAATACGCACCCAAATTTGTCGAAGTAGGCACTATTGTGGTGGATAACTCTTCGGCCTGGCGCATGAATCCGGCCAATAAGCTGGTCGTTCCGGAAATTAACGCAAAAGTACTTACCGAAGCAGATAAGGTCATTGCCAATCCCAATTGCTCGACCATTCAGATGGTCGTTGCGTTGGCCCCTTTGCACGAAAAATACCAGATCAAACGTATTGTTGTTTCTACCTATCAGTCGGTGACCGGTACGGGAAAAGCAGCCGTAGATCAACTGACGAATGAACGGGCAGGGAAAGATGGTGATAAGGTGTATCCGCACCCCATTGATATGAATGTGCTCCCTCACATTGATGTGTTCTTCGATAATGGCTACACCAAAGAGGAGATGAAGATGGTGAATGAAACCCAGAAAATCTTTGGTGACGATAGCATTCGGGTAACGGCTACAGCGGTGCGTGTACCCGCAGTAGGCGGGCATTCCGAAGCCGTAAACGTAGAGTTTGCTCAGGATTTTGACCTGGACGAAGTGCGCGAACTTTTGTCAAATGCTCCCGGAGTGGTGGTGCAGGACGATGTGAAGAATAATATTTACCCCATGCCAATCTGGGCGCATCACAAAGATGAAGTCTTTGTTGGACGCCTGCGTCGGGATGAAACCCAACCCAACACCCTCAATATGTGGGTGGTGTCGGATAACCTGCGCAAAGGAGCGGCAACCAATGCAGTACAGATTGCCGAATACCTGGTGGCGCATAACCTGATAAAATCGGCGGTAGCGGGGTAGTGACCGACACTGAACTGGCAATATTGCTCGAGGCCGGTACTCAGCAGTTTATTCGGGAACATGCGTCGGATGATCCGTATGCCTTGGCACTTCAGGCAAAGCGGTTCCCAAATATCCCTATCCAACAGGTAGCCGAGCAGATTCAGGCTCGGCAGAAAGCCAAAAAAAAGTTGCCCGAATGGTACCAGACGGAGGGAGTTATTTTTCCTCCGTCTTTGGCAATGGAGCAATGTTCTTCCGAGGCTACTGCTAGATTCAAAAGCAGCCTGGTTTCGGGCACATCGGTAGTAGACCTGACCGGAGGGGCCGGAATCGATACCTATTATCTGAGTCGTTCATTCGAACGGGGAGCTTATGTAGAACAAAATTCTCGGTTAGCGGCTATTGCGCAACATAATTTCAGGCAACTAGGCGCATCATCCATTGAAATACATGCTACCGATGCCGAGGCATTTCTATCGTCTATGGAAGCGGTGGACCTGATTTATCTGGACCCTGCTCGGCGAGATGACGCGCAACGAAAAGTCTTTCGCCTAAGCGATTGCTCTCCGGATGTGACGTCTATGCTACCCGGACTTCTAATCAAAGGGAAGCAGGTTATGATCAAGACCTCACCCATGCTGGATATTGACGCGGCAATGAACGATCTGGGAAACGTTGATCAGGTGTATGTGGTGGCCGTGAACAATGAATGCAAGGAGGTACTCTACCTTCTGTCTTCTCAGGTGGTCGCCTCGCCCATGATCACAGCCCTCGATCTGGCAAATGGTGCTGCACCATTGCAGTTCGCTCGAGAAGGAGAGACAAAGGCTTCTGTTTCTTACGCTGAACCTCAGCGATATCTGTACGAGCCCCACGCCGCGATCCTAAAAGCCGGTGCTTTTCGCTCGGTAGCTCAACAGTATGGGGTTGCCAAACTGCATCCCCGCACCCATTTGTATACGTCGGAGCAACTCGTAGCAAATTTTCCCGGGCGTACGTTCCGAATACAATCGGTAGCTCCCTACCAAAAAAAGGTGGTGCGAAAATATGTGCCTGAAGGAAAAGCCAACATTAGCACGCGGAATTTCGGAGACTCGGTAGCCACGGTTCGCAAAAAACTGGGTCTACAGGAAGGCGGTGATGCTTACTTGTTTGCTACTGCTACTCAACTTCAGAATCGGGTAATCCTCATCACGCAAAAAATTTAAACAAATTTAGTAGTTGCGACAACTTTAAGTCAATGAATTACGTTATTTTAGTAGTCGTGACAACCAAAATAAAAACACTTTGGGAACTACCAAAAAATACTGGATTGCAGTGGCTTCTCGGAATCATGTACAGGCCGGGATAAGCGGCGGGTTCGCTCAGGCAAATCATGGTAAGCGTGGACCTATGAAACAAATGAGTAAAGGGGATCAGCTGATCTATTATTCTTCCAAGGAAGTTTATGGTGAGCCAAAGCCCTGGCAAAAGTTTACTGCGGTGGGTGAGGTAATCGATGAAGAGCCTTATGTAGGAGTGATGTCTGGTGATTTTGATCCCTTTCGGAGAAAAATACAGTTTTATCCGTGTCGAGAAGTTCCGATCCAGCCATTATTAGAAAAATTATCGTTTATTCAGGACACCAGGCACTGGGGGTATCCTTTCCGAAGAGGCTTCTTCGAGATCTCCCCGCAGGATTATCAAACCATCACCCAAGAAATGCTCCATGGAATCCGATAAAACGATTTTTCCTTTTGAAAAGCCGGAAGATGATACCGGCTTTTTGCTTTGGCAAGTCACCATGCGCTGGCAGCGTCGTATGAAACAAGGCTTAGACAGCATCGGCCTGACCCATACTCAGTTCGTACTGATGGCTGCTACGCAGTGGTTGTTAAACATTCAGGAAGATGTAAATCAGATTGAAGTGGCTCATCGTGCCCAGGTAGATAAGATGATGACCTCCAAAGTGTTTAAAACTTTGGTTGGCAAGCAACTGGTGCGGATGCGAGCCAGCACGGAAGACAAGCGGGCCAAGCTGGTGATGTTGACTCCCCAGGGCCGTAAGGTATTACAGAGTGCTTTATCAATTGCGGAAAGCATCGATGCAGAGTTTTTTTCTCTGCTGAAAGGACAGGAAGCAGAATTTCAGCGCATGATGCAGTTGCTGATGCGTGAAGGATAAAAGGCATAAAAAAAGCCGACGGGAAAAATCCTGCCGACTTGTCAGTTCTTTTTAGGACGGTTATCGCAGGTCTACGATTTCTACTCCCTGGTATTTGCTGGTATCAAATGTAAAGAGCTCATCGGTAACGCTGGCCTCCGGGTTGAAGTTATCAATCTCGTAGGTATAGCTGGTGCCATTTTTGTCAAAGATTTCCCATTTTTTAAGGGTTTTGTCTTCTTTGCCAATATGCAGGCGGATCTTGAAAAACTGGTTATCAGCGTTTTCCGGAACCAGGTCAACCGCCTGGTAAACCTTGCCGTCAATTGTTTCATCTTCCAGGTAAGCGTACTTAAATCCTCGCTTGTAGGCATTGTAAATCTGGGTGGGTGAAATATCGCCCTCTTCCGGATCGTAATCGTCAATATTTACTTCGTTCACCTCTTCCAGATATGTCCAGACGGTGCTGCCATCGTTGATGATCTCCTGGCCGCCCATTTTCAGACGATACTTGTCGCCTTTCACGGCAATTTCACCTTCAAAATCTTCGCTGATAGACTGATCAGCATTTTCCATGGAATAAGAGAAATCAGATTTAAATGCCCCAATTTGCTGGTAGGCATTGCTCATGGCGTCCAGAATTTCCTTGGCCTTGGGGTCGTACTGAGCGTATACATTGGAGTACTGGAATCCGACCAGTACCATTGCGACAAACATTAAAATTTTCTTCATACAAATACAACTGTTAGGAATCTTATTGTGTTAGTCCAAACTATTCAATAACTGTTCCAAACTGTATTCGTCAGATACCAGTACCTCTCGGGCTTTGCTTCCTTCAAACGGGCCAACAATGCCAGCCGCTTCTAACTGATCAATCAGTCGACCGGCCCGGTTATATCCCAGCTTGAGCTTACGCTGGATAAGGGAAGTACTTCCCTGCTGATGATGGACGATCACCCGGGCGGCATCGTCAAACAGCTCATCCCGGTTTTTCAAGTCTACTGCCAGCACATCGCTGGTATCGCTGTCATCGCCCAGGTACTCAGGCAGCACATAGGCCGATTCATAGCCCCGCTGGGAACCAATGTATTCGCAAATACTATCCACTTCGGGTGTATCGACAAAGGGGCATTGTAGCCGGATAAGGTCAGAATTGACTGATAACAACATATCTCCCATACCCACCAGTTGTTCAGCACCGCCGGTGTCCAGGATGGTGCGGGAATCCACCTTGGAGGTAACCCGGTAGGAAAGGCGTACCGGAAAGTTGGCTTTAATAATGCCTGTGATGACGTTTACTGAGGGGCGCTGGGTGGCTACGACCAGATGAATACCAATGGCTCGGGCTAGCTGCGCCAGACGGGCAATAGGAGTTTCCACTTCTTTCCCGGCAGTCATCATCAGGTCGGCCAGTTCGTCAATAATCAGTACGATGTACGGCAGAAAGCGATGGCCTTCTTCAGGGTTCAGTTTGCGTTTGACAAATTTCTGGTTGTACTCGCGAATATTCCGGCAACCACCATCTTTCAGCAGGTTATAGCGGTTATCCATCTCAATACACAGTGAATTTAGGGTATAAATAACCTTCTTGGTTTCGGTGATGATGGCCTCTTCACTGTTCGGAATTTTGGCCAGAAAATGTCGTTCCAGTTTATTGAATAATGAAAGTTCTACTTTCTTAGGGTCAACCATCACAAATTTTAGCTGGGATGGGTGCCGTTTGTAGATCAGGGAACTAATGAGCACGTTCAGACCAACGGATTTTCCCTGCCCGGTGGCCCCGGCAATCAGCAGGTGGGGCATTTTAGCCAGATCGGCTACAAACAGTTCGT
The DNA here is from genome assembly GCA_040222715.1 of Cyclobacteriaceae bacterium. GTDB lineage: Bacteria > Bacteroidota > Bacteroidia > Cytophagales > Cyclobacteriaceae > Tunicatimonas. The sequence continues at coordinate 79,497 of JAVKCN010000013.1, read as the reverse complement.
TGGCAACGGTTTTCCCTAAAATGATGGGGAGTTCTTTGTTGCTGAGCATGAACTTCTCGGTCGTGACCACCGAATGCATGCTGACCATCTCCCGGTTTTTATTAGGCACTTCAATACCAATGGTGCCCTTTCCCGGAATAGGGGCAATAATACGAATACCCAGGGCCGCCAGGTTGAGGGCAATGTCGTCTTCCAGATTCTTGATCTTAGAAATTTTCACTCCCGCTTCCGGTACAATTTCGTAGAGCGTCACCGTAGGGCCAATCGTAGCTTTAATGGATTGAATGCCGATTTTAAAATTAATCAACGTCTCAATGATCTTATCTTTATTGGCCTCCAGTTCTTCTTTGGTCACCTGAATTCTTCCACTGTGGCTATCGTCCAGCAGTCCGGGTTCGGGGTAGCGGTATTTGGGCAGATCCAGGGTAGGGTCGTAATTTTCTGAAGAAAGGACTTTTTTAGCCTCTTCGCTGTACTCTTCTACCTCCAAAGCAAAGTTGGGGGGGATTGTTTCCTGAGGAAGCGCTGGGTCTTCAATATCCAGAGGAAGAGAGGTGGGGGAGGGCTTTGCTTCAGTGCGGGGTGGTTGCTCCGGTTCCTTTTCTTCTCCATAAACATCATCCTCTTCTTCTTCAGAGGTAGAAGGACGGTCCCAGGTGAGAGGATCTTCATCCTCCACAAAACTAAGTTGAGTAGCAGTGCTGTTAGACATGCCTGCGGCGGCAGGTTCGCGTGTGGAGGCTTCAAAAGGGGAAGCCGGTCGGGGTAATGGCAGCGGGGAGGTAAGGTTAAAGAAATAGATGATGAAGACGATGAGCGCAAACGCCAGTACCAGTAGAGTTCCCCATCCGATAAGGCTATCTGTTAACAGGGCAAGCTCGTATCCTACTCCTCCACTTAATAGTCCCCATTCTGAAAGATTCTTTTGGTGGTAAATCCAGTAACCCAGCAACCAACTGGTCCAGATTAAAAAGAAAATCACTCCCATGGTAGCCCGATAGAGTGACATTAGCGTGCGACGAAATACCAGCCGTACTCCGGCCGCAAAGAGCAGCGGTGGAATGAGTAAAGAAGCAATGCCGAACCAGCGGTAAATCCACAGATAGGAAACCACGGCCCCCACCAGCCCCAGCCAGTTCTCAGTCTCCTGACCAGCTACTTTCCAGTTACTCTCTAGTACCGACTCTACCACGCTCTGATCAGCCGGTCCGGTAAAGAGATAAGATACCTGAGCAATAAAAAGGTAAAGCGATGCCACAATCAGGAAAAAACCCAGCGCCAGATGGAATCGAGGGTCACGCCAGATGGGTGAAAACGTAAAGGGTTTTCGCTCCTTCCTGGTTTTGGTTGGTTTTGCCTTTACTCGATTGGTTTTATTAGTTCTTTTTGCCATTCCCCTAAATATCAGCTACAATGAAACGCCCCAAATACATATACCGGATAAAAAATGGAATGCAAAAAAATATTCCATTTTTTTGCATTATACTCAAAATAGCGAACGCTACATTTGATTTCCGCAAAGTATTTTATTTTGAGTATAATTAGCTATAAGTTACATAAATACCTCCTAAAAGCCCCGGTAATCCTATTAATTCCATTTTCTGACGGGTGTATCTTTTTGAAATTTTTTAGTATATCTTACCAATGATTTTTTTAGAAATTGTGTTACCAAATAAATCCGGCAAAAGCTCTGCTTCATCAGAGTGGATTGCTACATAAAATAAACCCGGTATCGGACACAAAGGCTTATGGAACACATAGACAAATCAGTATTGTGCACGAACAACCTGGGAAAGATCACAGCCCTAAACCCAGGTGTCGCTTACGAACTTACGTTCAAACAGGTACATTTATTGTTAACGGCCAGTCAAATTCATCAGTTAAAAGATGAACTGGAGCGCCTGGATGAGCGGGAATGGTTTCTTACTTCTGAAGAATCTTTTTCTTTACTGCGCTTTCCGCTTATGGATTTTAGCATTCGGGTCACCCGCTCGGAGATGGATCAACTGATGCAATTATTGCTGGAGGCTACGGCCATGATGAAGGTGCACCATTGGTTGGCTTTTCGTACTGAGCGTTCCCGAACCAATTAAACCAAAAAAGCTCCCTTGGGAGCTTTTTTGGTAATTAGTCTTATTTCTGCCTCTTATTCAGCAGGTTCAGCTTCTTGTTCATCATGCAGGAAACCCACTGCCAGCGAGTCTTCACCCAGAAAGTGCTCAATATGGTGTGCCCGATCTTCGGCATTAAATAACTGCTCTTCCAGCAATGTCTTCGTAGCATAATCGCCTAGCTCAAAGGCTTTCTTGATAGAAGATCGCAACTCAATGGCAATGTTCTTTTCTGCTTCCATATCATGTTCCAGACTTTCCCGAATACGGAAAACTCCTTCTTTTTCGTGCTCTACATAAGATAGTTTGGCTACGTTGGCCGGATGGCAGGTCGGTGCCACGCCCATGACAGTGAGGCGCTCGGCAACCGCATCGTATCCCTCGTGCAATTGATTATAATTATCTTCAAAGAATAAATGCAGATCACGGAACTGAGGTCCTTCTACCATCCAGTGATGCTTGTGATACTGGTGATAAAGCGTAATCATAGAAGCCAGATGCCGGTCCAGTTGTTTGGCTATTTCCAGCGCTACTTCCTTATCTAACCCTACCGGATTTCCTTCATATTCTTTTTGACTGCGTAACTTATCCATAAAAAATTTAATGTTTAGTTTAAAAAAGATTGATTTCTCTATAGGTAAAGAACATGCAAGAAGCCCGAAGGTTTAATAAAAAAGGAAGAAATGATGTTGGGGTGCTCGTTTATAGTACTTCATGCTTTTTCACAAAGCCATAAGCATATTTTGCTTTTCAGTTCTTCCTGGTACAGATAGGTGGGGGGGAATACAGTTACATTAAAAAAGCCAGCGTATGCCCATGAGGATGGTTACGCTGGCCTGTGTGAATTAAGAATACCGCTGTTTCAGCGAATCAATTTCAGAGAGCAGACAACTTTCTAAACCCGTCGTTGTCCTTTTCGGTGTTTCTTCTTCTGCTTCTTACCGAAGTTGCCATCTCGTTTGGGTTTATGATCTGAGGTGGAAGTAGCCCGCTCTACACTGGCTTTTTGTCCGGCAAAGATCGCCCCCTTGAAGGCTGGTTCTACGATGCTTTCGTGCTGACTATCTACTTCAAACATGGAGAAATTCTTCTCAATGTCGATCTTACCAATGCGAATGGATGAATCGTTGGTGTACTCATTGATGAGGCCCATCAACCGGGAAGGGTTCATCTTGTGCTTACTGCCGATGTTAAGATAAAATTTGGTAAAATCCGTGTTGCTACGCCGCTCTCGCACGCTTCCGCTTTGTTTGCTTCCGCGCTCACTCTTCCCATCGGCTTTCACGTTCAGGTCAGGGGCGTTTTCGTAATAGGCCAGAAAGCGGTTAAACTCTACCGATACAAAATTTTTGATCAGATCTTCCTTGCTCATCCAGTCCAGCTTCTTATATATCGCTGGCAGGTAGGAATCAATGTGCTCGTCGTTGACTTCGACCTGCTCCATTTTATCGATAAAATGGAAAAGCTGTTTCTCGCAAATTTCACGCCCCCCTGGTACGGGTTTGCGCTCAAAAGAAATTTTAGAAACCCGCTCAATCGTTTTAATCCGGCCCGTTTCCCGTCGGTGTATAATGACAATAGAAGTACCCTTTCGTCCTGCCCGGCCCGTACGGCCGCTACGGTGCGTGTACACTTCCATGTCGTCTGGTAGGTTATAATTGATGACGTGGCTCAGGTCATTCACATCCAGTCCGCGGGCTGCTACGTCGGTGGCAACGAGAATATTGAGTTGTTTCTGGCGGAAGCGTCCCATCACGTAGTCTCGCTGGGCCTGGGATAAGTCACCGTGTAAAGCATCGGCGTTGTAACCATCGCCACCCAGCTTTTCGGCTACATCTTTCGTTTCCTGGCGAGTGCGGCAAAAAACAATGCCGTAAATTTCCGGGTACAGATCGGCAATGCGTTTGAGCGCCATATAGCGGTCTTTGGCATTCACCATATAATAAACATGCTGCACGGTACTGGCACCTGCGTTGCGCGAACCTACCGAGATCTCCGCCGGGTTGCGGGTGAATCGGCCCGCAATGGAGTTGGGCATCGTAGCCGAGAAAAGCAGTGTTTGCCGTTCTTCAGGAGTTTGGTCTACAATTGCTTCCAATTCCTCTTTAAAGCCCATAGAAAGCATCTCATCGGCTTCATCCAGTACCAGCCGCTGCACAGCGTCCAGTTTGAGGACTTTTCGTCGGATCAGGTCGTGGACCCGGCCGGGAGTACCTACGACAATCTGCACTCCTCTTTTCAGTTGGCGGATTTGCTGATCCATGCTGGCACCACCGTACACCGCGGCATTACGCACGTTGGGCATAAACTTAGACAGGTCATCCAGGTCCCGGGTAATTTGTAAGCATAACTCGCGGGTGGGGCATAGTATTAATGCCTGTACCTGTGAGGCATCATCGCTTACCAGATGAAGCAGGGGTAAACCAAAGGCTGCTGTTTTTCCGGTACCCGTCTGGGCCAGAGCTACCAAATCACGATTTTCGGAGATCAGCATGGGAATGGCTTGTTCCTGAATCGGAGTAGGTTGAGTAAAGCCCAGGGCGTCAGTCGCTTGCAGCAGTTCGGGACGAAGTCCCATTTCTTGAAATGTCATGGTAATTAGCTAATAGATCAAAGCAATCCACTGGTGTTGCTCAAAAGAATGAAATGAGTTACGATAGCTTGAGCGGTGGGCTGATAATCAGTGGGTTACCAACAGAAGAATTACGCAAGCTGAATTTTGTCGCAAAGGTACGATGAATATTGATAAAATGGCGACCTTAGAAGAAGAATACTTTGTCTAATTAAGTTCCCATAGAAGAAACATTATTTCGGGCGTTGCGGGGCGAATGGGTGTTTTCATTGCTGACTAGTCAGGAGTTTTCTAATTTACCTTCTAATTCTATTTGGATTCCCGTTTGCGGCCAACCCTGGCTTAGCGGCCTCGTTTACACTCTGATGATAGTTTTGAGTTTATGAAAGCAGCCAGTGCGATCCGCCGCATGAATGCCCTGGGCGAACAACGCATTCCTTTTTTATTTATCGTTGATTTTTTAGGAACCCATATTCAGGTGCTTCCTTTATCTGCCATTGATCCGCAGCAGCTATTATATAATGTACAGGGAGCTACCAATGCTCCTACTGTTCCTCTATCAGATACTCCGGTGCAGCTGGAAAAATTCCCGGTAGACTATACGACTTTCGAACAAGCTTTTGCGCGCGTACAATATTATATTCATCGGGGTGATACGTATCTGGTAAACCTGAGCTTTGAGACGCCCATTACCTTAAATCTTTCCTTGCGCGAAGTCTTCTACCGAAGTCAGGCGCGTTATAAGTTATATCTCCAAAACCAGTGGGTGGTGTTTTCTCCGGAGCCTTTTTGCCGTATCGATGCGCAGGGCATAATCCGGACGTATCCGATGAAAGGTACCATAGATGCTGCTGTACCAGAGGCTGTCAGTCAACTGCTAAACGATGCCAAAGAACAGGCGGAACATACAACAGTGGTCGATTTGTTGCGTAATGACCTGAGCCAGATTGCGACCGATGTGCATGTCCCGCGTTTTAGATACCTGGAAAAAATTACCACCCATCGGCAAACCCTTTGGCAGATGAGTTCTGAGATTCAGGGACAACTACCGGCTGATTATCTGGATCGGATCGGTGAGTTGTTCTTTCGCCTATTACCAGCGGGTTCGATTAGCGGAGCGCCCAAGGCGAAAACCATTGAGATCATTCGGGAAGTAGAGAATTATCAGCGAGGCTATTATACGGGTGTCTTCGGGCTGTTTGATGGCCAGCAACTGGACTCCGGAGTGATGATCCGGTTCATTGAGCAAAAAGGCGAACAGCACATTTTTAAAAGCGGCGGTGGTATTACCTATTTTAGCCAACCCGAGCGGGAGTATCAGGAACTGATGGATAAAATATATGTGCCAATTTATTGAAACGCTTTGTGTACAAGAAGGCGAGGGACAACATTTGGCATACCATCAGATGCGGGTGAACCGGAGCCGCCGGGAAGTGCTGGGTCTCAATGATGTACTGATGCTGCAAGACCTGATCCGGGTACCCGCTTCTTTACAACAAGCAGCGCGGGTGAAATGCCGCATACGGTATGCCGCTACGGTAGAGGAAATTACGTTTACGGAATATCAGCCCCGGGTTATTCGCTCTTTGCGCCTGATGACCCACGATACCGTTCAATATGCACATAAGTTTGCGGACCGGGAACGTATCAATGAACTATTCGCGGGGCGAGGTAGTGCAGATGATATCCTGATAGTAAAGCAGGGCTTGGTTACTGATACATCCTACAGCAATGTAGCCTTTTACGACGGAAAACAGTGGGTGACACCTCAACAGCCGTTATTACCCGGCACCTGTCGTGCTCGTCTGTTAGATAAAGGCCAACTCACGGAAAAGAACGTAACTCCGGATAATTTAACTCACTTCAGCCATTGTAGCCTGATCAATGCGATGCTCCCCTTAGGAGAATGCCAGGTAGCCCTATCCGACATTCGCTGGGACTTTTAATGGGCCTTGTTTTCTTTCACTAATTCCCCTTCTTCCTGGGGTATCGATGGCTGGCTTTCGTCTGATTCGTGATAGTGCTTTAATGATTGGTAAAGGCTGTAGCATAACACGATCAGAATTAATGCAAAGGGAAGTCCGGTCAGGATAGAGGCGGTTTTCAGGGCGGTGAGTCCCCCACCTACCAACAGAACAGCCGCCACCGTGCCCTCCATAGAAGCCCAGAAGATTTTTTGTCCCACCGGAGCGTCATGCCTCCCGCCCGAAGTCAACGTATCTACTACCAAAGACCCGGAGTCAGAGGAGGTAACAAAAAAGCTGGCCACCAGCAGGACTGTGAGTATGGATGAGATAAAGGCGAAAGGATACTGCTCCAGTAGCTGATAAATTGCGGTAGCCACATTTTCGTTGACGGCCTCGGTAATGGATACATTTCCAATGAGCTCCTGATAGAGCGCACTGCCTCCAAACACTGACATCCACAGAAAGGTGAGTAGAGAAGGAACCAGCAGTACTCCGAAGATAAACTCCCGGATGGTTCTTCCTCGAGAAATCCGCGCGATAAAAATGCCGACAAAGGGCGACCAGGCAATCCACCAGGCCCAGTAGAAAATCGTCCAGGAATTTTGCCAGTGCGTTTTCTCATTTACTCCCTGATACGATTCCGTCCAGAAGCTTAATCGGAAAAACTCATTGATGTAGTAGCCCAGGTTTTGCACGAAAGATTTGAGGATAAACACCGTGGGGCCGGCCAAGAGCACAAATAGCAGAATCAGCAGTGCCAACCGCATGTTCCATTCACTCAATCGCCGAATGCCCTTGTCTAACCCCAGAATGAGCGAAAGAGTAGCAAAAAACGTGATAATGGCAATTAGTGCAATTTGCAGGCCGGTAGAGTATGGCAAATCGAACAGGTAGCTTAATCCGGCATTCACCTGTTGTACTCCAAACCCCAGTGAAGCAGCCAGCCCAAACAGGGTGGCAATGACCGAGATAATGTCGATAATATCGCCGCGCCAACCGTATATTTTATCCCCGAACAAAGGGTAGAAAATAGAGCGAATGGTGAGCGGAAGCTTCCTATTAAAAGTGAAAAAAGCCAGAGCAAGCCCAACAATGGCGTAGATCGCCCAGGCATGCACCCCCCAGTGCAAAAAGGTAAGTCCCATGGCCGATTTTGCGGCCAGAATTTGATCTCCATTGTCAATCAGCGGATTGGAATTGTAGTGATTGATGGGTTCGGCCACACTCCAAAACAGCAGTCCAATCCCCATACCAGCACTAAAGAGCATGGAAAACCAACCGGCATACGAAAAATCAGGTCTGGCCTCATTGCCCCCCAACCGGATTTTTCCAAACTGGCTAAAGCCCAGGTACAGGCAGAACAACAATAACCCATTGACCAGCAAAATAAAGAACCAGCCTACATTATTGGCAATGAGTGTTTGCGTACGGGCAAACCACTGCTCCATGGGCTCGCCGACAATAAGCGTAACAGCTACCAGGATAAGAATCACTGCAAAGGAGCTGATGAATACCGGGCCATTGGCTTTAATGCCCAGGAATGTTTTCTCATCGCTTCGCTGATAGTTTTGCTCATGACGCTGCGAGTCACTATCGCTCATAGGTGCATTGGGTAAAGCTGATTAATTATTTTCTGAGTTTTTTTAAGCCTCTTTCTGAAAATGCAGAATGCCCCAGTTCAGGTGGCCTTGCTGGCCTCCGTCGATCCAGTGCCGTAAGCCTGCCTTCATCTGATCAATATATTCCTGACTACAGGTTTTTTGTAATACTGCCTCTTTTTCAGTCATTCCTTGCAGTACTGCCGAGTAATGATTTACTAATTGATCAGGCATTTCCAGTACATTCACTTCGCTTAATGTATGCTGGGTAGCCAGCTGTCGATACAGAGCTACTGACCCCATTGCCTCCAGGTGAATTCTTTTCAGAATGGGTTCCAGTACATCCTCTGGGCAATTGTCGGCCTGCATAGGGTCGGTGAATATGAAGTGCCCTTCCGGCTTCAGTACGCGACTCACCTCCTCAAATACTTTGGCCTTATTGCCACTGTGCAAAAGTGCATCTTCTGACCAGACAATATCGTAGGTGGCTTTATCAAAAGGAATTTCTTCAAAATTACCCTCGTGTACGTGTATCTGATCATTCAGCCGAACCTCTGCATTCTTTTCCCGGTTGCGCTGGTTTTCTTTCTCGCTCAGATTAAGGCAGTCGATGGTGCAGCCAAAGCGGCCTGCCAGATAGCGGGCCGCTCCACCGTAGCCCGACCCAATATCCAGGATACGGGTGGTATCTTGGATATTGGGAAGCTCAGATACCATCCGCTGTATTGTTCTGATACTGGCTTGAAAAATGGATTCACCGGGAGTCTCGTAAATACCTACGTGAATGTCCTCTCCTCCCCAAACGGTGTAGTAGAACTCGTCGGCATCGGAGCTGTCGTAGTAATTTTTGGTTGTTTCTACTAAGTCTTGCATACTCATTCTTTACTTGTTTTCAGGGTCAACGTATCGTTTTTCGGCAATATGAATGTAAAAGTCGGGGGTATCAGTTTTGTAAGTTTCCTCAAAATCACCAAAAGTATGAATGGTCTGAAAGCCTACTTCTTTGAGTAGGTTTCGTACATACTCAACCCGTAACGGAAACATATTAAGGTGAAATACCGAATCATCAGGAAATTCGTAGCGAAAGCGAGCCAGTCCTTCATCTACGTGCTCCGGTTCAGCTTTTACATTCTCCCCGGCGTAGTAGTACGTATGCTTGCTTTGAAACTGCTCATCCAGAATAGTATCATAATTACGGTGGTCAATCACGAGGACCCCGTCATGCCGCAGGGCTGAATAGAACTCGGCCAGGGCTTTTCTCCGGTCGTGCTCGGCAAATAAATGGGTGAATGAATTGCCCAGGCAAATTAGTGCATCGAACCGACCGTGTACATCCCGGTTCAGCCAACGCCAGTCAGCCTGGATGGTGCGTAGTATATGCTTTCGGTCTCGCCCGTTTTGAAAAGCCTTGGCCAGCATATTGGGACTTCCATCAGCGCTCCATACTTCAAACCCGGCCTCCAGTAACTTTACAGAATGAAAACCCGTACCCGTGGCTACGTCTAGAATTTTTTTCTTATTTCGGTGTTTTAATTCGTTTATAAAGAAGTCTTCCTCGCCTTCAGTGCGAGCATCCCAGTCAATCAGTTCGTCCCACTTCTCTACGAAGTTATGCACGTATTCTTCCTGATAATGGTCGGTTTCCCGCATATCGGTGGGACTTTCCCCAAACTGCTGTTTTTTCTGCAGTTCTTTTTCTAATTCTAAACTCATGATGCTTTGTTTATATGGTTGGATAAGTAATACAACTGGGGAGAACCTAAAAACCGTAATCCTGGTCAAAAGCTGACTTCGGTATAGGATCGGCTGCCACAAACTGGCATATTCCTTAAAAAATCACTTAAACCTTAAAGTAATAAGACTAAGGGCGGGGAATAAGCAGATCCGGGTTTACTTTCGATTAAAGTGAGATTGCCTTGCATAAGAGCAACGAGGCTTCTAATTTTACTCCGATGCCCGATATACGATCCATCAGGAGATTCTCCTGTAGGGTTTTTAGAAAATCACATCACTTTCGAGAGCACGATAGAAGTATTGGGCTCGCCAAATTCCGTCAGCTTCGCAATAATCCGTTCCAGACTTTTCAGGTTAGCCACCCTGAGTTCAATATAATAGCCCTCCCTCCCCGTGACAGCATAGCAGGCGGTTACTTCTTTCTTCTGCTTTAAAAAATGTACCAGATGCGGACCCTGATTGGCGTAAATTCGCACGGTCACAAAAGCCTGTAAAGCGTATCCCAGCTTTTCATAGTCCAGTACTACTCCATACGACTGTATAATACCGGCCTCTTCCATACGTCGGATACGTTCGGCTACGGCAGGAGCGGAAAGGCCTACTTCTTTGCTGATATCAGACACCGAAACCCGGGCATTTTGCTGAAGGTTTTCCAGAATTTTCAGATTGAGTTTATCGGTGCTCATATTTAATGGCTTGTTTTTATATCTACTTTGTAATCATAAGTAAATATACATTATGCCTTTTTTTATAAAGTAATAATGCGTTTATATTTTATAAATTTATGGACAGTAGATGAATATAACATTGCCGGCTATTTGCTCGTCTAATTAAATGCAGATTGTTAGATGAATGCTAAAATAGAAATAGATGCCTTATACTATTGATAATGTCTGAAACATCTATAGAAATAGCACCTAAATATTAGCAAATCGTCATTATATGCTTTTTTTGCCAATTTTAAAATAGTTGATTTATGCAAACGCAAGACATCATTCGGGAAACCGTTCAGCAGGAGGATTTTCTGCCCATCAACGGCACGTTTTATATTGAGTTTTATGTGGGCAATGCCAAGCAGGCGGCTTTCTATTATCACTATACCTTTGGCTACGACATTGTAGGTTATTTAGGACCGGAAACCGGACATCGGGACCGCGCCAGCTACCTGCTTCAGCAAGATAAAATACGTTTCATCCTGACTTCGCCCATCAAGCCAGAGGGCTTTATTGCCGAGCATGTACATCGCCACGGGGACGGAGTGCGAGATATTGCCCTTTGGGTGGAAGATGCCCGACAGGCGTTTCGGGAAACTACCCAGCGCGGAGCGGAAGCAGTGGCTGAACCCAAAGTACACTCCGACGAAGATGGGGAGATTATCACTGCTTCTATCAAGACCTACGGCGATACCATTCACACCTTCGTCGAGAACAAAAACTACCGTGGTTTCTTCATGCCCGGCTTCAAGAAACTAGAGAATCCGTATCTGCAAAACCGCAAAGTAGGACTGAAGTACGTAGACCACATTGTAGGTAATGTAGAACTGGGCAAGATGAATGATTTCGTCAATTTTTACGGGGACGTAATGGGCTTCAAGCAACTGGTCTCGTTTGACGATAAAGACATCTCTACCAAATACACCGCGCTGATGTCAAAAGTAATGTCCAACGGCAACGAGCGCATTAAATTCCCGATCAACGAACCCGCGCCGGGCCTCAAGAAAAGTCAGATCGACGAGTACCTGGAGTTCTACCAGGGAGCCGGCGTGCAGCACATCGCCATCGCCACGGACAACATCATCCAGACGATCACCCAACTGCGAAACAACGGAGTAGAATTCCTGCACGTACCCGACAATTACTACGAAGACCTGAAAGAGCGGGTCGGTAACATCGATGAACCCATTGAAGAACTCAAAAAGCTCGGCATTCTGGTCGACCGCGATGAGGAAGGCTACTTACTACAGATCTTCACCAAACCTGTACAGGATCGGCCCACCGTGTTCTACGAAATCATTGAGCGCAAGGGAGCTCGCTCCTTCGGCAAAGGCAACTTCAAAGCCCTCTTCGAGGCTATTGAAAGAGAACAGGAATTACGTGGCAACCTTTAAACAATGAACAATGTGCAGTGTGCAATGAACAATGCTCTTATGATACGGCATTGAGAAGAAAACAGTAAACAATTGATTTTATGAGTGCAGAGGGAAAGGGTGCTGATAATCCGATACGGGAGAAGTCTTTTGCTTTTGCGGTGAGGATTGTGCGGTTGTATCAGCATTTGTCGGGGGAGAAAAGAGAGTTTGTTATATCAAAACAGTTATTGAAAAGTGGGACGAGCATTGGGGCTAATGTAGAAGAGGGGATTGGAGGAATTTCTAGAAAAGATTTTCGAGCTAAGCTATCCATAGCCTATAAAGAAGCCCGAGAAACGAAGTACTGGCTTCGCCTACTTCACGCAACGGATTATATCACCGAAAATGCTTACGATTCACTCATGAAAGACTGCGAAGAACTACTAAAAATACTTTACGTCATCGTCAAAAAATCAGGCGAATAATCTAATTGTTCATTGTATGAATTTCATTGCACATTGTTCACTGCACACTGCACACTGCACACTGCTAATTGCTAAAGTTATGGCTTACTATATTCAACACGGCAAGATACCGCCGAAACGACATACGCAATTCCGGCAGCCGGATGGTTCGCTGTACTATGAGGAGGTAATTGGCGCGGAAGGCTTTAGCGGCATTTCGTCCATCGCCTACCACATCAATCCGCCTACGTCTATTGATAAGGTGGGAGAGGTGAAGGATTACGACATTGCCTACGCTGACCTGAAGAACATGCAGCATCGCCACCTTCTGGGTGCAAAATTGCAACCAAAAGGCGACTGGCTTTCCGGGCGGCAATACGTGATGGGAAACAGTGATGTTCGTCTGGCTATTTGTCGGCCGACGGAGAACATGCGTTACTTTTACCGCAACGCTTCAGCCGATGAACTGATCTACGTGCATGAAGGAGAAGGCGAACTGCTTAGCCCCTTAGGAAAAGTGAAATTCACGCAGGGAGATTATGTGCATGTGCCCCGCACGGTTACCCATCAGTGGAACATCAACCTGGATAAACCCTGCCGGTTTCTGGTCACCGAGAGCTATTCCGAAATAAAGTTTCCAAAGCGCTACCGCAATCAGTTCGGGCAGTTGTTGGAGCATAGTCCTTACTGCGAACGGGACATCAAAACCCCTGAGCCGATAGACGCTATTGATGAAAGTGGTGGCTTTGAGGTAAAAATCCTGAAGCACGGGCAACTGCACAGCTTTATGTACACCTACCATCCGTTTGATGTGGTAGGATGGGATGGTTACATGTACCCATACGCCATTTCCATCCACGATTTTGAACCGATCACAGGGCGCATCCATCAGCCGCCGCCGGTACACCAGATGTTTGAAGGTCATAACTTCGTAGTCTGCTCTTTCGTGCCTCGCCTGTTCGACTATCATCCGCAATCCATCCCGGCGCCCTACAGCCACTCCAACATCGATTCGGACGAAGTACTGTTCTACGCCGAAGGTGATTTTATGAGCCGGAAGGGAGTGGAGCGAGGCTCGTTTACCCTGCATCCCGGTGGTATGCCCCACGGCCCGCATCCCGGTACGGCCGAAGCGTCTATCGGGAAAAAAGGAACAGAAGAATTAGCCGTCATGGTAGATACATTTCATCCCCTTCGGTTAACTCAGCAAGCATTAGAAATAGAAGATCAACAATACATTTATTCGTGGAAAGTGTAAGAGTCCACGGTTCATAGACCACAGTTCACAGTATTATTCGTTGACTATGGACTGTCGACTAAAAACTAAAAGGAGATGAACGACTTACTAAAGGAATTTGAAGAGAAGAAACCCGAGGTGGTTTTTGAGTGGAATGATCCGGAGACCGAAGCCAAAGGCTGGGTAGTGATCAATTCACTACGGAATGGCGCGGCAGGTGGTGGTACCCGGATGCGAAAAGGGCTGGATCGGCACGAGGTGGAATCGCTGGCCAAGACCATGGAGATTAAATTCACCGTATCAGGGCCAGCCATTGGTGGGGCGAAATCCGGTATTGACTTTGATCCGAATGATCCGCGGAAGGAAGGCGTGCTGCAACGTTGGTATCGGGCCGTTACTCCTTTGTTGAAAAACTACTATGGCACTGGGGGCGACCTGAACGTAGATGAAATCCATGAAGTGATTCCCATTACCGAAAGCTACGGCCTGTGGCATCCGCAGGAAGGCATCGTCACCGGGCACTATAAATCATCTGATCCGCAGAAGATCAAGCAACTCGGTCAGCTCCGGCACGGAGTGATCAAAAAGCTGGAAGACCCGCATTATACTCCCGCTATTGAACGAAAATATACGGTAGCCGATATGGTGACCGGTTACGGAGTGGCGCAATCGGTGCTGCATTATTACGATTTATGGGATGGCAGTGCGCAAGACAAACGAGCCATCATCCAGGGTTGGGGTAACGTAGGCGGAGCCGCCGGTTACTATCTGGCTAAAAGCGGAGTGAAGATCGTCGGCATCATCGACCGGGCTGGGGGAGTGATCAATCCGGAAGGTTTTTCTTATGAGGAGGTAAAAGACCTTTTTCTGAATCGAGTGAAGAATACGTTGCATGCTGGTAAGATGCTATCGTTTGAGGAGACAAATGAGCAGATATGGAGCACCGGAGCGGAAATATTTATCCCGGCGGCCGCTTCCCGATTGGTTACCCAAAGTCAGGTAGAAACTATGATTCAGCATGGTCTGGAAGTGATTGCCAGCGGAGCGAATGTCCCGTTTAAGGATTCGCAAATTTTCTTCGGTCCTATTGCTACTTATACTGATGAGCAAGTTTCTTTAATCCCGGATTTTATTGCCAACTGCGGTATGGCTCGGGTATTTGCCTACCTGATGGAAACCGAAAGTGAGATCACCGATGAAGCCATCTTGCAGGATGTATCAGACACAATTTATCAGGCACTCAAGAAAGTATATGGCAAAAATTCAGGACGGAGTAATCTGGCCAAAACCGCCTTTGAAATTGCCTTACAGGAGTTGCTCGGTAAAGACCATCCCCTGGAAGCATCGCCTATCAGTCATCTGACACCAGAGAACGCAGAAATGAAAGCCTACTAAGCATGGACACCTGGCTGGACATAGTGCCCGAAAGTGACTTTAGCATTCACAACCAACCTTACGGGATTTTCTCAACCGCTTCGCGTCGTCCCCGGGTGGGGGTAGCCATTGGCGACCAAATCATTGATCTGGCGGCAGTGGCGATGCGAGGGTATTTTCAACGCTCAGGAGTAAACCCCGAAGTGCTGGAGCAAAGCTCACTCAATGATTTTATTAGCTTGGGAAAACCAGTTTGGAAAGCTGTGCGAAAAAATCTTACTGATTGGCTCACGCAGCCTGACTCTCCACTACAGCATCTAAGGAAAGAGTGCTTTGTACCTCAGTCCGAAGCGAAAATGCACCTGCCGCTGGAAATTGGTGACTACACCGATTTTTACGCCAGCGAAGCCCATGCGACTAATGTGGGCACTATGTTTCGGGGAAAGGAAAATGCCCTGATGTCCAACTGGAAACACATGCCCATTGCCTACCACGGCCGATCTTCATCCATCGTAGTTTCCGGCACCGATATTCATCGTCCGAAAGGGCAAATCATGCCGAAAGGAGCTGAGCAACCCGAGCTTGGTCCGACTCAGGCTCTGGACTTTGAACTGGAAATGGCGGCGGTGATTGGCCGGGATACTACGTTGGGCACATCTGTTCGCCCCAACGAGGCAGATAATCATATTTTTGGGCTGGTGCTGTTTAACGACTGGTCGGCCCGGGATATTCAACGTTGGGAATACGTACCATTGGGGCCGTTTCTGGGAAAGAATTTTGCTTCATCTATTTCACCCTGGGTAGTACCATTGGAGGCTTTAGAGCCGTTTCGAGTGGCCGGACCGAAGCAGCAACCGGAGCCCTTGCCTTACCTGCAATCAAGCGGTCTTCGGAATTATGATATTCAACTGGAAGTAGCGCTTCAGCCCGAAGGCGGAGAAGCTACTGTAATCAGTAAAACCAATTTTCAAAATATGTACTGGAGCATAAGCCAGATGCTGGCTCACCACACGGTGAATGGCTGCAACTTGCGGGTGGGCGATCTGCTGGCTTCAGGCACAATTAGCGGTAATTCATCCGACAGCTACGGCAGTTTGCTAGAACTAAGTTGGAACGGCGAGCGACCCATAGAATTACCCAATGCGGTAACTCGCACCTTTGTGGAAGATAGAGATACCGTAATCCTGCGCGGATATGCCGAAAAAGAGGGCGTACGGGTTGGATTCGGAGAAGTACGAACGAAAATTTTACCAAGCCTATGAAAGTGATCCGACCCGACGAAGTAAGTGCGCGGGATTTTTATGGTTATATGACCGATGCAGTGGTGCCCCGGCCTATCGCCTTTGTGAGTTCTATGAGTGCGAGTGGAAAGGTGAACCTGAGTCCGTTTAGCTTTTTCAACGCAGTCAGTTCCCAACCTCCTATGATGATTTTTTCGCCCGTGAACAGCATGCGGGACGGAAGCACCAAGAATACCCTGGACAACGTACACGAGCACCCGGAAGTGGTCATCAATATCGTAAACTACGCGCTGGTGCAGCAGATGTCGTTAACCAGTACTGCTTATGAGAAAGGAGTCAACGAGTTCGTAAAATCCGGACTGACCGAAGTGCCGTCGGAGATGGTGAAGCCGCCTCGGGTGGGTGAGTCGCCGGTGGCGTTTGAGTGTAGTGTGCGGCAGGTGTTGCCGTTAGGAAAGGGCGGCGGCGCCGGAAACCTGGTGATTTGCGAAGTGCTGCTGGTGCATGTAAACGAAGACGTATTGGGCGACAACGGTCGTATTGACCCGAATTGCCTGGATGCCATTGGCCGGATGGGAGGTAGTTTATACTGCCGAGCCCACGGTGATGCCGTATTTGACATGCCCCGCCCCGGCCAGCATCTGGGAGTAGGAGTGGATCAGTTACCGGAAGCCATTCGAATGAGCACAGTACTCTCCGGAAGCGATCTGGCTCAGTTAGCCAGCGTTTCGTGTATACCCGATAAAACGATTACCCAGCAACATGCCGATGATGCCACCATTCAGGCAGCCTTACTTCGCTACGAGCAGGACGTAGAACGCTCGCCGGAAATTATGCACTGGGCTGCGAAGAATTTGCTAACAGAAGGAGAAACCGAGAAGGCCTGGGCGGCACTGTTAAGCGTTCCCTTAGAGCAATGAACAGTGAACAATGTAACACCTAACAATTAATATCATGCGACAAGAATATAATAACTACACCCCGGAAGATTTCAAGGTCTGGAAACTGCTGTACGAACGGCAGATCGTCAACCTACCCCAGGCCGCTTCCCAAGCCTACCTGGATGGACTAAAGAAAATCCATTTTACTGCTGATAAGATTCCCAACTTTGATGAAACCAACAAAGAACTGCTACAACTCACGGGTTGGCAGATCCACGTAGTGCCCGGCCTGATTGATGATGATAAATTCTTTCAGCTACTGGCAAACCGGAAATTCCCGTCTTCCACCTGGTTGCGACAACTCAGCCAACTGGATTACCTGGAAGAACCGGACATGTTTCACGATGTCTTCGGCCATGTACCGGTACTGACCAATCAATCCTTCGTGGATTACTTGCAGGAGCTTAGTAAGATTGCGCTTCGGTACATCGACAACCCCTGGGCTATTCACCTTATTTCGCGGATTTACTGGTTTACGGTGGAGTTTGGTTTGATCAGGGAAAACGGAAATGTGCGCATCTACGGTGCCGGTATTTTGTCCTCTGCCGGAGAGACCAAGTACAGCCTAAGCGATGAAGCTACGCATTACCCATATGACGTAGCCCATATCATGGGAACAGCTTACCGGAAAGATGTATTTCAGAAGCAGTACTGGGTGATTAATTCCTATGAACAGCTATTCCATTCCACCGATCAGATCGAGGAGTATTTACAGTCACATGCCGACAAGCCCGAAGCGGATTTTGCGGCACACGTAGATTAGAATGATAATGATTCATATCTAATCCTAATCATCATTCACTGTTCATTAATCATTATAATTGCTTCCGTTTATCCGCAAATCTTTTCTTCTTTGTGGCTTGATTCTACAAACTTATGAGTGTTGCAGTCATTAAGTACAATGCGGGAAATATCTATTCGGTCATCTATGCCCTACAGCGGTTGGGTATTGAACCTTTACTAACGGATGTGCCCGAAGAAATCCAGCAAGCCGATAAAGTGATCTTTCCCGGCCAGGGAGAAGCCAGCTCAGCCATGCACTATCTACGCGATAAAGGACTGGATGAAGTCATTAAAAACCTCACCCAGCCCGTGCTTGGCATTTGCGTAGGACTACAGTTACTTTGCCGCCATTCGGAAGAAGGCAACGCCGACTGTCTGGGAGTATTTGATGTGGATGTCAAACGTTTTCCGCCCGACCGCAAAGTACCCCACATGGGCTGGAACGACGTGCAAGTAACCGGCGGTGTAATCTGCGAAGGGTTACGGTCGGATGCCTATCTGTACTACGTCCACAGCTACTACGCTGAACTGAGCGAAAATACGACGGCCACCAACGAATACATCTTACCCTACAGCGTAGCTCTGGAGAAAGATAACTTCTACGCCATCCAACCCCACCTGGAGAAAAGCGGCAAAGACGGAGAGTTTATCCTGAAAAATTTCTTGTCATTGTAAAAGAAGATACCTAATAGGTATAGCTCTTGCAGGAAATTTTAATTTCAATATTTTCTGAAAATTCAATAATATTTGATATATTTGAATTATGAAGTATAGGGAAGCCAAAGAACAGTTCATCAGCGCCTGGGGTAATTTAGGTTCAAATTGGGGGATTAATCGTACAATGGCCCAAATTCATGCACTCTTACTCATCTCGCCTGAAGCATTGACTACGGAAGATATGATGGAAGAGCTAAAAATTTCTCGAGGCAATGCTAGCATGAACACCCGGGCACTCATTGATTGGGGGGTAGTAAAAAAAGAAAACAAGCTAGGCGATCGGAAAGAATACTTTGTTGCTACAAAAGATATTTGGGAATTGGCTCGTCGTATTGCCCAGGAACGAAAGAAGCGGGAGCTAGATCCCTTACTGGAGGTGTTGGAAAATTTGCAAAATATTGAGGGGGAAGGGAAGCAGGTAGCTGAGCTTAAGACAGTTGCTCAGCGGGTTCAGACGTTTGGTAAGAAAGCGGATAAGTTGCTTACTTTCTTCTCAAAAGCACAGTATTCCTGGTTCACCAATTTGCTGAAGTAGAGAAAAAATTTTCATACAAACTTTCAATTTTTTCTGAAAATAAAAAAATAGATATTATGAAGAAGATTGTGATTGCTGGGGGAAGTGGTTTTTTAGGTTCTTGCCTGACTCGATATTACCGAGAAAAAGAATGTCAGATTTATGTTCTGAGTCGGCACTATCAGGAAGATGAAGAGTGTGTTCGTTATATCCATTGGGATGGAAAGCATCTTGATAATTGGGTAAAAGTGTTAGAGGGGGCTGATGCTTTGATCAATCTTTCGGGAAAATCGGTAGACTGTCGCTACACAAAGAAAAACAAAGCGTTGATCTATGCATCTCGTCTGGATAGTACGCGCGTGTTAGGCGAGGCCATTCAGCGAAGTAAAATACCGCCTAAAGTTTGGGTTAATGCGGCTTCGGCAACTATTTACCGTCATACTTTGGATATACCTATGGATGAGGTTAGTGGAGAATATGGAACAGGCTTTTCGGTAGATGTATGCCAAAAGTGGGAGGGGGCATTTTCAGAAATAGAGGTGCCGGGTACTCGTAAAATAGTTTTGCGTACGGGTATCGTCTTAGGTAAAAGCGGTGGGGCGCTGCAACCTTTGCTAAACCTTGTAAAAATTGGACTAGGTGGAAAGCAAGGAAGAGGCAATCAATATTTTAGCTGGTTGCACGAGTTGGATTTCGTACGAATCATTAGTTTTTTGATCAACCAAGAAAGTGCATCAGGTGTCTTTAATGCAGTGGCGCCTAACCCTCTTCCTAACAAACAGTTTATGAAGAAGTTGCGTGCGATTCACGGTATTCCAGTTGGAGTACCGTTACCAGTGTGGTTGCTTAAGATCGGTACTCGTATTATTCATACTGAAACCGAGCTTATTCTGAAAAGCCGCAGAGTAATTCCTACTCGCTTGTTGAATGAAGGCTTCCAATTTGAGTATCCAGAACCGAACGGAGCATTAAATGAGATAATTCATCGTCACAAATACAAAACTCAAAGTCCGCCATTACCCGTTTGGGGATAGCGCATCACTTCGGCATATAACGATCAATACGCTCCCGCCAGTCGGGTTGGTTGATGATTTTGAGTAAGGGAATGTTTAGGCGAGTGGCATTATCATTACGCACCGGGAAAGCCATCGCGTAGCGTTGGGGTAGTACTTCAGCATTGGCTACCTGCACGGCAAGGTTACTGTTCTCATTTAACCAGTAGCGCAGGGTGGGGGTATTGTGCACGAAAATATTGATCTCCTGATCGGCTACATCCTTTAGTCCTTCTTCTACCGAATCGTAGGATTCAAAGGTTACGTTTTGATGCTTCAGATACTTTCCGAAGGGTGAATCGGCTACGGCACCTACCTGCTTTTTCCGTAGCCCATCAGGTACCTTTACGGATTGAGCCATACCACCGCCCACGACCGAAACCAATGCCGCTGTTAAACTGGCCGTGACCGCCATCGCAATCAGCATCCAGAGCAAAGCCACGGCTCGTCCCCAGAAAGTAACGGGGGCTTTGTCGCCGTAGCCAATGGTCGTCATGGTGACCCCGGCCCACCAGAACCCGGAGCCAATGCCCTGCACCGGGTTGCGTTCGCCGCCGAAGTTGTCCTCATTTGTTTTGCGCTCTAAGAACCACATGATCGTACCGACGATCAGCAGCAGTACAGAAAGCATAACTACAATGCGGAGGAAGCGCATGGTAAACAAGCCTTTGACAATGCTGCTGAGGCTTTGCGTCTGCGCAGTGGCAATGCCCAGCATGGAGGTATGATAGATATGCGAAAATTGCACCGGTGCTTCGGCTCTGACGGGCAGTAGTAAGACCGCATCCAGCGAGCCACTGGTGATCAGGTCAGTCGCCTGGCCCTGCCGGATCTCCTGAAACTGGTACACAATGTCCAGCGAATCTACCAGATCCTGCCATAGCTCTACGCTCACTCCTTCCCACTCGTCGTCGCTGTTTTTCATCATAAAGGGCGGAAACTCATAGACCCCCACCTGCCATTCACCCACCACCGTAGAGTCTTCCATTCTGGGCTGCGCAGACAAGCCGTAGGACACAAACACACTTAAACAACCGAGCACAACGCTCCGAAGTACTAAAAATCTCATTAATCTAATACGTTTAAAAAGTTAACCAACTACTCTCCTAACCACAATCTTCCCATTTTGATTTGCCTAATCCTTCCTCCCAGCCCCAAGCACTCCGCTCCAACCCATCTATCCCTCAATAATTCACTCAATCACTCCATCACTCATTCATTTCTTCTACCTTTGCCCTCATGGAAATTATCCCCGCTATTGATATTATCAACGGTAAGTGCGTCCGGCTCACCCAGGGCGACTACCAGCAGAAAAAAGAATACAACCAATCACCCCTTGAGGTAGCTCAGCAACTGGAAGCGCACGGTGCCCGTCGTTTACATTTGGTGGATTTAGACGGTGCTAAGCAGAAACAAGTGGTGAATCTCTCCATCCTGGAAGCCATTGCCTCGCAAACTCAACTGCATGTTGACTTTGGGGGAGGAGTGCAGTCAGATGAAGACCTGCAGCGCGTATTCAATGCCGGAGCGCAGCAGGTGACCGGCGGGAGTATTGCCGTTCGCCAGTCCGAAACCTTCCTGCGTTGGCTCAAGCAGCACGGCAGCGATAAGATCATTCTGGGCGCTGATGCCAAAGACCGGAAGATCGCGGTACATGGCTGGCAGGAGCAAACCGAATGGGATGTGCTGGAGTTCATTGACCATTACCATACCCAGGGCATTCAGTACGCTATCTGCACCGATGTGGCTAAAGACGGACTGCTGCAAGGCCCTTCATTGGAACTGTACCAGGATATTCTGCAAAAGATACCCAACCTCAAACTCATCGCCAGTGGCGGAGTGACTACCGTCAATGACCTTCGTGAACTACAAACTGCCGGACTCTACGGAGTGATCATCGGAAAAGCCCTGCTGGAAGGACGCATCAAGCTGCCTGAACTGGAAGAATTCTTATGACAATGAACAGTGAGCAATTAGCAATGAACAATTAATAGTGTACAATGCGTATTCAATAAGGAATAATATAAATTTGCACATTGCACATTGCACATTGCACATTGCACATTGCACATTGCACATTGCACATTGCACATTGCACATTGCTAATTGAAAAAGATATGCTCACCAAACGCATCATACCCTGCCTGGACGTGAAAGACGGGCGCACCGTGAAGGGAATAAACTTCGTGCAGCTACGCGACGCCGGAGACCCGGTAGAACTGGCCAAGATCTACGCGGCGGAAGGAGCCGACGAACTGGTCTTCCTGGACATTACCGCTACGGTGGAGAAGCGCAAGACGCTGATTGAGCTGGTGACTCACGTGGCCCAGCAGGTGAATATACCCTTTACCGTAGGCGGTGGTATCAGTACCAAAGAGGATGTAGAGGCACTGCTCTATGCCGGAGCCGATAAAGTATCGATCAACTCAGCCGCGGTGCGACGGCCCGAACTCATCAACGAGCTGTCGGCTAACTACGGTAGCCAGTGCATTGTGGTGGCCATTGATACACGCTACGTGGATGGCAAGCACATCGTACACACCCACGGCGGGCGCACCCCTACCGACAAAGAAACCTTTGCCTGGGCTCGGGAGATGCAGGAGCGGGGGGCCGGAGAAATCCTGCTTACCTCTATGGACCACGACGGTACCAAGCAGGGCTTTGCCAACGAACTGATCGCCCGCATGTCGGAGGAGTTGTCTATTCCGATTATTGCCTCGGGTGGGGCGGGCACCAAGGAGCACTTCTACGATACCTTCATAGAAGGGAATGCCGACGCTGCCTTGGCCGCCAGCATCTTCCACTTCCGCGAGATTCCCATTCCCGAGCTCAAGCAGTATCTACAGGAGAAAAACATCCCCATGCGCATGGCTTAGCATTGAAGCATTTGTGAGAAGGAAAGAAGTGTTGTAATTTTCAACCTTCAACCTTCAACCTTCAACCTTCAACCGCTTACCATTCACCCTTACTTCAACATGATAAAGAATTTAGATTTCCTTCAACAACTTACCAAAGTAATACAGGAGCGGCATCAACTGGCCGATAGCTCGGAAGAGACGCTTGACTCCTATGTGGCCCGCCTGTTCCGTAAAGGCATCAATAAGGTGGCCCAAAAGGTAGGCGAGGAAGCCGTGGAAGTGGTGATTGAAGCCAAAGACGATGATGATGATCTCTTCAAAGGCGAAGCCGCCGACCTGCTCTTCCACTTCATGATTCTGCTGGAAGCCAAAGGGATGACTTTGCAAGAGGTGATTGAAGTGCTGGAAGAACGTCATAAGTAAGCATCTGCTTCATCCACTTGATAAGCTAAGCAAGTATAAAGTAATTTTTTGATCCAAAAACGTTATCGGGGGCTACTGTAAAGTCATGATTTCAGCTCGAAACAGTAACCGGGGCCTACTGTAAAGTCACGCGTCTGCTTTTTTACAGTTGGTAGCGTTAAGTGTCTACAATCTGATTTTCAGTTTGTTATGACTGGAGAGCGATCACCTGACTGTATTAAGGTTATGGGCAATGGGTTTTCCTTACATCCCGGGTTTTTTCATGAGCAGACAAAATGACATTTCTACAGCAGTTATTACGTTTGGAATATGCCGTACGGATGGGACGGCTATCAGCCAATAAAGATGCGCATAACCGGCATTCGTATTTCGTTTCCAATAAGTTATTTATATTCGATGGGCGGAGGTCAACGAACTTCAGTATATTACAAATAGAAGCAATTGTGTTTATACGGATGTTGGCAGGCATAAAGAATTAAAATGAGTGTTGTAACAAATTTGATTTTTTCCTTCTCTGTTGGAGAAGATGAAAATAAGATGATGAATCAGGTAAATTCATTCAAGTATGGATTACAAACCTTAAATTTAGTATCGGCAGATTATATCAGAGATACTGAAAACAGACGTACAGCATGGTATGGGGGTGGAAAATTTCTTGAAGCACGACTGTTCGTAGGAGCGTTTAATCACCTTGATTTAAATGAATTTATAGATCACGTGAAAAGTCTTGATTGGGAAGAGCCAGAATGTGTTCAAATAATAGTTAAAGAGCAACATGATGACATATTTCGCTTAATCAATGTCTTCGAATAAAAAGGATAAGTACGCCTGCCAACAAAGCGCAACCCTCAGCCTAGTGATATTAAGTCAGAGCGTTAGTTTCTCTAAGCACAAATATTGATACTCGTACGGAAAACGCAAACAAGGCGGCCAAGGGTTAGCGCTAGGCGTTATGCATCATAGAAAATGAACGATGAGCATGATTATTTCGTAAATTAGAACATGGAAAATTTATTGAATAGAATCACGCTAAATCCGAATGTTTGTCATGGCAAACCAACCATTAGAAATAAACGGTATACTGTTGATTTAATACTTGATTTACTAAGTGCAGGAATGACAGAACAAGAGATCCTGGAAGACTATCCTGCATTAGAGAAAGAAGATATTTTTGCCTGCCTCGCGTATGCGACAAAGATTACTAAGACTAAAACTTACATCAAAACGGCATGAAATTCTTAGTTGATGCCCAGTTGCCGTCGAAGCTTTGCGAAATATTAGAGGCAATAGGGGCTGATTCTATTCATGTTGATTCGCTACCTGAAAAGGATGAAACTTCAGATAGAGAAATTACGATTTATGTGGATGCTCATGACTTAACAGTAGTTTCTAAGGATTCTGATTTTTATCATTCACACCTAAGTACAGGACAAAAGGGGTATCAGATGTTTAAACTCAAGATGATGCAGCATCAACACCTTGAGCTGATCAAGGCCGATACGAAACAAGCTATATAAATATTCTTTACGTTCTTTGAATTGCCTGATCGGTATAGTATAACCTTGCTCGAGCAACCATTCGCCGGTTTTGATGGCCCAACACAATGTAATGGCTAAAACAAAGATCATGGTGCTGATACGCTCATCGTGCTTAAGATGCGTATCTTCAAAGCTGAATCCTCGGCTTTTCAAACAGCCAAACAATAGCTCTATTTTCCATCGTTGCTGGTATAGCTGTACCATTTGTTTGCCTTTCAGCGTGCTGATTAAAATGAGCCATTCTGAATTACTGAGCTGTTGCCCGCTCATATGAAGTGACAACCCGAACACCCGGCGGGATTTACGAAGAATACGCAATTGAGAGGTAGCAAACACCCGATAGGCATGCGTAGTATGAGGTCCGTGACTGACTAAGGCATCTTTTCGGATACGGATGACAAAATCAAGCTGCTGACCGAGTAGATAGGTTAGCCACTGATACCCTATAAATTCCCGATCTGCTGTAAGGGCTTGTATAGTTACTTTTTGCTCATCCGTGAGAAACCAAAGTAAAGCCCGAGTCAAAGCAATACGCTCTGTTTGCGAAGCATCGCCTGCTTTACCAAGTAGTTTCCACACCACCGGAATAGCGGTGCCCTGATAGACAATACTGATCATTAGGACATTGATATGATGCTTACCAAACTTCCACGGGGTCGCCCGGCGATGCGTTCGGTCAATAGCTAATACGGTTTGAGAGCTAGCAAACTGCTGCCATACAAACTGTACATAAGCGCGCCGGGCAAAATGAAACTCTCGGAAGAAGCGTTGTAGCCGTTTAAAATTAGAAGACACTTTCACCTGCTCGTTTAATGCCAAAGCCAATTGGGCGTAGTTGACCGTACAAACTTGCAGCAGGGCGATAATCAAACGGGCTAACAAATCTATCCGACGAGCGTCTACTGGAAAGTATGCACGTATTTCTTGCCGCTCGGCGGTCCGATTCAGCATTTCTTTACTATCTTTCATTCTAGAGCAATTAGGGAAGTAAAACTTTGTTTTTTCGCAATCACAAAGTTAACGCTTATCGCTAATTGCTCTGTTTTGTCCTGTACTTAGCATTCACACATGATTTTAGGTCAGCCTAAAAAAACTCTTGCTGATAACAACAGGAAATATCAAAAACAGGCAGTTATTTGATTTAATCCGGGAGAATGGTCAGGTTATTAAAAATTTGTTTGAAACAACTAATGAGGGACTAATAGCTCATGAATGATCACGAGGCATAATACCCGGCAGGCCATATGGCTAGATAATTTTCCAATAAGAGCATCAAAACAAACAAACTTCTGTAACGGTAATTTGGAAGAAATGTGCTTCTAAGCTGCCACACTGATTGCCCCAGTCGTGATGGGAGTCTTTATGTCTGAGTAGAGATATTACTGGATTACAACCGAACCGGTGGCTTACAGAGGATAGAAGCGAGGAAGAGGAGCTACTGTCACCCGGTTATCTGAGAACACCAAACGACAATGATTCATGGCGTTGGGCGTTGTACTGAAAACTCAGTAAGAGATGCCGCATCAGTTCAGGACACTCATGGCCTTTCTATTACTATCTGCCTGTGCGCCCTACGCCAAAGGCCCCGTCTTTACGCAGGAAAATGCGGAGAAGACTTTTCAACCCTTCATTGAGTTTATGGACATAAAGCCCGGGATGGCGGTAGCGGATGTGGGAGCCGGTTCGGGCGCACTGACGGTGATTATGGCCACGCAACTGGATAACTGTGCCGTGTACATTCAGGATATTGACCATCAGGTGCTGGAGCAGGAAAACGTCAATAAGATGATCGCCTATTATTCCGGGCAATTGGGCTATGAACTGGGCCAGCGAAACCAGTTTCATCTGGTGTACGGCACCACCACCCAATCAAACTTACCCGATGGCTCGATAGATGTGATTTATTCCAATGCAACGATGCACGTCTTTGACGCTCCCGATGCCATGCTACAGGACCTCCGGAAGAAACTAAAACCCACCGGAAAGATATTCATTCGGGATAGCTTCCGGGGTGATCATGGGGAAGGTGAGTTTTGCTCATCGTCCAAGTGTGCCAGGCGCCTTCTCAGCATTGAAGAATTTCTCGCCATGATGGATAAAAACGGTTATCGCCTTATCAAGCAGTCGCCTGATATGGACGGTTACTCGCTGTTCGGCTTTGAACTCGGTGACTAAGATGATAGTTTTTACATGATCTGTTTTAGTAGAAACGATGGAGTATGTTCTGCCATCAATGCAATGGGAAATATGCCTTACAGACCTGTAAAGATGATGGAACTCATCCGTAAACCCGTATAAGTTCTCTAACCTATCCTGCAAGAACAAAAACTGTAGGATTTGCTAAACCTTAATTCACTTCCCCATCGCAGTTGTGGTCAAGGCCATCGGCTACTTCCGGTGCCTGGGGGTGGATGGCGGCATCGGTGTCATTACAGTCTTGCTGATTGGTGACGTAGCCTGGCGGAAGCGTACAGGCTTGCAGGGGTTTGGTAATATCCCCGAACCCGTCACCGTCCTGGTCAGCAAAGTAGGTAGTCAGCGCTTCCCCTTCACAATCACCGGCATCAATGATCTGATTGACCGCTCGGAGTAGCGACAGTTCATTGGAAGCATCCTGAGCCAGTTCCCAGAACATCACTCCATTGACTTTTTCTATAGCCAGTTGCGTTTTCTTCACGATGGTGGGGATGCCGTTGTAGTACAACTGCCCGAGCTCATCGCGGTAGGCATCGGCGGGGTTATCCATCACAATCTGCCGGTAGTGTTTGGCACCTATCTTGTCAAAGTCATAACCATAAAAAGGCATGCCCAGTACCAGCCGGTGCGGGGGTATCTTTTTTTCATTGAGCCAAAAGTCAACTGACCGTTCGGCAAAGGAATAAGGCGAATGGGGTCCCGGCTTGTCGGGGTTCCAGGGACCGGTGTCATCGTAAGCCATGATATTGATAAAGTCATACGCTTCCAGGGCTTCCTGCGCCATACCAGGGTGCAGCCAGGGGCCAGGCAGCGCAGCGGTAATGCCTTTCCCTTTAGCGTGCAGTGCTTTCCGTAAGTCAAGAACAAAAGGGGTATATGAGTCACCAATGGTTGGCATCAGATTGCCTTCAATGTCTACGTCTACTCCATCCAGATTGTGCTTCTCCACATAGGCTAGAATCTTTTCAATAAACGCCGCCCGGTGAGCGGGTTCCAGTACGGTTTTCCAGTAGGTTTTCTCTTCCTCTCGAATACCACCGCCCGCCAGGGAGAGAAATACTTTTACTCCTTGCGCATGGGCTTTTTCTACAACCTCCGTGAGGTCTTTTCCCCTGCGGAAAACCAGCTCTCCCTGCGCATCCGGGTTGGCAAATGCCAGATTCAGGTAGGTGATCTTATCCAGTTCAATGCGGTCTATCGAGTCAAAATTACTGGAGTTCAGATAGCCTACCACCTTAAATGTGGTGTCTTCCACATACAGATCGGGTGTGGCTTGGTAGGTCTCTTGCTGGCAGGCCGCAGCAAGGGCAAGCCAGGCAAAAAGAAGAGGGAGGTAGTGTTTTTTCAGGTAGCACATGATTTGCAACGTATGGATCACCAAAAGCCGAGATAATGAAATGGAAATGTACAACTTAAAAATTATTTGCGACAATCGTGTTCTTTTTAAGTAACGCTCATGGCTGAATTCTGTCTGCCAAGCACAAAGATCAGAAACAGTAGTTTGGATACAACGACCCGAGATTAGGCTACTTTTTCTTCGCTGTTTTCCTTCACCTTTGAGTTTTTAATCATGTTTAATTCAAATGAAATTTTTATGAATCGTATTGAAAAGATAAAACTGGGTAGTCAGGGGTTGGTAGTGCCACCAATCGGACTGGGATGTATGGGGATGACCACCATCGCCGGGGCTGATACTTACGGAAAGGCTGACGAATCGGAAGCTATTGCTACCATTCATCGCTCCCTGGAGCTGGGCGGCAACTTTCTGGACACGGCTGACTTATACGGCCCGCTGAAAAACGAGCGGCTGATTGCCAAAGCCATTCAGGGTCAGCGAGATCAATACATCATCGCCAGTAAGTTTGGATACGAGATAGACGATGACGAGCAAATGACCTGGAATATCAATGGCAAGCCGGATTATGTAAAGAAAGCCGTTGAGCGCTCCCTGAAAAACCTGAGTACTGATTACATAGATTTGTATTACCTGCACCGTCTGGACCCTAATACGCCTATTGAAGAAACGGTAGAGGCGATGGCTACATTGGTCAGGGAAGGTAAGGTCCGTTATATTGGTCTTTCCGAGGTGTCTTCAGGAACCATTCGCAAAGCCCATCAGGTGCATTCCTTAACGGCTGTGCAAACCGAGTATTCGTTGTTTGAACGAGGGGTTGAAGAAGCCGGTATCTTGGATACGCTTCACGAGCTGGGCATTGGGTTTGTCGCCTATTCACCACTGGGCAGAGGTTTTGTTTCCGGTGAGATCAAGAGCCCCGAAGACTTTGACAAAGACGATTTCCGTCGGCATATACCTCGTTTTCAGGGAGAGCAGTTTTACAAGAACCTGGACTTGCTGAAGGAAATGGAAAAACTCGCTGATGAGAAAGGTATTACAACGGCCCAACTGGCCATCGCGTGGGTGATTGCCAAAGGAGTATTGCCAATTCCCGGCACCAAACGCCAAAAGTACGTAGAACAAAATATAGCTGCGGCCAGCCTGACGTTGAGCGAAGAAGATATGAGCCGATTGGAAGCCATTGTGCCCCTGGGCTTAGCTACCGGAGCTCGTTATGACGAGACTAATATGCAGATGATTGATCAATAAAAACCAGGCAACTAAGAGAAGCTTTCTATACGGAGGTTTCTCTTAAGTTTTACGATGACTGTTTGAAATATGAAAAAAAGCATAAAGAGACCGTACCGAATTCATTCTATCACGGAGTTGCACCGCCTGCTGGAACTTCCTGCACCCCAGCATCCGCTGGTAAGCGTCGTCAACCTAAACGATATACGATATTCCTGCCAGCAGATGCCAGAGAGTTTTGTTTATAGCTTCTATTCCATTTGTATTAAAAAAGATTTTTATAATAGAATGAAATACGGTCAAAACTATTATGACTTTGATACAGGAGTGGTAACCTCATTTGCCCCGGGGCAGGTGCTTTCTACGGATGTTGATGAGGATAGCTCTTTTTCCGGTTGCTGGCTCATTGTCCATCCTGACTTTGTGAGACATTACCCCCTAGGTAAAAAGATGACAACCTACGGGTTTTTCTCCTATGCAGTGCACGAAGCGTTGCATCTTTCCGAAAAAGAAGAACAAAAGTTGACCGCCATCATGCAGGATATTACCGAAGAATATCATTCGTCTCTTGATACCTTCAGTCAGGATGTTATCGTTTCGCATATTGAACTGTTGCTCACCTATGCTAATCGCTTTTATAACCGGCAGTTCATTACCCGCCAGCATGCCAGCCACGATGTGCTGATTCAAGTGGAGTTGCTGTTATCAGAATATTTCGATCATGGAAAGGCCTCAGAAATTGGAATTCCTACGGTGCATTATATTTCAGAAAAGCTCAACATGTCGCCCAATTATCTCAGCGACCTACTGCGCACCCTTACTGGGCGAAGTACCCAACAGCACATTCATGATAAACTGATAGAGAAAGCGAAAGAAAGCCTGTCGACCACTTCATTATCGGTTGGTGAGATTGCTTATCAGCTTGGTTTTGAATACCCCCAATCTTTTAGCAAGCTATTTAAGAATAAGACCCAAGTTTCGCCCTTGAAATTCAGGCAGACATTCAATTGAGCCGGGTGGAGCAGTGCTACATTGTTAACACAGTTTGCCGGGTGCCGTAAAATTTTGCAATTGCCGGAATAAAAAAAATAAAGTACTGGCTGACATTCTAACAGTCGTTGCTTTATATTGCTGTCTAACCGATTACAGCATATGAGAAATAAAAAGTTACTGAAGCGCTTATTGCAAATTGTATTGTTAGCACCTGCCGTATTTATCGCCTTTGAGTTTTTTGCTGAAACCCAGACCAAAGAAATGTATGATCATGCCCTGAAGGAAACCGGAGAGATTGGTACCCGATTGATCATCGTGACCCTGTTAATTAGTCCCTTACTGCTGATTTTTAAGAAACTGAAAGTCCTGAAGTGGATGGCCCAGAACAAACGGTACTTCGGAGTTGCCTCAGCCGTCTATATGCTGCTTCATACGCTGATCTACGTTGTGTATCTGAACTTTGATCAAATAATGGCTGACCTTTCTCAGGCAACCTATGTGTTTGGGTGGTTGGCCCTGTTGGCCGTTTTACCCCCTTTACTTACCAGCTGGGATAGCCAGATCAAAAGGTTAGGTAGTAAAACGTGGAAGAAGGTGCAGCAGATAAGCTACGTGTGTGCCGTGTTCACATGTCTGCACTGGGCCTTTTTGGGAGATGAACTTGAAGTGGTTCTGATACACTTCGTCCCATTACTGGTTCTGGAAATCTATAGAATCTACAAGACGAAATACAAGCCCCAGCATGCCATGAGTTAAAGGGCTTTGGGCGAGGTGGTCTCGCTGGCGACATAAGAGGAGGATTTGTCAGGAATGCTCCTTACGGTTTTACATTAAGATATCATCATACCGGATTAAGAAACCAGAAATATAGCGTCCTTCGTTTTCCGATGATACTGCTCTAAACGGTAGAAATAGCATAAGCCTGGTATACATCAGCGGGTTTTGTTGACTGATAGCCCTCCGGCATTGAGTGGTGGTGGGTGGCATCTTCAGAATCATGCTTACTCAAACAATTATGTATACGGCCTGGCCACATTGCCTGTCCGAGCTCCCTGCCAGGATACTGCACCCACATCCGAAGGTCGTGCAGTAGGAAAATAACCCCCTGCTCCTCCCTCATTACCTACCCATCCTCCCTTTTAACTCGCTCGTCTGCATTATTTACCTACTCGCCTTCCCTCTGAACTCACCCGACTGCGTTATTTACCTACTCATCCTCCCTCCGAAGCCACTGCACTACCCTTTTTGCCTACTCGTCCTCCCTTTTTACCTACCCAACTACCCTCTGAAGGGGGGAGGGGTACTTCTGAAGTAGGGGGGGGGGTACTTCCGAAGTGGGGTACCTGGCTTCAAGATGCCCCTATCGTAGTATTCTCTGGGGACGAATGGAATGACATGCCATCCGACTTACTTAAATTCGGTATCAGGGCACTGTATAAAAGATGTTGCTTATATTTATTGGATCAGATCGGTTACCGCAATCATGAAGCTAAGCTGAAGCGTTTTGTAATACGGTCAATAACAATTTTCTATACGATATAAAAACCAACGGATGGATCTTCAATTAAAAAACCAACGGGCACTGATTACCGGGGGCAGTGTGGGTATCGGGTTGGCCGTAGCCCAGGGGCTGGCTGCTGAAGGGGTACACCTTATTCTCTGCGCCCGCAATCAGGAACGGCTGGAAAAAGAAGGGACGGCTATCGCCGATGCCTACGGAGTGGAGGTAGACTGCTACGCGGTAGATGTAAGTCAGGCGGAGTCGCTTCAGCAGTTTATCGATCAGGTCAATGAGCGCTACGATGCGCTGGATATTCTGATCAATAATGCGGGGCAGGGCAGTGAAGAGAAAATTCAGGAGGCCTCTGACGACCGGTGGCAATACTACTGGGAGATGCACGTGATGGCCGCCGTCCGTCTGTCCCGAGGGCTGTTGCCGCTGATGCGTGAGCAGGGCGGGGCGATCATAAATAACGCCTCCATTTGTGCCACCCAACCCTTGGGTTACGAACCCATTTACAACACCACCAAAGCGGCCCTGGCCATGTTCTCCAAGTGTCTGGCCAGCGAATACATTACCTTTAACATTCGGGTAAATACCGTGAACCCCGGCCTCATCCTCACTCCCGACTGGAAGAAAACCGCCGCCAAACTGGGCAAACCCGAAGGCCTCACTGCCGACCAGTACCTCGACCGCCTGGCCAAAGACTGGACGCCCATCGGCCGGTTTGGCACTACCGAAGAACTAGCCCGCTTCTTCGTCTTCCTATGTTCACCGATGGCCAGCTACTCGGTCGGGTCCAGCTACTATGTGGATGGCGGATGGCTCAATGTGGTCAACTAGTAATATTGGTCATCGGCAGGCTGACAGGTACCCGCCTGAGATCAGGGTGGTTAGAAGAATAAGGGAAGCGTTAGGTTAGATATTCTCCATTCAAACATATTATTCAAAGAAGGAACCACCTTCAGGATATGGGAGCAATTGCAGAGAATAGCATGATTTCTATATCCTCTTGGGGGTATTATTTTTTTCAAATAAGTACATAGAGAGCCTAAGGAAATGTAACATAGCGACTCCCCGGCCAGAACGCAGTCTAGCTTCTTCTCATATGACTGTAGCGTAGTTTGCCCATCGTTCAACCGTGCATTCGGGGAGGACTGCCCACTATTCAGTGAGGCTTTGAAGCCCTGTATGCGTGAATTATCGATCAGGAAAATGGTAAAAAACACCAAACCGTACAAGTTTGGAGGAAGGCTGGTGTAAGGTAGATGCAGTTTTTATCTGCCAGCGTTGCGCATGGTTTGGGCCTGATTCGCATGCTTTCAGCTATTTTTACACATCTGAGTTTTTTTGCTTATAAATAAGGCTACAGATGAAAAGTCTTACTAGCTCAAATTGAATCGCGCATGAAATTATTTCCTTTTAAATTCATTAGAAAGACCCAACTGAAACAGCTTTCTGAAGAATATACTTTATTACAATCACAGATTACCGCTGCGGCTGATTTTATCCGTGAGATTGAGAAAGGCAATCTGGAGGTCAAATACCACGAAGAGGAAAATTTATCAGAAAAAGAAACCGAAGATCCGCTGGCTAATTCCCTGGTGAGTCTCAGGAAACAAATGGTCAGCGTGTCGCTGGAAGAATCACAAAGAAGCTGGGTGGCCGAAACCCGGTCTAAGTTCATCGATATTCTTCGGTCCAAAAATAATGACTTACGGGAACTGGCCGATGATATTATCAGTCACCTGGTGAAAAACCTGTCGGCCAACCAGGGAGGTTTATACCTGCTGAATGATGATGATGCCGACAATGTGCATATTGAGCTGCTGGCCTGTTATGCGTATGAGCGTAAAAAATATATTTCAAAGCGCATAGAAATTGGTCATGGCCTGATAGGGCAGACTATTCTGGAGAAAGAAACCATTTACCTTACTACAATTCCGGAAAACTATCTGAAGATCACCTCCGGGTTGGGAGATGCCACTCCGGGCCATTTGCTGATCGTTCCTTTAAAACTGGAAGATAAGGTGTATGGCGCCATTGAGATTGCTTCTTTTCATCCTATTAAGGAGTACGAGGTTGAGTTTGCCGAACAATTAGGGGAAAGCATTGCCTCTACCATTGCCAATGTAAAAAATAACCATCAGACCAAAAGACTGCTGGAAGAAACGCAGCAGCAGACCGAAGAGATGCGGGCGCAGGAAGAAGAGGTAAGGCAGAATATGGAAGAGCTTTCGGCTACCCAGGAAGAGATGCAACGTATTTCAGGGGAGATGACTGAGCAGTTGAGGTTGATTGACGCAACCATTGCCACC
Organism: Cyclobacteriaceae bacterium; assembly: GCA_040222715.1. Lineage (GTDB taxonomy): Bacteria > Bacteroidota > Bacteroidia > Cytophagales > Cyclobacteriaceae > Tunicatimonas. The sequence continues at coordinate 44,713 of JAVKCN010000013.1, read as the reverse complement.
ATAGAGTTTGATATGACCGGCGTGATTAAGGATGTTAATGATAATTTCCTCAAACTGATGGATTATGAAAAAACAGAAGTAGTCGGGAAGCATCATAAAATATTTTTGACGGAAGAGGATAGTCGATCTAAGGAGTATAAGGAGTTTTGGGAAACCCTGGCATCAGGCCAGTCTTTTGAAGGGGAATTTAAGCGAGTTGCCAAAGGTGGACGGAATGTTTGGATAAGGGGAACTTATGCGCCAATGCTGAACAAGAACGGTGACCCAGTGAAAGTTGTGAAATTTGCCTATGATATTACCAGTGAGAAGGAGCAGCGAGAGGAAATGCAGCAGCAGGCCGAAGAAATGCGGGCGCAGGAAGAAGGCATGCGTCAGGTTATGAAAGAAGTACATGAGCAGGGAATGTTTTTAAACAGCCTGATCAATGCTTCTTTAGATGCTATTTTCGTGATAGATCAAAAATATTGTTTAATAGATTTTAACAATAGCTTTCAGGCATCCTTATCTCAGATGGGAATGCAACTAGAAAAAGGGGGAGACATATTTCAAGTGTATGCTGAAGCGGAGAGGGCCAGACATAAAGAACTTTACGATCGGGTGTTTGGGGGAGAGGCCTTTGAGATTACCGAACATATTGCCGAGGCTGATGCGCATTATATGTCTTCTTACAATCCTCTGAAAAATGAGCAGGGAGAAGTGTACGCGTGTGTCGTATTTGCAAAAGATATTACAGAACTTATTAAATCTAAAGAACATGCGGAAGGCTTATTACACGAAAGCCACCAGCAGGCGGAGGAGCTTAAAGCCCAGGAAGAAGAGCTGCGCCAGAATATGGAAGAACTGTCCGCTACCCAGGAGGATATGCATCGGGTAATGAAAGAAGTTCAGGCCAGTGAGCATTACCTGAATGAACTGCTTAATGTGACTCAGGATACTGTTTATACGTTGGATAAAGACGGTAGCATCATATCGTTCAATACGTATTTTGAAGAAAGTATGAAAGGATATGGCCTTAAAATGGAAAAGGGATTTGATTTTATAGCGGCTCAGCCGAGTGAAAAAGATAAAAAGCAGCAAAAACAGATTATTAAAAAGGTATTTTCCGGGGAGGCCATAGAAATTCCTATTGTCTACGAAGTTGAGGGAGGAGAAATCCACCTGCTAAATACGTACAGCCCTATCAAAAATATTGAGGGCGAAATCATTGCGGCGGCAGTCTATTCCAAGGATATTACAGAATTGGTGATGACCAAAAAACAACTGCAAAAAACATAAGCGACCTCGTGCTAATACCATGAAAAAAGCCTTGGATGAAAATTCAGGGCTTTTTTTGTTTAATCCTAGCCAGAGCGGCGAGCACCTCATAAGATTCGAAGCGCATTTTCGTTTTAAAAACCCTTCGGTAATTAATGATTATCTTTGCGCTTTCTATAATCAACCTAACGCTATGATCCACAGAATCACCATCGTATTAGTAATACTGCTATCGGGCGTGGCCCAGGCTCAATCCCTGACATTTGAATATGGAGAGGAAGGGGTATGGGTGAAAGAAGGTAACGAGAAAGTGCTTTTCTTTCAACAGAAAACCAGGTCGCAGGACGGGAAGTACCCGCGTGCCGATTATATCCATCCGCTCTACGGCCTCGACGGTACGGTGCTGACCGAGGACTTTCCCGAAGATCATTTGCACCACCGGGGTATCTTCTGGGCCTGGCATCAGGTCATCATCGGAGATCAGCGCATGGGCGATGCTTGGGAGTGTAAGGATTTTGTGTGGGATGTGCAGGAAGTGAATGGGAAGCAGGAAGATTCAGCCCTCCATGCCAAAACCTTCTGGAAGTCGCCTTTATGGACGAATAGTGATGGAGCACAGGAGCCTTTCCTTTCGGAAGAAACGAAAGTAACTGTCCACCCCAAAACCCCGGATTACCGGGTCATTGATTTTGAGATCTCGTTGCTGGCTCTGGTGCCGGACTTGAAGATCGGTGGCTCAGAGGATGTGAAGGGTTACAGCGGATTTTCAGTGCGGATGAAACTGCCCGAAGATATTGAATTTACTTCTACTCAAGGAAAGGTGACCCCAACGACCGAAGCCGTAGAGGCCGGCCCGTGGATAAACATGTCTGGATCTCTGGCGGCTGATGGTGGCCACGCCGGAATCGTTATCATGAACCATCCTCAGAACCCGCCACCGGAAAATCAATGGATACTGCGAAACAGCGCCAGTATGCAGAATCCGGTCTATCCGGGGCGGCATCCGGTTCCGGTTTCTGATAAGACACCCACCGTTTTGCGCTACCGACTGCTGGTGTACCAGGGAGCGCTTTCGGAAGAGAAATTAAACCAGATATACAATGGGTGGCAATAAGTGCCTACGTTTTTAGCGGAGCTTTCGGCTAAAAACCATTTGTCATATTGGGTCGTAAGAGAATCAGAATGAAGAACCCACTGTATGATGAACCCTATTCTTGCCGACGCTGATATTCCCACCTACCCTCTGGAGATGGAAGAGGGGAATACCCACCGTTTTATCAGCATTCTGGAAGCCGATGGACAAAGGAATCTATTGCGAGAGGAGTTTCTGCTTCCGCATCGTAAAGATTTTTATTTGCTGGCCTACGTAAAACAGGGCTCTAACCGACATTGGATAGACATGACACCGTACACGCTTCATCCCCATAATTTTTATTTTAGTGTGCCTGAGCAGGTACATTTAAAGGAAGAAGCCAGACCCATGACCGGCACGCTCATCGGCTTCACCAAAGAATTTTTAGCATTGGATGACAGCCAGCAGCTCAGAAAATTACCCCTTATCCAGAATCCCCAGAACGGTCATGAGCTTCGGTTGAGCGCAGCCGATAGAGAATTCATAGAGGATATTCTGGCGAAATTGAGTACCGAATACAACCGCCCCCAGGACTGGCAGCAGGAGATGTTGCTGGGGTACATGCGGGTGCTGCTGATCTATCTAAGCCGACTGTATACCCAGCAGTTTAGCAGTCAGGAGGTGTTTGCCGACCGGCAGATGCTTAAAAAGTTTCAGGCCAGCATTGAAGAAAATTACCAGGAGCTGCACGAAGTAGCGGCCTATGCTGATAGGTTAAACATCACCGCCGGTCATCTGAACCATCTGGTAAAAGCCCAGAGCGGTAAAACGGCTATGGAACATATCCATGCGCGACTACTACTAGAAGCCAAGAGGCTGCTATTCCACACGCAGGAGTCAATTAAAGAGATTGCTTTCGCGCTGGGCTTTGAGGATGCCTCTTATTTTAACCGCTTCTTTAAACGTCTGACGGACAAGACCCCGCTGGCCTATCGGAATGCCATCCGCGAAATGTACCATTGATGCCCGCACCTGTCCTGTCTGTTTCCCGTCAGGGCACATTAGCTTTGTGATATAGTTTATTTATCAAAGTATTTATATCACAAACGAAGTATGAAAACTGCATTAATTACCGGAGCCAATAGAAGTATAGGACTAGAAACTGCTCGACAGCTGGCTCAGCAAAACTATCATGTGTATTTAGGAAGTCGCAGTCTGGAGAAAGGTCAGGAGGCGGCCGACAAACTGAAGGCGGAAGGGCTAACTTCGGTAGAAGCCATTGCCCTGGATGTGAACAATCCTGAGTCAATAGCCTCGGCACGCGAAGCACTGGGAAAGAAGACTCAAACACTGGATGTACTGGTCAACAACGCCGGCATTAGTGGGGGACTTCCTCAGCCCGCTACTACAATGGATGTCGCGACCATCCGGCAGGTATTTGACACGAATTTCTTTGGGGTCATCAACGTGACGCAGGCCTTCATCGACTTACTAAAAAGCTCCGATGCCCCCCGGATTGTCAACGTTACTTCAGGACTAGGCTCACTAACCATGCATAGCGATCCTTCCTGGGATTATTATGATTTTAAGAGTGCCGCGTACGGTCCTTCTAAAACTGCTCTGAACGCTTACACCATTGTTCTGGCCCACGAATTGCGCGACACCCCTTTCAAGGTGAATGCGGTAGACCCGGGCTATACGGCCACCGATTTCAACAACCATCAGGGAACCAAAAGCGTAGAGGACGCAGCCCGTCATCTTGTTACGTATGCGGTGCTGGATGCCGATGGCCCAACCGGAAAGTTTTTCAGCGAGGATATCAACTCCAACGGAGAAAGCCCGTGGTAATGTGATCTCCGCGCTAGGATTTACTGACAAAAGCAGTAGCCTCCACTTCAAGCAGAAAGTCAGGATGCCCCAGGGCCGATACAAACAGTGCCGTGATGGCGGGTGGATGTGAGGCGGTGCTCATAAATGGCTGGGATGCCTGAAATCCCTGACGGGCATCCTGTCCCTGCACCAGGTAGATGGTAAGCTTCACCACATGATCAAAGGTGGCCCCGCAGGCTGCCAGTGCGGTTTGAATATTGCGCATGACCTGTTCAGTCTGGGCGGTTAAGTCACCTTTTCCAACAAGTTCGCCGTTGGCGTTTACGGCATTCTGTCCGCCAATATAAATGTTTTTTCCCTCGCCCTGGGTGGTTACCACCTGCGAAAAAGCGGGGCTTTTAAGAAGTCCGTCAGGATTAAGATAATGAATGTTTGTTGACATAATTTTTTTGGTTGGGAAGGCGCTTAGTTGTGAGTGTAGAATCAATTATTCAGGCGCATAAATTAGCCTTATACTTAACTAAAACGGCAGCAAGGTGTTGAAGTGGTATTAACTTTCTAGTGTTTGTAGGAGGGTAAACTTCAGGAACTTGTGCTGTTGCCAAACCTGCGGTTACTGCGAATTTATTCAAAATACTTGCTGGCGAATTCGATGAAAACCGGCCAGTTGGGTGCAGGAGTGTGCCCTTCTGCATGTTGCCGGAAAGCAATATCTCCCTCAATCAGTGCAGTTTCGACCGGCGGAAATTCAGTAGTACCCAAACCGTTTTTCCCTAATAACTCATAGACCGGTCCAGCGGCTACGCAAGCCATGAACATCCCCCGGGGGTCAACCCAGCCATCACCTTCTTCACCGCTGCCGACAAAGACGGGGCGGGGAGCACAGAGGGCCAATAGTTCGTGGGCATCCACCGGCAGATCGTCCCACTGAAGCGGCCCGGCATATTTGATAAAATTCCCAGCCATCCAGTGATATTCTCCCGAACCAGCCACATTCTCCACAATCTCGCCGGCATTCCGGCGGTGTAATTTCACCCCTCCTTCCCCCGATGAACTGATGTAGGCAATGGCAAAGCGCTGGTCGTAGGCCATTGTCACTGCCGCCGCTTTTCCGTATCTCGAATGGCCCGTGATGCCTACCTTCTTCGCATTCACCGCATCGTTGGTTTCAAAGTAATCTAATGCCCGACTGGCTCCCCAGGCCCAGGCCCGCAGACTTCCCCATTCATCAGGCTGGCGACGCTCGCCCTTATTCATCAGGCCAATGATGCCTTCGGTGAGTCCGGCACCGTTATCCGCCTGTATGCTGGCGGCCATCAGCACGGCATATCCCCAACCTTTGTCTAGCAGTTGCTGTTGCCAGGTAGGTTCGTTCTCCGGGCGGGGCGGCCGTTGAAACCAGGGTGGGAACTGAAACCCGAATTGCATGATGATCGGCACTGGCCCGGAAGCATTGGCCGGAGTGGTAAGCGTCAGATCCATATCTACCGTAATTTGAGGGTAACGGCTATTATCTACATGACCAATCAATTTTTTTGTTACAACTGCATGTCCACCATGTTCTTCCTGTAAAGTTTCTACTACTTCCCAACGGACATCCGGCGTGTTGGGCGGTACCCTGCCGTAGATCTCCCGGTCAAAATCCTCTACGATCTCTTCCCGCCTTTTATTCCACCACACTTTGGGAGATGTTACCTCTTTTCCATTATTCAAGACCAGAGGAGCGGGTAAATCGGGATAAGGGTTGGCTTTGCTTTCGTCATAATTTGCGGCATTGGGAGCCGCCGGATCGCTTCCGTTGGCTCCGGGACGAACGGAAGCGATGCCTAACTGATCCAGCATGAGCTGGTAATCTTCCTGGGTTTTTCTTCTCAGTTCGGCCAGCAGGCTATCCTGCTCAGGAGTGCGCTGACTTTGGGCAACACTTTCTGGTTGAAGAAAAACAGAAATTATGATGAGAGTGAGTAGTTGTTTCATTGTTAAGAAGGCTGCTCTTAGGCTTATGATCAGGGAGTGCTGAGGACGCGATTAGCTGTCGGACTTCCCGGAAGAAACGAAAAAAGCTTCGGGAGGGCTGCTGGCTTTAGGTCCCCAGATTTTAATATTATCAATCATACCGGTGTCGTCAAAAGAACCAAAACCGATATACCCTTCCGTAAAGTGAGTATCAGTGGCCTCCATGATCGGGGTAGTCATATCATCGAAGTATACTTTAATGGAACCGTCTTCCAGGGTGCGCTCTATCTTCACTTTGTGCCACTGGTTCTTTTCGCCCCAGTCTACCCCGTCTGATACTTTCTCGCCAATGGCGATGCGGGGCTCGTCGTTCACCAGAAAGATATTGTGGGCATGTGGGTCGGGAATGGAGGCCAGGTGCACGTAGTAAAAATTACTGGGGTCTTTCATTCCAAAAAAGAGGCACATATCGCGGTGGCCGTATTCGCGTCCGGTTTGCATCAGCTCGGCTTCCATCACAAAGCTACCGTACATCTGGTTGGAGAGCATGGCAATGTTGCGGGGCGAACGTACCCGAGGTTCGTACTCGCTGGCGGAATAGAGCGATAGTGCCCGGTTTTTGTCTCGCTTCGCCATTTTCCAGGCGGTTTTGTCGGTCATTTCAAATTGCCGGAGTGGTTGTTTTCCTTCAAAATCTTCGCTGAACAAAAGCTGGTAATTATCAGGGATGAAAGCAGCCAATAGTATAATGATGCTCGGAGAAAGGAACGCAACTAGTTTCATAGGTAGGATGTAGGAATGTTAGGTTATCCGTAAAAATTACGGATTTTCAGTCAAAGTCGTATAAAGCAGCGGAAAAACTTTGAAATTGGTATGTCTTACGCCCTCGTGAGCTGATGAATAACCTGCTGATGCTGAGGATATTCGGTGAGCAGTGTCTGACGTTCGGCCATCTCAAAATCCCGGAAGTCGAAACCGGGAGATACAGTGCAACCTACCAGGGCGTAGGTGTTAGGATCAGCCATACGGGAGGCAAACCAATGATTGGCGGGCACCGCCAGTTGAAATCGATCGCCTTGTTTCCAGTGCGGACCCAGTCGATGAATTTTTAGAGAATCGTCCGGGTACAATACAGCTACTTCCAGCGTATTGCCCGCATAAAAGTGCCACAGTTCATCCGACTTGATACGGTGAAAGGCCGAAAAAGCTTTTTCCAGCAGCAGGTAGTATATAGCGGTGGAGTAATTGCGATCCAGAGCAGCAATGGTGCCCTGGGAACGAAAAGTTTCCTGATAATACCCACCCTCGGGGTGTGGTTGCATGTTCAGGCGGTCAATCCACTGTCGGGCTTCGGGTAGCATGCTTATTTACCGGGCTTTTGGTATTCGTACACGACCTGCCCTTCCGGGGCCCATTCTTTCATGGTATAGGGGCGAGTTTCCTCATCGTAAGGATCATCGGAGTATTTAATCTGTTTTTTAGGCCGACGGTCATAATCGTAGAACTCAGTCCAGATGCCGATCTTTTGGCCTTGCTGATATTCCCCTTCTACGGCAATACGTCCGCTGGGATGAAAGTAAAAATAGTAGCCTTCTTTTTCACCGTATTCTACCGGAATCACTTCTTGCGGCTTTTTCCTGACACCTTCATCGTAGTAGGTGATCTCCGACTCCCGGGGCCAGCCTCGGGTATACTTCTCTTTATCCAGTAAAATGGCTTTCTTACTGTATTTGGTCCAGCGGCCATGTTTGGTGCCTTTATAAAAAATGCCTTCTTCCAGAATCTCGTTATCGGTCGTCATTTTACGATACGGGCCATGCAGAATGAGGGCTTTTCCTTTGGTAATGTTGTGGGTAGTACGAATTTGTTTACGCTTGGTATCATACCAGTAGACGTCCCGTACGTAAGGGTCGGGCATTTCAAAAGTCTTCAGGTAATGGAAGGTCTCGATGATGTCGGTGCCGCCGGAAGCCGAACGTGAGTATCCCTTTTTGGTCTTAATATCGTAGAAGACATTCTTTTTGCGCTTTTTTTCTTTTTTGCCCTTTTTCTCTTCCTCCTCCTCTTCTTCTTCTGCATCCAGATTGACCGTCAGCGGCACCTGGGTGGCAGGGTCTACCAGAAAGATGTCAGATGTGTCCGGAGCAAATGTTTTTTCGGTAGCTTCCTCTTCAGCCTCTTTCTCTTTTTTGTTTTGATCCTGAGCAAAGGAAGAAGTAAAACCCGCTCCTACCAAAATAAGCAAACTAAGCAGATAGCGCATAAAGTAAGAATGTTGTATGTATAGAGTCAACGACGAAACCACGGTTATTCGTGTGGTTTTCTTCGAAAGAAAATACTTAGCGAGATAGTTCCCTGGAATGGTCAGAGCTTCGGGAGAGGTGCGGTATTTTTAAAAATATCACTATTATCTAAACTCACTTTGGTTTCTCAACACCATGAATTATCTCTGATTTTCCGGAAATTCCGATGTCTTGGGCTAACCAGCCTGAACAGCCAATAAGATACAAGCTCAGGCTGACAGCATACGATGGACTACTCTGGGAAATGTCCTCATTGAAAACAAGAAACAGAAACCGGGGAAATCGGCGGTCTGCCAGTGTTGCCAAACGAGCTCAAGAAACCAGTACGCCTAATTCATTGCCTACCTCTACAAAAGCATTAATCGCCTGGTCCAGGTGCTCGCGCTCATGAGCGGCACTCAGTTGCACCCGGATGCGGGCCTGCCCTTGAGGTACTACCGGATAGAAAAAGCCAATGACATAGATACCTTTCTCGAGCAATCTTTCGGCAAATTTCTGTGCCAGCGGAGCTTCATACAACATGATCGGGACAATGGCGTGGGTGCCTGGTTTAATATCAAAGCCAGCGTCGGTCATTTTCTGGCGGAAGTATGTGGTATTATCTTCCAGCTTGTCGCGCAGTTCGGTGGTACTGGTAAGCATGTCCAATACAGCGATAGAAGCTCCTGTAATAGAAGGAGCCAGCGTATTGGAGAATAAATAGGGGCGGGATCGTTGCCGTAACATCTCTACAATTTCTTTACGGGCACTGGTAAATCCGCCGGAGGCTCCGCCCAGGGCTTTTCCCAGCGTACCGGTGATGATATCTACGCGGCCCATCACATCATGGTGCTCGTGCACTCCCCGGCCGGTTTTACCCATAAACCCGGTGGAGTGGCATTCGTCCGACATCACCAGGGCTTTGTATTGATCAGCCAGATCGCAAATCTTGTTCAGTTGGGCAATGGTGCCGTCCATAGAGAATACTCCGTCGGTGACGATGATTTTGTGGCGAGCCCCCATGGCATCAGCTTCCTTCAGTTGCTTCTCCAGATCGTCCATATCATTATGCAGGTAGCGGAAGCGCATGGCCTTGCACAATCGCACTCCATCAATGATAGAAGCATGGTTAAGCTGGTCGGAAATGATGGCATCTTCCTTGCCAAACAGGGGTTCGAAGACTCCGCCGTTGGCATCAAAAGCAGCCGCGTACAGAATGGTGTCTTCCATGCCCAGGAAATCCGAGATCTTCTGCTCCAGTGCTTTGTGAATATCCTGCGTGCCGCAGATGAAGCGAACCGATGACATGCCGTAGCCGTGGGAATCGATGGTCTGTTTTGCGGCTTCAATTACTTTGGGGTGGGAGGAGAGGCCCAGATAGTTATTGGCACAGAAGTTAATAACCTCTTTACCCGTATCCGTTTTAATAACAGCTCCCTGAGGGGTAGTGATGATGCGTTCGGTTTTGTATAATCCGGCCTCCCGGATGTCGGATAATTCTTGCTGAAGGGCAGGTTTTAGTGTTTCGTACATAATTTAAAGCGTTGAATGGTGGAAGGATTGAAGAACCGAATAAGCATTAAGATAGCCAAGGCTGCAGCATAAAAATGTACACGGGTTCTTTATTATTAATCGTTAGTAAATTAACTCTATCGGACTGACAACGTTACGTAGATTACAGGATAATTTTTTCAATAAAGCCTTTCGTCTGACACAATTCGATAGTTTTGTGCGGTTTTTGAAGCAGCGTACAATATCCAGAAATAACACAGTATGACAGATACCGGTAAGATTTTAGTGATTGGAGCCAACGGACAGTTGGGGGTGGAACTCACTGAGGCACTCATTCACGAATACGGAGAAGATCGGGTAATTCCTTCCGACATTACCTCTTCTGATCAAAAGAATTTCATTGTATTAGATATGTTGAATGCGGACCAGTTGCGTGATGTAGTTCAGCGACATAACGTGCAGACAGTATATCTATTAGCGGCCTTACTCTCTGCCAAAGGAGAGCAAAACCCACTACTGGCCTGGCGCATCAATATGGACGGACTGCTGAACGTATTGGAACTGGCGCGGGAAGGCTTGGTTCAACAACTGTTCTGGCCCAGCTCAATTGCCGTGTTCGGAGCATCCACTCCCAAAGTAGATACTCCCCAGGAAACGATCATTGCCCCTGATACCATGTACGGCATCACCAAACTGGCGGGAGAACGCTTGTGTGCGTATTATGCTAAGAAGTTTGATGTGGATGTTCGCAGTTTACGTTATCCCGGCCTGATTGGCCACCGGGCCTTACCGGGAGGCGGCACTACGGATTATGCCGTAGACATCTACCATAAGGCCGTGGCAGGGGAATCCTTTGGTTGTTTTCTTTCGGCTGACACTCGACTTCCGTTCATGTATATGCCTGATGCCGTGCGGGCTACTTTAGAGATTATGCAGGCGTCCGCCAGTACGATCACCGTGCGCTCCAGTTATAACCTGGCCGGGTTCTCGGGCACACCGGCAGAAATTGCCGCCTCTATTCAACAGCATGTTCCTGATTTTCGGATTGAGTACCAGCCGGATTTTCGCCAGCAGATTGCCGATGGCTGGCCGGAAAGTATTGACGACCAGCAGGCCCGGCAGGATTGGGGATGGAAGGCTCGGGTGAATCTGGCTGAGATGACTGAGGATATGCTGGCCCACCTGGAGACAAAGCATACGAGTATCGTCAGAGAATGATTTTTTTACAGCTTGGAGATAAACAAAGCCTGTTTCTTCCGAAACAGGCTTTGTTACGTTACACGGTACAGGCTATTCAGCCGCCATATCTACGGAGCGTTGGATAAAGCTGGTCAGGTCGGCGCCGGTGAGCATATTTTGCGAAAGCTTTGCCAAATCTATGGCCTGCTTGGCCAATTGTTCTTTGGCCTCTTCGTTGCTCTCATCCAGAATTTTCTTGGTTAGTGAATGATTGGCATTGACGGCCACGCTGTACTGATCCGGCATCTGGCCCATCATGGCAAATCCACCGCCTCCCGTAGCGGCCATATCTTTCATCCGGCGCATAAATTCAGGCAGTGTGATTGCTACCGGCATATCGTCGGGGGAAAGAGAGTCTACCGACACGGTCATGTGCTGGTTGTTCAGTACTTTTTCGTATACAGCCTTCACCGTGTCTTTTTCGGTATCAGACAGCACGCTTTCTATTTTCTCATCTTTCTCCACCAGTTTATCTGCGGTATCGGCATCTACCCGCTTTAGACTGGTTTTCTCCAATTTCTGCTCCAGCATGTTGATGAAATGGCTGTCTACCGGGCCGTCCAGCAGCAATACATCATACGAGCGTTTCTTGGCGGCATGGATAAAGGCATCCTGCTTACCGGGGTCGGAGGTATACAGATACACCAGATTTCCCTCCTTATCGGTTTGGTTGGGAGCGACTTTCTCGCGGTATTCTTCAAAGGTGAAGAAGGCCCCCTCAGTATTTTTAAACAAAGCAAACTTCTCAGCTTTGTCGTAAAACTTATCCTCGGAGATCATACCGTACTTCACGAACAACCCGATGTTATCGAATTTTTCTTCGTAGGCTTTGCGATCTTTCTTGAACAGTTCGTTCAGTTTATCCGCCACTTTTTTCGTAATGTGGGCGTTGATTTTCTTCACGTTACTGTCCGACTGAAGATAGCTTCGAGAAACGTTCAGCGGAATATCCGGAGAATCAATTACTCCGTGCAGCAGCATCAGGAACTCAGGCACTACATCTTTCACCTCATCCGTGATAAATACCTGCCGGGAGTAGAGTTGAATTTTGCTGCGGCTGAACTCCAGTTCGTTCTTAATCTTGGGGAAGTAGAGCACGCCCGTTAGATTAAACGGATAGTCTACATTCAGGTGAATCCAGAAAAGCGGGTCTTCTGAGAATGGATAGAGCTCTTTATAGAAACTCAGGTAATCTTCATCCTTAAGGTCGGCGGGAGATTTTGTCCAGATCGGATTGGGGTTATTGACGACCTTTTCGTCAAACTCAACCTCTACCGGTAAAAACTTACAGTATTTATCCAGAATACCCTGAATACGGGCATTTTCCAGAAATTCAGCTGAGTCATCGTTAATGTGCAGCACTACATCTGTGCCGCGCTCTTGCTTGTCGGTAGCGGTGATTTCAAACTCAGTACTACCATCACAGGTCCACTGTACTGCTTCACTGCCTTCTTTGTATGATTTGGTGATCAGGTCTACCTTGCCTGCCACCATAAAGGAAGAGTAAAATCCCAGCCCAAAATTACCGATGATCTGGTTTTCTTCGCCTTTGTCTTTGTATTTTTCTACAAACTCCGTAGCCCCGGAAAAGGCAATCTGATTGATATATTTTTTGACTTCTTCATCGGTCATACCAATACCGTTATCGCTCACAGTAATGGTTTTAGCCTCTTTATCAATGGAAATCCTGATTTTCAGATCTCCCAACTCTTCCTTGTATTCACCAATTGCGGCTAAGCGCTTTACCTTTTGGGAAGCGTCTACCGCATTGGACACCAGTTCCCGCAAAAAGATCTCATGATCTGAATACAGGAATTTTTTAATGATCGGAAAGATATTCTCGGTGTTGATCGAGATCGTACCCTTTTCTTCTACCATAGTATTGTTAGTTTTGAATAAACACGTGGTTTTACTTCAGGCAGTCCCAAAATGTGTTCCAACCAACTCAGGTGTGACACTTTGTCAGGGTGCGAGCCAGACGTTTGCAGATTTGTGCGTTAAGTTGCCTGTGAAAAATAACATACCGGCAGCCTGCTGCTAAATCTTCAATAAATATTACCGAAGCCGATCAGCTGAGCGTACCAGCTGTTCGTCGCGGCGGATAAAACGATTAGCCAGCAGGTTCAGGAACATGGCTATGGCGGGCAGGTAAAGTCCTATTTCGTAATCGCCCTGTATTGCATTGGCTGAAAGCTCTTCACCCTCGAAACTAAAATACACGATGGCAGCCAGCGCGCCACCGATCAGCAGTGAGTTGAGTAACCCCAGCTTAATCTGAAGTAAGCGGTTCCGATAGCGGAAAATTTCAAAAAAGGAGGTAGCCGTAGCCAGGGTGGCTAATACGGCAATTGGCCAGGTACTTTGCTCCTGCGTAGGCTCACCTGTCTCACTACTGAGTGAAACCGACTCAATGGCGTATGCATCCAGTACCAATACTTTTTTTTGCTCAGCTAGCGTTTCTTCCCAGATATTGACAATTAGCAAGAACCCCATACAAATGGCGACTCCTAACAGAAATATGGATTGTACACGTTGTAACATATTTTTAATTAATCTTTTTCTCAGAGGTTTCGTATAATATATGTTTAAGCTATGGGCAAAGTTATTAAGAAATACGATAACTTTACGAGCTCGATAGTGTTAAATAAACTAAGGGGTCATTAATCATATAATACAGTATTTTATCATATAAAAATCCTATAAAGGAGGACTAATATGGCTGATAATAATAATCAAGAATTACAAAACACCGAAAACCAAGACGCTCAGACCAGCGAGAATGAGCAACAGGAAGAGGAGTCTATGGAGAGTCGGCGTAATCAGTATACCGAGTTGGAAAAAATCGATATCTTCGATAACGAATTTCTACCTCAGATTGATTCCATGTACAATTTTGCATATCGCCTTACTTTTGACGAAGACGATGCCAAAGATCTGGTGCAGGAGACATATCTGAAAGCATTTCGGTTTATTGATTCATTTCAGCGAGGAACTAATGCAAAAGCGTGGCTGTTTCGCATATTAAAGAACAGCTTCATTAACGACTTTAGAAAGAAGAGTAAAGAACCTTCTAAAGTTGATTATCAGGAAGTTGAAACTTACTACAATTCAGAAGACGTAGACGCCAGCATTACCACCGATCTTCGAGTGGAAGCGGTGCAAGATATGATTGGAGATGAAGTCTCCAATGCGCTTAATTCGTTAGCAGTTGATTTCCGGACTGTCATTATTTTGTGCGATCTGGAAGGGTTTACCTACGAAGAGATGGCTAAGATTTTAGACATCCCGATTGGTACGGTACGGTCCCGGCTTCATAGGGCTCGTAATCTGTTGAAGGATAAACTGAAATCGTACGCGGAATCTATGGGCTATCAGGATTAAGTTAATTTTTTATTTATGTAGTAAACTTTTTAATTTTTTCTGTAAAACGCTATACACCTATGCTATCAAATGACTCCTCACACTACGAGCGTTGTATGGAGCTTCTTCCCTTGGTGCTAGACAGCCAGGCATCTCTGGAAGATGTGGATTTCTTTCATACCAATGCTGCCAATTGGCCCGAAGTATTAGATTGTTATAATCGGGAAAAAGCATTTCGTGATGCACTGAGAGAGAAGTTAGGACGTTTTCTGGCTCCTGACGATTTATTGGTTGACATTCGTAAACATATAAAGCCCCAAAACGTATCTTAAATGCCGTCTTTCTACGGCAGAGCAATTATATTTTCTGCCCCCTCCGGATCAGGTAAAACTACGCTGGTACACCATCTGCTGGCGTCTAATCCTGACCTTTCATTTTCTATTTCTGTCACTACACGCGAAAAACGCAGCAATGAAGTAGCTGATAAAGACTATTATTTTATCACACCCGGTGAGTTTCGACAGAAGCTTCAGGAGAATGCCTTTGTTGAGTGGCAGGAAGTATACCGGGACCGATTTTACGGCACGCTTAAATCGGAAATAGAGCAAATCTGGGCGCATAAGAAAAACGTGATTTTTGATGTAGATGTGAAAGGGGGCATTAATCTGAAAAACTATTTTGGTGACCGCGCCCTGGCCATCTTTGTCCGTCCCCCTTCCCTAAATGTACTGGCAGAACGCCTCCAATTCCGCAATACTGATTCCTCTGATAGTATTAAGCAACGTCTGGAGAAAGCTGAATACGAACTCAAATTTGAAAATTTATTCGATGTCACCGTTGTCAATGATGATTTAGAGCAGTCTAAACGAGAGGTGCAACGGCTATATGATGATTTTACAGAGGCTATCCCTTAAATCCGAAGTTGCGTTTTCGCTTTTTACTGTTCATCTTGTGCCACTCACCTTTATCCTACACCTATGATTCTATCTATGACCGGCTATGGTAAGTCCCGCTTTGAGAACGACACCATGGATGTTAGTGTAGAAATAAAAACGCTAAATTCTAAATACCTTGATGCAGGTATTAAATTACCCCGGTCGTTGAGTGCCTACGAAATAGAAACCCGCAACCTGCTTTCCGAAAAATTAACCAGAGGCAAAATCTCGCTGATGGTAGAGGTTGCTGACCGGCGCGTTGCTGCCGAGGGCGGGCACATCAACCAAAAATTGCTAAAAACTTATTTTAACACTTACCAACAGATTGCCAGCGAACTTAATGAGTCTCCCCCTGACCTATTCCGGCTAGCCGCACAGTCACCGGATGTTATTCAACAGAAAACTTCCGAAGAGATTGATCCCTCAGCCTGGGCGCAGGTACGGTCTTGCATAGAAGATGCAATCAAAAAATGCCATGCGTTTCGTCAGCAGGAAGGCGATGCGCTGGAAAAAGACTTTAAACAGTGCATTAAGCAGATTTCAGACACCCTTGCTGCAATACAACAGCAGGTGCCCCAGCGAAACAGTAACTTTCGGGAGCGCATACACACGCAGTTAAATGAGCTTCCAAAAGATTCCGTAGACGAAAATCGGTTTGAACAGGAGATGATTTATTATCTCGAGAAGCTCGACATTAACGAAGAAATTGTCCGCCTGTCGAATCATTTATCGTTTTTCTCAGAAGTACTGGAAGAACCATATTCTTCCGGAAAAAAGCTGGGTTTCATTAGTCAGGAGATCGGACGGGAAATAAATACCATTGGAGCAAAAGCCAATGACACGCTTATTCAGCACCATGTGGTTAGGATGAAAGAGGAACTAGAGAAAATAAAAGAGCAGGTGCTTAACGTGCTGTAAAAAAGGCAGTTCCGGAAATTGCCATTGTCTAATGTTACCTTTCTGCTTCAGCCAGCATTATTACCTCAATGGTAATAAAAGTAGGAATCGAGTATAATTAGAACTTTCAGTCTACCGTTTTGGTAATACATATACCAGATGTTTTTACGGATGTACTATCGCATTATACTATTTCTACTATTTTGTTTTCTGGGAGCCGCCTGCGAGCGCTCAGAAGAAAGCCTTATTCAGCCACCGGCAGGCTTGCTAAGCAAAGCACAAATGACTTCGCTGCTGATTGATCTGCATTTGGCCGAGGCCAAAATGAGTTATACCAATGTGCGAAATGCTGATTCGCTGGAAGTGTTATACCGTAATTACGAATATGCTATTTATGAAGAGCACGGAGTGACGGATTCTACTTACCTCCGCAGCTACGAGTACTATCTGGATCATATGAAAGAGATGGAGGAAATTTATACCGCTGTGGTAGATAGTTTTAGTGTGATGAATAGTATGGAGAAAGCGAAAGATCTGGAGATCGCAAACCGCTAAACATCAAAAAAACTTGTGAAAATTCTCCTGCATCAGTATGCCCGGAGTAAGTTAATCGTGAGAAAGTCATATTTCCTTACGGGTACTGGTAATTCAGGGTGATGAAACAAAAAGCGATATTGAAGCAAGGGGAAGAAATCGGACGGGTACGCTATTAATAGTTAAATTTTCGATATAATTTTGCGCGGAATTATAAAGATTCTAACCGAAAGTGATTAGTAGCGTGATAGTTTCGTAGAGAATTGACAATTTTCTTACCTATTACATAGCCAGAAGAAATAACGATTTGAATTGGCTATGTCTTACATGAAATTTGTATAACTTCAAAAATCGTAAAAAGTACCACTCAAACCACTTTAGTAACAAACACATGGGATTGTTTGACCTCTTTTCCAGCGACATAGCCATTGATTTAGGGACGGCCAACACGCTGATTATTAATAAAGAAAAAATTGTTGTAGACGAACCCTCTATCATTGCCATTGACCGTACCACCAATAAGGTACTGGCAATCGGCCGTCAGGCAATGCAGATGCACGAAAAGACGCATGAGAATATCAAGACGATACGCCCCCTGAAAGATGGTGTAATTGCTGATTTCCACGCTGCTGAGCATATGATTCGCGGGATGATTAAAATGATTGATACGGGCAACCGTTATCTCCCCTCCTCGCACCGCATGATTATCTGCATTCCTTCGGGCATCACAGAAGTAGAAAAGCGGGCGGTACGTGACTCTGCCGAGCACGCCGGGGCCAAAGAGGTATATATGGTGCACGAACCCATTGCCGCTGCCATTGGTATCGGTATTGATATTGATCAGCCGGTAGGCTCTATGGTGGTAGACATTGGAGGAGGAACTACCGAAATTGCGGTGATTGCCCTTTCCGGTATTGTGTGTGATCAGTCCATTCGGGTGGCCGGAGATACTTTCAACAAAGATATTCTGGATTATATGCGTCGGCAGCATAACCTGCTGATTGGCGAGCGTTCGGCCGAAAAAGTCAAACTGGAAGTAGGCTCAGCCCTTACTGAACTCGACGAAGAACCAGATGATTATGAAATTCGTGGGCGCGACCTGATGACGGGTATTCCGAAGGTGATTAAAGTTTCTTATTCTGAGATTGCCTACGCACTGGACAAATCTATTTCCAAGATTGAAGAAGCTGTGCTGAAAGCCCTGGAAATTTCGCCCCCCGAGCTATCCGCTGATATTTACGACAACGGTATTCACCTCACCGGCGGTGGAGCTTTGCTGCGCGGACTGGATAAACGTTTGGCCTTAAAGACCAAATTGCCCGTGCATGTGGCGGATGATCCGTTACGTGCCGTTGTTCGGGGAACTGGAGTAGCATTAAAAAAGTTTGACTTATTTAAGTCAGTTTTGATGACGTAAGATGTACAACTTACTCTCGTTTCTTCTAAAATACCGATCCACGATTTTATTCTTAGTGCTAGAGGGGCTGAGCGGGTTCTTTATTGTCAATAATAATATATACCATCAGGCCGCGGTTATCAATTCTTCTAATCGGTTAGTAGCGTCAGTCATTGATGCATCAAACACCGTTTCTGAATACCTCAATCTGCAGGAAGCCAATGACCAGCTAGCTGAGGAGAATGCTCGCTTGCGGGCGGTGGTGCTTACTCAGCCGGCCGAACCAAAAAGAGATATATTTAATCCCTCGCTGGAAGATTCGCTGGCTTTGCAGGCACTCTCCCAGGATTCGCTGGTGGTGCTGCCCATTGTGCGCTCTCACAGCGACAGTCTGCGTTTTCAGCAGTACGCTTTTATTCCGGCCAAAGTCGTAGATAATACCGTGCAGAACTTCAAGAACCATGTCACCATTGACAAGGGGCGGGCCGATGGCATTGAACTAAATATGGGCGTAATTAGCCCCAACGGAGTGGTAGGTAAGGTGAAAGATGTATCCGAGCACTATGCGCTGATTACCTCGGTGCTGCATACTGATATGAATGTGTCGGCTTTGGTCAAACGATCCAATACATTGGGCTCAATTGAGTGGAAAGGAACCGATCCTACCCAGGCCAGCCTTAAGTATATTCCTATTCATATCAATATTATTACTGGCGATACCATCGTTACGTCGGGGTACAGTGGGGTTTATCCACCTGAGATTCTCATCGGTACGGTAAAAGAAGTGCGCCCTGAAGAGGATGCTGCATTTTATGATGTGGATGTGGATTTGTCTAATGACTTTTTCCAGCTGTCGTACGTGTATGTAGTGAAAAATAAATTGAAGCAGGAGAAGGATTCGCTTTTACAACAAACACTCGTGGGGAATGAATAGCAGACATTTACTGCCGCAGGCACTCAACTTCATTATTTTCTTTATCATCCAGATTCTTGTTGTCAGAAAGTTGGTGTTGTTTGATGTGGCCTTTTGCTATGTCTATGTCGCTTTTTTGTTATTGCTTCCTATTGAAATTAACGTGATTGCTGCCATGATCCTGGGTTTTGCTACCGGATTGTTGGTGGATATTTTTTATAATACGTTTGGAATTCATGCGGCAGCCTGTGTGTTCATCATGTATATTCGCAAACTGTGGATTGATTTTCTTACTCCCCGGGGAGGTTATGAGATGGGAAGCATACCCTCGCCCCGGTCGCAGGGAATTCAGTGGTTTATGACCTATGCATTTCCTTTGCTATTGATCCACCATATGCTTATCTTTTTCATCGAAATAGGGGGCTTTCAGTTATTTAGCTATACCGCTCTGAAAGCATTGGCCAGCACTGCTTTTTCGCTCATTATGATTTTGGTTATACAATACATCATATATTCTTCTTCCCGTAGAAATGTGTTATGATTCATAACAACCGAAAGTACGTTATCCGCCTCACTTTTATTCTGATCGCAGCGATCTACCTGATCAAGCTGTTCGCTATTCAGGTATTAAATGAAGATTACGAAGCCAAAGCCAATAGCAATATTATTGACCGGGAAATTCGTTATCCCTTCCGAGGGCTGATTTACGACCGCAACGGTAAACTAATCGTATACAACGCTCCAGTGTACAACCTGGAAGTAATTCCCAAAGACGTACAGTTAGAAGATACGCTGGCTTTTTGCAATGTATTTGGTATTACTACCGAAGAGTTTGAAGAGAAAATAGCAAAGGCAAAAAGCTATTCTTACGTGAAGCCATCCATCTTCATCAAACAAATTTCCAATACCACATTTGCTACAGTTCAGGATTATCTGGTGAATTTCCCCGGATTTCGTATTCAGGCCCGTACCAATCGTGCCTATACTTACCGCAATTTATCCAACGCCTTAGGGTATATTGGGGAGGTAAGCCCGTATCAGCTAAAACAGGATTCGGCCAATTTTTACCGTCAGGGCGATTATATTGGCATTCTGGGAATAGAATCGAAGTATGAGAACCAGTTGCGGGGAAAACGCGGGGTGAAGTACAAGATGGTGAATGTGCGGGGAGTAGAGAAAGGCTCCTATAAGGATGGCACTTTTGATACCCTGTCTATTCCGGGAGAGAACCTGCAGAGTACGGTGGATATCGCATTGCAGGAATATGCCGAAACGCTCATGGCTGGTAAGAGCGGAAGTATTGTGGCGTTGGAGCCCAAAACCGGGGAGATTCTGTCGTTTGTATCAGCACCTTTTTATGATCCTAACTTGCTTTCAGGAAGAGACTACGGAAAAAATTATGCGAGCTTAGCATCCGATACCACCAAGCCTCTTTTTAACCGCCCGCTGATGGGTGCGTTTCCTCCGGGTTCTATTTTCAAAACTGTACAGGCTTTGGTGGCTCTCCAAGAAGGAGTGATTACCCCGCAAACGCGCTTCCGTTGCGATCGCCACATCATTGCATGTCATGGCCCTCATTCCAATGAAGATTTGCAGGGAGCTATTGAGGTGTCCTGTAACCCTTACTTCTGGAATGTATATCGGCGCCTGCTAAACCAGGGAGTTTCAGATAATACTTTTATTGATACTGAGATTGGACTGGAAAAGTGGCGTAAGCATGTCATGAGCTTTGGCATGGGACACCCGTTGGGAGTAGATTTGCCAAATGAGCGGGGCGGGTATGTGCCGGCACCTTCGCTGTATGATAAAATTTACGGGGACAACCACTGGAAATTTTCCACTATTTATTCGAATGCCATCGGGCAGGGGGAACTACAGATTGTTCCACTGCAAATGGCTAATCTGGCGGCAATCATTGCCAACCGCGGGTATTATATTACCCCTCACCTTATTAAGTCTATCGGAGAAGATGGGCAGCCTTTAACTGAATACCAGGAAAAGCAATACACCACGGTAGACGAAAAACATTTTGATGTGGTGGTGGAAGCAATGCACGATGTGGTAGAACGTGGTACGGGGTCGCATCGAGCCAAGCTTAAAGATATTGAGGTATGTGGAAAAACCGGAACTGTACAAAACTCCCATGGAGAAGATCATTCCGTGTTTATTGCGTTTGCACCCAAAGATGATCCGAAAATCGCATTGGCGGTGTATGTAGAAAATGCGGGGCAGGGAGCCCGGGCGGCTGCCGGTATTACAGGATTACTCATTGAAAAATACCTAAAGGGTTGCACGGAGCGTTCCCAAATGGAAGACTATATTTTAAAAGGAGATTTTATTTACTAGATAAAGTGTGAGGGAGAACAATCAACTAATCAATCGACTGGACTGGGGAGCCATTGTTTTATATTTCCTCCTCGTATCGCTCGGGTGGTTGAATATCTTTGCGGTGGTCTACGATATGCAGGCCGATCAAAGCATTTTTGACATATCACTGAGATCTGGAAAACAATTGCTATGGATTTGTGCTGCTGTTGTCCTTATCGCTACCATTATGCTGGTAGACTTCCGCTTTTATGACTCTTTTGCCTATTTCTTCTACGGTGGGATCATCCTTATTCTGATTTTTGTATTGCTCTTCGGACGGGAGGTTGCTGGTTCCAAATCCTGGTTTACGGTTGGTTCCTTTCGGATGCAGCCTTCAGAGTTCGCTAAATTTGCGACGGCGCTGGCTGTGGCAAAGTACATGAGTCAAAATAACCGGGTGTTCGATACACTTAAATCACAACTTACGCTCTTCGCCATTATTGGCCTGCCCGCTGTTCTTATCATTTTACAGGGAGATACTGGTACTGCAATGGTGTATGTGGCCTTTGTACTGGTTTTCTATCGGGAAGGATTTTCTCCCCTGCTATTGGGCCTCGGTATTGCCGCGGCGATCCTCTTTGTCTTGACCCTGTTTATTAACCAGCTTTACCTGATTATTGCCGTAGTTGTGACGGCTTTTCTGCTCATCGGTATCAACTCCCGTAAGACCAAACGGATTATTACCATCTCCGTGGCTGCTGCCGCAGTAATTGGCCTGGTGGTTAGTGTGGATTTTGTTATTAACGATGTACTGAAACCACACCAGCAAAATCGTATCAAAGCCCTGATTAATCCGGATGGTGATCCACTGGGGTACGGTTGGAACGTTACCCAATCCAAGATCGCTATTGGTTCAGGTGGGTTGTGGGGCAAAGGTTTTTTACAAGGCACACAGACCAAGTTTGACTTTGTGCCAGAGCAGAGCACCGATTTTATTTTCTGTACCATTGGCGAAGAACATGGCTGGATGGGAAGCACCTTATTGATCGTGCTGTTTGTATTGTTATTGATGCGGGTGACCACCATTGCCGAACGGCAGAAGTCCACCTTTGCCCGAGTATATGGCTATAGTGTGGCGGCTATTCTGTTTTTCCACTTTGCCGTCAATATCGGCATGACAATCGGGTTATTCCCCGTAATCGGGATTCCGTTACCTTTCTTTAGCTACGGAGGTTCTTCGCTTTGGGCTTTTACCATCTTACTCTTCATTTTACTGAAGCTGGATGCTCATCGCATGCAAATCCTGACGCGTCAGTAGAAAATTAATAATAGAAATCTTATTCTTTTAGTTTGAAGAACAACTTCATGATGGAGAATATTCTTCAAAGCGTTTTCTATGCTCCTCTCTTAGGAATATCTTACGCATGCCATAAAACAAGTCAGATAAGCGAGAAATATACTCAGCCTATTTATATTTTGCTCGCTAATATGATCTGTATGTTGTATAGGAAATGTACTTATTTTTTTATTGTGGGCTGGCTGATCATACATGTTGAGATATTAGGACAGACAGTGGTGGGCATGGGTACCGATAGTCCCAATCCGAATGCGGTATTAGATTTAGTTTCAACGAATCAGAATCAGGGGTTTCTGGTGCCTCGCCTCACTTCAGTACAGCGCAAGGCGGCTGGATTTACGGATAAGCTCACCAGCCAGGATCATGGCCTAATGGTTTTTGATACAGACGAAGGCAACATTTATTACTGGTATGACGGAACCTGGAGAACAGGTAGTAATGATAATCAGATTGCTAAAGGTACGGTCTGGTATATGGGAGATAATATACCGGACCACAGCCAGGGAGAAGATCGGGATTTTTACATCCACCAGCCTACCGGAGATTTGTACCGAAAGCAAGAGGGGGCATTTATCATTGTAGGAAATTTAAAAAAAGAAAAAGGTCAACATACTGCTGGAACAGGCATTAGTATTAATGATCAAAATGAAATTGTGAATACCGGAGATCTGGATTCCACTAATGAATTGCAGGATCTAAGCCTGAGTGGTACTGTTTTGGGGTTATCAGGAAGTGGTGCCACCGTAGATTTACGTGAGTTACAGGATGGAACGGGCACCGACAATCAACACCTGTCTGGTAGTAAAATTGGGGAGAATGTTGCTATTGCTATTGACGGTGGCAATAGTGTTGCTTTCAGTGTAGCCGATGGTGATAATGACCCTGTTAATGAAAAAATCACTTCGGCTAGTCTGGTTACTGGCGATATTCTAAGAATTCAGGAAGCTGGTGCCGATCATGACGTAGATCTTTCCGGTTTTCAGAAGAAAACGCTTTCCACTGGTCAAATGCTGGTAGGAAATGCTTCGGGAGTGGCCGCTCCAGTAACCATATCCGGGGATATTACACTAGACAGTGATGGCACCATGACTATTAAGTTAGATGCCATTACTACCGCTAAAATTATCAATGAGGCTATCACTACTGCTAAACTGGCTGACGCTTCGGTCACCAAAGACAAAATCAATGCGGATGTGGCCGGTAGTGGTTTGGCACAAAATGCGGATGGAAGTCTTGAAGTAAAGGTGGCAGGCGGTGGTATGCAGATTACCACTGATCAGTTACAGTTGATAAACCAAGGTAACGGTGAGCTATTGATTGGTGATGGTGCCCAGGTAAATTCCCAAACCGTAACCGGCGATATCAGTCTGGCCAGTACTGGAGCAGCAATAGTCGCTGGTTTACAAGGAAGGTCGGTAGGCTCAGTGGCACCCACAGGCAACGATGTACTGACCTGGAATGGCACAGCCTGGGTACCTCAGGCACCCTCAACGGGTAATGGTACCTGGTATTCGGGCAATGTCACACCGGACCCTGCTACTCCGATCGGGGCTGTTGATGGAACTTATTATTTTCATACAGTTAGTCAAACTGCGTATAGAAAAGAAAGTGGCACCTGGGTTGAATTAGGCAAGTTTGCCAAACAGTCCAATAGTACAGTAAAAGGAGTTACGGTGACTTCTACCAGAACTCCAACAATATATATTGGTATGGGAAACCCAGTTGACGATACTAATAACAATGCTGAAGCTGGTGACTTTTACTTTAATACCTCAGAAACACCCAACGGGAGACTCTGGATGAAGAAGAATCATCGAGAGTGGGTAACTTTCTAAATTAAAACCGCTTGCATAAAGAAATTTGAGCCCATTAATTGTACCGCTTGGAGACAATCTCCAACAATTCCACTACTTCTTCCGAGTCCATCTTCCAATGGTATTTCTGGGCGTATTCGTGGCGTAAGAAATTGAATGCCTCCACATATGTCTGGCGTTGGTCCAGTTCTGATACTGCCTGCTGGTATTCCTGCGGATTATTCCCAAACAGCTCTCGAATAAACATATATCGCTGATTCACGCTGATATGCTCACGGATGCTGGTAATTTTGTGCCTCTTTTGAATATCAGAAAGGGTGGTAGAAGCAGGGCTCTTTTCACTTAAATAGTCATTCAGGGTACGGAGCGAAGGTTCGGTTTGCTCTGAATCTATTTCCTCTCTTTCCACTATTTCTGGCACATTACTTTCTGGCTCAGCTATCCGCACGTAATCTTCTGTGTCAGGCAAAGAAGAATCATACAGTTGGTCGGCTGAGACAGGAAGTACTTCAGAAAACATGCTCAGATAAGGATCAATATCTTCAGCATGTCCTTCAAAAGCTTCATTTAATAACTCAATTGCCCGGGGCCGCTCTACACCAAAAGAGGACTCCTGTTTGAAGCGTTCAACAAAGGCTTCCAGCAATGGACGGTTCACTTTCACATATTTTAACCAGGTAATTAAATCCTCTTCCCGAATTTGAGTGGCCGGAAACTGCTCCAATTGCTGGTGGAAATAGTCGTAAGGAACACAGATGAGCTGCAAAGTATCCTGTACTGCCGTAGTTACAAGGGGTTGTAAATGCTCCCGGTCTACCGAAATATACTGCGATAGGGTATTAATAAAGTCTCCCAGTGCCTGCTGCACTTCTTCCGCTTCGTAATCAAAATACGGACTGCGAAGCTTGTTAATTTCCACCTGCCACTGATCAAATAATGCTTTGATGACAAAGAGGTTTACCTGTCTGACGGGCGTAAGCTCCAGGATGGCTCTTCCGTCAAGTTTATCGTGCTGTTCGTAGGCTGACGAAAGCACGCGTTCGGTAAATTGCTCGCTGTATTGCGCTGTTGCCTGTTGATTAAGTTTGCTCTCCATGCGGTAATTCGTTTCTTTTGCAGTGTCCCGAAGAAAGTACTTCATTTTCACTAATACAATACGTTTCTTCGGTAATTAGTTACAAAGAAAGGAGCAAAGATCGGGCTATATGTTTACAGAACCCCAAGTAGGCGGCTTTCCGGTGGGGGAGCCATACACCGGCTGGATTGAGGTGATCTGCGGCTGTATGTTTTCCGGCAAGACTGAGGAGCTGATTCGCCGACTGAATCGGGCCATTATTGCCAAGCAGCCGGTGTGTATCTTCAAACCGAAACTGGATAACCGTTATCATGATGATCATGTGGTATCTCATAACCAAAATAGTATTCGTTCCACCAGTGTGCAGCAGGCCAGCGATATACTTCAGCAAGCCGGGGAATGCCAGGTGGTAGGCATTGATGAAGCGCAGTTTTTTGATCCTGAAATTGTAGAGGTGTGTAACGAACTGGCTAACCGCGGCAAGCGGGTCATTGTGGCCGGGCTGGACATGGATTACGAAGGAAAACCTTTTGGGGCGATGCCATATCTGTTGGCCATTGCGGAGTACGTTACCAAAACCCACGCCATTTGCGCTGTATCGGGCACTCCGGCTTCTTTCTCTTATCGCCTGCATGGTTCCGACGATCAGATACACGTAGGCGCGCGCGACCAGTATGAGGCCCGTAACCGTTACCATTTTTATCGGGGCCAGCAAAAAAAATCTCCACCCCCAAACGAAGAGGATTCTTCTTCTCGTTAAGTCTGTATGCATTTGTTACTGCGATGGTTGTGTCTGGGAATATTGTATGTATTGGGAAGTGGGCTGACGCTTTATGCCCAGTCTGATATTCCTGTTGAAACCTGGAGAACGCATTTTTCTTATCAGGATAGCCGAATCATTACAATCACTCCCGAACGGGTGTATGTAGCCGCTGAGTATGGCCTGTTTTACCTGTCGAAATCAGATAACTCGCTGGCTGTGCTTTCTAAAAGCGATGGATTATCTGATGTGGGAGTAACCGCCATGCATTATGACGAAGCTTCCGGTAGCTTGTTGCTGGCTTACCGCAGTGGGGTGGTTGATTTGGTGACCGAGCGAGGTGTTTTTGCTTTTACGCTCATTCGAGATGAAGCAGATGAATCTGAAGTTATTCACGATATTGTGGTGAAGGAAAACACGGTATATCTGGCTACTACTGCCGGAGTAAGGGTACTTGGTCTGGATCTGGAACAGGAGGAAATGCTACAGATTCGTGAGTCGTACACCCGGCTAAGTGCAACAGGAGAGCTATTGCCAATTCATCAGATAGCCATTCTGCATGATAGCCTGTTTCTGGCTACTGAAGAGGGAGTGCTGGCTAATTCGCTTACCTCTTCGGTCAATCGACAGGATTTTAATACCTGGCAGCGATTTGCCGTTGCGCAGGGTCTGCCGGGCACTTCGACTCGCTACCTCAGTCGTTGGAATGAAGAACTTTACGTGGCCCTTGATGCGCAGGGAGTATTTCGCTACCGTGACGGAGAGTGGGAACCAACGGCTTTTACAACGGAAGGAGCTTTTTACGGATTGCGAGCTACCGCTGATGGGCTACTGATTCTGGCAGGCGGGCAGATTTTTCGGTTAGAGGCCTCGGGGAATGTCGTTTCACTGGAGGATGAGACTGTTTCTTTTGCGCAGGATGCGGTTCAGGAAAATGAAGTGTTGTGGGTGGCCGATCAGCAGGAAGGGTTGCTCCGTATTGTTAATGGTCAGGCGGAGCGTTTTCTACCCAATGGGCCGGCTTCGGATGATATTCGCCAGCTTCGTTACCTCAACGAAAATCTGGTGGCATTGAAAGGAAACGCACCCGCGGCGTTTTATACTTTTGCTAATGGGCAATGGAAAAATTTTACAAACGTACCGATAAAAGCGCCCTTACTAGATGCTACTTATTCGGAAATTACCCAGCAATACTACTTTGCCAGTTTAGGCGAAGGTATTCTGCAATGGGATGGCGGCGAAAATTACTCCCTGCTCACCCGGGAAAGCAGCGGAAGCACGCTGGCGAACAATCAGGTGACCGCTGTGACTACCGATGAACAACAGCTTTGGCTGGCCAATTATAACACCCCCTCATCCCTGCACGCATTTGATCTGCCAAGTGAGACCTGGCAACAGGAAACCTTTGGTGAACAGTCGGCCATGTATCCCCGTCAGCTCACGCTGGATTTTCGACAGCAGATATGGATGCTGGTTGGTAGTAGCGATTTTGAACGTCCTGGAAGCGATTTGCTGGTTTTCGATCCGCTGACGAATGAACATTTACTGATCAAAGATAAAGTGAATTCCTCCGGGCTCGCAGGAAGCCTGATCACTGATATTGCTTTGGATCTGGATGGGCAACTTTGGCTGGGAGGTAACGAGGGGGTGGCTTTTTTTCCAGCCCCCGAGCAGGTATTTGAAGAAGCTTTGGTGGTCAAACCCGTATTTGAACGACAGTTTTTATTGCTGGGGGAATATGTGACGGCTATTGCAGTGGATGGCGGTAATCGAAAGTGGATTGGAACAAATGACGGGCTTTGGCTTTTTTCCGAAACAGGGGAGGAGCTGGTGTATCAGTTCACCACTGAAAACAGCCCATTGATATCAAATGCCATTGTGGACATTACCATTCAGGACCAAAGCGGGGAAGTATTTGTTGCGACGGATAAGGGTGTGGTTTCTTTCCGCAGCACCGCTACCCGAGGCAGTTTTACCCACCAATATGTGAAGCTCTTTCCCAACCCGGTGCGCCGTAGCTTTGATGGTTTGGTGGGGATGGAAGGGCTGGTGAATCAGGCAACGGTAAAAATTACCACAGTTTCGGGAGTGCTGGTGCAGGAAGTACAGGCCCAGGGCGGCTCAGTTACCTGGGACCTAAAGGCCTATACCGGTGAAACCGTTCAACCGGGCATCTATCTGGTCTTCAGTGCTTCTGCCGATGGGACTGAAACTTTTGTGGGGAAACTCGCAGTGATTCCCTGATAAAAACCAGTTGTTCATTTTAGATAATTGGTTACTCCTCAAGTCAATTCTTTTCTCTGATTAAGCTTCTGAGGTACCCGGATAATTCTTCTCCGCAAATCATATTGCAAAGGCTGATGTCAGTAAATTGAACCTACATCAGTTGCCAAACCCTTCTGGACTTCGGTATCGGGTAATGAGTGTACAAAAAACAGCTAATCGGGGTGACATTGTGATTGGGCGAGGGTTTTGGGTGACTCGGCTAATAGCACATGAATATTAGTATTGTAGAATTATTTTTGTATTCATGCATATACAAATAATTTTATCAACTACAATATGCTCGCAACTGATAAGCTAAACTCACTGGTATTGTCTTGTCTTTTTTTAATCCATGAGCGGGAGCTACAGCAGCAACAGGAAGTGACAGTAGTCGCTGCAAAAGTAACCCGCAGCAAGTTCCTGAAAAAAAGATATTTTGCCTCTGTGCAAGATTGGCTACCCGAAGCAAAATACCTGTCGTACGCAGAATTAAATACGGATGCTTCCTGCGATAACTGAGGTGTAACTTTCTCTGGAATTGTGATAGCCCGGCAACGGGGGAAAAAAGTACTTTTTATCGATCCAGTGCCCGCCGTTTCAACCATAAACTGTTCAATACAACCGACAGCGAACTAAAAGCCATTGCCCCCCCGGCAATCATAGGGTTCAGCAAAAAACCATTGATCGGATAAAGTACTCCCGCAGCAATGGGGATGGCAATGATGTTGTACGCAAATGCCCAAAATAGATTCTGACGGATGGTTTGTCTGGTTTGTCGGGATAACTGAATGGCTTGGGCAATTTTACGAAGGTCACCCTGTAATAACGTTACTGAGGCGCTTTCCATCGCAATATCCGTTCCATTGCCCATGGCAATCCCTACGTCGGCGGTGGCCAGTGCCGGAGCATCATTGATACCATCACCCGCCATTGCTACAATACGTCCCTGCTGCTGATATTCCTTCACATGCCGTACCTTATCTTCGGGAAGCACTTCTGCATAAAATGTGTCTATGTTGGTTTCTCGGGCAATCTTCCGGGCCACAGACTGGTGGTCGCCGGTCAGCATCACGACTTCTATTCCTTGTTGTTGCAGCTGCGCTACGGTAGCTGGCATTTGTTCTTTCAATGCATCGCGAAGACGAATCTCAGCGAGTAACTTGCCTTCATTAGCAAAGCCCACCCAGGTAGTTCCGGCTTCATCCAGAAAAGTACTTTCTGTAATATTTATTCCACAGCTTTGTAAAAATCGCGCATTACCAACAAAATAAGTGCGCTCCTCTGAGTCTGCACTTACTCCCATGCCCGTGGTACTTTTAAAGTTTTTCAGGGTGGCAGGCCGAAGAGCCGGAAGTTTTGCTTGCAGATGCTTCACAATGGCCTGGGCGAGAGGATGTTCATAAGGTTGTTCCAAAGCCAGTAATATCCCGGCTAATCTCGACTGCGCTGATTCATCTTCTTTAACCCAGCTGACGGAGGTTACTTTGGGGCGGCCTTCGGTCAGGGTACCAGTTTTATCAACCAGCAGGGTGTCAATCATGGCTAGTTTTTCTAGTGCAGAGGCATCCTTCACCAGGATACCATGGGCGGCACCTTTCCCGACTCCTACTGAAATAGCCGTTGGAGTGGCCAGTCCTAAAGCACAGGGACAGGCAATGATTAGCACCGTTACAAGTACGACGAAGGCATTGGTGAAGGCCGGAGAAGGGCCGAAAATAAGCCAGATGATAAAGCTGAGCAAAGCCAGTATCATCACAGCCGGGACAAATACCGACGAAATTTTATCGGCTAACTTTTGAGCCGGAGCTTTGCTACCCTGGGCTTCCTGTACCAGCCGAATCATTTGAGACAATACGGTTGCACTACCCACTTTCTGGGCCGTCATCTCAAAACTTCCGGTTTGGTTAACCGTACCGCCTATCACCGCATCACCGGTTTGCTTAGAGACGGGAACCGATTCTCCGGTCATGGTACTTTCATCTACCTGCGATTCTCCGGATACTATTTGTCCATCTACCGGGATTTTTTCACCGGGCCGGATGCGTAAGCGGTCACCCGGTTGCACCTGAGAAATGGGCACGGCTACTTCTTCCTGTTGGCGAATGATAGTGGCAGTTTTGGCTTGCAGACCCATGAGTTTTTCTATGGCCGACGATGTATTGGCCTTGGCGCGCTCTTCCAGAAAATTTCCCAGCAAAATTAAAGTAATGATCACGACCGCTGATTCGTAATACACATGGGGAGTAAGCCCTGCCTGGGTTACCCAGCCCGGAGCGATCGTGTTGAGCAGGCTGAACAGAAATGCCGATCCGGTTCCCAATGCGATTAGCGTGTCCATGTTGGTTGCGCGGTGCCGGGCCTGCTTCCAGGCATTTTGGTAAAAACTTTGGCCGCTGTATACGATGACCGGTAGCGTGAGCAGCAGCAATACCCAGTTGTGGTAGGGAAACGTGATACCAAACATAGAAATCACAAAGACCGGAATGCTTAGCAAGGCAGCCACCCATAAGCGCCTTCGGAGTTGTTGGTAGGCCGCTTGCTGTGTTTTTCGGAAGGCTGCTTCGTCAGTTTCAGTGACCAACTGGTAGCCCGCTGCTTTTACCCGTTTTGCCAGTTCAGGAACAGATACTTTTGTATCGTCATACGCAACCAGTACGGAGTTGCCGGCGAAGTTTACATTTGCCTCGCTGACACCTTCGGTTGATTGCAGTGCTTTCTCTACACTGGCGGCACAGGCCACACAGGACATGCCCTGTACCCGGTATTGTTCTTTGTGTAATGTATTATTAGCAGGAGCGATTGTTTCCATGATCATCGGGTTTTATTGTAGTATAAACAGTGCGCAATATGTACACAGTCCTGGCTATACTAACGCAAAAAGAAAGCAATGCGGCAGAATAAGGTGTTATAAGATATCCCGGAAGATGTATAAATTCTACGGATGATCAGAGCGCATCCAGGGAGTTGCGCTTGTTTTGCCCAATCTTTTTGAAATGGGATGGAGTGAGCCCGGTCAGTTGCTTAAACTGAGCAGAAAGATATTGCGGACTGCTGTACTGGAGTTGACGAGCAATGTCGCTGAGCGATAGCTCGTCGTAGATGAGTAATTCTTTCGCTTTTTCCACTTTCAGCAGTATGATGTACTGGCCGATGGTTCTGCCTTCTATGGAAGCAAATAGCTCGTTAAGGTAGGAGTAATCATACTGAAGCAAACGTTCCAGAAAGTCAGAAAAGTTTTCGCTCTCTTTCTTATGCTGTTTCTGCTGATGAATTTCGCCAATCAGTAATCGCTTTATTTCCTCAATTAATTTCGACGTGCGGTTATTAATCAACTCAAAGCCCTGTTTTTCCAGTTGATCCTGTATGATAGACAGGGTATCCTGATTGATGGGTGCTTTTAGGGTGACCACTCCCAGAGAGATCTCCTTTGGCTGCACCTGCGGAATGGTTTCCAGTATTTGGGTTACCGCCTGCTTGCAGCGGTCGCATACCATGTTTTTGATGTAGAGCGTAGTGGGTTCCTGGTCAAGCATGAGAAATGAGAACTACTTTCGGGCCAGGGCTGGGTCATCAATGGTCTCACCGGCAGCGAAACGTTTTTTGCCAAGCTCCAAAAATTCTACGAAGTTCGGCACATTCAGGTCGTAGGCTTTGGGCTCAGCCAGTAATTCCCCCTGATCGTTCAGCAGCACGTAATAGGGTTGGGCATTGTTATTAAATCGCCGGATCTGAAAATCAGCATTCTGCTTGCCCATGGTTTTTTTAACCTTCCCATCGTATTCGGAGGTATACCAGGTTGATTCAGGCAGTTCGGTTTTCTCATCTACGTACAAAGCCACCACCACAAAATCTTCTTTTAACCGCTTCAGCACCGCCGGGTCAGACCATACGCGGGCTTCCATCTCCCGGCAGTTTACGCAGCCGTGGCCGGTAAAATCAATGAAAATGGGTTTGTTTTGCGCCTGGGCGCAGGTCAATGCCTGATCGTAATCAAAATAACCCTGAATGCTGTGCGGGAAGTGCAGTAAATCAGCGTAAGCGGGATCTTCACATAAGGCATCCTCATTACGCGTGAGTACCGAACCGCCGTTGCTGGATTGCTGCTGGGCAATGAGTAATGGCATGTTAAAATCATGGGTGTGCATGGGTGGCAGGTAACCGGCCAACGCCTTTAACGGAGCTCCGAATAATCCCGGAATCAGATATACCACAAAGGAAAAAGTGACAATCGATAACATCAGTCGGGGCACCGAGACCGATGCCAGGGGACTGTCGTGCGGAAGCCTTAGCTTTCCCAGCAGGTAAAATCCCAGCAGCGTAAAAATGACAATCCACAGCGCCAGATATATCTCCCGGTCCAGGATGCTCCAGTGGTATACCTGATCGGCCACACTTAAGAATTTCAGGGCCAGCGCCAGTTCCAGAAAGCCCAGTACTACCTTCACCGAGTTCAGCCAGCCACCGGACTTGGGCAGGCTATTGAGCCACTGAGGAAACGCGGCAAACAACGCAAAAGGAATGGCGAAAGCCAGTGAGAAGCCCAGCATTCCGATAATTGGCTTGGCAAATTGCCCTCCGGCAGATTCTACCAGTACGCTTCCGACGATAGGACCCGTGCAGGAGAACGAAACGAGTACGAGGGTAAATGCCATGAAAAAGATACCATAATAACCACCCTTATCGGCTTGCTGATCTACCTTATTGACCAGCGAACTGGGCAGGGTGATCTCAAACAGTCCTAAAAAGGATAGTGCAAAGAACACGAAGACTGCGAAGAAGAGCAGGTTGGGCAGCCAGTGCGTACTCAGCCAGTTGGCAAACGTTGGTCCGAATATGACGGATACCAGCGTGCCCACAATGGTGTATATTGCCACAATGGATAAACCATAAATCACTGCTTTTCGGATGGCCTTGCCGCTATCGCTACCGTCACTGGTAAAGAAGGTAACCGTCATTGGGATCATCGGGAACACGCAGGGCGTAAGCAATGCGGCCAGACCCGCCAGGAATGAAATAAAGAAGAAAGTAATCAGCGTATACGGTGTAGTAGATTCTCGTTGATTGAAATCACTGCTTCCCGTTTCCGCAGCGGACTGAACCGACGTTTCGTTAGAGTTTTCCGTAGCGCTACTGGTTTTTCCACCCAAAGGTACCGCCAAAGCAAACTCATCATCAAAGGGAATGCAGCGACCGTCTACATCCGTACAGACCTGATAGTTATAAGAGCCACTAATTTTATCCAGACTTTTGTCCAGCACCTTTACGGTCTGGCGGAACTCTGCCTTTTCGGTAAAGTAGGTATAGGTGCCTTCCCACAGGTCGTCGTATTTTTCTTTGGCTCCAATGGGCTTGATTTCTCCTACCAGTTCATAACCTTCGTTCGGTTCAAAAGTAAACTCTGTAACCATCGGACCCAGTTCAGGATCAAAATCGGAAGAATAAAGGTACCAGTCGGGATCAATGGTGACGGTAAATACCAGATCAATCTCATCACCCACCGTTGCTTTTTCCTGCGACCAGCGTACCTGCCAGGTAGCGGGGTGCAATATCTGCGCCCGCAGGGGCAGGGTATTGGTAGCTAGAAGCAAAAACAAGGTGAACAGGAAAGGGAAGTATCGTGTCTGCATCGTAAAAATTATTGTCGGCAAGCCGTATTGGCAAGATACCCGTGCTTTGAGAAAAAAGAACGTGGCTTACTTACGAAAAGTTGCTTAACGCAAGCACCAGTACAGACAATAAAAAGCCGCACCCGGCTTGAAATAGCGGACAAAGCATTACAAAGATAATAATGCAGTTTGGTACCAAATGGTAAGGGAATCAGGCAAACACTTCTTCCGGCTCCGTAATATGGCGACGGCGTCTTGGTCCGTCACCGTCGGGCAACGTCACTCCCGGAGGTAAATCAAGGTCAGGAGTGGGAGTCATAGAAATGCCACCATCATCATCATCGTCGTCGTCATCACGAAAGCGAAAATTTCGCTTTTTCATCAGCACAACCATGAAGTATACCATGATTACGTACGCTGCTCCCATAAGTAGCAAGTCAATCATAGGACGTTCCTCCGAAATAATTCAAATTAATACAGTTGTTAAATCTATGAAAAAAACACGTGAAAAACGTATTAGTTTGAAAAAATAAAATTTTATCAGGTATATACATTTTCAAGCGATATATATAAAAAAACGCAACTATTTTATAAAATACGCAATCTACAGGTGTAAAGAAAGCGCTCATACTATTTTATTTATACCAGGGCTCGTTTGCGGTGCTGGCTGACCAGCATCAGGACCGAAAAAGCCGTAAAGAAGCTTAAAATAACGTAGGCGAAAACTACATGAGAGTCTACACTGAAGTAATAAGCAGAAAACAGCATGATAAAACAAACCCGCATCGTCACATTTAAAATACTGAAAATACTATTAACCCTTCCGATCACCTGATTGGGAATATATTTGAACAAATAGGCCAGGCGCAACACCCGGGTTCCGGCATTGGTAAAACCAATTAACATGCCAACACATAAAAATACTCCTACCGACCGGGTAACGGCACTCAACAGCAGGGCTGCGGTGGTGATGGTCATCAGAATGATGATGGAGGGGATGGTGTGCATTTTCCGGAAAAGACGGCTCACTCCGATGCCTGCCGAAAGTGCTCCTAATCCATATAAGACCTCCACTCCCCCAAAGACATGCCCTCCGGCCTTCAGGTGTTGGGTGACATACAGTGGCATGAGCGCATGCAATTGTACCAGCATAATCACAAAAATACTGTGGGAGAAGAAACCAAAGCGGAACAGGGCGGGGTGCTGCTGCAGGTAGCGAAACCCCGAACGCAAGCGTTTCAGAAAAGCTCCTCGCTCTACGCTTTCTTCATAGCGGGGGACATAACGAATCAGGGCGATCAGAGCAATGGAAATAACGTAGGTAATGCCGTCCATCAAAAATATCTCGTGCATGCTCCATGCCTCAATGTGCAGTGAAAAAGAGAATGTCTGACTACCCAGGGCAATAGCCGGCGTCCAATCCAGACCTTCCAGCAGCAGCGCGGCAAACGCTCCGGCCAGCACATTGGTGGATTGCCCCACAATCTCTATGGCCGAGGTAACTTTGGAATACTCACTTTCCGTACTAATTTCATGGGCGAAAGCATACAGGTTGGGGTAGTGAAGGTAAAAGCCAAAGATGGTCGTGGCAAATACCGCAATAATCAAAGGTACTGACAGACCACCCTGAAAGTAGCCGTAACTGGCAACCAGTATCAAAATAGTGCCCTCTACCGTATTAGTAAGCAGGAAGACCTGTTTCCGGTTAAAGCGGTCTACGATGGTGCCCGCCGTCAACCCCCACAACAGCGTTACGAAGGTGATAATGCCGTAGGTGAGGTTGAACTGAGACGAAAGGCTCTGCTGCGCAAAATACCAGGGCACAGCTAGCATGGTAATACCCTGGGCAAAACCGGAAATACCATTTGCGGTAAATAGCAACAGCAGCGTACGTCGATGCGAGCGCAAAAGCAGTAAAGTTAAAGCGTGATTTTCATGTCAACGGCCGGTGATAGAAAGAAGTTATGTAATAAATGAGAGAATCTGCCATGGAATGTGGGGAGCGAATGGCTTGATTGTTCGATGGTGATGGGTGACCGGCGACATCAAATAAGCAAGAGCCATGATAAGGGCTGCAATAGAACCACGAAACATTAGAACCCTCGAGCAATGGAAAATAAAATTACCAGTTGGAAGCAGCAGTCGAAGGTGAAAGCCGCTAAGTACTGTGCTTACCAGGAGCGAACGCAGCAGGAGGTGCGGGATAAGCTGTACAGCTACGGATTATATTCCGATGCAGTGGAGGAAGTGCTATCCGAATTGATCAGCGAAGGCTTTGTAAACGAAGAACGTTTTGCTCAGGCCTTTGCCCGGGGGAAGTTCCGCAATAACAAATGGGGACGTATCAAGATTGAAATAGGCCTGCGACAGAAAGGGTTGTCCGATTACTGCATTCAAAGCGGCTTTCGAGAGATCAACGAAGAAGCGTACCGCGACACCCTGCAAGCCCTGATTCAAAAGAAATGGGACGCCCTGGAGGGGGAAGAGCCTTATGCTCGAAAACACAAGACTGCCCGCTACGCCCTGGGCAAAGGTTATGAATCTGAGCTAGTGTGGCAAGTGATTGGAGAGAATCGTTAAATGTATTGGGTGCTTATTTTCACGTTTTCAAAAATGCGAGAGAAATTCAGTGGAGGTTTCATAAGCACATCATATTTTTTACTGTCATCAAGGTTTTCGAGTTTAAGACCTAGATAATAGTAATTTTCAGGCCACTCAATATGAGTAAAATCTAAGTATATTACATTTTTCCATGGTGATTTGACTATCTCCCAATTATTAAATATAGGTTTTTCTATTTTCACTCTTTTCTCCACTCTATCATACGATGGGGCATCGTACACAAAGACTGCAGGAATATTAATAACCTCTTCTTTGTAGGTAAGCTTACATTTAGTATCTATTTTTTTTAGAAAAGTCTTGCCAATACTACAAATAACTTTACGAGGTGGTTTTGGTATCTTACTAACAGCTATTTTGAAGCGATTTCCGTCTTTAACTCCATTGTTCTCTTCCATCACGTATCTACTTAGCTCTCCCAAATGACCATCGTGATCAAACTCGTCAAGAAAGCTTTGAATACTAACTTTTTCATCTCTTTTATCAAAAAACACACTAAATTTAATATCCTCATATATCATGTATTTGATAGAAATTTTAGTCTGTTGTCCCCATTGGGATATTTCTTTGTCTGTCAATTCTTCTAACTCCCTGAGAATGACATTTTGCTTTTCGGCTTTTTTTTTAGCTCTTGAAGTAAAACCAGAAGCAGAAACACCAATAATGATATCTGCATTTAAACTTATTTTTCTCCCTATTAACTCCTCAATCCACTTTACATCCTGAGGTTTGCTATGTGTTCTACATTCAATATGAGTAATTGAATTTTCCTGCTTAATTGTTATATCAACCTGTCTCTTTCTACCTTTTGGGTAATCTGGATCAATAACATGATCATTCCATGTGACTATTGCATCACTAGGTTTTATGATGTTATGAATCCTCGTAATTTGTTTTTCAAACTCTTCAGAAACAGTCACTAATCTATTCTTTTACCACCAAATGCTCACTTTCCAGCACCGGTACCACATCGTATTCATCTACCTGAAGGCAAAAGCGCATATCTTTTTCTGCTGATAACTCAGTAAGCCGTTGGGCGTGGGATGCCTTGGAAACCACTTCATAAAGATTGTCTTTTGATGCCTCGTAGAGCAGTTGGGCAGCCAGGGCAGAGTCTCCAAAAACCTCGTGGGTACCGGAAAGCTTCGAGGCCAGGGCTCCGGCAAAGAGCGTATCTTCCAGATTAATGTAGCCTTTCCATCCGGCGCAGACTACCAGCACCGGTTGGTCCAGTGTTTGCAGATGGCTGACCACCGCACTCATGTTCAGGAAAGTGCCGATGAGTAATTTACTAGCATCTTTGGCATACTCTATTGCCAGGGTGCCATTGGTGGTGGTCATGGCCAGGGATTTTCCTTGTAAATCGTCTCCCATCACATCGTAGGGGGAGTTGCCAAAGTTAAACCCTTCTACCTTCGACCCGTCGCGTTCGCCCGCCGAAAGATAACCCAGCCGCTGCAATGCCAGGCAGCCTTCCACGTAGGCCACGGGCATCAGGCGTTCCAGGCCATGGGCAAAGGCAGTGACCATAGTGGAAGAGGCTCGTAACACATCCACCACCACTACTACTTTTTCAGTGACCGAATGCTGCTTCAGCAGTTCGGGAGTAAGGCATACTTCTATTGTTTTCATGTTATTTAGTCGTTGGGGTGACAAAGGGAGGTTTCATGATTTCGGCTTTCAGTCGGCGATTGCGAACTCCTACGTAAATGGTATTGCCCGGAGCGGCCTCATCTTTCGTGACATAGCCCAGGCCAATGCCTTTCTGTAGGGAGGGGGACTGCGAACCGGAAGTTACGCGGCCAATTTTTTCGTCCTGCTCGTTAAACAACTCGTAGCCCGCGCGGGGGATGCCCCGGTCGATCATCACCAGTCCCACCAGCTTATTTTTTCCACCTGAGGCTTTCTGTTCTTTCAGAAAGACGGAATTGGTAAAATCTTTATTGAACTTCGTGACCCAGCCTAGCCCTGCTTCAATGGGGCAGGTCTGATCATCAATATCGTTGCCGTAGAGGCAGTAGCCCATTTCCAGCCGCAGGGTATCACGGGCACCTAGACCAATGGGTTTGATTTCATGGGGTTTGCCCGCTTCAAAAACAGCCTTCCAAAGGGCTTCGGCATGCTCGTTGGCTACGTACAGTTCAAACCCGCCCGCCCCGGTATAGCCAGTGGCCGAGATGATGACATCGTCGATACCGGCAATGCGGCCCTGCCGGAAGGTGTAAAATTTCATGGCCGACAGGTCAATGTCGGTCAGCGATTGCAGGGTTTCAGCGGCTTTGGGCCCTTGTACGGCGAAGAGTGAGAGGCGATCCGAGGCATTCTCCATCTCTACGGTGTTGGTATTGTATTGCTGAATCCAGTGCCAGTCTTTTTCAATGTTGGAGGCATTTACCACCAGCATGTATTCTGCTTCACCCAGGCGATATACAATCAGGTCGTCTACCACGCCGCCATCTTCATTGGGCAGGTAACCGTACTGAGCCTGGCCATCTACTAGTTTGCCCACATCGTTGCTGGTGACCCGCTGAATCAGGTCCAGTGCCTGGGGGCCGCGCACAAAAAACTCACCCATGTGCGATACATCAAACACTCCCACGCTTTGGCGTACGCTCAGGTGTTCTTCAATATCGGAACTGTAGCGTAACGGCATCAGGTAGCCGGCAAAGGGTACCATCTTCGCGCCCAATTGCTGATGTATGTCGTGCAGCGCAACTTTTTTCAGATTTTCTTCCATAGGTCAGGGTTGAGTGATAGCATGATTGCCGCCTTAGCGACGCGACCAGTGTGGCACAGCCAGCCTGGCCCGGGAATGAATCATCGCGACTTTATATCATTCCTGAAGTTTTAGGAGGGTAAAGGTAAGGAGAAACGCATAAAAGTAACAATCATTAGAAACGCCCGCCTCTCAATTAAAACCGGAAGATAATGAGTAAGTGGCAAAAAGAGAAGTTTTACAAAGTAATACCAAAGTGATCGTATAACTTTTTTGTGAAAACTCGCTCGTCTTCCAGTGGAGTTTCGGTTTTCTCTCCCCGGACGGTCTCAATAAAAGCTTTGTCAGTCAGGGTGATGCGGCCCTCGGGGGTCATCAGAGAGCAAAGACGGCCCTGGGTGAAGTGCGACTCAGGTGAGGTCTGGTGGAATACGCACATCTCCGCAAACTCATTTAACTGATGGGGCTGGCGACGGAATTTGTACATATTGATATACTCCTGTCTATCGGGCGATCGTTCCAGCAGGGTTTCTGCCTCAGGCAGTTTCCGAAGCCGGTAGTAGATGCCTTCCTGAAGTTGGGGAGCTTCCGTATCCAGCGGCAGCGGTTCCGAAAAGTTGGTGCCGAAGCCCACATCCACCAGCCAGTCCTCTTCCAGATGGGCGACAATGGCCACATGCCCGAAGTAGGGCGCGTACTCGTTTTTAGGATGGGAAAATACGCTGCAACTGATAAAATGGGTGCGAAACCCCAGTTCGGTGAGTAGTTCGTTGAACAAACCGTTTACCTCAAAGCAGAAACCACCCCGCCGCCGGATCACAATCTTATCGTAGATCCGAGCCAGATCAATCCGGATTTCCTCATGGCGGTGGATGTCCAGGTTTTCGAAGGGCACCTGCAGCAGGTGGGCCCGTTGCAGTGCCTTCAGGGTGGACAGCGTTGGCTCTAATGCCCCTTCGTACCCAATACGATCCAGGTAAGCTGTCGTATTCATGTTGAAGAGGGGCTATTTAGGTGCGGTTTCCTGTTCCTCTACCAGTTTAATGGATTCGGAGTTGATGCAGAAACGCAGTCCGCTGGGTGCCGGCCCGTCGGGGAAGACGTGTCCCAGGTGACCGTCGCAGACGCTGCACATCACTTCCACGCGCACCATGCCGAAAGCAGTGTCTTTCTCGTACTTGATCACATTGTCTTTAATCGGCTCGGTAAAGCTCGGCCAGCCGCTGCCGGATTCAAATTTCAGGCTAGAGTCAAACAGCGGGGTATCGCAGCAGATACAGGCGTACTGCCCCGGGTCGTGTGCGTGGCAGAGTGCGCCTGAAAAGGCCGCTTC
Source organism: Cyclobacteriaceae bacterium (assembly GCA_040222715.1). Lineage (GTDB taxonomy): Bacteria > Bacteroidota > Bacteroidia > Cytophagales > Cyclobacteriaceae > Tunicatimonas. The sequence continues at coordinate 3,681 of JAVKCN010000013.1, read as the reverse complement.
CGTCCCCTTCTTCCGGGCAATGTGGTACTGCTCGGGAGTAAGTTGTGCCCGCCATTCTTCGTCGCTTTTTTCTACCCGTCGGTCCGGCGCCGGGCTGCCCTGATTGGCATATCTTATAACATCGTTCCAGTTCATATTGCTAAGGTTAGAATGATTGAATGGTAGAATATATATTCTTCTTCAAGGAAGTAACGGTTTAGGCAGAGAGTTGGTTTGTATATGTGTAAAAGAGCGTGTCTGCTGGCACTGAAGAATGGCATTGTAAATTGTGCTATCCTGTGAAACTGTCTTCCCGGTTCAGCTCTTTAATCGTCGGGCTTGTATTCGTTATTTATACCTTGCGGTTTTTTCCGCAACCCATAAGCTTTCGGATCCGATGTTTTTTATCGGTTGTTACCACCATTGCGGGCAATCAGAGAGGCTATCAGCTTCTTAATGCTTCCATGTCGGCTATAATCTCCTCTAGTTTTTTAAACACCCGACCATAAATCAAACTCACGTCCCAGTTGTAAATCCTTCCGCCAAAAAATGCTAACAGGCATACCCCTAAAATCACCCCTAGTATTCCAATCAAGGGTACCCCAAATAGCAGGTAGGTGTCGGGGTAACTCAAAATCAATTTATTCACCAGCGCTTCACCGAGTAGCTTCCCATCAAAACTTGAAAACCAAAACCCAAGTATCATAGATAGAAAAAATAAGGGGTAATAAAATCCCGCCATTTTTCTGTTTACCGAAAGTTGTTCCTTCATCCAGTGGTTGAAAGCTTTAATATATTGATAGCTGCTTACGTTTTTATCAATGCTCTCCAATCCATTCGATAGTCTCTTATTGACAATAACTATTACACTTGATACCAAGAAAAAGCCCACCCCCATGATCGGAATCCCGATGAAAAAAGAAACTCCCAAAAACAGCAATGAACCGACAACTATTGCATTCAGATTGACCCTGAACATTCTTTTAAACTTATCAATAATATGTATCGATTTTTGATTGTACAGGTCATTCAGCTTGGGGGCAACCAATGCATCGCTGTTCAAAAACCCTTCTTTCCAGATTGTTTCAATTGACTTTTCCATGTAATAATTTTTTTAATCGTTCTTTAATTCGTTTAATGCGCACTCCCACGTTGTTTGGGTTCGTGCCAATGATGTCAGCTATCTGCTGATATGACTTTTCTTCCAGGTAAAGTAAAATCACCCCTCGGTCAACTTCAGATAATTGCCTAATGGCATCATACAATTGATTGAGCGATTCATCAGCAAAAGCATGGCTATCTTCTATGGCTTCTTCAGGCAAAGAATCGGAAGCGAAATACTGATGGCTGTTTTTCTTTTTCTTCAGCAAGGTCAGGCATACATTCAATGATAGCCGGTATACCCAGGTAGACCATTGAGACTGTTCACAGAAGTTGTCTCTGCTTTTCCAGATTTGTAAACACACCTCCTGATAGTAGTCTTCAAAATCCTCCTGCGTATTGGTATATGCTCGGCATATTTTGATGATAATTGCGGCATAAGGTAGAATTGATGCTGTATAAAAATCGCTGCTCACCGTTTTTTTCCTGGTTAGTGGCTGAAGTCAAGAATTATTACACCTTACTGAATATTTTTTTGAATTACTTTATAAAGTGGATATGATCTGCTGAATAATTTAAGTGAGGAGCTGATAACGGCGTGTATACGCTATAATAGAAAGCCCTGTAGCGGGCATTAGCAATCTATCCACCAGCAGCGAAAACCCGTGATTATTGCCAAACCTGCTCCAGCGCAGGAACCTGGGAAAATCGGCAGGGGAAAGGGTAGGAGAATCCCGATATCTGGAAGTTTCTATACTGTTCTCGCTGTTAACCAGAAAACACTGCTCCCTTTCCTATTGGCAGATGCTCATGTCTGGCGGTTCTGAAGGAGCGTTTATCTCTAAGAAGGTAAGAAATGATACTTTTTGGTCACCGTTTCCTACTCCGATGCTCATCTCCAAGGTTCATCTATGACCGTTCACCCCTCCGATGCTCAGAGGTGCATCTTAAAAATATACGTTCCAGGGAAAAAAGTACGTGTTAATGCGTTGGATGGGAGGTAAGCTCCTTTCCCCAAAAATAGTACGTACGACAGCATTCCCCGATTTGTGCTCAGCAACTTTTGACGGCGCTGTGTTTCTTTGTAGTCTTCATTAAACCGCATTAGCAGTATGAGTTATTCACGAAAAGGTTTATTAGAACAATCCGAGGTTGCTATTACCAATACGTTAAACAACCCATTGATTCAACAAAAACTCAAAGCGATAGGCTATACCATTGAGCAGGTACATGCGGGAGATGCATTACGCACCCAGGCATTGGAGTGGAAGCAGGTGCGTAAGCAGAAGTACAGCAGCAAGCTCAGTTCCACTGACGCACTTTATCAGCAGTGGCAGGCCCTGAAAATCATCTACAGCGAGCATGTTACCCTGGCCCGACTGGCCTTCAGGCAGAATCGGGTGATGCTCAAAGACCTCCGCCTTACTGGTCAGCGCGCCACCTCCCTGCCTGAGTGGATTGAGCAGACCTCTGCTTTCTACGGAGCCATTGCCGGGATTCATAAGCCGATGGCAAAGTACGGAGTAAAGAAGGAAGACCTGGAACAAACCAAAGCCACCCTGGATACCCTCATTACCCTCCGCCACCAGCGCATCAGCCAGCAGGGAACTGCCCAGGATGCCACCCAAAAATACCAGCAAGCCACCGATGCCCTGAATGCCTGGATGCGCGATTTCCGCGAAGCCGCCCGCTATGCCCTGCGCCACGACGAACAACTGCTGGAGTCGCTGGGTATGTTGGTAGCGTCTAAGTAGGATTGTTGGTAGTAGGCAGTTAGCAAAATGTCGGAGGCGGGATGCTGGAAGCATTTGGGAACCAAAAAAGAACCATTGAGCCAATTACCACTGCCTCCGACACCCTGCCTACCGATTCCCGCGCAACAGACTCCCAACTATTAAACAATCAAAGCAGCTTATGGAACAAGGATTCCGAGACCTAAGAGTATACCAACTCGCATACGCCCTGGCAATGGAGATTTTTGAGGTCAGTAAGCAGTTTCCCAAAGTAGAGACCTACGCCCTCACCGATCAGGTCCGTCGGTCTTCCCGCTCAGTCTGTAGCAACATTGCCGAAGGCTATCGTAAACGAATTTACCCCAAACACTTCACCAGCAAACTCACCGATGCCGATAGCGAATGCAGTGAAACTTCCGTCTGGATTTCCTTCGCCAAAGACTGCGGTTATATCGACAATACCCAACACGACGCGCTGCAAGAGGAGTATACCAAAGTAGGGGCGATGCTCGGCAAGATGATCCGTTGTCCGTATAAGTTTACTCCCAAGCGGCAGTGAGTGATGGTAAGCAGGGACAGTTTAAAGGGGCTTAAGTAAGCACTGTGACAAAGTGAGCTTATATTTTTAGCGTCATAGCCAGGAAGAATGACGAAGCAATCTCCCCGCACCACGTCGGCTCATTAGCAGGAGATGGCTTCCTCGTGCCTCGTCGCAATGACGTTATCATTATTTTCGTCACAGTGCTTCCCCGACCAGAAATAAGTATAATCAATACGTCATCGCGAACGAATGTGAGGCGATCTTACGCCACGGCAGACCGCTTCGCAGAGCCTCGCGGTGACGTCTGGAAAAATGATACTTTAATTT
>JAVKCN010000012.1:0-24938 GCA_040222715.1 Cyclobacteriaceae bacterium | reverse complement strand
GCACAGAAAGATCTGTACTTGTTTTTCCTACCAACGTATTCTCCTCAATTAAATCTTATTGAGATACTGTGGAGGAAAATGAAATATGAATGGTTGACAGCAGAAGATTATGCCTCAGTAAGTACGCTTAAGGAGGCTATTATCAACATTATCAAAAAATATGACGATGAGTTGTGTATTGAGTTTTCTAAAAACTTCCTATCTATAACTTAATTATGTCTTAGTGCTTACTCTTGTGATTAATAGAATACTAATATATGAGCGTATTGTTCATGGTATTGATAGAATCCGTCAACAGTTTTTTGCTTATCCTTTTTTAGCTTTGACAACAGTCGTAATTGCTACGCCGCCTACGGCAACAACCACGGCTGATTTTTTTCAAAATAAGTAATCATTTAAACATTTGCGATCATGAGTGATATACAAACGACCTCCCGAAATACCTTAGAAAAGCCTAAATTCAAAGATCAGTACGATAACTTTATCGGAGGAAAGTGGACACCCCCGGTAAATGGACAGTACTTTGAGAACATTTCGCCTGTGGATGGCAACAGCTTTACCAAAGTAGCACGTTCTACCGCCGAAGATATTGAGAAAGCCATTGATGCTGCCTGGGCGGCTGCTCCCGAGTGGAATAACTCTTCAGCAACTTCTCGCAGTAACCTGCTGCTGAAAATTGCGGATGTGATAGAACGGAACCTGGAAGATCTGGCCCGGGCCGAAACCTGGGATAACGGAAAAGCCGTTCGTGAAACCCTGGCCGCGGACCTGCCTCTGGCGGTTGACCATTTCCGCTATTTTGCCGGAGTGATCCGGGCCGAAGAGGGGTCAGTGAGCGAACTGGATGCCAATACCGTTTCGCTCAACGTGCCCGAACCATTAGGGGTGGTAGCCCAGATCATTCCCTGGAATTTTCCTTTGCTGATGGCCACCTGGAAAGTAGCTCCTGCCCTGGCCGCCGGAAACTGCGTGATATTAAAACCGGCAGAGCAAACTCCGGTAGCTATCCTGATTCTGATGGAGCTGATTGAAGACATTCTACCCGCCGGAGTATTAAACGTGGTGAATGGTTTTGGCGCAGAAGCCGGAAAGCCCCTGGCCTCCAGCCCCCGGGTTAATAAAGTAGCGTTTACCGGAGAAACCACGACTGGGCAACTCATCATGCAATATGCTTCCAAGAACATCACTCCCGTAACCCTGGAGTTAGGAGGAAAGTCGCCCAACATCTTCTTTGAAAGTGTGATGGATGCCGACGATGAGTTCTTCGATAAATGCCTGGAGGGTGCGGTTATGTTTGCCTTTAACCAGGGAGAGGTATGTACCTGTCCGTCCCGTATTCTGGTGCAGGAAAGCATTTACGATAAATTCATTGAGCGCGTCATTGAGCGTACTGAGGCTATTAAACTGGGGCATCCGATGGATCCGGAAACGATGATGGGAGCCCAGGCCTCGAACGACCAGTACGAGAAGATTCTAAACTATATCAGCATTGGTAAAGAAGAAGGTTGCGAAGTGCTGACTGGCGGCGAAGCGGCTTACAACGAAGGACTGGAAGGTGGTTATTACATCAAGCCGACCATTCTGAAGGGAAATAACAAGATGCGGGTGTTTCAGGAAGAGATTTTCGGTCCCGTAGTCTGCGTCACCACTTTCAAAGATGAAGCGGAAGCCATTGAGATTGCCAACGATACCTTATACGGATTGGGCGCCGGAGTGTGGACACGGGATACCCATCAGGCCTATCAGGTTTCTCGAGCCGTACAGGCCGGCCGGGTATGGGTCAACTGCTATCATGCCTATCCGGCCCACGCTCCCTTCGGAGGTTATAAGAAGTCTGGCATTGGTCGGGAAACGCACAAAATGATGCTGAACCATTATCGGCAGACCAAGAATATGTTGATCTCCTACGATAAGAAAGCACAGGGATTTTTTTAATTGGTTGTTGGAAAGCGGGAATTGGGGGTTAGAAGTTGGGTTTTGCCTGTACTTTCTAATCCCCAAAACCCAATTCCTGGACTCCAACCTCCAAACCCTAATTCCTGAAACCCAGAAAACAATATTATGACTGAACGAGTGAGCGTGACTGAGGCCGCGAAGGCGGTGATTGACGAACTACAAGAAACACACGGGGAACTGATGTTCCACCAGAGTGGAGGCTGCTGCGATGGCTCTTCGCCCATGTGTTTCCCGAAGGGAGAACTGATGCTCAACGAAACCGATGTGTGGCTGGGCGATATTCACGGTTGTGAGTTCTATATGTCGCAATCGCAGTTTGAATACTGGAAACATACCCAGCTCACGGTGGATGTGGTGAAGGGAAGAGGTGCCAGTTTTTCACTGGAAATCCCGTTGGGGTTGCGTTTTGTCATCAAATCACGCCTTTATAATGAAGAAGAAATGGGGCAACTCAGTCCGATACGTTTGGGTACGCCCTAAAATTTTGTGTGAGGGTTATACTTGTAAATTTGCTTTTAGCAATGTAAAAGCCGCTTTTCATCTTGTGAAGCGGTTTTTTTATGGTTACTCTTGTAAGGAGAACAGAAGGTTTGAAGGGTAGGGTAGAGTAAAAAGATGCTGGAGTGACTGCTTTTATATCAATTTACCCTTTTATGTAGAAGCTGCACATATCGTAGAAGACTACCCACCAGATAAAATCATAACATTACATAAATAACCCAGACATACACAACCATTTTAACCCCTGAATATCATGCGAAAAATACTCTTTGGAATAGCATGCTTCTACTGGATGAATATATCCGTTATGGCACAAAATAGCACGAAAGCACCCCTGCAAATTAACGTAGAACAGGGAAGCATTGAAGGAAAGTACAATGCCGAAACCGGGCTTAGAATGTATTTCGGGGTTCCCTTTGCCGCGCCACCCGTAGGTGATCTTCGATGGAAAGCTCCCCAGCCACTGGCCTCCTGGGAAGGAGTGAAGGAAACCAAAAACTTTGGCCCTTCTCCGGTACAGACGAACGTATTCGGTGATATGCGATTCCGCTCCGACGGAGTGAACGAAGACTGCCTTTACCTCAATGTGTGGACTCCCGCCAAAAGCAAAGCTGAAAAGCTGCCGGTGCTGGTCTACTTCTACGGAGGAGGTTTTGTGGCCGGTGATGGCTCAGAACCCCGTTACGACGGAGCCAGCATGGCGCAAAAAGGCATGGTGGCGGTCACCGTGAATTACCGACTGAATATCTTCGGCTTTTTCGCTCATCCCGAACTGAGCGCCGAGGCTCCGTACAAAGCCTCAGGAAACTACGGTTTACTGGACCAGCAGGTGGCCTTGACCTGGGTGAAGAACAATATTGCGGCCTTCGGTGGTGACCCTGATAAGATTACCATTGCCGGAGAATCGGCTGGCTCTATTTCGGTGAGTGCCCAGATGGCATCCCCGCTTTCCAAAGATATGATTGCCGGGGCCATTGGTGAGAGTGGCGCCGCGATCAATCCCACCCTGTTTCCCATTCCTCTGGACGAGGCGGAAGCGGTAGGGCAGGAGTTTGCCAAAAGCATTGGCCACCCTTCCCTGGCGGAATTGCGGGCGTTGAGCACCGATGAAATTTTTGAGCTATACAACCAGTCCAAGCGGTTTGGTTTTCCTACGGTGTTAGACGGGTATTTTTATCCTAAAAGCCTTCCGGAGATATTCCGGGCCGGAGAGCAGGCCCAGGTACCTTTGTTGCTGGGCTGGAATTCGGCGGAGATTCCGGGAACAGCCCTGATGCAGGGGCAACCTTATACGGAAGAAAACTATATTCAGAAAGTAAAGGAGATCTATCCCGAAGCGTACGAGCAGGTACTGGCGTTGTATCCCCACAACTCGCCCGAAGAAATTGAGCTATCGGCTACGGCCCTGGCCTCCGATCGATTTATTGCTTACAGTACCTGGAAGTGGTTTGATCTGCACCGCAAGAACAGTGACCAGCCGGTATACCGCTACCTGTATAGCAAACTACGTCCGCCGCTGGTAGATGAGACACTCACCTCTGGGCTGGCGGGAGGTACGGTGAAAAAAGAAGCCTCTTCGGAAGCTCCCCCCCAGGCGGTCGGTGCACCCCATGCCTGCGAGATTCCCTACTGTATGGGTAACCTGTATCTGGTAGATGAATATGCCTGGACCGAAGAAGACCACCGAGTATCGGAAACCATGCAGGATTACTTCGCCAATTTCATCCTGACCGGCAACCCCAACGGCGAAGATCTGCCCAACTGGCCTGCCGCCGAAGCCACCGATAAAACCCCGCCGGTGATGATCCTGGATGTGGAGTCTAAGGCAGTGGATGCCTCGGATGATGCCCGCTACCGCTTTTTAGATACCGCCTACGGGAATAAGTAATTGGCAATGTGCTCACGCAACCGCTGAAGCTGAAACCCGGTATGACCCTGACTGACATTGCTCACCTGCGGTTGCATAGCCAGCAACTGCTTGCCTCTCGGTATAAAACGGCCCCGGAGTTGGTCGGGTGGATGGGAGCCATGCAGGCTCAGGATTACCCGATGGTCCGTTGGGCGATGGGTACACGGTTGCCCGGAGCGACCGGCCAGATCATCCAGGCAGCCATGGATGCGGGCACATTGATCCGCACGCATGTGCTGCGGCCTACCTGGCATGTGGTAGCTGCTAAAGATATTTACTGGATGCTGGAGCTGACGGCTCCTCGCATCAGGGCTTCTATGAAATCCCGGCATAAGGCACTGGGACTAACGGAGGAGGTGATAGGGAAGACGCTTCGTCTTTTTGAGCAGGCGCTGGAGGGCGGCAGACATTTGACCCGGGATGCACTTGTGGCAGCGTTACAGAATGCCAATGTGGCTACGCAGGATAATCGGGCTTCCCATCTGTTGATGCTGGGCGAACTGACGGGCCTGTTGTGCAGCGGTCGCAGTGACGGCAATAAGCAAACTTATGCGCTGCTGGAAGAATGGGTACCGAAAACAAGACCGCTACTCCGGGAGGAAGCATTGGCTAAACTAGCGCATACGTATTTTTCCAGCCATGGCCCTGCCACCCTGCCGGATTTTGTCTGGTGGTCGGGCCTAACGGTAACGGATGCCCGCCAGGGATTGGAAGGGGCACGATCAGGCTTGCAATCGAGCACGCTGGCAGGGAATACTTACTGGTTTGATCCGGCATTGGGGAAAGTGAAAGCTACCCATCCCTCGGTGTTTCTGCTACCGGCCTTCGACGAGTACATCATCAGCTACAAAGACCGGAGCGCCGTTCTGGCTGAGGATCATCATAAAAAGGCTGTTTCTCAAAACGGGATCTTCTGGCCAGTGATCATTGTACAGGGGCAGGTAGCCGGCACTTGGAAACGCAGTGTCAAAAAGGAGAAAGTGCAGTTGGAGACCCGTTTCTTCCAGCCTCCCACCGCACCCGTACAAGATGCTATAGCAGTGGCTGCCCAGGCCTACGGGAAGTTTTTAAATAAACCTATTGAAATAAAGCATCATATTGGCTGAGCGTCGTCGGAGCAGAAGTAAATCTAAAGTAATTTACCAATCGTTCGGTAATTAAATAAATTTTTATATCTTTGCCCTATGAGACCACAGAAAATAAATGATGAAGAGTTATTGATTTCCTTAACCAAAGTTTTTCGTGCACGAGGTTATGAAGGAACAAGTTTAAAGGAGCTATCTGATGTTACTGGCTTAAAAAAAGCAAGTCTTTATCACAGATTTCCAAATGGCAAACGGGAAATGGCAGAATCTGTTCTTGATTATATGGGCAAATGGGTTACCGATAACATATTTAATGCCCTTACTAAAGAAGAAGATTCGAGTGAAACTAGACTTAAAAATGGGCTTTTGCAGATAAGAAAGCTTTATGATGGCGGAAAGGATTCCTGCATATTCAGGGCTTTATCCATGCAAAATGGAATGGAATTATTTCATCAAAGTATTAGTAAAGGTATGAATGAATGGTTAATGGCATTTAAAAATCTTGGTTTATCAATGAAATTATCGGACCAGGTGGCAGAGGAAATGGCTTTACAAACATTGATTGATATACAAGGTAGCCTTATTTTAAGTACAGGTTTGCAGGATGCCAATGTTTTTGAAAGCACATTAAAAAAAATAGAAAATAGATACAGGTAAAAAAATTTCTCGTAATAATTTACCGAATGTTCGGTAACATATAAAATTTCGAATATTTATCACCCATACATATGAATGAAGTTTAATTTAAAACAAGTAAAACGGAAAAAACAGTTGCAATCTATTTAGGAGCATCGCTTTTCTTTTTTGGATGCCAAGACTCCAAAAAAGATGTGAGAAAAGAAAGTTTAACAGTTCAAACAAATGTCAAATCACAAAATAAATCTAATATGGAAACGACAAAATATAAAACAATTGAAATAGAAGGTATCAATATAGCATACCGAGAAGCTGGAAACCCACAAAATCCCGTTCTGGTTTTATTGCATGGATATCCTGCATCTTCACACCAATATCGGAAAGTACTAAATGCATTATCAGACGATTATTATTTGATTGCACCAGACTATCCAGGTTACGGAAACAGTGATTTTCCCTCCCCTGATGAATATGAATACACCTTTGAGAGCATCGCCAAAACAATGGATTCCTTTTTGGAAAAGAAGGGATTAAGCTCTTATGCAATAATGATGCAGGATTACGGTGCTCCTATTGGATTCAGGATTGCTGTTTCACACCCTGAAAGAGTAACTGCTATTATAAACCAAAATGGTAATGCCTATGAGGAAGGACTTGGGAAAGGATGGGAACTAATAAGAAATTTCTGGGCCGACAGAAATGAAAAAACAGAAAAAGCATTATTGCCTGCGTTTACATTGGATGGTTTAAAATGGCAATATACTCATGGTACGAGAAATCCGGAAACTGTAAATCCTGATACTTGGCACTTGGATTACCTTAGAATGTCTAGACCAAATGCCCATAAAATCAATTTGGATTTATGGTATGATTACCAAGATAATATCAAGCAATACCCCTTATGGCAAAAGTACTTGCGAGATAACCAACCACCAATGCTTATCGTATGGGGAAAAAACGATGAATATTTTCCAGAACAAGGTGCTAAAGCATTCAAAAAAGATGTAAAAAATTTAGATTATAATATCTATAATACAGGACACTTCGCTTTGGAAGAAGATGGAACTGAAATTATCAAACAAATCAGAGCATTTATGAAGAAAACATTGAAATAGCCAGTTGCTAACAATGTATAAAAGTAATAACGGGTTGGGTGCATACTCAAGCCGCTTTTTGTTTTTAGTTAAGTATATTGTTATTCAAAAAACAACTGGTTATTAATCCGATACTAAGCACTATGCCGAAAATAATTATCACGTCATTGCGACGAGGCAGGAGGAAGCAATCTGCTGCTAATGAGCCGACGTGGCGCGGGAAGATAGTTTCGTCATTCTTCCTCGATATGACGCTAAAAATATAAGCTGATTTTGCCACAGTGCTTACTTTTATACTTACCGTAAAGCCCACCTAAAGCGAATATGAGCGCTTAATTGAATTTGAAAAGTGGTTTTTCCTCCCTAGTGAAACTTCTTTGGTGGTAATAAGACTCAGCGACCGTTCCCTCAAGGCTGGTAAAGTTATCGGTTGACGATCATTCGGAATTTGCTGACAGAAAACTTGTGTAGTTAAATGGCTTCATATATATTTGTAGTCAAATAACTACATAATGAACTTAAGACGAGATGTATTTCAAGCCATAGCAGATCCGACAAGAAGGGCGATCCTGGTGCTGGTGGCCACCCAATCCATGTCTGCGGGGGCAATCGCTTCCAATTTTGATACCGCAAGACCGACCGTTTCCAAACACCTGCAAATACTTACCGAGTGCGAATTGCTTGCCCCGGAGCAAAACGGCCGGGAAATTCATTACCACTTAAATCCTCACAAGATCAAAGAGATCGCCGATTTTATTGAGCCATTCCGCAAACTGTGGGACGACCGGTTCAATACCCTGGAGGCCGTTATGAAACAATACAAACCGGATAAATAGCCATACATGGAGTTAAAAACAAAAATAAATGCCGAAGCGGGTAAGCAGGATTTGCTGATCACCAGGGAGTTTGATTTGCCCCTGGAACTGCTTTTCAAAGCCTATGTAGTGCCCGACCTTGTTGAGCAATGGATGGGAACGAAAGTACTGAAACTTGAAAATAAAAATCACGGCAGCTGGCAGTTTGAAACCACCGATCCCAAGGGAAATAAACATGGGTTCAATGGGACGATCCACGAGTTTAGCCCGAACCAGAAAATCACCCGGACCTTTGAAATGGAGAATACCCCATTTCCGGTTCAGCTGGAGTTCCTGGAATTTGAAAAGCTCACGGACAACACCAGCAAACTTTCTATGCATATCGTCTATAGATCAGTGGCTGACAGAGACCAAATGCTGCAATTACCCTTTGCCCAGGGCATCAACATGGCGCATAACCGACTGCAGGAAACTATAAGCAAATTAACATAACCCTTTATGGAAAAGAGAAATAAAATCATCTATTGGGTGGCTACCATCTGGCTCTCATTAGGCATGGTTTCCACCGGAATAGTACAGTTAATTAAAATGGATGAAGAGGTAGATATGATAAAGCTTTTGGGCTATCCGGTCTATTTTCTAACCTTATTGGGTGTTTGGAAAATTTTGGGAGTTATCGCCGTGCTTATGCCCAAATTTCCTTTGCTAAAGGAATGGGCTTATGCCGGGTTCTTCTTTGCCATGTCGGGAGCAATCATTTCACATATTGCAGCGGATGATCCCATTACTACCACATTTCCTCCATTACTTCTTCTGGTCCTGACGGTGGTATCCTGGTATTTCAGGCCGGTGGAAAGAAAAATTGTTTCAGTTAATCGACAAATAGCATGAACCGTAAAAAGAAGTTGTCATCAGCCCAAAGTGAAGAATTACTTAGCGTGCTGAAAGTACGTTTTGAAGAAAACATGAGTCGCCATCAAGGTCTTGAATGGGATAAAATACAGGCAAGGCTGGAAGCGAATGATGAAAAACTTTGGTCACTCGATGATATGGAAAGCACTGGCGGAGAACCGGATGTAGTGGGGTATGATGATAAGACGGGCGAATATATTTTTTATGACTGTTCGGCAGAAAGCCCCGCCGGACGCAGAAGTGTCTGTTACGACCGCCAGGCACTGGAGTCAAGGAAAAAACATAAACCAGAAAATAGCGCCATTGACATGGCTGCCGACATGGGTATTGCGCTTTTAACGGAAGAACAGTATCGTGCATTGCAAAAGCTGGGAAGCTTCGATTTGAAAACATCAAGCTGGGTGAAAACCCCGGCTGATATTAGAAAACTGGGCGGTGCCCTCTTTTGCGATCGTCGCTACGATACTGTTTTTGTGTATCACAACGGAGCAGATTCCTACTATGCCGCCCGAGGATTCCGCGGCTCACTCCAGGTATAGAATAGTTCCATCAGCTAACTATCAATGCATACGATGAATCCTGAGGTGGATGAGTTTATAAGTAAATCCAAAAAGTGGCAGTCAGCCATGGAGCAATTGAGAATGATTGTTCTCGATTGTGGGCTGACCGAAGCAGTGAAATGGGGTGTTCCCTGTTACACCTTTAAGAAAAGCAACATCGTTTTAATCCATGGATTTAAAGAATACTGTGCGCTTTTGTTTCACAAAGGAGCTTTGCTACAGGATACCCATAATATGCTAATCCGGCAAACGGAAAACGTGCAGGCCGCGCGGCAGATCCGGTTCACCCATGTACGAGAAATCGTGGAGATGGCACCCACTTTGAAAGCCTATATTTATGAAGCCATTGAAGTGGAAAAGGCTGGTTTGCGAGTGGAAATGAAGAAAACTTCAGATTTCACCATGCCGGAAGAATTTCAAAAGACGCTGGATGAAAAGCCTGACCTGAAAGCTGCTTTTGAAGCATTGACCCCCGGACGACAAAGAGCATATAAGCGCTATTTTTCGGCCCCCAAACAATCGAAAACCCGGGAGTCAAGGGTTGAAAAATGTATGCAGAGAATGCTCAATGGAAAGGGTTTAAACGATTGCGTTTGCGGACTATCCAAAAAGCTGCCCTCCTGCGATGGCTCGCACAAGCACATTCGAGAAAAATAAATCCAAATATCGGATACGTTGCACAAACATAGGGGTTACCACCGTTGATCTCGTAGGCACTGTGCTGCCTTTCTCCGCGTCTTTCGGCAAACGCATGTTAACGATATGGCTGAATTCCCGCTCGGGAAAGAGGCAGGGTAGGATCGCATTGATAAAATAACGGCCTCACTGCCGTTAAAAGCCGATATTTCCCCAGAGTCAAAGAATTTTTTCACCAAAGTTTTGCTTGTTACGAATACCTTCGTACATTTGATACGAAATATTTCGTACATCATGAAAGAAAAGAATTACAACCCGACCGACGCTGAACTGGAGATCCTGCAGGTACTCTGGGAGCTGAAAGAAGCGCGCGTAAAAGAAGTGCATGAGAAGCTGAGTCAGCACAAAGCAGTGGGCTACACCACGGTGCTGAAATTCATGCAGATTATGCACGGAAAAGGATTGCTGCTTCGTGAACCCGGGGGGAAAAGCCATATCTATCGTCCGGGCATCCGCAAAGAACAGGTGCAGGAGAAGTTTCTGGACAAAATGCTGCAATCGGTGTACAAAGGCTCTGCTTTCAAGCTGGTGATGAGTGCCTTGGGCAATTACAAAACATCTCCGGACGAATTGGAACAGATTAAGAAGTTTATCCAATCCAAAGAAGAAGGTCATGAATAATTTTATCTACCAGATCCTTCCCGAGGAAGCAGTATTTGCCCTCGGTCTCATGTTGCTCCACCTGCTGTGGCAGGGATTATTGATTGCCATTACGCTGGGAATCTTCCTGCTGCTTATGCGTTCGGCCAGTGCCCATGCCCGTTACAATGTGTCTTTGATCGCCCTGGCTTTATTCCCCATCACGGCCATCACTACCTTTATTCGGCAACTGAATGTCCTGAGCGATTATGCCGCTATTGCGGGAGATGCCGCCGCTCCGGCTTTGGCCTACACCGATGCCAGCCTGCTGGAAACCTTTCTGCAATTGTATACCGGTTACCTGCCGTTGATCGTCTTTCTATGGTTTATCGGGGTATGTGCGCTCATTTTAAAGAACCTGGGCGGGTTTATTTATATTGAACGCCTCAAAAACACCTTTGTGAGGCCGGTTGAGGATTATTTGCTGACCGTGGTAGAAGGCATCCGGTCTAAATTTGAGATTAAGAAACCGATTAAAGCCCTCATCAGCACAAAAATTACCTCCCCCATGGTGGTAGGGCATTTCAGGCCGGTGCTGTTAATCCCGGAGGGGGCGATTGAGACCCTTTCGGCCAAAGAAATGGAGATCATCCTGCACCACGAACTGGCCCACATTCGGCGCAACGATTACATTGTCAATATCTGTCAGATGGCCATTGAGATACTGTTCTTTTTCCATCCGGCTACCTGGTGGATCTCAGGCATCATCCGAAAAGAGCGGGAAGAATGCTGCGACAACTGGGCCGTATCCACCAACAGTGACAAACTGATGCTGGCCAAAGCTTTAACATCCATCCAAGAACTCAACGTAAACACCCCACCCATGGCACTATCATTTATGAACAAAAAAGATGGTTTTCTCCACCGGATCAAGAACCTCTTCGGAAGCAACCCTTCCTTACCATCCTATCGGGAAGGCATTGTGGTAACCTCATTCTTCTTTTCCTGCATCGTACTCATGTCCTTCATCTTTGTGGACAGCAATCCGGAGCCTCCCAAGCAGAAACTCAGTACCATTACTGCGGAATTGCCCGATGGCAAGCACCTTTTTGCGAAAGTAGACAGCGTCGGTAACATCGATAAACTGTTTGTAGAAGGTAAAAAAATCAGCCAGCGGAAAGTGGGGGCTTATCAGCCCATGATAGACAGCTTACTGCTGGTAGAAGCCAGTAAAAACCCGAAACAGAAAGAAAAAGACAAACAAAAGGAAAAAGTGACGCAGAAGGAAAAGGCGAAGGCTTCCTACACATTGAATAAAACCACCCGGAATAGCGGGAAAGCTCCTCATGCATCGGAGGAATCGGTCAACTTCCATTTGAATATCAATGACAGCAGCAGTAAAGTAGCCATTAAGGCCGATGAGCAGGGTTTTCAGATGTATGTAGACGATAACCAGGATACCGTTGTCATGGATTTTAGCGAGAATGGCGGATTCATGCGGGTGATTGAAAACGGAAAGGTCGTTGTGGATATGAACTTAAGTGAGAAGGGATTTCATATGAATATTGATAACGAAAAGGAGTAAACCTTTCGTGAAAATCAATGGCAAATGCAGAACCATAGAAGGCCCCTTCTTTATTGATACATAATCAACTTGCTATTGACAGTTATGCGACATAGATGATAGTAAAAGAGGCTAGGAGGCGGCTTCCTTTACTTTCTCTTTAGCTTCTTTGGCTTTTCCTACGATATCTTCCAGAATCAAGTAGAGACTGGGCACGATCAGTAGGATGATGGAAGTTGCGAAGATAATACCGAAACCCAGGGAGATTGCCATGGGAATAAGGTTGTTTGCCTGATTTGATGTCTCCAGGATAATAGGGGTCAGACCGCCGAAGGTAGTCAAGGTGGTAAGCATGATCGGGCGAAACCTCCGAATACCCGACTCGTGAATGGCATCAAAAGCCGATTGCTCACCCCGTTTGCGGTTGGCATAATCAATCATAATCAGTGAGTCGTTCACCACTACTCCCGACAGGGCAATCACTCCCATCAGGCTCACCAGCGAAAGATCGTAGCCCAGCAGAATATGTCCGATCACGGCGCCTACAATACCAAATGGGATGGCCGACATCACGATTAACGGTTGCACGTAGTTATTGAAGGCAATGGCCAGCAAACCGTAGATCACCAGCATGGCCAGAATGAACCCGCCCCACAGCGACTGGGTAGACTCCCGCATGTCGGCCTGGCTACCCTCAAAGCTCCAGGTCATCCCGGGGAAATCGGCCCTGAGTCGGGGAAGCACGTCTTCTTGCAGAGAGGCCAGCACCTGGGTTGTGGCGCTAGGAGGCTCCACGTCCATACCGACCGAAACTACCCGGCGGCCATCGCGGCGGTTGATTGAGTTAAAAGCTTCCCGTTTTTCTATACTCACCACGTCCATCAGCGGAACTTCAATACTGTCGGGCGTACGAATGACTAAGTCCTCAAGGTTGTAGATGTCTTTGCGCTCTTCCAGCGGGAGCTTTACCCGAACTTCCACCTCGTTATTACCCCGGAGCTGCCGCATGGCCAGTGCACCGAAAAAGGCATTCCGAATCTGGTTGCCCACATCCGAAGGAGTGAACCCTAGGTTACGGCCCTCTGGCAGAAGCTTGAAATCATACTGAAGCTTTCCTTTATCATAATTATCATTGATGTCACGGGTGTTCTCAAAGGCTTTGGCTTCTTCCAGAAAGGCCAGGCTGACTTTTTCCAGCACCTCAATATTAGAATGACTGATATCGACCGTAATATCCTGCCGAGCCCCACCTGGCCCGCGTTCCGCTTCAAAGGTAATCTGGTCTACTCCTTCAATATCACCAATCTCATCCCGCCAGAGCTCAATCACATCCTGGGCGGTTAGCTCGCGCTCGTCGGGAGCCTTCATCACTACTTCTACATCAATGAAATTCTGGTTACGCACATTGGTCTTCACACCCTCAGCCGCCAGGTACAGATTGTGTTCTTCAAACATTGCCAGGGTAGACTTCGTGATCTGGTCTGCCACTTTTGCGGCCTGGTCGGGAGTGGTGCCCACCGGCAGTCGCACTCCGGCTTCAATTTCATCAGCCGCCACCTCTGGCATTAGAATAATGCCCATATGGTCGCTATAGCCGAAGCCGCCGATCACGATCAGCAGCCCGGCTGCCGCGCTTAAGGTAATGTAGCGGTTGCGCAGACAGGTGTTCAGCAAGGGACGGTAGTATCGATCTACGAAACGATCGAAGCCCCGGGCAAAGGATTGTTGCCATTTTTCAATATACCGGGTTATCTTGAACTGGTTTTTTTCAGCGCTATGGCCGAGGTGAGCCGGGAGAATAAACAGGGCTTCAATCAGGGAGACAGATAGCACGGCAATCACTACCGCGGGCATGGGCCACCAGAACTTACCAAAGGTGCCGGGAAGAAACAGCAGGGGAATAAAAGCAATGATATTGGTAAGGATACTGAAAACTACCGGCTTGGAAATATCTTTAGTACCCTGAATGGCTGCTTCCAGAAAACCCATGCCCTGCTGCCGGTATTCGTATACATTTTCACCCACCACTACGGCATCGTCCACCACAATGCCGAGTACTACCAGAAAACCAAACATGGAGATCATGTTAATACTAACCCCGATCAGCGGCAAAAAGACCATACCTCCTACGAAGGAGATCGCCATGCCCATCATAACCCAAAATGCCAGCTTGTATTCCAGAAAGAGGGCCAGAATCACCAACACAATCACAATGGCCATGACTCCGTTTTCGGTGAGCAGTGACAGTCGGTCGCTATAATCTTCGGCAGCATTGCTGTCAATACGGGTTTGTATTCCCGGTGGAAGTGAGGTCTCAAAATCTTTAAGAATGAGCTGTACGACCTCGGCAATTTCCAGGGGAGATTGGGCCCCAACCCGATAGATCTCCAGGTCTACGGAAGGTTGCTGATTGAATTGAGCATGGAAGCCCTCCTCCTCAAAACCATCGGTGATGTCGGCCAGGTCGGCCAGGGTGACGGTGGCTCCGGAGGGAGCGGTGATAATCTCAATCTGACCAAATTCTTCGGCCCACTGCTTGCGCTCTTTCAGGCGCAAAAGAATCTCCCCGGTGCTGGCTTCTACGGCACCGGCGGGCACATCTTCACTGGACTGTCGGATAATATTGGCTACCTGCCCCAGCGTGAGGCCGTACTCCCGTAGCCGATGACGAGGGATTTCTACGTGCGTGACGTATTCGGGCACATTGTCAATCTCTACCTGGGTGATTTGGTCATTACTTAACAAACGGTCGCGCAGCCGTTCGGCTAATTGCCGGAGCGTCCAGATGTCATCTCCCCCGTAGACTCCGACCTGCATCACACTACGTTGCTCGATCTGCAAGCGTATTTCAGGTTCTTCAATCTCATCGGGAAAGGTTCGAATCCGGGCAATGGCCTGATCAATCTCCTGAAAAGCCTTCATTCGCTCCGTGCCGGGCACCAGCTCAATAGCGACATTTCCCGAGCCTTCCTCTGCCGTAGAGACAACCTCCCTGATACCCTGAATTCCCCGAACTGTTTCCTCTACCGGTAGCAAAATACCCTGTTCTACTTCTGCCGGGGCAGCTCCGGGGTACACTACACTAATTTCTACAATGTCCAGCTGGTATTCCGGGTACACTTCTTTTTGAACGTTCATCATTGTCCAGGCACCACCTACTACAAAGATGAGCATGAGCAAGTTGGCCGCGAGCGGATTACGTGCCATATAGGCGATGGGGCCGGAGGAGTTGTTCATGGGGCTGCTGTTTGATGTAGTATCACTCATTGATATCTTCCGATGATTGGGTTTCTGTCTCACTTATTCGGGCAGAGGCCGATGTGGAATCCTGGGTAGCGGTGGTATCGGCTTCCGTGCGAAGCCGGGCACCATCGGCCACAGTAGACAGATTGGTGGTTACTATCTGGTCACTGTCCTGTAAGCCATTGGAGATATAAGCATGTTCGGCATCCATAAAGGTAACGTTCACTTCCCGAATGCTCAACCTGCCTTCTTCCATCACCCACACCGTTTCATTTTCGCGAATATAATCCCGGCTGAGTCGGACTATCCCGGAGAGTTCGTTGGCCTGGATACTGGTCTCTACAAAGGAATTGATCATTAAGGCGGGCAATGTGTCATTTTGATAAGCCAGTGGATCAGGAACTGACACTAGCAGGCGAGCCAGGCGGGTCTGATCTTCCAGCGCTCCTACCAGTTGTTGTACGTAACCAGTACGATAGGCACCTTCAGGCCAGGCTTTACGGTCGACGATGCGAACCGCCGAACCCATTCGTCCCTCGCCCGGCAATGAAATATACGGAAGCTTGGACAGTGGTAGTGTGACCACTACCCAATACTCATCCATGCCAACCAGTCGGCCCAGGTTGTCGCCCGGAGCTACCTGAGAGCCGAGGTTGGCATTGCGGGTGAGCACATGGGCATCAAAAGGAGCCCGGATGGTTGTGCGACGCAGATTGAGTTCTGCCTGGTTTACGGACGCCTGGGCGGCTTTTACCTGTGCTTTTACAGCATTCAGCTGCGGTTCTCGAAGTACCAGGTTTTTGTCTTCCATTGCAACCAGTTCGTCTACCAATTCATAATCCTGCTGGGCGACATCCTGTCGGCCTTGCTCGATGGCCAGATCAGCCTTGGCCTGTTGCAGAGCACTCTCTTGCAGTTGGAGAGTATTTCGGTAATCGGCCGGGTCAATCTGCAATAATATCTCACCTTTCTTCACAAAACCACCGGGAGTGAACCCATCGGCTCTTCGTATGATTTCACCGCCCACTCGGGGGCTCAACATAATATCTTCGGCTGGCTGTACATTGCCGGTAGCCACAATCGTAGGCTGGAATGTACCCCGCTGCACCTCCGCGATGTCCACCAGCATTGCGGTTTCTTTAGTCGCCCCCGACTGACTGGCGGTAGGTTCCGTCAAAAAGATAAATGCTGTAATGGCACCTGTGGTCAACAGGATGGCTAAACATACCAACAGCGTTTTTTTCTTTTTCTTTGTCATAATATTTTATCTAATCATCAGATTCTTCAGGCACTCGGGCCTGATCGTTCCGTTCCATCTCAAATCCTCCGGCCAGGGCGCGATATAGGCCAATCCGGTAGTCCAGTAGCGTCAGTTTGGCAGAAATAAGATCTCGCTGCAGCTGCTGTTCCTGATTAATCGCTGTAAGTACGGCCAGATAGTCGCTCAGGCCATTGAAGTACTCAACGCGCAGTTGGTTATTCGCCTGTTGGGCCAGTCTGACCTGTTCTTCCAATACTTCTAACCTTTCCTGTTGCTTGCGTTCCTGGATTAAGGCATCTTCCACTTCCTGAAAGGCGACCAGCACGGTCTGCCCGTATTCGTAGAGCAACTGTTGTTTTACGGCCTTGGTTCGATCCACTTCTGCGCTGAGCCTTCCTCCGTAGAAAAGAGGAGCGACCAGGTTGCCTCCCAGGGCATACGCCCAGTTTTTGAACAAATCGTCGGTTTCATTGGAACGGGCAGCAGAGGAAATATCCAGTGTGAGCCGGGGATAACGGGCACTGATGGCCGAAGCTACGTCGCGATCCGCCGCATGTAAAACGTAAAATGCTGATTGTACATCGGGCCGCCTTTGTATAAGCTCGGTAGGAATGCCTGTTGCCGGTAATGGGGGAGGAGGAGGCAGGCTGTCGGGGTCATACGCGATTTCCTGCTGGGGAGGAGATCCTAACAGTACTGACAGCTGGTGTTCCAGCACTTCAATTTGCGATTCAGTAAAAATCTGTAGTTCTCGGGTAGCTTCTACCAGTTGCTTTTGCCGAAGAATATCCACCCCTCTGATCTGACCGCTACCAAAGCGGGCGATAATGAGTTTTAAAATATTTTCGTTGGTTTCGATTTGTTGCTGAGTTAGCTCCAATCGCCTCCAGGCGGCCATCAACTGATACCAGGTGCGGGTAATTTCGGCAGAAAGAGTAATGGCCGCCGCCTGATAATCGTATTGGGTAGCTTCGGCCCGGTAGCGTTCGGCTTGCACACTGGAACGTATGCGGCCCCACAGGTCTACTTCGTACACGGCGGTTAGTCCGATCTGCTGGTTCTCACCACCCCGGAAGTCAGGCTCCGGGTAACTTCGTCCGGCGGAGAAAAAAGCTTCTACATCGGGTAGCAGGAAGGATGACTCCCGGTCAACCACAGCCTCTGCGGCCTGGAAGCGTTGCCAGGCAGCCAGCAGGTTGAAGTTTGAGTCGAGTGCCTGTTCTACCAGCGTGTTCAGCCTTTCGTCTTCGAAGCTGGTCCACCATTTTTGCGCTAGTTCCTCTTCACCAGCGTAAGAGAAACGCTCCGGGGCTTCCATGGGGAGCATGGATTTTGCTGCCTTGGGCGAGCAATGGGTTAGCAATACCCCGGTACAGCCCAACAGTATGATCCATATGATATTTAAATGGCTTCCGGTCATTTTCCAACTTTTGTTCCGTAGTATTTTACACAAATATTTATTCCTATAAAAATAGCTTTTTGACAAAAAGATATATCTATTTGATAGATATTTTGCGATATCATTAATACAACTTAGAATCGTGGTCGAAGTTTTCTTGACAGATCATATCTGCCCCGAATGCCGTGAATAAGAGAATCAGGATTGCAGCCGAAATGTTCTGCTAAGCTGAATGACCCACCGTGATGGGGCAAAATTTCAAGAGGCCACGCGTCTGATCAGTACCTGAATAAACTTGCACGAACTTGCACGAGTATTACCCGTATACTCTTGAATAGTTTTCGTTATTTCCGCATACATAAAAAGTACTCATTACCAACCCCTATTACTATGAAAAAGAACATGTATTATGTAGCCGTATTATTTTTTGCGCTGTTTGTTGTTGAGGCCCAGGCCCAGGATGACAAAGCGAACCGACCCAGCCCACCCGCTCAGGCCACGGGCTCAGTAGACGGCATTGACATCACGATTGACTATAGTCAGCCTTCCGTAAAAGGTCGCAAGATATTCGGGGGGCTGGAACCTTACGGTAAGGTGTGGCGCACCGGAGCCAATGAGGCAACCACCTTTGAGGTGAGCGGAGATGTCACCGTAGAAGGTGAAACCTTACCCGCTGGCAAATACGCCCTATTCACCATTCCTACTGAAGATCAGTGGACCATCATTTTTAATAAAACTGCCGAGCAGTGGGGAGCATTTAAGTATGACGAAAATGAAGATGCGTTGCGGGTAGAGGTAACCCCCGAAGATTCGGAGCTTACTGAACAGCTAACGTTTGATATCAGCGATGACGGTGCGGTAAGTATGATGTGGGCCGATCAGAAGGTGACCTTTGGGGTAAGCAACGCCGGACAGGCTCGGGAAAACTAGTAGAAAGCGAATTTTGTAAATGGTTTTAGGCAGTCCGCAGGTAATCCCTGCGGACTGTTTTTATTATGGGCCTTCTGACGAATTATTCATCTTCGGAATTAGAAATCAGAGGAGTGATAAAGTGAACGTTTTACAAAGAAAATCCGCGGCATAGGCTCGACCTTTAAGTGCCGCTTGTTGCTGCCAGATTTTACCCTGGGAGCTTTTATTCCTGTTATGAGTTTCCTATTGATCTTAGTAAAAGCAAAAGAAATCACTAAAATAGATTGGAATAAAAAACGCTAGAGGTAACATTGTGGGTCAATCATGTCCGTTTAAACCCTTGGAACAAGCCAAAGCTGGGTTGGTTACATCAACCATTACCTACATTTAAAAGTGAAATATGAGAATTTATTTAACATTAGTATTTACCGTAATCTACCTGAATATTCAAGCGCAGTCTAATAAGACAGAAATATTATTATTGGGGACAGATCATTTGAGTCAAACTTACGATCAGGCGAATCCTAACCCCAATACGGATGCTTTAACCCCGGTCAATCAACAATCTATTGGGGAGTTTTTAGCCCTCGTAGAAAAGTTTGATCCGGATATGGTCATGGTGGAACAACTTCCTGACCGCCAGGCTGAAGTAGATAGCCTTTATGCACTTTATCTAAAAAATAAGCTGGATGTGGAAAGTTTAGAATACCCCCGTCATGAACTATATCAGCTAGCTTTTAGGGTAGGGAAAAACGCTGGAGTTAAAGAAATTGCTTGCGTGAATTATAAAGGCGGTACATCGCAAGGCATATTGGATAATGGAGACAATATTGAAATCTACCAGAATGAAACCAAAGCGCTGCGTAATATAGTAAAGGAAAAATACGAGGGGTTGAACAATGGAACACTTTCTTTTAAAGCGTTCCTGACTTTTTTAAATCAACCCGAAGCCTATAATATGATATACCGTTTAAGGTATATGACCCCCGCACGGGTGCGGAATGGAACATTTACCGACCCGGACGAAATGGTGGATGTTGATTTTATTGATACGGAATACATCGGAGCCGAACTTATTTCGGTATTCAAAAACCGGGATTATAAAATTTACTCGAACATCCTACAGCATAAACTACAAAAGAATCCCCAACGGATTTTACTTATCATCGGTGTCGGACACATTGGTTCCCTAAAAAGCATTTTCAGAGATGACTATGAATTTGAAGTCATTGACGCGAATGAATACTTAAAATAATCTGCCCACAACCAAGGCCACCATCCCTTGCAGCTTAAGTGCAAAGATGTTGAGCGTCGTATAACATACTTTACCCTGACTGATGAGAATCCAAAATCGTGTTTTAAATAAAGCCTGTGTCGGTGTATTTTTGGTGTTTCTATCGCTTTGGTCTTTTGGGCAAACGGCTTTAGAACAAGAAATTGAACAACATGCGCAACGCATCAGCGGCAATGTGGGGGTTTGTGCCATGCTTTTAGAAACCGGAGAAACAGTGTCCTACAATGCAGATCAGAAGTTCCCGATGCAAAGCGTTTATAAGTTTCCCATTGCGATGGCCGTGCTTGACCAGGTAGACCGAGGTATCTTACAATTAGCGCAGGTAGTGCATGTATTACCTTCGGATTACATTCCCAAACAAGGCTACAGCCCGATCCGGGAAAAATTTCCGGATGGGGTGGATCTTACGATCAGGGCATTATTGAATTACTCTATACTCAGCGACGGGTCAGCTTCGGATGTACTGCTGAAAACTATTGGCGGGGCAGCGGTGGCGGATGATTATGTTCGTAGCTTAGGAATAAAAGATGAAGATATCGCCATTGCCCTACCTGAAATGATTCAGGTGGCTAACGACACGATCCAGTACCAGAACTATTCTACTCCCCAAGCCATGACCCAACTTCTGAAAATATTTTATAGAGATCGTGTTCTGTCTGAGGAAAGTCATTCATTGCTTTTTCAGGATATGGTTGACTCGAAAACCGGCCTTGGGCGAATAAAAGGCTTACTACCCGATGGAACGATTGTAGCCCATAAGACCGGCACGGCCGGAACTTACAACGGACTGACCCGGGCTACCAACGATGTCGGCATTGTGGTTCTTCCAAATGGAAAGCATTTGGCCATCAGTGTGTTTGTTTCCGATTCCTACGCTTCACCCAAAGATCGTGATCTGGTGATTGCCAACATTGCTAAATCAGTATTTGATCATTTGATGAGCAATTGAAGGGAGAAATACGAACGCCACAAAGAATGATGAAGCAGGGTCACTTATGCACTGGCCGTTAGCCCGGCAAATGTAAAAGTGCCGGTTAAAAGAGACTTCTCAACCAATTACTCTTCAAACGTAATCGACTTCAGGTTGATAATATCTTCGTTGGGCTTTTCCGGCTTCACCATGATGAAGTACAGATGGTGCCGCCCGCTGATGGGCTGATCCAAGGTTGCTGTCACCGTTTGTACGGCATCCCAACTGCCCGTAGCCTGATACGGAGTTTTGGCGATGATCGGGCCCGCCTGGGAATCGATGCGAACTTCAACAGCACCCGCTTTGTCCTTTGAGGCATATTCGTACACTAATTGCCGGATGCCCGTGAGGTCGATATCGCGCAACAGGTAATACGATTTATGATCGCCGCTGGTGAGGCTGTTGCCAAATCGGCGAAACCCCTTGTACTCATCCACAAACACCGTCGAGACTTTGGCGCTGCGGAGCCGGATGACATCCTGGCCGGTGAGCGGCGGAATGCCATTGGCTCCCTGGTCGGTGTAGCTTGCCATGAGGGTATACACTCCGCGGGGTTCGTCGGCTTTATGGGCGTCGAAGGTGAGCGTGCCCCGAGCGTCTACGGCAGTCATGGCTTGTTTCTCGTCAGTCAGTGATAAAATATATTTGATCATCTCGTTCACATCCTGGGGGGCGAGTTGGGGGTGGGCACTCATCAGGTGTTCGCCCCAGTTGCCCCCACCTCCGGCAATCACTTTGTCGGTCAGCATGGCCACCGCATCTTCCTGCCCCTGGTACCGCTGTGCTACGGATAGGTAGGACGGCCCCACTGATACCTGATCGGCCGTATGGCAGGCTTTGCAATCGCTGCTGGCAATCAGGGAATATCCCAAGGGCACGGCTTGGGGGAGCTGGGTTGTTCCGTTTTCTTCTTTTGTAAGCGTACTCGGCTCAGCTTCATAGCCAAATGATACCTGCATATTCTGAGGATTAATAGTACCATCTTCCGGGTCATTCACCTCCACTCGATACCGGAGGGGTTGATTCTCCCAGAAAAAAGATTTGTTTCCATTGGTGGCAATGGTTACCTCTGGCAACGCATTCCCCACCCTGACCCATACTGTATCGGAGCCGGTTGCCCCCTGCGGGTCGGTCACTTGCAGAATAGCGGGGTAGACCCCGGGCTGGGTATACGTATGCACCGGGTTCCGGTCGGAGGAGGTGACGGCTTTTCCGTCCAGTAACCACTGGTAGGTGAGTTGGTCGTTATCATCCGGATCACCGGAACCCCGGCTGCTGAACCGTACCCGCAGCGGTGCTTCTCCCACGGCTTCCCGGACGACAGGCAAGCCGCGTAATTCGGAGGTGATAAATACTTTTTGGGATAACTCCGCCATAGCCGCGGAGTCAAGCACCGAAGCTCGGGCCGTAGGAGCTCGATTGCCACGGTTATACGCTATTTTTACCAGTCGGGCATCTTCATTATCCGCTCCGTAGACTGATCCGTACTCCAGCATGTACATCACCCCATCGTGGCCAAAGGCCAGATCGATAGGGCGACGGAAATCACCGTTGGCACTCATGAAAGGTTCGGCCCGCAGGAAATTCTCGTCTTCATCAAAACGCAGTGCCATCACCCAGTTGCGCATCCACTCAAAGACGAACAGGGTGCCGTCATAGTACTCCGGGAATTTGTTTTCGGAGGTGGATTTTTCATCAAAAGTGTAAAACTCCCCGGCCATGGCAGAGCGCCCACCTTCTCCCAGTTCCGGGAATTCTGAAGAGGCAGCGTACGGGTACCAGATCATGGCTGATTGGGCGGGGGGTAAGTTCTTCAGTCCGGTATTGTTGGGTGAGTTGTTGACCGGCTTTTTAGGATCATAGCGGGGACCGGCGGTTTGGGTGGCAAAATCCCATTCCACGTAAGCCTGATTGTTTCCCACAAAATAGGGCCAGCCGAAGTTACCGGCTTCTTTGGCCTGGTTGAACTCATCATAACCTCGCGGACCCTGTGGGCCTTCCTCGCCGGCATCGGGGCCAATTTCGCCCCAGTAGACCGTCGCCGTTTCAGGGTTCACGGCCATGCGATAGGGGTTTCTACAGCCCATCACGTAGATCTCCGGTCGAGTCTTATCATTGCCCGGAGGGAAGAGGTTGCCTTCAGGAATGGTATAGCTGCCGTCCGCTTCGGGATGGATGCGCAGGATCTTTCCTTTCAGGTCGTTGGTGTTGGAGGCACTGCGCTGAGAGTCCAGGCTAAAGTACTCATCTCCGGGTCGTTCGTCCAGCGGAGCGTAGCCATCGGAAGGGAAGGGGCTGGAGCTGTCACCGGTAGAAAGGTACAGGTTGCCTTCGGAGTCCCAGGCGAGCGAACCGCCGTGGTGGGCGCCGCTGTTTTCCTGCACGGGCACCTGCAACAGCACCTTTTCCGAACCTGTATCCAGGGTGTTATCTGGCTTTACCACAAAACGGGAGAGGTTGAAAAGAATGGGTTCTTCCTCAGTGGGGGGAGAGTAGTACAGGTAGATATACTGGTTGTCGGTGAAATTCGGGTCCAGCGTTACCCCGATCAGTCCGGTACCGCCCTTGGTAGCCACATCAAAGCGGTGTACTACGGATTGTTCTCCGGTCACGGTATTGTACAGGCCCAGGTTGGCAGATTTCAGCTCGGTGTAAAACACCCGTCCGTCATCTGCCACGGCCAGTTCCATCGGAATGCTCAGGTCATTGATGAGGATAGTTTTGACAAAGCGGTTTTCTTCGGGTACGGTGACGGCAGTTGCTTGGCTGTAATCCAGCGGTTCATCGGCCATGGCATATTGAATACCGCCCAGTAGGTGCTCAAGGAAAAGCGGTTCACTATAGGATGCGTCTTCATGCCCGCTCCCGGTATAAAAAGCACGTCCGCCATCAAACTCATGGTACCAGGCAATGGGATGGTTGCTGCCATTGGTGCCCCCTTCGTAGGTGGTTTCGTCCAGGTAGGCCAGCACGTTGAGATCCGTGTAAATAGATCGGTAATTATACCACTCGTCAGTGCGCTCCCAGCGGTCGGGCAAGCCCTTTGTGGACGGGTGATTTTTATCCGTGACGTTGATCGTGGCCTGCCGCACATTGGAGTTATTAGGGTGACTTTCAAAGTAAGCTCCCACCAGCTTATTGTACCAGGGCCATTCGTACTCCGTATCGGCAGCGGAGTGAATGCCCACGAACCCGCCTCCTGCCTGAATATAGCGTTCAAAGGCTGCCTGCTGCTCGGCATTCAGCACATTGCCCGTGGTGCTATTGAAGATCACCGCCTGGTATTGCTTCAGATGATCATCCGTGAACAGCTCGGCATTTTGGGTGGTATCGACCTGAAATCCGTGTTCCTGACCTAACTTCAGGAGGGCTTGGTTTCCGTAAGGAATGGAACTGTGGACCCAGCCTTTGGTCTTGGAGAATACCAGCACTTTAGGAGGATCCGCATGATAGGAAGTCAGTATCAGAAGGGTCAGGGAAAAGAGCGCGGAGGACCGCCAGCATCTTGTCATCACCAGGTCGTATTAGGTTGTTGTTCGTATTAGTAACCAA
>JAVKCN010000011.1:0-29725 GCA_040222715.1 Cyclobacteriaceae bacterium | reverse complement strand
GCACAGAAAGATCTGTACTTGTTTTTCCTACCAACGTATTCTCCTCAATTAAATCTTATTGAGATACTGTGGAGGAAAATGAAATATGAATGGTTGACAGCAGAAGATTATGCCTCAGTAAGTACGCTTAAGGAGGCTATTTTCAACATTATCAAAAAATATGACGATGAGTTGTGTATTGAGTTTTCTAAAAACTTCCTATCTATAACTTAATTATGTCTTAGTGCTTAAAATAAGAGATAAACAGGTATCAATAAGGCTGAGTCGTAATCTAGTATAAAGGATGTGACTTTAACTTTGTAAATCATCTGCCTTAACGAAAAATTGACGGTGCCGTGCCGTAACATTTTAAACCAACACCTAACATGAAATTGCCCTTCATCCCGCTAACGCTATTGCTCACCTGTTTTCTGTTTCTTCATCTTCCCACTCGGGCCCAGAACGCTCCTCAGGATGTAGCCGGTATTCCGGTTAATTATGACGAATCAAAAGTCCCAGCGTACTCCCTCCCTGATCCCTTGCTATTGCAGAATGGCAAACGGGTGGATTCCCCAAAAACCTGGAATAACAAGCGACGCCAGGAAATTCTTAGCTTGTTTGAAACGGAACAGTTTGGGAAAGCACCGGAGCGAAAAAATATCAGTTTTAAGGTGTTTGATACCGGCACATTGGTTTTTGATGATAAAGCCCTTCGAAAGCAAGTGACCATCTATTTTACAGATGATACCTCCCAATACAAGGCTGATCTGCTGATGTATCTGCCCGCCAAAGCAGACAAACCGGCTCCCTTATTATTGCAGATCAGTTTTGCCCCCAATAGTCTGGCGGTAGACGATCCGGGTATCCAGGAAGGCATGATGTGGACCCGGGAAGGAGAGCGGATTCCAGCGTCTGAAGGGCGAAAATTCGGTTCGTTTGATGTTGAGAAATTTATCGATGAGGGTATTGGCGTGGCTACTATTTACTACGGAGATATTGAACCGGATTTTCCCGAAGGAATCAAACATGGAATACGAGGGCACTTTTTGAAATCGGGTGCAAATTGGCCAGCACCGGATGAATGGGGTACTATTTCTGCCTGGTCCTGGGGCCTGAGTTGTGCGATGGATTATCTGGAAACTGACAAGCAGGTGGATGCCAAAAAGGTAGCTCTTTTTGGAGTGTCCCGACTAGGAAAAACGGTATTATGGGCCGGGGCTACCGATGAACGTTTTGGGATGGTGATCGCCAGTTGCTCCGGCGAAGGAGGGGCGGCCATCTCTCGGCGTCAGTACGGTGAAACGATCAAACATATGATCGACACCAGTCGGTATTTTTATCAGTTTGCCGGTAATCGGGCCAAGTACGGCGATGATCCAACCACTTGTCCGGTAGATGCCCATATGTTAGTTTCATTAATCGCGCCCCGCCCCCTGTTACTGCAAACCGGCGACACCGATAACTGGTCCGACCCTAAGGGTGAATTTGTGGCAGCGGTGGCAGCCGAACCTGTATACGAACTGCTGGGGAAAAAGGGGCTGGAAACCGACGAGTGGCCTGCCGCTGGCACCCCGATTTTGCATGATCTGGGCTACTACATGCATTCGGGAGGTCATGGTACCGTGCCGACCGACTATGATATTTACCTTGATTTTATGAAGATGCATTTTCTAAAGCAGTGAATTGAAAATAGAGATAAGCCTGCTAACTTCGGGTTTCTGTAAATACTACCCTCTTTCAATAGTTACACAACAACCGTCGAGTAATGAGAATATTTTTCACTACCCTCCTCATCTTCAGTCTGTTCGGATTAAGCTGTTACGCCCAACTCCCCCCGGTCTTTGGGCCCGAGTACCAGGAAACTGCCCAGCGAGACGAAATGACCCGCACCTTTATCTCCCCCTTGCGCGTGATGTGGACGTCCGATACGACGGGCGAGCATGAGCCCGCACGCGCAGTTCTGTGCCATCAAAAGTACGGAAACCGATACCGCTTCTATTTTGCTCGATTACGGCAAAGAAATACACGGCGGGCTGCAACTGGTAATGGGTAGTTCTTCCCGCCGGGAACCCTCGCTGGTACGCATCCGCTTCGGAGAATCAGTGGGCGAGGCCAACAGCCAGACCTATAACTCCGACTGGCTCATGGGTTTCTCTACCGATGATCACGCCAAACGCGACATCATCATGGAGATTCCCCGCGACGGGCTAATTGAAATCGGAAACACGGGCTTTCGCTTCGTCCGCATTGATCTGCTGCAACCCAATACCCTTATAAATCTAAAGGAAGCCCGGGCCATCCTGCGCTATCGGGATATTCCGTACCTGGGGACCTTCAAAAGCAGCAACTCAAAACTGGATTCCATCTGGTTAACCGGTGCCTACACCACCCACTTAAATATGCAGGAGTACCTCTGGGATGGTATTAAGCGGGATCGTTTGGTATGGCTGGGGGATTTCCACCCGGAGCTGGCCACCATCACGACCGTCTTTGGCAATAACGAAGTGATTCCCCGCAGCCTGGACCTGGCCTGCGAGCAGTATCCTCTTCCCGACTGGATGAATGGCATGACTTCCTACTCTTTCTGGTACCTGATTATTCATTATGATTGGTATATGCACAATGCCGATATGGCTTTCCTGAATAAGCACCGGGATTATATCGTGGGATTGATAGACCAGATTGCTGCAAAAATTGAGGATGACGGAACAGAGACGCTGGGCACGTTCCGCTTTCTCGACTGGCCCTCCACTCCCAACAAAGAGGGAGTGGAAGCCGGGTACCGTGCCCTGCTGGTATGGGCATTACAGGATGCTCAGAAGCTATGCGAAATTCTGGATGAGAAGGAAGCGAGGGCAACCTGTGCTACCGCCATTGAAAAATTGAACCGGAAAGTGATGGATCATAATGATCTGAAACAGGCCGCCGCCTTAATGGCCATTGCCGGTATTCTGGACCCAACAAAAGCCAGCAAAGAAGTCATTGCCGTAGACGGAGCCGCCCGCTTTTCTACGTTCTATGGCCTGTACATGCTTGATGCGCTATCCATGGCGGGCATGCACGAACAAGCGCTTGACATTGCCACCACCTACTGGGGCGGTATGCTGGACATGGGCGCGACTACCTTTTGGGAGGATTTTAATGTCGACTGGATGGAAAACACCGCCCGTCTCGATGAATTTACTCCCGAGGGCATGCTCGATGAATTTACTCCCGAGGGCATGAATGATATTCACGGCTCTTTCGGAGATTACTGCTATCCCAGTTACCGCCACAGCTTATGCCACGGCTGGGCTTCCGGGGTCACGGCCTGGCTGACCAAAAATGTATTGGGAATAAGTGTGGTAGAAGCTGGCTGTAAGACCTTAAAGGTTGAACCCCACCTGGGTAATCTGGAGTGGGCTGAAGGCAGTTTCCCCACGCCTCTGGGAGTGGTGAAGGTCAAACATACGAAGCTGGCGAATGGCGAAATTGAAACGGAAGT
Organism: Cyclobacteriaceae bacterium; assembly: GCA_040222715.1. GTDB lineage: Bacteria > Bacteroidota > Bacteroidia > Cytophagales > Cyclobacteriaceae > Tunicatimonas. Next base: position 26,262 of record JAVKCN010000011.1, on the reverse strand, counting down.
GGATGCTCCCGAAGGTATGACCATCATTTGATTCTGAGCAGTGACTAAGTTCAGCAGGGTTTTATCAAGTATACTGAGTTCAGTTTGAAGTGAAGATTTGCGGGTGCGATCAGAAAAAAGTGCTTTACAGGGTGGTTCGCCTCAAAAATCTGACTAGTATTGGAAGAGCAAACGAAGTCATCAGTTACATGAGATCCGCATTTCTTTCCGTATTCATTTTACTAATTATATCAGCAGGCATTCATTGTACCGCTCAAATTGCCCAGCAGCAGGTCATACTGGGCGAACTGCCTGACCCGTCTATCATTGAAGTAGATGGGGTATACTATGCCTGCGGCTCATCCAACGACTGGGGGCCGGTCTACCCGATTTACCAATCTACTGACCTTCAACACTGGACTTTCGTTACGTACGTATTCAGCACTCCGCCAGCCTGGACGATCTCGAGTTACTGGGCTCCCGAGTTGTTTTATCACAATGGCACATTTTACTGCTACTACACCGCGCGTCGCACCGATGGCACTTCGTGTATAGGAGTAGCAACGACTAAAAATATCCAAAAGGGTTTTAAAGATCAGGGTCAAATAATAGCATGGGGCAATGAGGCCATCGATGCGTTTGTATATAACGAAAATGGCACTTTGTATATCACCTGGAAGGCCTACGGGCTTAATCCGGATAAACCGATCCAGCTACTGGGTTCTGAACTTACCGAAGATGGACTTGCCCTGAAAGGAGAAGCCTTTACCGTGCTAACGGCCGACACTGATTCGTGGGAAAATGGGGGGATGGAAGGGCAATGCATTGTAAAAAACGGCGACTACCTGTATATGCTTTACTCGGGCAACGCCTGCTGTGGAGCCGGATGCGATTATCAGGTCGGGGTAGCCCGTGCCAAAACCATGAAGGGTCCCTGGGAAAAGGCGGATAACAATCCTTTACTGAAAGGCAACGACACCTGGAAATGTCCTGGCCACGGTACGGCCTTGCAGACCGGTAACGCATGGTATTACCTGTATCATGCCTACCCGGCTCAGGGATTTCCATATTTAGGCCGGGCTGCTTTATTGAGCGAAATGCACTGGGATGAACAAACTGGATGGCCTTATTTCAATGTTGAGGATAGCAATGCCGACCCTACCGTTTTAATGGAGGATATCGCTGACGATTTCAGCGCAAAAAAGCTAGAAAACTGGTGGCATTATGACATCCCCAGCTACACGTTTAAAACATCCATCAGAAATAGCCAACTTACCCTTACCGAAGAAAAACGTAATGAAGATAACGCTACCGGCTCAGCCCTATGCGTGATTCCCGAATATGCCGACTTTACCATTACCACCCAAGTAAATGAGCGTAATGAAGCATTGAAAGGTCTCGTTTTTTATGCTACCAGTGCCAACAGCGTAGGACTGGGAGTTGAAGGCAACAACCTGATTTTGTGGAAAGTACAGGATAAGCAGTTTATAGAATTGAATAGACTTACGCTGGATCAACCGGAAAATATCTTCCTCAAAGCCAGTGCCCAGAATGCGCATATCCTTGAATTCCAATACAGCCAAGATGGGGAAAACTGGAAGCCGATTGCCAACCCCCAAAACGAAAACGGAAAAGTAATGGGTGATAACCTGGACTGGTGGTCGTGGGGCATGAAAACCGGATTATTTGTAAAAGCTGACCCGATAACTGGACAGAATAAAGCGGTTTTTGATGAATTTACCCTGGAATATCAGCAGTAATAACTGAGGATTTTAGAAAGGAAGCGGAGCGAATATCTCTCATTATACTTTCTTTCGCTATTAGGCACTCGGAAAAACTATCAAGAATGCCCAGAACATCGCACTGCGCTAAAAACAAAAACCCCGAGCTTGGATGGTAGCATTATTCGCCTATTTTTGTCAGGGAATACTATTGCTGTCGGTTGGGCGCACATGATCGCCTCTCCCTCCATTAACCCACCCCGGCTTAACCGCCATCGTATCTCCATTCACTCATAAACACTACATATGAAATTAGTACCTACTCTTGTGCTCTTTTTGGCCTTCTGCGGATTAGTCAATCTTTCCGGGATGGCCCAGTCCGATGCTATCATGGGATTTTCTAAAGAAAGCGCTGCCCGTCAGTTGTCTATGGAAGCCGATTTTGATGAGCTGCTTAAAGCCGATAACCTGGACGAGTGGATGAAGTACATGTCCGCCCGCCCTCACCACGTAGGTTCCCCCTATGACAAAAAAGTAGTAGACTTCATCGCTGAAAAGTTCAAGGACTGGGGATTTGACGTAAAAGTAGAGTCATTCAACGTGCTTTTCCCGACACCCAAGGTTCGTTTACTGGAAATGACGGCCCCGACCTATTTTACCGCGAGCCTGGAAGAACCGGCAGTAAAAGGAGACGCCTCCTCCGCCCAAACCGAAGAAGCCCTTCCGCCTTACAACTGTTTTTCCATAGACGGGGATGTTACCGCCGAACTGGTCTTCGTCAATTACGGATTACCTTCCGATTATGAAGAACTGGAAAAGCTGGGCATTGATGTAGAGGGCAAGATCGTGCTGGCCAAGTACATGGGTTCCTGGCGGGGAATTAAGCCTAAAGTAGCGGCTGAAAAAGGAGCGATCGGGTGCTTAATCTATTCTGATCCCGAAGACGATGGTTATGTACAAGGCGAAGTATATCCCGAAGGTCCTTTTAAAAATGAATACGGAGTGCAACGAGGTGCCGTCATGGACCTCCCCCAGGCTCCCGGCGATGTGCTCACTCCGGGATACGGAGCTACCGAAGATGCCGAGCGCCTGCCCATAGAGGAATCTCCCACACTCACCAAAATACCGGTATTACCCATCTCCTACCACGATGCCCAGCCCCTGCTGGAGGCGTTGAAAGGCCCAATGGCCCCGGCAGCTTGGCGAGGTGGCTTACCTGTACCCTATCATGTAGGTCCCGGCCCGACCAAGGTGCATCTGAAACTGGAATTTAACTGGGACATGAAACCCGCCTACGATGTCATTGCCACCTGGAAAGGCAGCGAGTACCCCGATGAGTGGATACTTCGCGGGAACCATCACGATGCCTGGGTACACGGAGCGAGCGACCCGATCAGCGGGCTGGTTACGCTGATGGAAGAAGCCAGGGCGGTAAGTGAACTGGCCAAGGAAGGCATGGCCCCCAAACGCACCTTGGTATATTGTGCCTGGGGTGCCGAAGAACCCGGACTGATCGGCTCTACCGAATGGGTGGAAACGCACGAGGAAGAACTCAAGCAGAAAGCCGTGGCCTATATCAATACCGATGGCACGAGCCAGGGGTTTCTTTCCGCTGGAGGATCCCATTCACTGGAAAAGTTCTTTAGCGAGATCACCATGGTGGTAGACGATCCGGTGAAGGATGTATCAGTATTCAAGCGAAGAAATGCGGCAGAACTGGTAGCCGGTCGGCCGGCATGGTCTCATTACCAATTAGGGGGATTAGGCTCTGGGTCAGATTATTCGCCTTTCTTCCAGCATACCGGTATTGCCGCCTTCAATATGGGTTTTGGCGGAGAAAGTTCGGGGGGAGAATACCACACCATGTACGATACTTACGAAATGTATAAGCGGTTCAAAGACCCGGATTTCCAGTACGGCGTTGCGCTGGTAAAAGTAGCCGGTCGCACCACGCTTCGTCTGGCCAATGCGGAAGTGCTGCCTTTTGAGTTTCAGCACTTTGCCAATACCGTAGCTGGGTATACAAATGAGGTCATTAAACTTGCCGAGGATCTAAGAACAGAAACCGAAAAAGAAAATAATTTAATTGAGGGCGGAACCTACGCCCTGGCCGCTGATCCGGAGGAAACGTTTATTGTCCCTGAGCCTCAAGCAAGTGTACCATACTTTAACTTTGCTCCCCTGGAAAACGCATTAGATCAATTAAAAAAGCAAGCATCAGCTTTTGAGATCGCATCTAAAAACTGGGATAAAAAAGCGAAAAACAGTACTGAACTTAATCAAATTCTGAAAGACATGGAGCGTGCTCTCACCCGAGAGCAGGGCCTACCCGGACGCCCCTGGTTCAAACATCATATTTATGCCCCGGGATTTTATACCGGTTATGGCGTAAAAACCCTGCCGGGAGTAAGAGAAGCCATCGAGCAGCGTGATTTTGATCAGGTCAACGAACAGATCGAAAACCTGGAAGAAGTGCTACTGCTGTACAGCGAAAAGATTGAAAAAGCAGTTAGTATGATGAAGTAGTATAAAGCCTGTCGAAATGCACGACAGGCTTATCTAATCTAGCTACTCATCGCTACCAGTAAATCAGACTGGGTGATGATGTGGATCTGGTTGAGTTGATCACGTACCAACAGGGCTTTGTTCTCTTTATCAATCAGAGAAGAGAGCACATCCAGCGTGTCGTGGGGAGAGACAAACTGGAAGGGTTTGTCCATCACCTTAGAGACGGGTTCGCTTCGCAACTCCGGTTCCTCAATCAGCTTGTGCAGTAGTTTAGAATCGGTAAGGCTACCCACAAACTGCTCATCGTCGGTGACCGGAATTTGGGAAATACCACGTTCGTTCAAAATCTTAATCACCTCACCTACCGGAGTACTGGAAGCAATTGTGACCAGTTCGCTTGCTTCGTTCCGGTTGCGGAGAATGTCCTGAGCGGTGGCGAACTCCCGTTTTTCCAGGTAACCGTGGTCCTTCATCCAGCTATCGTTATAGATTTTACCTAAATAGCGCGTACCGTGGTCGGGCAGGATAATGACCATCAGGTCGCCTTTTTTCAGATGTTTGCGGGCATAGCGCAAGGCTCCGTATACCGCCGAACCACAGGACCAGCCCACAAACAACCCTTCCTCCCGAGCCAGTCGGCGGGCCATGATAGCAGCATCCTTGTCCGTCACCTTGATGAAATGATCAATCAGACTAAAATCTACGTTATCGGGTAAGATATCCTCCCCGATTCCTTCCGTGAGATACGGAAATACTTCTTTGTCGTCAAACTCTCCGGTTTCCTTATATTTTTTGAACACTGAGCCGTAAGTATCAATACCCAGCGTAAATACGTCGGCATTCTTTTCTTTCAGAAATTTAGAAGCACCGCTGATGGTACCCCCTGTTCCTACTCCGGCTGCATAATGGGTGATTTTTCCTTCGGTCTGTTCCCAGATCTCCGGTCCGGTGGTCTCGTAATGAGCCGCCATATTCGAGGGGTTATCGTACTGATTAGGGTAGATGGAGTTAGGAATCGTTTCGTTCAGTTTCTTGGCAACTGAGTAATACGAACGCGGATCTTCCGGTGGCACGTTGGTCGGGCACACAATTACTTCAGCACCTACCGCCCGCAAAATATCAATTTTCTCCTGCGACTGTTTATCAGCCAGGGTAAAGATGCACTTATATCCTTTGGCAATGGCCGTGAGGGCCAATCCCATTCCGGTATTGCCCGAAGTACCTTCAATGATGGTCCCGCCCGGACGAAGTTGCCCCGCCTTCTCAGCATCCTCAATCATCTTCACTGCAATACGATCTTTCACCGAATTACCCGGGTTGAAGTATTCCACTTTTACCAGAATGGTACCTTCTATCCCCTCGGTTAACTTGTTGAGTTTTATCAAAGGAGTATTGCCGATGGTCTCTATGACGGAGTTATAATACATGGGTGTTTAACTTTGTGATTTCAAATTCTTGGCAAAATTACCAATCTCTGTGGTCAATTGTACAATAAACCCCGGTATATAGAGGATTTTTTTACCAGATTTTCAGTACTACTAAAAACCTTTGCTACCTTAGCCCGTAACGGACAGTCTGAGCAGTCCCCATACAGGTTCTGACACTTTCTTTTGAATACTGCTGTTTTACGTAAAAGGTTTGCCCAAAGAGCAGGTTTACCTTAGTATTGTCTTATTCTATACAACCTTTGTAACTTCACCGATTTATGGATAACCGAAAATTTCTCCCTTTTGTCATTATAGGAGTCGCCCTCTTTTTCGCTATTATTTACTTGTCTTCCAGCTTATTTCTTACCATTGATGCCGGTGAGCGAGGAGTATTGTTTAAGCCTTTCGGCGGAGGTTTACAAAAAGACCAGGTTTATGAGCCCGGCTTTGTGGTGAAAGCTCCCTGGAATGATATGTATGTATATAATGTACAGGAAAATAATATTGAAGAAACCATGGATGTGCTGGACAAAAACGGATTGAGCATTGCCGTGGACGTCTCCATCCGTTTTCACCCGATGTATAATAAAATTGGTTTTCTGCACGAAAACTTCGGAGCTGATTATGTGCAGCAACTGATTATCCCGGAAGCCCGTTCTACCGTTCGCCGGGTGATGGGCCGATATACCGCCGAAGAAATTTACTCTACCAAACGAAGCGAGGTAGAAGAAGCAATCATCAAAGAAACGGAAGATATACTGCAAAGCGAAAATAACAACATTCAGATGCGTGCGCTGCTCATTCGCTCTATCAACCTGCCCGACCAGATTCGTACCGCTATTGAATCGAAGCTGCAGCAGGAGCAGGAAGCGCTGGCCTATCAGTTCCGGCTGGAGCGGGAGAAGAGCGAAGCCGAACGTAAGCGGATTGCCGCCGAAGGTGAGGCCGAAGCCAACAAAATTATCAACAGTAGCCTGACCGACGAGCTGCTGAAAATGCGGGGAATTGAAGCAACGACCCGGCTTTCTGAATCCAACAACAGTAAAGTAGTAGTTATTGGGGGCGGAGATGGAGGATTACCACTAATTCTTGGCAACAATTAGGCAGTATATCCACTTATACTTAAATTTGGGCTACCGACTATTATTCCACAAATTATAACATTAAGAAATTTCCTATGGCTAACGACACCGCTGAATTAAAAATAGAAGGAACATCCTATGAACTGCCTATTATAGAAGGATCAGAGCAGGAAAAAGCAGTTGATATTAGCAAACTGCGAGGGCAAAGTGGGTACATCACCATTGATCCGGGTTTCAAGAATACCGGATCAACCACCAGCTCCATTACCTTTCTTGACGGCGAAGAGGGCATCCTTCGCTACCGGGGCTATTCCATTGAGGAGCTTACTGCCAAGTCCAGCTTCTTGGAAGTAGCTTATCTGCTGATCTACGGCGAGCTTCCTTCCTCTGATGATTTTGGAAGCTTCAAGGAGGAAATTACGCATCATACCATGGTGCATGAGGATTATAAAAAAATCTTGGACGGATTTCCTTCCAGTGCGCACCCCATGGGCGTACTTTCTTCGCTGGTTTGCTCGCTGACCGCTTTTTATCCTGAGTCTTTAGACCCGAACCGATCAAAAGAAGAAGTAAACCTCAGCATCATCCGTATCCTGGCCAAGCTTCCTACCTTCGCTGCCTGGGCCTACAAACACAAAATCGGCCATCCGGTGACTTATCCGGATAATCGCACCGATTATTGCAGCAACTTCCTGAAAATGATGTTTGCCCTGCCCGCAGAGCCTTACGAAGCCGACCCAGTCGTGAGCGATGCTCTGGATAAGCTGTTGATCCTGCATGCTGACCACGAGCAAAACTGCTCTACCTCTACCGTACGAATCGTAGGTTCTTCCCAGGCCAGCCTCTACGCTTCTATCTCAGCCGGTATCAATGCACTGTGGGGGCCACTGCACGGCGGAGCCAACATGGCGGTGATTCAGATGCTGGAAAATATTAAAGCCGACGGCGGCGATGTGAAGAAATACCTGGATAAAGCCAAAGACAAAGACGATCCTTTCCGGCTGATGGGCTTTGGCCACCGGGTATATAAGAACTTTGATCCTCGCGCCCGCATCATCAAGAAAAATGCCGACGAAGTATTATCCGGACTGGGCGTTAACGATCCCGTGCTGGACATTGCTAAAGGGTTAGAAGAAGCAGCACTCAATGATGACTACTTCAAAGAGCGTAAACTGTACCCCAATGTAGATTTCTACTCGGGCATTATTTACCGGGCCATGGGTATCCCTACCGATATGTTTACCGTCATGTTTGCCATTGGTCGCTTACCTGGCTGGATTGCCCAATGGAAAGAGATGCGGGAAAATAAAGAGCCCATCGGGCGTCCCCGACAGATTTACACCGGCTACAACGAACGAAAGATTGAACGCTAGTTTCGCCAAAATAACTACTGAGAAAGTCTCACTCGCAAGGTGAGACTTTTTTTATGCGGTAATTGCGCACAGTTACACAATAAAGTGGGGCAAATTTCTTTTTTCTAATACAGCCCTCCCTATCTGGCTGATTTTTTGTATCTTCGATAGACTAAATAAAGAACAAATGATGCGATTGATTGGATTCATGACTGTTTTTGTGACCGTACTGGCACTAAACAGCGGATGCAGCAGCGAAGAAGAAAGCCTGTATACCGGACGAGAAATACAATATAACCTGTTGGAAGGCTCGTATCTGGAAACGACTACCAGCGGATACATTACCGTAAGAGAACGGAACGACCACTCAATCGATATTCAGCTATTACTGGAAGGCACCCTGGACAATGCCATTCACCCGGTACACCTGCACTACGGTAGCCTTCAGGATGATGGCCTCGTGGCCGAATTTCTGGATAATGTGGAAGATACAGGGAATCATCACAGCCAAAGCATCACCCACCTTACGCAGTTATCCGATGGTTCTACCATGACGTACGACCGCTTTATCGATATGGATGGTAGCATTAAAGTGCATTTTGAAGAAGAGGGCGCTTTGAAAGATGTGATCTTAGGAGCTACCAACATTGGTACAAACTACAATATCGCTGACCTGGGACTGGCCGGTGACATTACAATCTGCAACAGCAAAACCCAATAAACAGCGTCTTTCATTTACCCTCCTACATACAAAAAATAATAAGCTGCTTCGGCAGCTTTTTTTATGCCATCGCTCCGCCCTTACCTCGAAGCGTCCTCGCTTTTCACTCCTATTTCCCCTATTTCACCCATGTTTTACCAAACAAACCAATGACTATTTGCTCGAGTCTGTTTAATGCATTAATTTAGACTCAATATAAATAAGAAACATGAAACAGATACGAGTCCTCGTCGCAGACAAGCAGGCATTAACGTTGGCTGGTATCGAGAGTATGTTGGAAAATGAGGAGTTTTTGCAGGTCATTGGTGCGGCTGACGACCGGGAGACGCTTAATCAACGAATACGAAACGAATCGCCGGATATCGTGGTGTTGGATTATGCCACCATTGAAAATTTCTCGGCAACAGACTGTGCACTATTGCATACCCAATACCCTTCCCTCAAGCTTTTTATCCTGACGGCCAACTCTAATCGGGAACAGATGCTACAAGTGTTGCAGGCAGATGTTTTTGCTTTTCTTACCAAGGATTGTAGCCAGAAAGAAATTCTGCATGCTTTTCGAGCCGTAAGCGAAGGCCAGAAATTTTACTGCAATTCGGTGCTGAATATACTGACGGAATACACCCAGAAAACACACGAGGAAAAAAACGCTCCAACCTCGCTTAGTCCGCGAGAGCTTCAGATTGTAAGTTGTATTGCTCAGGATTTATCGACCCAGGATATTGCCGCTGAGCTCAACCTTAGTCCCCATACTATCAATGCCCACCGAAAACGCATTCTAAAAAAACTGAATGTAAAATCTCCGGTGGGGCTGGTCATGAAGGCACTTCGTCTTCAGTTGATCCAACTGCAAGAACCCACCTGATAGCCTCAATACTACTTTTTTTATCCCTGTGCCAGTCATAAATACCATAACTAGCTAATCGATTAGCCATTTTTGGTATCGAAAAAACACTAGCAACAGCGATTGATTGTAAGCCAGGCACTCGTTACTTTTGAGCTTATTTATAATAAATCTAAATAAAGATAGGCATTGTAAAATATTGCTGCCTGGTATAGGGCTTTTAGAAAATGACGCCTGGTAAAATCACGATACCACTATGAGTTTGCACTGTAAAATTGTTGATCAGAATGAATTTGCCTTTACCGCTCGCTGTACCCGATCCGGGCAACTACAACTGGGGTTTGGAAATATCGCGATACTGATGAGTCCGTCCGAATTTCTCCGGCTAAAAAAACATGTGAACAGCACGCTACACTCCATCACAACACCTCGTTGCCCCCACCGCCGGGATATTGTAGTAGATACCTCTGTTACCAATATGGCCTTTGTCTTTAGTCTGGTTGACCTGACACTGCTGCACGAGGTCATGCAGACGACCACAATACTGCTGGAAGCCCAGAACATCCTTAAAACTTCTGAGTCATGAAATTCATTACCCTCTGCGGCTGGCTGTCAGGTTTACTGATTGCCGGGTTCTCGCCCCTGCTCAGTATGGCCCAGTCGGGTGCGATCAGCGGAGAAATCAGGCACCCTATGACCCAGCTTCCGGTAGCTGATGCCAATATACGCCTGAAAGGCACTGATATGGGAAGTAGCACAGCCGCAGATGGTGGATTTCTTCTCCAGCAGATACCAGAGGGCACGTATCAATTGATTGTCTCTCATGTGGGCTTTTCTCCCTGGCAGCAAAAAGTAACCGTGCGCTCCGGGCAAACCCAGAACCTTCGGATTTCTCTAACCGAATCCGCTGAAGCCCTGACAGATGTGGTGGTAACCGCCACCCGTACCGAGCGATCGGTAGACGAAGTCCCCATGCCAGTGCAAGTCATCACCGAAGAAGAGATTGAACGCATCGGATCACTACGCTTAAACGAGGTGCTTCAGGAGCAAACCGGCCTACAAATGATCTCTGACCACGGAGCCGGATTGCAGATGCAGGGCTTATCCTCCGACTATATACTGATTCTCATTGATGGAGAACCCGTGATTGGCCGTACCGCGGGCACCACCGACCTTACCCGGCTGACGGTTAATAATATTGCCCGCATAGAAATTATCCGGGGCCCGGCGTCTTCACTCTATGGCAGCGAGGCCATGGCTGGAGTGGTGAACATCATCACCAAAGGAAACGAACCGGGCTGGAACGGTAATCTTGGTGCCCAATACCGCTCCTTTGGTACCTGGGATACCCATGCCGAAGCAGGTTATCGTAACGATAAGTTATCTACCCGTATTTTTGTCAATCGCCTTAGTTCGCAGGGCTACGACCTTAACCCGGAAACCATTTCACAGACCGTAGCGCCTTATCAGGCGTATACATTCTCTCCCAAAGTGACTTACCGGATGAATGATCAGCTTACGCTACGGCTGAGTGGTCGATATTTCCGGGAGCAGCGAGAAGACGAACTGGATATTACTCAGAATGAAACAGCCGTACGATTGGCGAGTGAAGATGCGCAACATGACTGGAATGTTCTGCCAATTCTGGAGTATCGCCCCACGGACCATCATAAACTGCAATTTCGCCATTATGCGGCCGGTTACGGCACCCAAAGTGACCTTATCTACCAGGTCGACGGGCAGACCTACGATGCCAGTTATTTTGACCAGACCTTCCGAAGGAGTGAAGTGCAGTACGACTGGTACCGCAACGATCAGCATGTGATTACTGGGGGTTTAGGCTACCTGACCGAAGCGGTAGAAGCTACTCGCTATGATAACACCAACCAATTTACCTCCACCTATGCCTTTGCTCAGTACCAGTGGCAGCCTACTGATCGATGGAATGTGGTGGGGGGAGGGCGTTTCGATGCCCACAGTGCCTACGCCAACCGGCTAAGTCCTAAACTCGCCATCGGTTACCACCCCAATGATCATATAAGCTTGCAGGCTTCTTTCGGAGGCGGATACAAAGCTCCGGACTTCCGGCAACTGCTACTGGCTTTCACCAACCCGGTAGCAGGCTACAGTGTGTTTGGTTCCCGGGTGGTGGCTGAAAAACTAGCCGCCCTTGAGGCTCAGGGGCAAATTCAAACCGTGCTGATCGATCCGGCTACCATTGAAGAGATCCGGGCGGAAAGCTCATTGGCCTATAATGTGGGAGTTAAGCTCAAACCCGGAAAATCATTTACGCTTAAAGCCAATCTCTTTCGCAACGATATTCAGGATCTGATTGAAACATCTCCCATTGCCCGTAAAACCAATGGGCAACATGTATTCAGCTACTTTAACTATGCCCAGGTAGTTACTCAGGGAATAGAGGCCCAGGCAGACTATGAGTTGCTGCCTGGCTTTACCATTGGCGCTGGTTACCAATATTTGGATACCCGAGATAAAGAAGCCTATCAGCAGATTAAAAATGGAGATGTCTTTCAAAGAAACGAAAATAACCAAACCGTACGGGTAACCACCGCAGCATACGGAGGATTATTCAATCGATCACGGCATTCAGGCAATGTGAAGCTCTTTTACACCAATACCCGCTACGATTTTTCAGTGGCACTCCGAGGCCTGTACCGGGGCCGATGGGGGATGGGGGATTTTAACGGTAACAGCGTGCTGGATGATGAACGGGAATACGCCGATGGCTATTGGCTCTTCAATCTGGCAGTTCACAAAAATCTGGGCGAATGGCTGCGGCTGGAAAGTGGCGTAAACAACCTGTTTGGCCAAACCACAGCAAACGAACCAGCCCTTGCCGGACGTATCTTCTTTGCCGGAATCCAATGGAATTTTAATCAAGTTACACCATAATTTTTAATCTAAACACGACAATGAAATACCTGTTTCACACTTGTTACCCCCTATTTTTTGCCCTGCTCTTCTTAGCCGCCTGCAGTGAAGATGAGGAAGCTCCAACCCCCGTTGCTCTGGAGGTTGAAGAAGCCACCGATATACCGGCTGACGCTGATGTCGTCAGTGGCGATCCATCTCAGGCTCCACCACCAGAGTATACCTTTTACAGCCTGGAACAGGGAGCTATTATTGACAAAGCCGATTCTAATTCTACCCAGTGGGATATTGCCCTCGCTGGTACTACTATTCTGGTGAATGGCGGCATCTCTGGCCCCGGACAGGGAGCAGCTCAGATCATAGAAGGAATCTTCGAGGAAATTGAGGAGGCCCCCGAAAGCGGCTATCAAACGGACAGTGAAAGTGAACTGGCCATCCCCGGTGGGTCTGGAAATGGCTGGTACACCTATACCGCGGAAGGGAATCCTCCCAACGCCATTCTGCCTATTCCCGGACGGGTCATTGTGCTGCGTACTGCCGAAGGCAATTACGCCAAAATGGAAATCCTCAGCTATTATGCGGGCAACCCCGACACATCAACTGAAGAGTTTGCCAGCTTCCAAACCCGGCCTGACGATCGCTACTACACATTCAATTACGTCATACAAACTGACGGAAGCAGAAATTTCTAATCACCACCCCCATGCATTCACCCATTCTATCATTCATTCAATCCCTAATCCCATGAAAAATCTTCTTGCCATAGGCGTTTTATGCTTATCCCCTTTAGCCGTATTAGGACAAAACCAGCAGGATGCCGAATCGATCAAAGCCATGTGTGGCTGCTATGAGGTTTCCTTCCAGTATGCCGAGACATTTTCTCCCAGTGCCAAATACGAGTTCCACGACCGCTATACCGCGAGTGCCCTGGAATGGGTAGGACTGGTGGAAGATACCCCCAATAAACTCTCCCTTCAGCATATTCTGGTCATACACGATACCATGGCCATGAAGCACTGGCGGCAGGACTGGATCTTTGAGAACCAGGATTTATACACCTTTCAGGGAGATCGGGTGTGGAACTACGAGGCTTTGCCAGAAGGAGAAGTACTGGGGCAATGGACCCAAAAGGTATACCAGGTGGACGATGCACCCCGCTACGAAGGCAATGCTACCTGGATTCATGCCGATGGAAAGCACTATTGGGAAAGTACCGTAAATGCTCCTTTGCCCCGCCGGGAATACACCCACCGGGATGATTACAACATCATGGTGCGCACCAACCGCCACGAAATTACGGAGGAAGGCCATATTCATGATCAGGATAATACCAAAATCAATCGGGTAGGCGACAAAGAACGGGTCCTGGCCTACGAGAAAGGGCTAAATATTTACCAAAAAGTGGACGAGCAGCGCTGCCAGGCCGCGTCTGACTGGTGGCAGAAAAATCAGGCTTTCTGGGCTGATGTGCGTACTGTCTGGAGGGAAGTTTTTGACCGTCAGCAAACGCTCCACCTGGAAGAAAAAGTGAATGACCAGCGTCTGTACGAGCTACTCTTTCCGTTAAATGATGAACTGATGGCGGATGGGAATTATGATTCCACGAGCGGATTGCCCCGTATTCGCGAGGCCATTGAACAATTTGTCGTGCCAGCAGCCGATGTGGCCGCGGGCAAATAAAAATAACGGCTCCCTGATGCTAGGTTACAATTTTTTTTTGGGAGCCTGAAGTCCCCCTGGGGTTGGGCGATGCATTTAATCGCTCAGCCCTGCCGGGGCACCAGTTATGTTCTTTTTACCTAACCCCTCGATTATGCCCTTATGCAAGCCCAAGGTTTTATTGCAGGAAGACTGCTTTTGTATTGCCCGTTGCCAGCATTGCCAACGCCTGAGCATTCTGTACCATAATGTGCTGGCTGGTTTTTCTCCGACCGGATTTACGCAGTTCAGTGATAATGTGCTGCAAACCGATTTTAGTGAATATAGCGTAATGTTTCCCAGTGGGGAATCCTACATTGTACTACAAACCTGCCATCAGGATATTCAATTTACCTTCAACCAAAAGGAGTTCCAGCAATTGAAGCGGGGTTTAACCGAAGTGTTGCTTTTACTGGAGGCACAGAATATTCTGAATGCTAAATAATGGTTTTTCTACTCTAAGAAAATATCCACCAGTCGCTGAGATTCTCTGCCCCCTTAGAGCGGAATTGAGTAAATAATCGATCATCAGCAATCTATAAAGTATGCTCATTTCAAAGTAATTGTGTCCGGTTACTTTTTTTCCAATAATCAGAAAAGCCTGATCCTAATATAGCATCCACCAGGGTTATCCTGGGACGATCAAAGCATTCCCAGGCTAAAACAAGAAACTTCGCTTTTGATAAGAAAAGCCCTACACTCAGTCTTTCACACCAACTAATCATTTATAAAATAGAATTATGCGCTTATTTATACTAAACCTATGTCTGATACTGTCTATCAGCAGTCAAATTTATGCCCAATCGAATACTGGCTCGCTACAGGGCCAGATCACCGATCCGGCCAATCACCCCCTGCCCGGCCTGAATATAGGGCTAACCGGCACGACCCTGGGTGCAGTCACGGATATTGAGGGGGCTTTTCACATTCAAAATATACCAACCGGAACCCATCAGGTCACGGTATCGGGAGTGGGTTATCAAACGCAGAAGAAGAAAGTAAGTATTTCGGCGGGCGACGTGCTCCAACTAAATTTTACCATCCGGGAAAGCCTGACCGAGCTACAGGCCGTAGAAATTGTTGGTCGGAAAGAGACAACTTACCAAAACGATGTTTCTTTTCTTGCCTCCAAAACAGCCACCCCATTACAAGACATACCGCAGGCGGTGAGTTACGTCACCAAAGAAATTATTCAGGACCAGCAGGCGTATCGTACATCCGATATTGTGAAGAATATCAGTGGTGTGAACCAGTTTTCTTTTTACGATGACTATACGGTACGCGGCTTCCGAGACAATAGCAACCAGTCTAAACTGATCAATGGGCTAAGAACAGTAGGTATTTTTGGCCCACAACCTTTGCTGGCCAATATGGAGCGGGTTGAGGTGATGAAAGGACCCGCCTCGGCATTATTTGCCAATGCCAATCCGGGTGGCACCATCAACTACGTGACCAAAAAACCACTCGACGAAGACCGCAAATCCATCGGCTTCACGGTGGGCAGTTTCAATACACTGCGAGCTACCGCTGATTTTACCGGCCCCATGAATGAATCAGGTACGCTGCTCTACCGCCTCAACCTGGGTTACGAAGACACTGATACGTTTCGAGACTTGCAGCAGACCCAAACGTTTATCATCGCCCCGTCGATATCATTTCTGCCCACTGATAAAACCCGGGTTAACTTTGACCTGGTCATTAACCGCCACCAGGGCAAACTGGATCGGGGCCAGCCCATCTTCGGTGCCAGCGCCGGCACGGACCTGAGCGCTACTCCTGCTTCTTTCGCCATTGCCCAGACCAACGATTATCACGATAACAATGTCGCATACTTTACCTTATCGCTCAACCACCAGCTTACCCAGCAGCTTTCATTCAATGCCTCATATATGAAGTTCACCTGGGACGAAGACCTGTTTGAGCATCGTACGTCCAATAACTTTGCGGTAGACAGTCTGGGCAATCAGATTCCTACCCTCATGGAAATGCAGACCATCAACCGCATCCGCAAGCAGGTATCCGATAACCTGACCACCTATTTTGTGTGGAATGGCCAAACCGGGCCGGTTGCCCACCAGTTACTGGCCGGATTCGACTTTATTCAACAGGTTACCCCGATTGGCGCAGCCCAATCCCGAGCGCGGCAATACCGCAAAACGGATGGCACGGTCGCCAACTATAACCCCGCCCAGGCCGATCAGTTTCTTTTTGAAAATGGCGTGCCGGTACCCAACGTACCTCATTTTGACCTGGCAAACCCCCAATACCTGGTTGCGTACCCTCAGGAATATATCATCAATGAGAAAACTTCTACCGCGGCCGCCAGATACTACACCTACGGCATTTATCTGCAAGACCAGTTGCAGTGGGGCCGGTTTAAAGCCTTGCTGGCTTTGCGCCAGGAAAACTACCAGGATGTAGTTGGTTACAAGACAGATCAGGAGGAGCTGGTGAAACAGGACAAATGGCTTCCCCGCGTGGGTCTGGTTTACGAGCTTAGCGAGCGGATTAACCTGTACGGTACGTATACCGAAAGCTTCCAGCCGCAAACGGCATCCGTATTACAAAACCCCAATGCCGGTGGCCCCTTTGATCCGCTTTCCGCTACCATGTGGGAGATGGGAGCCAAAAGCAGCTTCTTTGACAAGCTGTTTTCTGTCAACCTGGCGTTGTACCGCATTGAACTTAACAATATTCTGGTAAATGCCAATGCGGCCGGCAACCCTGATTTATTAACCCAGCGGGGACAGGAACAGGCCCACGGCGTGGAGTTGGATGTAATTGGTAATCCCTTCCCGAACCTTAGTCTGAATGTAAACTATGCCTTCAACCAGGCAAAAATTACCGAAAGTGACAATGAAGCTGAGATCGGGCGCATTAAGGAAAATGCCCCGAAACAGCAGGGAGGTATTTGGGCAAAATATACCTTTGCCAATGGTGCTTTTGAGGGGTTGGGCGTTTCACTGGGTAGCAATTTTGTAACTGAACGCAATACGTTTGATACCTATGTGGAAGTGGATGGTGAGCCTTTGGGTCTGACCTTGCCGGGTTACGTTATTCTGGATGCGGCATTGTCGTATCGGGTTAACCGCTTCAATATTGCCGTTAACTTCAATAATGTACTGGACAAAACGCACTGGGTGGGCGGATATAGTTACACCCGCCTCTTTCCGGGAGCACCACGAAACTTTTTATTGGGCGTAGGCTATACTTTTTAATCATTGAAACAATTGATTACCAAAGATCGCTTATTTAAGCTGCATAGCTGGGTGGGAGTGAATCTGAGCATCCTATTGTTTGTGGTGTGCTTTTCCGGAACGCTGGCCGTGTTCAGCCATGAACTGGACTGGCTCTTCAACCCGGCCATGCGTGCCCAACCATCGGACGAGCAGGCTTCCTGGAATACCATTGCGGCCAATGTACAGGCGGCTTTTCCGGAAGGTCGGATTACCTATTGGCACCGGGCCCACGAACCCTACCTGACGGACCTGATCTATGTAAAGCAAGGCGATGACCTGAAATATGTGTTTGCCAATCCGTATACTGGAGCGGTGCAGGGATCTGCCGATATTACCATTGCCCGCTTTATGCGGGATCTACATTATTACCTGTTTATTCCCTTTCAGATAGGACACTTCACCGTGCTGTTTTTTGGCTTTGTACTGACCATTGCACTGTGGACCGGCTTACTCTATTATCGCGACTGGTACAAGAAGCTCTTTGTGCTCAAGACCGGGAAAGGCGCCAAGGTGTTTTACAGCAGCTTACACAAACTGATCGGTGCCTGGTCTATTCCATTCCTGATGGTGATTTCTTTGACAGCACTTTGGTATTTTGTGGAAAGAGCTGATTTTCCCAGAATATCTTCCTACCTGGATGAAGCGCGACCTACGGTGCAGGCTCCCTCTGGTGTGGAACAACCGCTAAGCTACCCAGCGATAGATTATGATCAATACGCTGCAATAGCAAAGCAAGCCATTCCCGGACTTAGCGTGAAAGGTATCTACCCCCCTTTCACTTCTACCCAGTCACTCTACCTGACCGGGCCTTCCGAAGTGCCACTGGTGCGGTATCGGGCTAATCGGGTATACGTTGATCCTTACACCCATCAGGTGCTCAAGGTTCAGCAGGCCGATCAGATCAATACGGTTACCTGGCTCAACGATATTGCTGACCCTGTTCACTTCGGTTACTGGGGTGGGCTGGCCAGCAAAACGGTTTGGTTCATCTTCGGCCTGGGGCTATCCATACTCATACTGACCGGCCCCTGGCTATTTCTCAAAAAGCAGAAAAAACTCAGAAAACTGAAAAAAGAAAGGAGGGTCGTATATGGGTAAATGGATGTATGTGAACCTGGCAATTGTGCTCGCCAGTATCATCTGTATGTTTCTTCATTTTAACAATTTATACGATCCCGACTGGCTGCCGTACCTGCTGGCCGCCCTATTTTGGGCAATACTGATCAGCAGCGGATACTACGTGTATGTATATCGCATAAACCGCCCGCCCGCTCCCAAGCCGGGTGTTCCGGTTTCGCAGGCCAGTCCATTAACCGGCAGACCCACCGTATCATTAAAAAAAACCAGACCCAGCGTGGTCATCAGAAAAAATAAAGATCAAGAAAATGACAAATGAAAGAATCGGGCTTTTCTACGGCTCAGACACCGGCTATACCGAAGAGATAGCACAGCAGATATTATTAATTTTAGGCCGTGAGCAGCTACAGGTACACGATATCCATCGGGCCAAACCCCAGGATTTCGCAGCCTACCAGCGTATTATTATCGGCTTGTCTACCTGGCACGACGGGCAATTGCAAAGCGATTGGGATACCTTCTACGAAGCATTTAAAACCATTGATTTTACCGATAAAATAGTGGCTTTCTTCGGATTGGGAGACCAGATAGGGTACGGAGAGTATTTTATTGATGGAGTGGGGATTCTCGGTGAAGTAGTATATGAAAACGGCGGACAGATTGTAGGAGTCTGGCCGACGGAAGGGTATGATTACGATGCCTCCAAAGCTGAGTTTGAAGAAGGCTGGTTTCTGGGCCTGGCCATTGATGAAGACAATCAGCCTGAACTTACGGTGGACCGGGTACAACGCTGGTTACAACAACTACAGGAAGAATTTGGGCTGGTAGAAAAGTAAGGGTTTGATGCGGTTCGTAATTTAGGATAGTTTCCCCTTTTTCAACTGGCTGGGTACCATTCGGTAATACCGTTTGAAAGCTGCCGTGAAGTGCTGAGGGTTTTTATAACCCACCAGGTAGGCGGTCTCGCTCACGCTCTTATTTTTTACCGAGAGCAAGTATTTGGCCCGTTGCATTTTCAGTTGACTGACGTATCCAAAAATTGTGATACCGAATATCTTTTTAAAGCCTCTTTTCAGGTCAGACTCGTTCATCCCGATGAGTTTGGAGAGGCCGCCGATGGTCGGTGGTTTGGACACGTTCTTTTCAACAATTCTTTTCGCCTCGGTCAGCCGGCTTAACTCATTATGATGCAGGCCATGTACTGAGGCAAGTTTTTTTTCCTGCTCTATCTGCTCGGTTTGAAGCACCAGCAGTTCCAGCACTTTCGCTTCCAGAAAAATCCTTTTAACACTGCTGGTTTTTCGGCAATGTCTTATCTCATCTATGGCCAGCTTCATGGCAGGAATTATGGCAAAATTGGTGGGCGACAGGAAACCATGTTGATGATGCATGACCCTATCGAAAAACGATTGCTGATGGTTGCCCTTTTGATGAAGCAGGCGAAAATAGTATGACTTGGATAGGTGTATCACCAGTATCTCCGCCGGGCCATCTGCTGTATTTATTTCAATCTCTTCGTCACAACCATAACCATAGTACATATTGTGCTGGTTGCCGGTCACAGCATGTAGTGCCTCCCGGTTGATGGTAAAGATGCTTTTACCTTGTAGGATAAAAATCATTTCAACGCACTCTCCTTTGATTTCCCGCTGTAGCCGGATAGGCTGATCACTATAAATTCGTGAGTAGGAAATCAGGATTTCATCAAAGGCATACTGCACCGAGCAGCATTTACCAGGGTGGGAAGACTGAAGATGATATTGTTTTTGCACGGTGGGTGATTTCACGGAAAAATCAGCGGGCAGCTCGTATTCAAAAGCCCATTCGTAAAATCCAGTCCCCTTGAAAACCCCCATTAAATATTTCGTTTCGCGTTGGTTGAAATCCCGATTGCGTTAACACATTTCCCCGCTAGCCCCGACTTTTGCACCAAGATACCACTATTTATACTTAATCTAAATAAATACAAGAAATATGAGAAGAATTTGTGTACTTGCAAGTCTGCTATTGATAATTCACCCATTGATTTGGGCCCAAAACGGGTTATCCACCCTGCAAGGTAGTATCACCGACGAAGATGAAGCTCCGCTGTCGGCTGCCACCATTCTGGTAGAAGGTACTCTGCATGGTACCTCTACCAATGAATCCGGGGATTTTATCATCCGCGAAATACCGGCCGGTAGTTACCGGGTAAGCGTTTCTATGGTGGGCTATGGCACCCGAACCAAAACCGTAAACCTGAATGCCGGACAAACGACTGAGCTCAACTTCAGCTTAGCTGCTTCCAATCAGGTGCTGCAAACCGTAGAGGTTTTTGGAGCTCCTGATGAGCAACCTGAAAAGCTCGCTACCATTACCCGGCTACCGCTAAAACCCAGTGACCAGATCCAGAGTATTTCGGTAATCTCTGATCGCCTGATCGACTTACAGGGCAATATGACGATCTCGGAGGCAGCTCGCAACGTGCCGGGTATCTACACCTTTGCCACCTACGGCAATCAGCGGGAAAGCATGTCGGCCCGGGGTTATCGCGGTATTCCGTTGCTCAAAAACGGAGTTCGGGTAAATTCTGATTTCCGGGGTACGGGTATTCTGGCTGATATGCAGGGCGTAGAAAGCATTCAGGTGCTGAAGGGTGCCGCTTCCATCACCCAGGGGGTTGCCACCGATATCGGAAGCCCGGGAGGAGTCATTAACATTGTTACCAAAACCCCTAAGTTTGAAAATACCGGCATGGCTGCCTTACGGGTAGGTAGTTGGGGGCAGGTACGCCCGACTTTTGATGTGCAGGGCATTGTAAACGAATCGCAAACGCTGGCCTTCCGCCTCAACGGTGCCTACGAACGCGCGGATAGCTACCGGAAGGGCGTTTCACTGGAGAAATTCTACGTGAACCCATCTCTGGAATGGCGTCCGGATGATAGAACAACCATTACTTTGGAAATGGATTATCTGGATGACAGCCGTACTCCTGATCCTGGTACGATCAACCTGGCAAACAATGATGAAAATGCTATTTATGACCTTCCCTATGAGCGGTTCTTAGGATTTGAATCTAATCGCGCGATTACCCGAAACACAACCTATACTGCCCGTTTTACCCGGGATTTAAACGAGCAATTCAGCCTGAGAGCCGCGTATATTTATTCCGGACTGAATAATAACTCAATTACCTCCAGCGTATCTTCCGGCGGAGGCGGCCTGCCCAGTTTAGAGGCATTAAACCAACGCTACCGAACCATCGGTGGCGCTACCCGCATCGACAATAACTCCGTACTGCAACTCGACCTGGTCGGACAGTCCATCAACACCGGCACCATTGGTCATACTTTGCAAATTGGGGTTGACTTCAGAACCAATTACCTGGAAACCGGCGGAAGCTCCCAGGCAGGTCAGCACTATGTGGATATTATCGATGTTTTTCAGCCGATCAGCAATACCTTGCCGGATGAAGGCTTCGTATATGTATCGCCCGTCCGAGATGAAGAAGGTAATATTGCAGAGCCAGGACGGATGGAAGCAGCTCCCATCAGCCTGATTGCCAGAGACCCGGTAACTTCCGGAAGCACGTCTTACGGTCTGATGGCCCAGGATGTCATTTCGCTTAACGACTGGGCTCAGGTTTTTCTGGGTATCCGATACAGCTCGCAACAGAGCACTGGCTCGGCCACCGAAACGGAAATTTCCCGAGGCAATGCCTTTAACCCCCAATTTGGGCTGATGCTGTCTCCCCGGGAAGGGCTGAATGTATTTGGTTCTTATACGTCCAGCACCAGCCTGAGAGGCGCATCCAACGTAGATATTAATGGCAACGAACTGGGCGACCAGCGCATTGACCAACTCGAGGCAGGTATCAAATCTGACTGGTATGACAATCGGCTGCGCTTCAACCTCACGCTGTTTAAGATTAACAACACCAATATGTCGCTACCGGTATACGATGCCAACTGGAACGCTACCGGTTACTACCAGAAAGGTGGTAACGATGAACGCAAAGGGGTGGAAGTAGAACTGATTGGTCGTATTCTTCCTAACCTGGAGGTAGTGGCTGGCTACGCTCATATTGATGCCCAATACAAAGAGCACACTTCATACTACGAAGGTTCGGCTCCGCTAAACACCCCGCGCCATACCGCCAATGGCTGGGTAAATTATACCGTCAATCAGGGTACTCTGCAAGGGTTGAATATTGGGGCTGGTGCTTATTATATCAGCGACCGTCCGGTGAACGACTGGTCTACCACGGTGACGCACGAAGGTATTGTGCCCAACCAGAAACCCTTTGATATTAAGGCGTATACGGTTGTCAACGCGTACGCAGGCTATAATATAGAAAACTACGGCATTCGCTTACTATTTAACAATATCTTTGATCAGATCGGTTATAATGCGTATCGTACGCGCTTTATCAACCAGACTGATCCCCGCAGCTTTGCCGCAGTCGTGACCTATAGATTCTAAATGATAACGCTATACGATTGGCAAACGGCTATGAAATTATCGTAGCCGTTTGTTTTATTTATACTCCCTGAATGAAACACAAAATGAAGCATTTTTTTAGGTTTTTCCC
Source organism: Cyclobacteriaceae bacterium (assembly GCA_040222715.1). Taxonomy (GTDB): domain Bacteria; phylum Bacteroidota; class Bacteroidia; order Cytophagales; family Cyclobacteriaceae; genus Tunicatimonas. The sequence goes on along the minus strand of JAVKCN010000011.1, from coordinate 3,152 downwards.
GCTTATATTAATCGTAATCAGCATCGGTGCCTGTGAAGAAGATGCCGCGCCCAATGCCCTTCAGTTTACCAGTAGCCAGACCAGCTTTACGGCTGAGACAGAAGCGCTTACGATAACATTAACGCTGGAAAGACCGGCCGATGAAAACACCCCCATTACCTTAGAGATGCAAGTCCAGGGGCTCACCCACGGCAATCAGTTTACGGTAGACCCGGAATCGGTCGAGGTAAATGGTACCCTGTTCCTGGCTTTTCCCAAGGGAGAACAGGAAACCTCGTTCCATATCCGCAAGCTGGGCAACCCGCCCCTGAATGGTGATGAGACCATTACTTTTGAGATTGCCTCAGTACCCGACCCATTAGTTGCAGGACAACCTTCCACCCTTGAAATTCAGTTTGAATAGAAACTACCTGATGTATTTACCACATCAAAGACATCATCATGAATAAAGACTTATGCCCAAAGCAGACTGCTATGCAAATGCTTTATACTGATCAGGCACCATTTTTAGAAAACTAAAACCCTGAAAAATTAGCTTCACAAAACAATTTGTAGTCATGGCTAACGCCCAACTATCATCCATAAGCTGCACTTTTCAAATATCTATAAAAGTGTCTTTTCAAGATGCCATTTGCAAATAGCTCTATAGCTTACGGATGATAGTATTTGTTGTGTGTAGTGTTTTATCTCCGGCCTACCCAATGCGGATAGAGTAAGTTGGGGCTTGTTATAGTGTTTAACTCTTCAATAGCTTTTGAAGATAATGACCACCCAACAGAATCCAAATTATCTATAAGTTGCTTTTCGTTTCTAGCGCCTATTACTATGTTAGAAACCGTTTTGTTTTGCAACAGCCAATTAATAGCAACTTGTGGAATGCTTTTATCCATTTCTGTGGCAATACGTTCTAGTAAATCAACCACATCGTATATTACCTCATCATTGACAGGAGGAGAACCAATAGCGCCTCCTGATTTTATTCTGCCTTCACCCATAGGCTGATTTCGTTTGATCTTCCCAGTTAATCTTCCCCAGCCTAAAGGGCTCCATACCATCAATCCCAATTCCTGATCTTTGATTAACGGCATCAATTCTTGTTCGTAATCTCGGCCAATAAGTGAGTAATAGCCTTGGTAGACTACATATTTTTCTAGATTCAATTTCTCGGATATTGAAAGAGATTTCATGAGCTGCCAGGCGGCAAAATTAGAACAGCCTATGTAGCGTACTTTGCCACTATTAACCATGTTGTCCAATGTGCGCAAAGTCTCCTCAATGGGCGTATTAGCGTCAAACCCATGCATCATGTATAAATCAATATAATCTGTTTGCAAACGCCTTAAGCTCTCGTCTAAAGCGTTTATTAGGTGAAATCGTGATGCCCCCTTATCATTAGGCCCCTCGCCCATTTGAAATGTTGCCTTTGTAGAAATAATACTGTTTTGCCTTTTACCTGATAAAGCGGCACCAAGAATAGCTTCGGAATCTCCTTGAGAATATACATTGGCGGTGTCGAAGAAATTTACACCACGCTCCAAGCAAACGTCTACAAGTCTTGCGGCTTCTTTTACATCAGTTTTACCCCATCGACCAAAAAACTCGTTGGTACCACCGAACGTGCCTGTCCCGTAACTTAATACCGGGACTATTAATCCTGATTTTCCTAAATTTCTGTATTCCATGATTATCTTTTTACTGAATTTCTGTTCAGCAAAATTCAGACATGAGATACACAGTTCACAGGAGAATTATCACAGATATCATGTGATAATTATCACACTAACCAGGAATAAGACGACTCAATGTTTCTCGGGAAATGCCTAAATAGGAAGCAATCATGGTTTTTGGAACACGCTGGATCAGGTTCGGGTATTGTTCTAGTAAGTGATGATAACGGTCACGGGCATTACTGCTGATAAAACACAAGATTCTTTTTTGGAGAGCAATGTACCCATCGGTAGTTTTTTTACGGAAAAAGTGCTCCATTTTTTGCATGCCTCTACACAGCTTCTCTTTATTCTCAAGTGTTAAGGAAAAAACGGACGAATCCTCCAAGCAATCTACAGATAGCCTTGCCTTAGAGCCGTTATGAAATGCTTCCAAATCGGTGACCCACCAGTTCTCCATGGCAAAATGAACAATATGCTCTTTTCCTTCAGGACTTATACGAGCGGCTTTCATCAAACCTTTTACAACAAAATAGTCATGCTTCACATAATCTCCCTGCTGAATAATAAGGTGATGTTTTTTAAATACTTTTTGTTCAAAGTGAGATGACACATGTTCAAATTCCTCATCAGTAAGTGAAACAATTTCTTCTATCTGTTGTCTAAGCTTTATTTTCATTTAACCCATGAATAAATTTTGAGTTACATATTACACACAACGGTCTAGTATAACCGTCAGTTACGGGTTTATAAGCGTTAATTTTCGGTTTGGCACAGGCTTTAACAATTGCGAGTGGATTCGGACCTAGTTGAATCCGCCGTAATTGCGGTTATACATTGTTGTGTGTTCGTTTTTTGTCTTTCCTCAGAATTACCCAAATTAGAATTGCAAAAGCCAAAGTTAATAGAGCGAAAAAATTTTCGAAATTGGTTTTTGCTAAGATGTTTCCAATAGTATTCAATCCGAATAGGACTAGAAAAAACCATAAGGAAACATTCACAATTTTCATTGGTATAATTTCAGTCAAATAGTTTCCCTTGATTAATAAAACAAAACATAAAAAGAAATTTATTAGAATCGAGATACTCTCAAAAACATACATTTCAGTATCATTCTTTAATCTTCCACCCCAAGTAATTTCATAAGGAATTATTTTTATTACTATGCATAAATGAAAAAGTATTATGGCTACTAATAACCAAAGCATTATTTTAATTGCATTCCTTGGATTCATTCTTTAATTCTGATTTTTTAATGACACACAACGAGTATGTATACGCCATATGGCGTGGGACGGGGCCACCGTGGCGCGGTCCCCCGGACGCCCCGCATATATATTTAATCATACTACGGTACAAATGGATAAGTGAGGCACAAGAGCTTGTTGTTTATGTGCGAACAATAACGACAAGTATGTACACTCACTTATTGAACGAATTTAAGAAAATAGCTTTGGATTGGAAAACCTCACAGCTCAAGAATAC
>JAVKCN010000010.1:0-18146 GCA_040222715.1 Cyclobacteriaceae bacterium | reverse complement strand
AGGTGACTCTTGCCCGTTTTATATCCCCTCTCTAATGAATGCTTCTGGGCTTCAGTTAAGCTAATAAATCTTTTCTTACGGCTCATCACGCAAAAATAGTGAAAAACTACTATTTATAAGCTATTTTTGTCTTAGTGCTTAGTTGGGAATAATAACTTTAGACAACTTCACAGTTTGTACCTGCTCTATCGTATTTGCTATTTTTGCGAGTAATTTCTTATCCTTTATCTTCCTGATGTCTTTTTCAAATGACTTGTCAATACGAACATTCATTGACGAAGACTTTTGATGAAATCTTGTGTATCCACATATTCACCAGTTTTACCTTTTTCAATGGCATAGACCATAGCCAAATCTTCGGCATCTTCCTCCGTTAAGATTTTGGTTTTAATTCCTAGTTTATTGGCTAGTTCTATCAGTAACTTAATATTAGAGTCTGATTCGCTTGATAATATGGCTGTCTTCATTGTTCTCTATTTTATTTCTAATATCAGCAATAACTATGTATTTTCAAATCCCATGTGCCCTAACATTATAATAAAAGTAACCCAAATATTATTCATTTACAAACGGTTACAAACATTTACATACGAAAGTAAATGGGTAACTCCCGACTCGCTGGTGCGTCCTGCCGTTACTTTGCTGACATCAATTCAATGTTCAACACCAAAATGTAGTAATCATGAACGCACTGAAGAATCACGTACAACTGATCGGGAATTTAGGGCAAGACCCGGAAATAAAGCAACTGGAAAGCGGCAAAACGCTGGCGAAATTCTCGCTGGCCACCTCCGAATCCTATAAAAATAAAAAAGGCGAGCAGATCAATGATACGCAGTGGCACTCCATCATCGCCTGGGATAACCTGGCGCAGATTGTGGAGAAATACCTGCACAAAGGCAAGCAGGTAGCGCTGGTTGGGAAACTCAACCACCGGCAGTACGAAGACAAGGAGGGCATTACCCGCTACGTGACCGAGATTATTGCCAGCGACCTGATGATGCTGGGTAAGCGGGAGAATGCGGCCGAAGACGAGCTTCCTTTTTAAGAAACAACACCAATTATTTTTTAAAGCTTCCGGAGATTCAGCCCCTTCGGGAGCTTGTTTTCCCTCAAAGTACAATCAAGAAAGATTTGACGGGTTTGTTCAGTGAAAAGGGAACGGCCTCCGGTCAATCGCCTATCGAGGAGTGTACCCACCTTCGGTAGGGCCGTTCTTTACCCGTCAAAACAAATTTGAACGTACTTAGGCAGTACTTCTGTAAAAGCCTCAAAAACGAAGCATCTTTGGGCTATTTTTACGAACGTAGGGTTTTCATGATAAATGTCCCCCATAGCACAGATAGCGTACGTATCATTGCAATGTTTAACCAAATAAAGTATTGTAATGAAACGTACCTGGTATCTGTTATTTCTGATAATAGCCGTCGTCAGTGTCTCCTGTTCGGAGGACGACGAGAAATCTGCTTCAATTACCATTGAGCAGCGCAGTCTTCAGGAGAGCATGTTTTCTTTTTATTTGTATGTAGATGAAGGCGTAGATGAAGGAGTGGCGTATACCACAATTCAGGAAGAGGGTGACGCAGCTTTAACTGCGGAGGGAGTAAAGCAGCACGCATCGAAATTGCAAATGAACGTGAAGAGCGGCGGACCTTATGTAGGAAGTTTTACAAATCTGGAACCCCAAACAAGTTACGTCATTTATGCCTTTCTGGAAATAGATGGAGAAGCCAATGGCCTGTCAACCATGAGAATTACCACTCCTTAGTTGTTCACTATTAAAAGAAGAGCGGATGATAAGCGAAAATCACTGTTGTGTGATCTGCTCTTAAGGGATAATACTTAATTGGTTGCGTAAGGAATAAGCATATATAGCCGGTATTTGCAATAAATGAGCATCTTCGGCTATTTTTTATGCATTTCACACTGCTATCCGAGCTATCTCATTTGCCAGGAACGTCCGGGTTCTTCTACCCGGAACATCTCAAAGCAGCCCCGATCTTGTAAGGGCACATAGACCGTTCGTCCATCAGGGCCACCAAAGGCAATGTTGGAGGGTAGCTTTCCGGTCAGGGTAATTTCTTCAAGTATTTCGCCTTCGGGAGATACTTTAGCCACCGTTCCTTTTCCGTGTCGTGCAATGTATAGGTTTCCGGCCTGGTCGCAGCGCATCCCATCCATGCCGTGATCCGGGAAGGTAATCAGTTCTCGTTTGTTGCTGATCTCACCCTCGGGAGAAAGGTCATAGGCCCATACCACGCGTTGTACACTTTCATTCACGTATAAAGTTTTTTCATCGGGACTCACTTCCACGCCGTTGGTGGTCCCCATATCAGCTTCCAGCAAGGTTGTCGTGCCATCGGGAGTAATGCGCCACAATTGGCCGGTAGACTCCGACCAGTTCGGGTCACTGGCAATCAGGATGTCGTTAGCCATGATGGTGATGTCGTTAGGCTGATTCATAGCATCATTATGCGCCAGTATCGAAATAGACTGATCGCCCATGTTGACCCGGAGAATATTATGCTGCGGATAATCGGCAATCAGCATATCACCTGCCTGATTAAAGCGGATGCCATTGCCAATGCTGCCTTCCGGTAAGCGAACAAACAAAGACGCTTCTCCCTCGGGAGAGACTTTGCCAATCGTGCCCTGCTCCTGAAAGTTAACGGCATAGAGCGTACCATCATCATCTACCACCGGGCCTTCAATGCCCTTCGTAAATCCTTCAGGGGCGGTAAAATCCTGACTTTGGTACAAAGTGGAATCAGCAGATGTAGCTTCCTGATTAGAAGCGGTTTTTTCCGATGACTGATTGGGGGAAGTACAGGCCCCACCTGACAACAGTAGGGATAAGCAAAAAAACCGGATGCCGGAATGAAGCATAAGCGTTGGTCGGTAAGTTGTGATAGATGGATGATACAAGATTATTGGAAGACGAAAGTACCGAATTTCTGGTACTCGTGGAAACTGCCCGAGGTAGGCTGCCATTGCCAGTAGCGAGGCTCGGAGGCATCATAGTCGATACGATACATGTTGGCGCGCCAGTGGGTTCCGGCTTTGGGTGGCACATTGCCCAGTGGGTTGAGCAGCGCGTAAGGAATGAAGAATTCGGCGGTCCAGCCGCTGATGCTGGCCATACTTTCCTTTTTTCCTCCCTGCACCGAAGTGGCGTGGCGGGTACGGCGTTCCCCCTCATAATGCCAGGGACGCCAGCCGTAAAATGATTCTTTCAGATTAGGGATTAGGATAGGCAACTCATAGTTCAGCGGAGAAAGCTCGTACTCGAAGTAGATGGGGTCCTGTTCGTCGGGCCATAGAAACACTTCTACCACATCTTCATTAAAGAGGTTGGTAAAATCTTCGGTAAGGGTAGCGGTGAGTGTCTCATCTTCGGATTGCATGAGAAAATAAAGTCCTGAGTCGGAATACAGCACTTTAGCTTGCGTAGCCAGATCGGAAGCAGGGCCGTGGTGCAATGTGAGGGTAACCCACTCGGTCTGGTTCCAGGCGGCATGATCGCCTTGTCCGTTAATTTCAAAATCCTGAGTGGGTAGAATTGGCAGGGGCGTATCTTGGCTCATGGCGGGGAATACCAAAAATAGAAGTACAGTAAAAACAAAGCAGAAATGGCGCATAGAAGTTAGGAGGGCAGCATACTGCCTTTTCCCGAAAAGTACGCAATGCTAGGGAATAAATAAAAAAATCTGTTGAAGAAGGATATGTTTTTGAGGGTTTTTGTATGCTTTCAACCAAAGCAAACTGCTGGTCTGGCTTGATGACGTTTGTCTTTCAAGTTGGCAATTTTGTTGCTCGGGGCGATTAGTCTTCCTCTCCAATTTCAAAGGGCTGGCAGCTACTGTTAAGCTAGCAGCGAGTTTTTATTTGTCATAACTCCCAGCTTTCAGGCTTTCTGAAATCTTTCCTATCAAAGTTTTTATCCACAAAGTCATAGCCAAGATCGTATGTGACAGTTACATCATTTTCAAAGTGGAAGCTAAAATACCGACCGTCTGTGTCAACCTTTCTTAGCTTTCTTTCATGCTGTCTCTTTTCATTCGGATCTGGGCCCCAATAAGTGTAATTTCTCCTAAAGCCCAATTCATATGTTGCCATAAAGCTTGTATCTACGGTCTGGCTATCTCTTAGTTCGGTCCATAAATAAAAACTTTCCGATTTTTTGAGAGAAAGGATTAATGAATCTTTGAGGAATGTATAGTAATGAAGTTTAGGGTAAAACGGCTCATCGTTTGGAATAGAGTCAAGAGCAACTTGTTCGTAGACGCCGGAAATAGGAACATACGCCCAAATTAATTCTTTCGGCCCAGCCATGCCATAATCTGAAATCGTCTTAATTATTCTTCCCTCTTTGATAAATGTTGTGGTAATTTCTGTATCGTCGGTATGGCCGACCTCGTAATTGTTGTCAAGGTTTGAAATGTTTGCTTTCCGAAATTTATTGAAAATATATTCAGTTTGACTTTTCGTTAGTCTACCTCCAAAGAAGCCAAGAACATTTGTATATCCTTCACCCTGAAATAACAAAGAAACATCCTGGTTGACTGATATATCCATCATTGGGCATGAACCATAACAGCCTGTGGTAGAGTGAATTATTTGGTCAAATTCTGGTGATTCACTCAAATTGTAATGGATACGAACATATTTTAGCTCAGTACTATCTTTTCCGGTAAGTATTAAAGTATCTTGCTCAACCTTAACGAATGAACTCCAATAGCTCCATGAATCGTCTAATACATTTTTGATGTAAATGCTGTCAGACTGAATTTTGTAGGGAGTAAAATTTCCAAAGTATTGGTAATTATCTTTACCCGTGATAGAGTCCATCACTTCCTCAACAAACCCATCAAAGAACTCTACACTGTCTGGGGTGAATCCGATTCCAAATGGAAAATTTGTGAGTTTGTTTCTGGCAGAATTCTCGGTAATAAGCTCCCATTCACCAAGCAACTTTTGCTTCGATAGATTCTCAGTATTATTACAACTTATCGTTATTGCCACTAAAAACGAGTATATAGACAGTCTGATAAGCATTTTATAAATCACGGTTACCTGACCTGATGTGTATCACACCGTAAATAATCACTGCCCGATGTTGAAATCGCTGCGGAGGTGTTGGAGGTGGTTTTGCAGGGCTTCTTCCCAGGTAGGGGCCGTATCCCAGGCATTGCCCAGATAGACATCGCCGGTATAAATATGCTTGATGTAGTATTTGTATACCGGCGTGGTATTATCTGGCGTTTCTCCTTTCTGGGCCTCATACCCCAGCATGGTGCGCAGGTTCTTTTCGGTGGAATGCAGGCGTAGCAGGATAAACTGGTATCCGTCTTGGCGAATCTGATCTTCCTCGGTAGACGGGTCCACCAGGCCATACTCGTAGGGGTAAGCTTCCATCGTGCGGGTAAGCGGATTGGTATTACCGGAAAGGAGTTGCGAGGTGTCATTGCTGGCGAGCTGAGGAGCAGCAGAAGCTCCTTCGCCATCCATACGCGGAACGGCCAGCTTATCCAGCTTCAGGTCCTGGGCGAAGCCTTCGGCCCGGCGCCCTTTCACCACATTGCCCGCCCCGGTAAAGAACTCCGGAAAATCGCTGATGAGGAAATTTTGGGTTTCGTAGCGGTTGCGTAATACAAATTTGCCGAACTGCTCCAGCATCGCTTCCCAGTCATTACCCGTCAGCATGTAGGCTGATTGATCGGGGGAGACGAAGGAGGCTTTTTCATTGAAGGTGGTGATCAGTAGCCCAACGCGTTGCGCGCTTCGCTCTTGGGGAGCGTAGCTAAGTAAGATCACATTTTTGATATTCCGTTTGACCAACTGCTCGGTAAGTATGCCGGAAACATCGCGGCCCGCCTGGGCGTCCTGTAAATGATAATAGGCCACCGCATCAATACCCGCTTCCTGAAATATCCGGTGCGCTTTTTCAGCAAAGGTCTCCCAGCTTTCATCTCGACTGATCTGCCGGGGGGCATCTACCAGCACCATGGTTTTGGTGTACATCACCGTTTCCGGCAATTCGTTGATGGGCGTAAGTGCCCGAAAAGGAGACGGGAATACCGATGTTTCCTGTCCGTAGGTAGTTAGCAGAACAAAACTAAAGATAACAGCAAAAGCAAAGTGCTTCATCATATGGGTGAACTGTTTGGCTAGTAATGCAACGCAAAAGGGCGTTTGTTCATTACCTGAAAACAACTTTTTCTCCAGAAGTTCACCCAAACGTACTAAAAATACGGAAATGGTGGTTTACCGCCGCATCTCAGGCCGCTCTCTTTGCCGGTCGCCGTGGCGTCGTTCGCCCAGTTTGCGCAGTATCATCCGCTGAAAATCACCCTCGGCCTGAATCAATTGGACGATTTGTACCGGAGAAAGCACCCCGGCCAGTTCCTTCGTCATTTTTCGGTCTAAGGCCAGTTGCTGTTCTTTCAAAGAAAAATATTCATCAATATGCTGCTGGGCACTGGCATCGGTCAAACTATCGGTTTTCTGTGAACGGCGCATCCGAAATTCTTCCTTTCTTAACTCATGGCGCTGGTCGCTCAGTTGGTTATAAATAGGCCAGAATTGCTGAGCCGTTTCGGGAGTTAAGGAAAGGCGCTCCGTCAGAAAGGCAATTCGGGCACTTTCTATCTTTTCAGAGGGGCGCTGGGCAAAGGTCACCACCAAGGTGCTAAGCCAAAGCATGGGTATGATAAGTAACTTTTTCATAGTAAAATAAGGGTTAACGAATACTGATTTTCAAAATTTTCTCTCTAAGCTCTGGGGCTACAAATAATCTTCTACATACTCTATATCCGGGTAATACTCTTCGGGTAGATCATAGGATTCCAGTTCAGCCTCCAGTAGCTCTTCCTGCTCCGCCTCAGTCAGCGAGATGGAAGTGAAAATATCCACGTTGGTCATCTCTAAATAGTCAATCAAAGCTTCGTTGCTTACGTCGGCCAGTAGTGTCTGTACTTCTCCTTCCCCGTCAGCCACCGGGTCAGCCGTATTTTTGAACGGGTTAATAAGCCAGACTGAAAGTGCCAGCACGGCTACGGCGGCAGCGGCATAATACCAGCGCTGAGATATCCGAACGACTTTTGAAGTTTCATCGCTTTTCGCTTCTTCCTCTTGGGCAATGCGTGCCTGAATACGGTCGGATAAGCCATCAAAATAGCCTGCGGGCGCAGGGAAGGGGTCCTGAGTCAGGCCCTTCTTCTTCAAATCTTCTAAATTCATTGGATTAGCCATGGTGCTAAATCGTTTGGTGTTGTAAGTGCGCTTCTATCTTCTTTACCGCCAGATGGTAGCTGGCTTTCAGACTGCCCACACTGGTGCCGGTGATGTCGGCAATGGCATCGTACTTGAGGTCTTCAAAATACTTGAGGTTGAAGACTAGTCGCTGCTTATCCGGAAGTTGCAACAGGGCTTTCTGCAAGCGGCGCTGTATTTCGTCTCCATCCAGCGAAGGCGCCTGATCCACTTTTCCCATCAGTTCCGGGTCGGCATCGCCCAGTGAGAGAACTGCCTGTTTCTTTTTCTTTTGCAAAAAGCGCAGGCACTCGTTGGTGGCAATGCGGTACAGCCAGGTATACAACTGTGCACCACCCTGGAATTTGCCTAAATTGCGCCAGACCTTGATGAAAGTTTCCTGCACCACATCGTCGGCATCATCATGGTCAATCACCATCTTCCGGATGATAGCATAGATACGTTCCTGATAGGCACCCACCAATAGCTGAAAAGCCTCGTGTTGTCCTCCCGGTTCCTTAAATTTTCTCAGTATGTACTGGTCCTGATCTTCCAAGCGCAAGCCGTTGTTTCTTCGGTAACCAAAATAGCCAACCTTTTCGTTTTATAGCTTAGATCAGTATTGATCCCAAAGGTTTAATGACTTATCTAAAAGAGGGTAAAATTTTTCAAATGAAACCTTGGGTGCTTGGATTTTATCACCAGTAGCATGTTACAAACTGACTTGCCGAAAGCAGCAAGACGGTAGGGCAGGAGATCGAACGCTGTTGGGTTGGCGGTCATCATCCGACGATGCTTGCTCTACGAAGGCCATAGAAAAAATATTCGATGAAATTAATTGTGATTGGGAGATGGGTATTTTGAAATGGAGTTTAAAACTGATGTTGGCGGTTTGGCAAGCACAGTCTGCTTACTGATTGTTGACCAGTGAATAAACAATAATATTGGTAGCAATCCCCAAACCAAAGCCCAAAGCCACTCGGCCCCATTTTTTTCCTCGGGCTTTTTTAACGTATCCACTCTTATATTCAGGGTGTTGCAGCAGGTCATATTGGGGAACCGTATCTTCAATTTTAGGCGGCACTACTCCCAGAATAATGCCCGTGGCCAGCCCCACTGGGGCAAATATGATGGTGGCCCCAAATGTACCCCACATAGACCCCTGCTTGTTATAATATAGATTGGCATCACCCTTTCCCCGCAGGTATAAATTCTCTGACGACATGGATGGAGTACTGGTAGTATGGTCTACCGACCGTGATGGGGAACTCATCTCATAAGAAAAAATTTCTTTCGTACCATTGGCATACTGAACCATGTACACTTGCTGGTGAGGTATGATATACAAAGGTCCTGTAGGATTATTTTCCTTTTTGTAGGCTATTTCATTCAATCTCACCTCTACGATAGTAGCAGAAATCTCTTCCCCATCGATCGTGATAATGGTGTCTTGTGCTGAGGCCAGCGTAGCAATCATCATCAATACCGAAAACAAGCAAATAGTAAGTCGCTCTTTCATAGTCACCATTTTTTTACAATGATAATGAGAGCCACAAACGAAAAACAGGCGATTGTTTCTGATAGGTACTACGTAAGGAATACTAAGTTTTTTTACTTACTACGGATCAGGCAGGATTACTAAACTTTTTTTAGGAGGAAGTGTAAAACACGCATATAATGTTTAGGCGTAATTAAACCTTCATCAGGTGCGCCGGTCTAAGCTTCAAATAATAACTCAATATAAATAGTGAACATCATGAAAAAAATAGTAAATCTTAGCTTCATATTTCTTTTAGTGGCCGGATCAATGGCCTGGGCTCAGCAGGGACGAGGCAGTCGGGGTGGTAATCCTGAAGAACGTGCCGAAAAGCTTACTGCCTCCATGACGGAAATGCTCGATTTAAATGAGTCGCAACAAACTGAAGTGGGCGACCTCAACCTGAAGTTTGCCATGAAAATGAAGGAAACTTTCGAGGAAAATAAAGAGGATCGGGCAGCGATGCGCGAGGCGATGAAAAGCCTGAACCAAGAGCGGGAAACCGAACTGGCTTCTGTCTTAACCGATGAGCAGATGCAACTGTACGACGAGAAGAAAGCAGAAATGATGCAGCGAGGTCGGGATCGTCGTGGTGACCGGAAAGGTCGAGGCAAAAAAGATTCAGCAAGCCAGGAATAACGGTTGGTAATTGTTCCTTTCAAAGAAAAAGCGATGAGCCTCGGTGCCCATCGCTTTTTTTATACTTTCTGCGGAAGATAGATTAGGATGAGTTTACGACTCATCGCGCACGGCTTTCACTTCAGCAAAGGTGACAACTTCGCCCTCATTGCCCCAGCTATTGCGGATGTAGTTCAGTACGTGGGCTATTTCTTCGTTAGACAATGGTTGCGGAGGCATCATACCATTATAGGTCTGGCCATTCACCACCATTTCTCCCTGGGAGCCGTGCATTACCTGTTTGATAGAACGCACCTTATCGGCCATCAGATAGTCCGATTTTGCCAGAGGTGGAAACGCCCCGGGAATGCCTTCACCCGTGGCCATGTGGCACGCAAAGCAATAGCCCTGATACACTTCCTGGCCAAGTTTGATACTTTCTTGCAAGTCCGGTTCGGTTTGCTGTATGGATGATGGTGGAGCAGGTTGGTACCACGAAAAAAGCACAGAAGCTGCGTACAGGGCTGTGCTTATTAGAAGATAGGAATAGGTCATGTGTGTGTAAAAATTTTATACTACAAACCCCTAAATATAAGTGATTGTTACACTTTATCCATACGGAACGGTAGTTTTCGTATACGATTACCGGATTCGTTGAAAATAGCATTGGCGAGAGCTGGTGCCAACGGAGGTAAGCCCGGTTCGCCTACACCGCCCGGTTTTTCCTGATTCTCCACAATATGTACTTCAATCTCCGGCGTCTCATCCATCTTCACCATCTGGTAGTTATGGAAATTACTCTGCATCACCCGCCCGCCCCGGAAGATGATCGGATCTTTGATGGCCGCTGTCAGGCCCATCACAATATTACCTTCGGTTTGGGCACGGATGGTATCCGGGTTCACGGTCATGCCGCAATCGATGACTGCAATAACCTTCTTGAATTTTAACTGGCCGGTATCGTTTCGTTCCACAAAAGCGACCTGTCCGCAGATGCTACCAAAGCACTCAGCAATGGCTACACCCTTGCCCTGTTTTTCGGGCAAAGCTTCGCTCCAATCCGATTTTTCTTCCAGCATTTCCAGCACCTTTACAAACCGGGGTTGTTCTTTCAAATGCTCTTTCCGAAACTGAAGCGGGTCTTGTCCAGCCTCATGCGCTATTTCGTCAATGAAAGATTCGTGGGCAAAGGCATTGGTAGACGAATACACGGAACGCCACCATAGCACCGGAATCTGCGTTTCGTAAGGCACGTAGCGAGTTGTAAAGTTCGGGATGGCATAATGGGTGTTGATGGCCTCCATTACGCCACCGGGTATTTTACTTTTATCCGCATCCGGCCATTGAAAAGCCAGTGCCTGTCCGATCATTTTGTGCTTCAGGGCTACCGGAGCTCCTTGCTCGTTAAACCCGGCCTGTAGCTGATGCATCGTGCCGGGGCGGAACGGGCCTTGCTGGGTATCGTCCTCGCGCGTCCAGACTACTTTTACTGTTTCATCAATTTGCCTGGCGATAGAAACCGCTTCAATAATGAAATCGTTAAAAGCCCGACGGCCGAAGCCACCGCCTAAAAAACTTACGTGAATTTTGATATTTTCCTCAGGAATGCCCAAATACTGTGTTAAGTCGCCCAAAGCCCATTGTGGGGATTGGGTCGGTCCCCAGATTTCGCATTGGTCGCCCTTCACCTGAGCCACCATATTCATAGGCTCCATTGGGCTATGGGCCAGATAGGGTAGCTGATACTCCGCTTCCAGCGTCTTGGCCGATTGTTCATAAGCATCGGCAAAGTCACCTTTGGTTTCGTGTTCAAAGCCTTCTTCGGACTGTAAACTTTTCAAGCCCTCGTCAATCTTGCGGGAATCAATTTCATCGTAGCCGGACAAATCCCACTGTACGCGCAGCGCTTTTCGTCCCTGAAAGGCCGCGTAGTACGAATCTGCCACTACTGCTACACCTTCAAAATTATAGGTGAAAACCGGCCGTTCGGCTTTCACTACGTACTTCACTCCGGGAATTGCTTTTGCTGCCGCTTCGTCGTAGCTCACCACTTTGCCGTGCAAGGTTGGAGCACGTTCTACCGAAGCGTATAGCATCCCGGGTACTTCCATATCCAACCCGAAGACGGCTTCCCCATTGCACTTCATGGGAGCATCTTTGCGTGGTAACGGTTGCCCTAAGATTTTAAAGTCCTTAGGGTCTTTTAAAGCAGGTTCCGCCGGAACATCCAGCTTGGCTGCTTCTGCTACCAGTTCGCCATATGTCAGGCTTTTACGCTTAGTTTTCTTTTTTAGCGTGATTTTTCCATTCTCGGCATAACAGTCGGTTGGGTCTACCTTCCAACGCTTGGCGGCAGCCAGGGTGAGCATTTCGCGGGCGGCGGCTCCCATCTTACGCAGCGGTTCCCATTCCCCTCGCACACTGTTGCTTCCACCTACCATCTGGCTGCCGTACTTTTTATGCCCTTCGGCCTGCACAATGTGCACATCATCCATGTTTACTTCCAGTTCCTCCGCCAGCAGCATCGGCATAGACTGGAACACACCCTGCCCCATCTCGGGTTTATGGTTCATCAGCGTAATCTTGCCTTCCGGGTCAATGATGATGAAGGGGTTGAGTTGGGCACCGAATACGCCCTCACCATTAATTTTATAAACTTCGGCTTCCCGGGTTATGGCAGATGTGCCAAATCCCAGGGCCAACAGGGCACCCGAGGCACCGCTGACTTGTAAAAAGCGACGTCGATTTAAAGGCAGGTTGTTAGTTGACTTTTCCATAGCTCATGTCTTTTGCAGCGGAGTGAATTGCTTTTCGGATACGAGTATAAGTGCCACAGCGGCAGATATTGCCGTGCATGGCTTTATCAATGTCCTCGTCGGTAGGTTCAGGGTTTTCATGTAACAGGGCCACTGCTGACATAATCTGTCCCGACTGGCAGTAACCGCATTGGGGCACCTGTTCTGTGATCCAGGCTTGCTGTACGGGGTGGTCGTTGTTTTGAGAAATGCCTTCAATGGTAGTGATCTGCTTATCACCTACGGCGGATACGGGAAGCACACAGCAACGAGTCATGGCGCCATCCAGGTGAATAGTGCAGGCGCCGCACTGAGCCATGCCGCAGCCAAATTTGGTGCCTTTCAGCCCGACAACATCGCGAATTACCCAGAGCAAAGGGGTTTGCGGGTCAACGTCAACCGAGTAGTCTTTCTGGTTGATGTTCAGCGTAAACTGAGCCATAAAAATAAAAGGTTAGTAGCAGTAAATTTTGGCGTAAGGTAAGGAAATGAATAGAGAAGCGGTAGTGTTGAACGGTGATTTGAAGAAATGACTAACCATTAAATTTTTTTGGATAACCTATTCTGAAATTAATAGTCGTTGTATACGCTCAAAATCCTCCGGGGTATCCACATCATAAGCACCTTCTGGGAAGTCAACCGTAACCGTTTCCATCTGATGTTGTCGGATGACCTGCTTGGCGCCGCCTTTATTGTCTAATGCCAGCAGATCGGGAAACAAGGCTTTACCAAAAAGAGCCGGGACGCCTACGGTGTTCTGGTAGGAAGATGCGACCAGATTTTTGCCAGGGTTCTGGTGCATCTTTATAAGTTGGCGGAGTAGCTTTTCGCTGACCAGCGGCTGGTCGCACAACAGGATGATGATGGCTTCAGGAGCAGGGGAGTGATGTAGTGCTTGCTGTACGCCAGCACGAATAGAGGAACCCATGCCGCTGGCCCAATCAGGGTTGTGAATTATTGTAACAGATGCTTGATGTAAATTTTTTTGCACCACGTCGGCATAGGCTCCCGTGACCACAATCACTTCCTGGCTAACAGCTCTGGCCGTTTGCACCGCTCGCCATATTAGCGACTGTCCCTGAAGTTGCATTAGTTGTTTGGGTTGCCCCATACGCCGGGCCTCTCCGGCTGCCAGAATCACAGTAGTAATCATGCTGGGTTATGTGATAGTAGAAATAAAACACCGCTCACCGCACCAATGATCAGCATAATCAATAGATTGAATAGGCAAACCAGAACTGCTTTGGTAATTCCCTTACCGGTTTTCTGTTGGAAAAAAGAAACCAGGCCCCAGCTAATGTAGACTACCCAGATGATTTGATATACGGTGTTGAAAATAGCCGGGTAATAATACATGCCAATACTGCCAATAAGGTACAGTAGCATGCCTTCGGCGGCCAGAAACGTATTTAGCACCAGATGCTCAGCAAAATTATACCCCTTCTTTTGGAAGAACAGATAGGTGAATGCAGCCAGAATTGGAATGGCTAAAAAGGTAATGATATTATAATACTGATAGATAAACGTGACCAACTGCTGCTGAATGTGGCGGTCGGCTTCATCGGTTGATAAAACACCAGCCTCATCATAAAACTTATTGATCAGGTCAAGCTTGATCACCGCATAAGTGGAAACAGCCGTAGTGAAAACCAAAAATCGAACGGGATGGGAATAATGACTACGTACTCCCTGTAAATACTCCCGAATGGCTTTGCCCGGATTGAGCAGGAGCATTTTAACCGTAAAAAAGAATCCTTTATCCCAACTTAGGGTGCTTAGTACCTCTTGCCACAAGTACCCGATTGTAATTCTGGGAGGAGCTTTTTCTTTAGAATTTTGTGGGGTAGTGTTGATGCTATTTTTCATGCAACGCTCAAATTTTGTCCCACTGTGGGAAAAAATTCCAAAATATGGAAAAACGACTGTTTTGGAAGATAATATACGCTTTTTGTGTCAGGCACATAGTTGATTAAGCAGGAACAGCGACGTATTTTAACGCACAAAATTTTACCATGAATCAGCTTCTTACGCCTCAGCAGGATTTATTCTCGCTTCCTACCGACCTTACCTATCTGAATTGCGCCTACATGGCTCCTTTGTTGAAGACCGTAGAAGCCGCCGGTATTTCGGGAATGCAAAAGAAGCGCCTGCCTACGGATTATGGACCTTACGAATTTTTTGAGGAAGTAGCGCAGGCAAGAAAATTGTTTGCAAAACTAGTGCATATCACTGATTTTCAGCGTATTGTTATTCTGCCTGCTGTGTCCTATGGCATGGCCATTGTCGCCAAAAACCTGAAGATTCAGGCCGGAGATAATGTAATTGTAGTAGGAGAACAATTTCCGAGCA
Source organism: Cyclobacteriaceae bacterium (assembly GCA_040222715.1). Lineage (GTDB taxonomy): Bacteria > Bacteroidota > Bacteroidia > Cytophagales > Cyclobacteriaceae > Tunicatimonas. The sequence continues at coordinate 3,596 of JAVKCN010000010.1, read as the reverse complement.
GCGTATATCCGTGGCACCGACGGGTTAGGGAGGCCAAAGCCGAATTGCGTACGGTAGTGGCGCCTTCAGGTACGGAAAATCGGGGTCAGCGGTGGAATGAACGACTACTGGAAGCAATTGATAATCAGACCTGTATGGTGGCCATTCCTCATACGCACTGGTCGGATGGAACCAGATTTGACCTGATGGCGGTGCGTCAGCGTACGCGAGAGGTAGGCGCATTGCTGGTTGTAGATGGCACGCAATCTGTGGGGGCACTTCCTTTTCATGTGACTGATATTCAGCCCGATGCCCTGATTTGCGCTGGTTATAAGTGGTTGATGGGCCCCTATGGCCTTACATTAGGATATTTTGGAGAGTTCTTTGACGAGGGTAAACCACTGGAAGAAGGCTGGATTGCCCGTTACGAAAGTGAAGATTTTACCAAATTGGTAAACTATCAGGACCAGTACCAACCCAAAGCACTACGCTACGACATGGGCGAGCGAAGTAACTTTATTTTGATTCCCATGATGGGAAAAGCACTGGAAGCCGTGCTCGACTGGCAGCCGGAGCGGGTTCAGGCGTACTGCCAGTCTATCACCACTTCTGCTATTACTAAACTGCGGGAACTGGGGTGTTGGGTTGAAGACGATGTGCAGCGGGGTCAGCATCTTTTTGGAGTACGCTTGCCGGAGCATATCCGCATGGAAAACGTGCAGGAAGCGCTGAAAAGGGCTAAAATTAGTGTCTCAGTGCGGGGAGACTCAATCCGGGTGTCGCCCCATTTGTATAATAAAGAAAGCGATATGGAACGGCTGTTGATATGCTTGCAACAGGCAATGGCATAAAAAAACCCCGAGTGCGACCAAGCACCCGGGGCCAACTATCAACCTTAAACAAACGCTAAGAAAAAATCCTTGCGCATTTAGTTAATTACAAACTGTGTGCCAAAATTATTATAATCTTTCTTTGAATATTTATTTTGTAAAATAAATATTTTCCAAACTTCACGGAAATAGATGGGTTAGGGTAAAAAAATATAATCAGTATTGTCATGGAATATTTTCTTCCGCTTTTTCCTCTGAAACTTGTGGCGTTTCCGGGAGAACAATTGAACCTTCATATTTTTGAAGATCGTTACAAACAGCTTATTGATGAATGTATTCGGGAAGAAATCCGGTTTGGCATACCGGCTTATCTGGATCAGCGGATTGAGTTCGGTACGGAGATGAGCGTAGAAAAAGTAATTAAGACTTATCCGGATGGTCAGATGGATATCATTACCCTGGCACATCGGGTATTTCGGGTGACTGACTTTGCCAACCCGGCCCCTGGAAAACTATATGCGGGAGGTGAGGTGCTTTTTCTGGATAATATTTATGATGATCTTGATAAGAAAGAGCGGCTACATATGTTGTCGCTCGCCAGAGAGTTGTTTGAGACGCTGAACTTTTCCGGGGAGGTCAAGGTCAATCCTGATGCCACTGTTTTTGACTTGGCCCATAAGCTGGGGTTATCGGCTCAGAAGCAATACCAATTATTACAATTAGAGCGGGAAAGTGACCGCCAGTTGTTTGTAATAGAACATTTGGAAAAAACTATCCCAGTCATTCAGGAGATGGAACTGGCCAAGGAAAGAATCCAAATGAACGGACACTTTCGGAAGTTTGATCCGCTGGATTTTTAGTAAATGATTTGATTTGAGGGAGGAACTTATTTGCTTCCGGAGGCTTTCACCAGGCCCTGTTGAAATAAAAAGGATTTCTCGCTTCCCTCAGGGTAATTTGTATCTTTACCGTTGAGAATATAACGATGATGCAGAATACTGAATTATCCGGGTTTGGAGAGATTTTGCTGTTTCTGATCGGCGGAGCTTCATTTGTGTTAATCACCCTGCTGGTAGCTCGACTGATCCGACCAGACCGGCCCAATGAAGAGAAATTAACGACCTATGAGTCGGGAGAAGACCCGCTGGGAACAGCCTGGGGGCAGTTCAATCCTCGCTTTTATATCGTCGCTCTCATCTTCATTCTATTCGATGTGGAAATTGTGTTTTTATTTCCCTGGGCCACCGTATTTGGGCAAAAAGCATTGATTGAGCAAACTGAGGGCGTGTGGGGCTGGTTCGCACTGGTTGAAATGGCAATCTTTATTCTGATTTTAGGATTGGGGCTGGCCTATGCCTGGGTGAAGGGGTTTCTGGACTGGGTCAAACCCCAGGTGGTACTACCACATTACGCATCACCCGTTCCGCCAGCGATGTATCAGCAAATTAACCAAAAATACGAATCAGGAAACCATCCTGGGAACCATCCTGGGAACCATCCTGGGAATCACGATCAGACATAGCATATGGGAGGATTATTAGACCAACAGTTTGGGCAAGGCGGGATTATCGTGACAAAAGTAGATGATCTGGTGAACTGGGCGCGGCTCTCGTCTTTGTGGCCGATGGGCTTTGGACTGGCCTGCTGTGCTATTGAGATGATGTCGACCTATGCCTCCAATTACGATCTGGACCGCTTCGGAGTATTCCCCCGCCCTTCGCCCCGGCAGTCGGATGTGCTGATTGTGTCGGGTACTGTAACCTTTAAGATGGGCGACCGGGTGCGACGCCTGTACGAACAGATGGCGGAACCCCGCTACGTAATTTCTATGGGCTCCTGTTCCAATTGCGGCGGTCCGTACTGGGAGCATGGCTACCACGTGGTTAAGGGGGTAGACCAAATTATTCCGGTGGATGTATACGTGCCGGGTTGCCCGCCCCGCCCGGAAGCGTTGATCGGAGGGATTCTGAAATTGCAGGAAAAGATTCGGAACGAATCGCTGATGGCTCCCAAAGCGTTGGAGAAAATTATGGCCAAAAGGAAAGCTAAGACCAAACCGGAGACCGCATGAGTTTTAATGAGATTGTCCAGGAAATTGTTCAAAAGTTTGGCGAAGAAACCATTGTGGGCGTGAATGAGGACGCTAGTCCGGGCATCATTCATATAATTACTGGACAGTTACCGGCGGTTTGCGCCTTTCTTCACCAAAGCGAAGGTTTATACTTCGACTATCTGGCCTGTCTGACAGGTATTGATAACGGGCCGGAGGCAGCAACGATGGAGGTGATCTATACGCTTAATTCCATTCCCTACGAGCATCAGGTATCGCTGAAAGTGGAAGTTCCCCGTAACCAGGAAAACGAGCCTTTACCGGAAGTACCTTCGGTTACCTCCATCTGGCGTAGCGCCGACTGGCACGAGCGGGAAGTCTACGATCTGCTGGGCATACGCTTCACCGATCATCCCGATCTGCGCCGCATCCTGTTACCCCACGACTGGCAAGGCCATCCACTTCGCAAGGATTATCAGGAGCAGGAAACCTACCACGGCATAGGAGTGAAATACGAGAAAAACAATGAGCAATGAACAGAGAACAGTTAGCAGTGATTAATTAACAATTAGTTGTGCGTGATGAGCAACGAATAATTAATTTGCACATTGCACATTGCACATTGCACATTGCACATTGCACATTGCACATTGCACATTGCACATTGCACATTGCACATTGCACATTGCACATTGCACATTGCACATTGCACATTGCACATTGCACATTGCACATTG
>JAVKCN010000009.1:0-110064 GCA_040222715.1 Cyclobacteriaceae bacterium | reverse complement strand
GCACGGCAACTGCCGGAGATAGTGATTACACGGTAGTGAGTAGTCAGACATTGACTTTTACGGGAGCTGCTGGTGAGACACAAACCTTTACAGTAAGCCCTGCTGCTGACCAAAAACTTGAAGCCGATGAAAGCCTGAGTGCAAGTATGAGCAATCTGGCTGGCACCACTTTGGCTGTGGGGATTAGTGACGGTGCTATTATTACGATTAATAATGATGATCATGCCCCAGTCATTACTACTACCCAGCGCTTTAGTATCGCTGAAGATGCGGTTAATACGACATCAGTAGGAACGGTCATAGCTACTGATGCCAATACGCCTGTCACCTTCCAAAACTGGATGATCAACAGTGGAAATGAGGAAGGCATATTCAGCATCAATTCAACTTCAGGTGAGCTTACTGTCCACGATAATGCCCTGCTTGATTACGAAAAGCTAGCTTTATATACCCTTGCATTAACGGTCAGTGATGGAACGAATACTTCAATGGAAGAAACCATTGTTGTAGAGGTCCTTGATGTAAACGATAATGCACCGATTATTACCGCAGATCAGCAAATGAATATAGCCGAAGAGGCAGCTGTGGGCACCTTAGTAGGATCAGTAATTTTCACAGATGCTGATACACAGACTACTGCTCATATTTGGGCTATTGTTTCAGGTAATACGGATGTTGACAGCGATGGCAAGTCTGCTTTCACCATAAGTGGCACCGGAGAGCTTACTGTCCAGGATAGCGATGATCTGTCAGGAGATATCAGTTTTGATCTTGAACTTACTGTAAGTGATGGAGTAAATAGTAGCGCGGCTGAAACAGTTATAATAAAAGTTATTAAAGTAAATGACGCTCCATCCTTTATTGCTGGTGAAGATCAGACCATAGCAGAAGATAGGGAAGAACAAACCATAGTCGGGTGGGCAACAGCAATCAGTGGTGGTCCTGCTGATGAATCAGACCAAAGCTTGTCTTTCAATCTTAGCAATGATAACGAATCTTTATTCTCTGTTCAGCCGGTCATTACATCTGATGGAACCTTAACTTATGTTCCAGCAAGGGATGCATTTGGCACAGCGAATGTGACGGTCTCTCTTTCTGATGACGGAGGAACTAACAATGGTGGAGTAGATACTTCCCAGGAAGCTACGTTCACCATCACCATTACTCCGGTTAATGATGCTCCGGTCTTTACTCAGGGTGCAGATCAAACCATTCCGGCTGGGGCTCAGGAGTACCTGATTACCGGATGGGCTACTGACATCAGTGTCGGACCGGCCGATGAAAGTAAGCAGCAGGGGACCTTTGAGGTTTCCAATGATCAGAATGACTTCTTCACCACCCAACCGGCTATCAATTCCCAGGGTGACCTGAGCTTTGCCCTGGCTGATGGGGTCAGTGGCACAGCAACGGTCACCGTGAGGTTGGCTGATGATGGAGGAACCGCGAACGGTGGGATAGATATCAGTGAAGAAGCCTCGTTTGCCATTAGCATTGGCAAGTTGCCGCAGGTGATCAGCCTGGATGCCATTGAGGACCGAAAGATTGGCCAGGACCCGATTGCCCTACAGGCGGCCGGAGGTAATTCCGGCAATCCGGTTACCTACCGGCTAGTGACTGAACCTGCCTTGGGCGTGGCATATCTGGAGGATAACCTGCTGGTTATGGAAGGTGTCGGTACCGTCACGGTGATCGCCAGCCAGGCGGGCAATAGTATGTACGAGGCCGCCGATGAGGTATCGGTTATATTCTCAGTGAAGCAGAACGAACTGTTCCTGCCTACCCTGTTCTCACCCAACGGTGACCAAAGTAATGACTACTTCATCCTGCGCGGAGCCGGCGGGGTAGCCAGTATTGAGCTATCCATCTTCAACCGGGAAGGGGAAGCAGTATACCAGTCTACCAATTTTGAGCACATTACTCAAACCGGCTGGGACGGTACCTATCAGGGTAAATTTCTGACCCCCGATAACTACGTATGGGTACTCAAAGGGCGCTACACCAACGGTGATCCGTTGCTGGTACAGGGCAAAACCACCGGAACGATCCGACTGATCCGATAGATAAACTCTCTGTAAACTTTTCGTACCTACTTAGCAAATCATAATCATGAATAAATTCTTATATCGTATCATATTGGGAGGGCTGTTGTCGGGCTGGTTTACCATAGCCCAGGCCCAGGAGTCCAATCTGTCCCAGTACAATCATACTCCCTTTCTGACCAACCCAGGCATGATCGGGACCCTGGACCAGGCGGGGGGCATGCTGAACCATCGTAACCAGTCGGTGGATGCGGGTAAAACGTATGCTACCTCTACGATTTCGGGCTACTATCCCATCGCCCTGGGGAACCATCGGTTAGGGGTGGGTGCCTCTTTCCTAAGTGATCGGGCCGCTGATTTTATGAGCACCAACGGCGGGTTACTGGGCACGGCCTATCGTGTACAGCTATCGCAGCGGCATACGCTGAGCCTGGGTGCCCAGGTTGGCTTTTTTAACCGAAAGCTAAACTCTTCCTTTTCGTATACCACCGATAGTCAGTTTCTAAATGGTAGCTACAATGCTGATGCTCCGACCGGAGAGATATTCATTCAGCAATCCCGCAACTTTACGACTCTGACTACCGGGCTGTTCTGGCAGATGAAAGACGGGCAGGAGCGGCAAATGGCCTTTGCCGGAGTCTCCCTGTTCAATGTAAACCAGCCCAATGTGGGCTTTGCCGAAGAAAGCCGAATGCCTGCCAGCCTGAAAGGTACGGCAGGTCTGCGAGTCTTCCAGGGGGAGCGCTTGTCGGTAATGCCCAATGTGCGCTGGCTGTATCGGGCAGACGCCCACCTGCTCAACTCCGGCACCTGGCTGCGGTACGACCTGAGTGAAAGTGTGGAGTACCCACAACATATCAGTCTGGGAGTCTGGTACAACAGCAATAAGGCCGGCGTGTTTGCGCTGGAGTATGCCAAATCTCGCTACCTGGTCGGTTTGAGTTACGATATTCCAATGATGTCAGAGTTGGGTACCCTGCAACAGGGGGGCATCTTTGAAGTAGCGCTTTCGCTACGGATCGGAAACAAAGCCAAGCCTGTAGTAACTCAGAAAGCAAGTACCCCGGTCGTGGCTCAGACATTGAGTGCACCAACTACTCCGGCAGAGCCGAAGAGGGCAGTAGCCCCGGCTGCCGAGCCATCGGAGCCGATCCAAAAAGAAAAACCTGCCTCAGTGTCTTCTCTCAAGGGGAATGGCCTCAATAACAATGCGCCAGCGAAAGAGCTTCCCCGCCGCAGCAAGCCTCAGTTGGCCGAAAAAGATCGTCTGGTGCTGGAAAAAACAGTGCGTTTTGATCTGCGAACCACCGAGCTGACGGGAGATTCACGGGAGTTTCTGGATGAAGTTGCGGATGTGCTCAAACGCAATGAAGACATTAACATTCTGCTGGTAGGGCATACCTGTAGTATCGGTACGGAGGCGAACAACGAGCAACTTTCCCTCGAACGGGCTGCTCAGGTAAAGCAGTATCTGGCCCAGCAGGGAATTGACCCGTCGCATATTGTTGTAGAAGGACAGGGGGAGAAGTCGCCGATTGCTGATAATGGTACCGAGACTGGCCGAGGACAGAATCGCCGGGTAGAGTTTAAGATCATTGATAAGGGGGTTGCCAAATAAGTTTTGGATCACTTCCCTTAGTCGGTAGTCTTCCCGGCTTTAAGTCAGGTAGATGCAGGGGCACCCGCTGCTTTTACCTGACTTTTTTATTCGCTTATATTCATTTCAGTAATCTCATCCATCGAGGGCGGCACGTCCTCACTGGACCAGGCTTTATTAGGCTCGGGTCCCATAGCACCAGCGTTCCTCCGGCCACAATCTCTGTAGGCCCGGTTCAGTGGTTCACCGTTGAGCGTGGGCATCCCTTTGTAAGTGATCTCAGCCAGTTGGCTCTGACTTAAATTCGAACTGGGATACAACTGTTTGAGTACCATCCATTGGTCGACCGTGATACCGAAATTGAACTCAACAAATTTTTGCTGAGCGTACTGCTTGATGCGCCGCTGGGTCTTTTCTAATAACAGGGAATACTCACTATACTGTTCTGCGTCGGTCATGGTTGGTTTTCAAAAGTCCGTAGCCTGCAAATATAGAAAATCTGTAGGAGGTCAGCTACCAGGGTTATATTTTCGAGGTTAAAGAGGTCGCTGAAAGTGGGGTAGACAAAAGTGCAGAAATGTTATAACAGGCCTAGAATTCGCAGGTTATATGTATATTGAAATAAAATACTCATGATGGAAATCCCTAAGCTGGTAAAAGAAACGGTGAGTCAGTTAGTGAATAATCCGGAAGTTACACTATTTGGCTCACGAGCAAGAGGCGATTATACAAAGGCATCAGATTGGGACTTTTTGATATTGGTAGATACCCCGCAACTAACTCGCCAAACAAAGAATGAAATCCAGGATCTGTTGTATGAACTGGAGTTAAAAACAGATACTGTCATCAGCAGTCTCATTCATACAAAAGCAGATTGGGAGAGTAGAGGAATAACTCCTTTATATCAGATCATAGAAAAAGAAGGAGTGCCCGCATGACATACTCAAAACAACAATTAGTTAGCTATCGGCTAGCACGGGCCAAAGAATCCTTGGAAGATGGCGATACTGGTTTCTAATAAGCGCTGGAATTCTGCGGCTAATCGTCTGTACTATGCATGTTTTTACATTGTATCAGCATATTTAGTACAAAAAAACTTGAAAGTAACTACTTAGTCTGAATTAAGTGAAGGAGTGAGTTCGTGAGCGTGTTTATGTTTTGTTTTTTATCATCTCAGTTAGAAAAAAAGAAAGTGTTTCCTCTCTAACCAGTTGTTTCTTTTCACCCTTTACTAACCAGTCTTGTAAAAGGTGAAAAGCTTCTAAATGCTCTATAGTTTTGATTTGATCACGATTATGTATTAACCACTGCAATGCATTTTCGCAATTTAACTTTAATATAGTTAAGTCATCTTCGTCAAGATTATGGATTCCCCTGTGTACAATATCATTTCTCTTCTTTGCAAGAATATTAAGCGAATATTTAGATCTAGAGCCTGGAAGTTTATCTTTATTTAAAGCATTAAGCTTATCGGCGACTTCCTGAGATTTAGCATTCAATGTTATGCGCTCTGCTATCTGCCATAAACTAATAAATGCTTGATAATCATGAATCGAGTCCATTGATTGTCCATATAAGCGAAAGCAGTCAGCCATTAAGCTCTCAATAGAATTTTCATCATTAATTTCATGATCAAATAGACTGCTAATGAATTTGAAATTATCGTCCTGAGCCGAACTAAATTCAATAGGTTTAAACTTTTGATTAGAGTCTGATAATAGGTCAATAACTTCCAATTTTTTCTTATCATCAATAGCTATTGCTAAAGTAGGTAATCCTAGAAATGTTCTCTTGGAAAAAGGCGTTCCGAATCGTAAATGATAAGTGCCATACTGCATTGAGTAATCTACAACTCCTCTAAGTAAATCGTAGTAGCTTTCTACCTTCTTCCATAATTGAGTATACTGCGCAGCATATATTTCACTTTGTAAAAAGTAAAATGGAAGGTTGTCTATGAATTTATCTTTTTCCGATGGAAAGGCCTTAAATGAAGAAATTTTACTCTTAAATAGCCCTATGTCTAATTTTTTTAGCAAATCATCTTTTTCAACAATTGAAAACTTCTTACCTAGAATTTGAATTTTTCTGTTCTTTGTTCGTAGATCGAAAGGGATAAAAAGTAGCCAGCGTTTTTCTGGTTTGTTTATTTTTCTGTGGAAGGATGCTTTGATAGATGGATAGGTCTGCTCAAAATCTTGAACTGTATGTTTCTTCTCAGCTTTTAATTCAACTAAAGTTGGAATGATGGATATCTCACCTATTCTATTAAGTTTGGTGTTTTTATTTAGTGAAGCCTTAAGTTCTCCCCTTACTAGGATAGTATAGGGATTAGATACCATCCCTTTATCATTAATAAAAGGAAAGAGCGCATCGATCAGTTCTTGAGCATTTTCTCTTTCTTCTCTGCTATTCCAAAGCTTTTTCATTCGTTGATGTTAATCTCATCCATCGAAGGCGGCACGTCCTCACTCGCCCAGGCTTTGTTGGGTTCGGGGCCCATGTCCAGCACCAGCGTTCCTCCGGCCACAATCTCCCGGTGCCAGAGGTAGGCCCGGTTTAGCGGTTCTCCGTTGAGCATGGCCGACTGGATATAGCGGTTCTCGGCCGAGTTATTCTCAGCCCGGATGGTAAATGACTGCTCTCCGGCGGCGAGGGCGACCTCGGTAAATACCGGACTGCCCAGCACATAATACGGCATGCCGGGGGCTACCGGGTAGAAGCCCATCATACTGAAGACCAGCCAGGCCGACATCTGTCCGGCATCTTCATTGCCGCTAAGGCCACCGGGGGCCGCACTATACTCTTCCCGGATGATGTCCCGCACCCGCTGCTGGGTTTTCCAGGGGGCACCGGCGTAGACGTACATGTAGACGGTCTGGTGGCCGGGTTCGTTGCCGTGCCAGTAGTAACGCTGGTCAAATAGGGTATCCAGTCGCTGGAGGTAGCGTTCTTTTCCGCCCATGGCTTTCATCAGACCAGCCGCATCGTGGGGCACGTACCAGGTATATTGAAAGGGCGAGCCTTCGGTGATGAAAGGGGCGCGGGATGCTACCGGATCGAACGGGTCATACCAACGGCCATCAGCATGGCGACCGCGGGCGTAGCCAGTAGTGGTATCAAATACGTACTGCCAGTTTTTGGCCCGCTGATGCAGGGCCTCGTAATCTTCTGCTTTGCCCATTTTTTTCGCTACCTGCGAGAGTACAAAGTCGTCGAAAGCATACTCCAGCGTACGGGAAGTTTGTTCCCGCTGGTGAAAGGAATCGGGCACGCTGTCTTCCAGTGGAATGTAGCCGTATTGTAAGTAGGACTCCATCGCCCGTCGGCCCTGTCCGTTACGGTAGCTGGCGGTATCAGTATTGGCCTCGAAGGCATTATTGCGCATTACGCGGTAGGCCATTTCCTGATCAAAATCATCAATACCTTTCATCCAGGCATCGCCGATCATGGCAATGGCGTGGTCGCCGATCATGGCGGAGGTATAACTGTTCCAGGCGGGGAAGATGGGTAGCCAGCCGCCTTGTTCAGCCTTTTGCAGCAGGGATTGTACCATATCAGCCGAACGTTCGGGGTTCAGCAGCGTTTGCAGTGGGTGTACTCCCCGGAAAGTGTCCCACATGGAGAAGTCGGCATAGTAGTCAAAATCTTCGGCCAGGTATACCTTTTTGCTGCCGCCAAACCCCAGGTAGGCCCCATCGGCATCGCTGAAGACGCGGGGCAGCAGCATAGCATGGTACAGGGCTGTATAAAACTTGGTCTTTTCTTCATTCGTGCCACCGCGAATCTGCACTTTGTTGAGTTGTTCCTGCCAGATGGTCTCGGAGCTATCGCGCACCTGCTCAAAACCCCAGTGCGGAATTTCGGCGGTCAGATTCTTGCGGGCCTGGTTGATGCTGGTGAATGATGTGCCAACTTTTACTGTTGCGGCATCCTCAGCAGACAATCGTACGTAGGCGCCCACTCCCTGCCCCTTGCCTTCTATCTTCTTCACCTGATCCTGCACCGCGTTGCCTCGCCAGACACCATAATCGCTAAAGCCATTTTCTACCTGTATGACGAAATACCCGCTAAACCCCGCCGACTCACCCCAACCCTGGTAAATGCGGTGCACAGGATTGAAGCCGACAATCTCGTTGCGTTCAGGGTAGATTTCAATAAAACCCTCGCCTTCATCACTGTTCGGTTCAATAATCAGGTTGATAGAATCTTCTTCGGGGGTAAAGCGCAGCATGGCGGCTCGGGAGGTGGCTGTCACTTCCGCCCGGATCTGATAATCGGTTAAGGTGACCGCGTAATAAGAGGGAGTCGTAATTTCCGTGTCATGCGAGAAAACAGAAGCGCGCGCTTCGGCTTGTACCTGAAGAGCGCCCGTAGTCGGCATAATGGTCACACTGCCATAGTCCTGGGTGCAGGAACCACTCATCCAGCGGGAGCCCCGGAAGCCCTGCATCAGGGAGTCCTGGTAGTAGTAGGGAGACATGCATTTTTCTTCAGTCGCGCGGGTCTGGGGTGTCCACTGCGTCATGCCGAAAGGGACGCCAGTGGCAGGGAAGGTCTGACCTTTCAATTCGGAGCCGGCCTCGCTGTGCATCTGGGCAGTTTCGGTCGTGCTGGGAGCGGTGCCGATTAATGGATTAACGTAAGAAAGCGGAGGTGTTGGTATGTAAGGCGCATCGTCGTGCTTACTACAAGCGGAAAAGAAAAGAGCGCTAAAAAAGAGGAGGCAATAGAAGAGGCGAGTGGTCATAGGGCAGTTACTAACAAAAATTTAACCCCGATAATTTCCGTCATTCTACGCAATTAACCAAATTCGCCAGTGTACCTTCGTGCAAACGCACCTAATAAGGATTACAATGGGCTCCAAAGCATTGATCGTCATAGACATGCAGCATATCTCCTTTACTCCACGAACCGTACGGTTTGATACGGTCGGGGTTATCGCACGGATCAATGCCCTGAGTCATTACTTTAGAAAAGCAGGGAACCCGGTCTTATTCATTCAGCACGACGGAACGAAAGAGGGAGCTTGTCTGCCATGCACCGAGGAATGGAAACTGTTGCCCGAACTGGATATCGCCCCTGCCGACCAGATAGTGCCCAAAACAGCCAACGATGCGTTTTATCGATCCGACCTGATGCCCATACTCAGTGAACGAGGGGTAAAAGAATTGGTAATAACCGGCTGTGCCACCGACTTTTGCGTAGATGCCACGGTTCAGTCCGCACTGGTACACGACTATGCGGTGACGGTGGTGCAGGATGGACACACTACGGCTGACCGTCCGCACGGGAGGGCTGAACAATTGATTGCTCACTATAACTGGGTGTGGCAAAATATGATTCCTACCCAGGGCTGCATCCGGGTTCTTCCGGCTTCAGAGATTCTTACGACCGAACTAACCGCCAAACCATAACTACATGAACCGCTTACTTTGCTCTTCCTGCTTTTTTCTTGTTTTCCTCTTTCTATTTACTACTGCTGCCCAGAGCCAGCAATGGTACCGGGGTAATTTGCATACCCACTCTTACTGGAGCGATGGGGACGATTTTCCTGAGATGATTGTCGATTGGTACAAGACGCGCGACTACGACTTCATTGCCCTGTCCGACCATAACGTGCTGGCGGAGATTGAATTCTGGAAGCTGCTGCCTGATACCGAAACAGCCCAACAAAGCTTTGACAAATACCTTGACAAGTACGGTGAAGACTGGGTAGTCTATCAGAAGAACGATGAAGGACGGATTGAAGTGAAGCTGAAAACGTTGAATGAGTACCGCCCCAGGTTTGAAGAGAAGGGCAAGTTTCTGATCATCAAGTCCGAAGAGATTACCGATGGTTATGGGGACAAACCCATTCACATGAACGCTACCAATGTGCAGGAGCTGATTGAGCCGAAAGGCGGCAACAGTGTAACCGAGGTAATGCAGAATAATATCGATCAGGTACAGGCTCAGCGTAAACGAACCGGCACTCCGATGTTTCCCCACATCAATCACCCCAATTTTGGCTGGGCCATTACGGTAGACGATATGCTGCCGCTGACGGGCGAACGCTTCTTTGAAGTCTACAATGGCCATCCGCTGGTGCATAATTACGGGGACGACACCAGGCTAGGTACCGAAGCCATCTGGGATATTCTTATCAGCAACTACCTGAAGGAGGGCAAGCCCGTTATGTACGGAATGGCCGTAGATGATTCTCACAGTTATCATGAATTCAACGGTAAGCAAAGCAATCCCGGCAGGGGATGGGTGATGGTGCAGGCCGACGAACTCACCCCCGAAGCCATCGTAACCGCCATGGAAGCCGGTAACTTCTACGGTAGCACCGGAGTGACGCTGGAAACGGTAGCCTTCAAAGACAAGACCTTAACCATACAAGTGCAACCGGAAAGCGGTGTTAACTACCGCATTCAGTTCTGGGGAACCAAAAAGGGAGCCTCGCGAGAGCAGATGGGGCAGCTATTGAAGGAAATGGAAGGCACCGAAGCCTCGTACCCCTTAGCCGATAACGACCTCTACGTGCGGGCCAAGATCATCTCCGATAAATTCCAGGAAAACCCCTACCAACCCGGCGACACCGAAACTGCCTGGACGCAACCAGTATATTGAAGTAAATGATAAATAGTAGGCGGGAGGCAGCTAGCGGTTGGCTGAATGCGGGAGATAGGTAATAATTGTTTGTTTGATAAAAATATCCAAACCACAGCTCCTCACTATTACCTATTCCCCGCCAACAGTCACCGGCCAACCGCCCCTTGCTTTCTGCCTCTTATACCTTCCACTCTTCACCCTTCACTGTCAATCCTTCAACCCTTTGCCATGTACTTATCTAATGCCTCGCGAGTGCCTTTGCGTACTTGTTGCCGCAGGAAGCTGGTAAAACCCAGAACGCGCGCCGTCGGTCCTAATGCCTGAGAAGCCCAGCGCCAGAAGCGAAACTGGTCGGTATGTTTGATGATCTTACCATCGGCGATGACAAACTGGGCCTGGATGATGTTATGCACCGGTCGCTTAGCTTTGCTGTAAAGATAGCGGGCCTCCCAGGTAGCCGTGCCTCCGGTGGGAGTACCCAGTACATCGTAGAATTCAATCTTCAGGCTGTCTTTTCCACGTTCGATCAGCATCTTCCACATAGCTTTGGCCTCCTCCCCTCGAAGCTGCCCGAAAGCCGGGTCTTCAAACACCACATCGTCATCGTATAAGGAGATCATCTCGGCCGCGTCCAGTTGCTGGAAGGCGGTGTAAAACTGCACAATGAGCTGCTGATGTTCTTGTTCAATAATCATGAGAGATAGCCAGGCGGGTGTCAACTGCTGCCTAAGCTAGTAAAAAATCACCGATACCCCAAGCGCGGTGAAATACTCAATAAAAAGCGACTTTGCAGGGTGGTTTGTGTGGGGAACTGCCAGTGGAGAGAATTATACAATTGCTAAGCGGCTGGCAATCGTCGTGACGGGGTTTTTCTGATTGCCAGACACAAAACAATGAGTTTGCGGGTGTCAGATAGACTGTTTAGTCACTTAAAATGATATTTCCGGTGTCATATCGACTGTTTAGTTACTTAAAATGATATTTCCGGCGTCAGAATGACTTCCAACCTACCTGGATGTAAGGTTGACGTGATCGGATTGATTTTTAGTTACTTGAATGTAATATTTCCGGCGGCAGATCGATTTTACCTGGGTTGGAAGTTAGTATGACGCAAGCCTGGTGGTTGTTTTTTAGCTGGAAATAATGTTGGTTAAGGTTATGCATTGCCCCTGATTTTTTGGGAGAACGCACAGAGAGAGGACGGGGATAATATACATTTACTCATCAGAGAGAACGTCAAGTTACATTGTATTGCAATGTGCCCAGCATAAGGTGTTGCCAGCACTACCGTTGGAGCCAAAATATAAGCTTTCTGGTAGGTGATGAGCAGGAAGATCAATAGAAATCCTAAATTGCCTGGAAAAAGGACCACCCATTTAACAGTAAGGCTTTCCCAACTGATACTACAGATTTATGAGGAACATCATCAAAAAAATTTATCAGGCATTACCGTTAAAGAAGAAGATGTTTTTATTAATAAAACGCTTCTATAAGCCAGGTAAAAAAATATACCAGCACTTACATTTTGTTGACGATATCAATATCAAAGTAGATGGCCAGCGAAACTTTGATATGAGACATTATGGGTATCAGTTGGAAAACGAAATTTTTTGGAACGGGCTATTTAACGGCTGGGAGAAAATCTCTCTTCAGCTATGGTCTGAATTATGTGAGAAATCGGAAACAATCTTTGATATTGGAGCTAATACAGGGGTTTATGCATTACTGGCAAAAACAAAAAAAGCGGAGGCGGCCGTTTATGCTTTTGAGCCAGTTGAAAGAGTATATGAAAAACTGATTTACAATAATAATTTAAATAACTATGACATAAGGTGTGTAAAAAAAGCCGTTTCTGATTTTGATGGCAGCGCTGTGATCTATGATAAAGATACTGAGCATACTTATTCCGTAACGGTAAACAAAGACACCAGCCATGATTATGAAGACTCTATTGCAGTAAAAATTGATACTATCAGATTAGATACATTCATCGAACAAAATAATATATCAACGATTGACCTGCTTAAAATTGATGTGGAAACCCACGAAGTTGAAGCATTAAAAGGGTTCGGTAAGTATCTTCAAGCTTTTGAACCCACATTTCTGATCGAGATTCTTAATGAAGAAGTTGCTGCCGGGGTCACCGAACTCATTTCAGGCATCAATTATGTTTTTTATAATATTGACGAAAATGCAGGCATTAGAAAGGTGTCAAAACTCTCGACCAGCGATTACTATAATTTCCTGATTTGCAAACCTGAGATTGCTGAAGAACTGGCGGTGCTTAAGCGTTTTGCAACCTAGGGATCACAACAGCCTCATCGGTCCCCATCTTATTTACGGATGACCCAGCCTCCGTAGAAATAACTGCTCATTACCCGCTCCAGACTGGAGAAGCCGGCTTCCTTCACCAGTTGCTTCAGCCGGTCTTCCGGGATGTGAAAGATATCGTCTCTGATATGATTGATCCCCGCTTCCAGCATTTCCGGATCAACTTCGCCCTGTAGGCTTTCCTGAAGGCGAGAGAGTTCTGCCTCAAAGCCTTCGCAATGGTAAATATCCACCAGCAGTAGCTGTCCGTTCGGTTTCAGCCGCTGGCAAAGCTCCGTAAGCAGATGAAGTTTAGGACCATCATCGGATAAGAAGTGCAGCACTAGCACCAGGGTTGCGACATCAAAATCTTCTTCTTCCACTGCTTCAACAGTACCGTGAATCAGCTTCACGTGGGGCTGGTTGCTATACCGGCTCTCTGCCTGCCGGATCATCTCTACAGAAGGGTCAAATCCGGTGATGCTCCAGTGAGGGGAAAGGCTTACTTCGGGAATCTCTTTTCCGGTGCCGCACCCGGCTATCAGGATAGACAGGGGTTCGTTCGGCCGGAAGGTTTCTTGCAGGTGGTGGGAGATAAAGGCATGAAAGAGGTCATAAGCGGGAATCCAGCGGGTGATGGCTTCGTCGTAGTGCGCGGCGCGTTCGCCTTCAAAGATCTGAATATTTTTCATAGGGTTAAGGCTGGGTCATGGTTAAACAAAGGTGGTGGTTAGGCGAGCCAGTGTTTAAACCACTCGAAGGCTTCGCCCTGCATATCAGCATCAAACTTATGAGGACCAGGATAAAACGAGGTTCGGTAACGGTCGGCAGCGTTGGCTTTGGCAAAGATGTCTTTCAGGATGGTGTCAGATTTTTGCATTTCTGGCAGGGTAAAGAGCTGGTCGTCGCTATTGCTGAGCACCAGGGTAGGGCGGGGAGCACGCATGCCCAGGATTTCGGGGAAGTCGAGGAACTCCGGGAGGCGAGGGATGTAGGTCATCCAGGTATGGGTATAGGCTTTGTTGAGCAGAAAATCGTTCCAGGTGGTCATGAAGCCCACGCATACAGCACAGGCAATGCGGGGATCCACTCCTCCCAGGTACGCGCTACGCAACCCGCCGCCCGATAGTCCGCAGCAGCCTACCCGTTCGGTATCTACCTCGTCGCGAGCGCAGAGTACATCCAGGGCCCGTTGGTCTTCAGCCAGGAACACTCCCGGCCAGGTAGTTCCCCCACAAAAAAGAGACTTGGAAAGCACATGCTCGTGCGATCCCGCCCAGCGGTTATATTCGGTGATCGCCTTCCTGTCGGTAGGGTCGGGCTCGGTCTTTCCCTCCATTCCCAAACCCTGCCGGTTGATCTCGGACATATCGTCATACATCACTCGACGGCTGCCAAACGCAAAAGCATCGGGCACCAGTACCACATAGCCCTGCTTCGCCAGCTCATTGGCCCAGGCCCGACCGCTATAGATCTTTTCCTGAAGCTCCACCATCATGGGGTGCTGCTTGCCGGTGCGGGTAATCTTCTCAATGCCAAAGTACTTATCGCCGCTGTGGTCGTGCAGTCCGAGTACGGCTGGTAGTGGCCCTTCGGCTCCTTCCGGTTTTAGCAGGGTAGCCTTCGTAGGACGTCCGTAGGGAAGCTGCCAGGAGAGTTCTTCTACCGTCAGCCCGTCGTAAGTGTATTGCCGCTCTACCGTGACGGTGGGTGTGTCTCCGGTATTGGGAATACCCAGGTATTCGGTGGTTTTGCGGAGGGCTTCCTTCCGCCAGGCTTCCACATCCTTCCATTGGTCAAGCCGGAACGACAGGGATGGCGGGTTAGCGGGTAGGGAAGCCGCCCAGGGGCCATACTGCCCGATAATGCTGGTAGAAGGAGCTTGTGGAGTCATAGGAGATGGTATAGGATTTAGGGGATGAGTCAGGTTGGCCGCAGTCGTCAGGGGCATAGCCGATGCTGCCAGCCCAGATGCTGCCGCTGCCTTAATAAACGTTCGTCGGGATTGGGTCATGGGAGAGCAGGGTAAACAGTGAAAGGTAAATGATTAGGGAAGTTTCTTCGCGTGGGAAGGTTGTTCTTCAGGGCGCGGGTAGAATAGCTCCGTTTCGTAGTCGTCGGGTGATTGCCCGGGTAGTTGCCGGGCTCTTTCCCAGTACACCTCCTGACCGTAGTAGTAGGCGGCTTGCCGGAATAGTTGGCCCATCTGCTGGTATACTGCTGCCATCGGGGATATTTGCTGGTAGGGCCAATCTTCCTGGCCAGTAGCGTATGGTGCC
Source organism: Cyclobacteriaceae bacterium (assembly GCA_040222715.1). Lineage (GTDB taxonomy): Bacteria > Bacteroidota > Bacteroidia > Cytophagales > Cyclobacteriaceae > Tunicatimonas. The sequence goes on along the minus strand of JAVKCN010000009.1, from coordinate 95,245 downwards.
AGGAAATCCACCGCCTTCTTTACGGACTGACCTTCCGGCCCGACGTACCCAAAGATGGGAGTACCGGCTCGCTCACCCAGAATGCCTAGTGCCAGGAAGAAATCAGTATTGATTGCCGAGTAGCTGAACGCGCGCGTCCGCTCCAGTTCCAGAGGCTGACTACCGTCGGCTTCAATCTGCTGATTAATCCGGTTTGCGGGCACGCTCTCAAGAATTTGCCGGTATAAATCCTGCTTGTTCAGGTACAGTGCCAAGGCGGCCGTCTGCATGTCGTACGAGGTGCCGTGGTTGTTAAACCTCCCCCGTTCGTCCTGCCCAAGCTGGCTGTTCCATAACCAGTCCAGGTATTGCCCAAACCAATCCTTTATCCCCTGCTCAAACTGGCTGGTGCAAGCCTCGGAGCCTCGAAGGAAATTAATGGCATCGGGAAGATGGGCAAAGCCTCGGGTATCAATAATACCGTATCCCCGGCCTTCCTCTCGCCCCGGCACGTGCTGCCCGTATTTTAAATGGGGATTCATCTTCGTCTCAGGGTTCAGAAACCAGGTTTTCATCAGCCTTACGGCATGGTTGGCGTAGGCCTGGTTGCCGGTGAAATAATAGCCCAGAGAAAGGGTCTGCACATTATTTAGCATTTGTCCCAGACGGTTCCGGTCAAAGTCAGCAATCTGCGGGTTCGTTTCCCCGTCCCGGCGGATGTAAGGCAGCCCATCGGGGGTGTTGGGATCAGGCCACCAGTACCGGCCCAGGCTCACATAGTCGTGCTTATCGCCACCCGGGGGTATATAGCTCTTGTCCATTACGGTGAATGGGCCTTCCTCCAGTGCCTCATCGGCTTCCCGGATCAGGGCCTTAAAGGCGGGCATGATACTGGGGTCCTGGTGGTCTATGGCCTGTTTGCTCTGCGCCAGTAAGTGGTATTCGGGAAAGATAAAACCCTGATTCTTCTGAAGCGGGTCGGCCGATGGGTTGAGTGATCCGGTAAACTCGGGAGCCGTCTGCTCGGCAGATGTCACGCCGGGTGGTAGTTCTACAATCTTCAGGTTACGGAAGTGAATCTCGGCGCCTTCGGATTCCAGGCAGAGATAGCCTTTCTTCTGGGTAGCATGGCTGAGGCCATTCACAAACTTGCCGTTGAATGAGAGTTTGATCACGCCGTCTACACAGACCACATCGTAGGTGTTCCATTCCCCTTTTCCTTTGGCCCGGTGTTCGATGGATTTGCTGCGGGTACCGCGGGGGTTATCGGGCTCGGTTTCTACTCCGCCTACCCCGAAAAGCTCGCCCTGTACGTAGGCAATGGGAGGCTTCTCACCGTTGCGCTGGTTAAGATTTACCCAGTCCAGTTCCAGCATTTGTATCTCTACTCCATCGGGCAGGCGGTTTTCTTCACCAGGGATGGCACTGCTCCAGGCAAAGATGCCCGAGTTGCCGCCTGGCTCCATATGCTTCCACTCTACATGTAGCATAAAATTTTCGTACTGCTTAGCCGACCGGGCTACGCCAATGGGGTTGCCATAGCAGACCAGTTCATCTCCCACCACCGCCCAGGTACTGTCGCTGGTATTCACATCAATCCATTGCAGGGAAGTGCTGCTGGCCTCTCCTTCAAAGATCACCTCTTCCCAGGAGGTTGCTTCCCCAAAGCTGAAGGTCAGGGGCGATGGCTGGGCATAGGCCATTTCACTGCATATCATGAGCAGGATGATAGACAAGGGAATCACCGTCAGGTAGAACGACTTTTTCATAGTACAGTGGTGAGCCATCGTACTGTCTGCTTTCTTATCAGGTTTTCGGGCGATTGTGTATTTCGCGCTCCGGGTCAGCATTGTGTAGGAACCAGGCATGGTAGCAATAAGGGGAATGATTTTCTTTCGAGGTAATCTAGTGAAACAATCTTTCACTCCCAAAACGAAAGAGCGCTACTTATACCCTCAGGTGATGAACCGAACAAATCATTTATAAAATACAGCGCTACACCCTTTTTGATCTTAATAGTGAGATGCCAGATACTCCACCACAGGAAAACGTAGGCGATGGTAAAGCAAGTGAGATTTTAAATCACCTTATTTTTGTGATAAATCGTGCGGTAAGTGCTTGGTGTAAAATCCTTTAATTGTTTGAACTGCCGGTTGAAGTTGGCCACATTGTTATACCCACTGGCATAACATATTTCTGCAATACTCAGGTTACTCTCACGTAATAGCTTGCTGGCCTGTCCTATTCTGGTTTCTTTAAGAAAGTCGAAGAAGGTCTTTTGGGTAGCTTTTTTAAAATAACGGCAGAAGGCGGGAGAAGAAAGATGTACCAGATCGGCCACTTCTTTTAAGTTGACCGGTTTCGCGTAGTTTCGTTTAACATATTCATAAATGGTATTAATTCTTTCGTAGTCTGAATGATCTTTTTTTGTCGAGTAGGCAACACTGGCCAGTAAGTGATAATCAGGGTTGGTACTGATACTTTCAAAAATTTCCAGAAGTACTAAAAGTCTTTTTAAACCAGTGAGCTTCGGTAATTTCTTCATTTTTAAAACCATTTTATCGGCGAAATGGTCCTTGATCAATACTCCCCGCTCTGCTTTCTCCAGCATGGCCAGAAACCCCGATAGTTCGGGGGACTGGAAAAAGTCTTTTCCCATAAAAAACCTTGAAAAATGAACGACAATGGCCAGGGGGCTTTTTCCATCAATGGCGTAGGAAATATGCCAGCAATGAGGAACCTGAGGCGCTACCAGTACTATTTCATTTCCATTGAACTCTCCGACATAATCACCAATGAAGCGTTTTCCGCGAGCATTCAGGATGGCAACCAGTTCGTAATCATCATGAAAATGCAGAAAAGGATCGTGAAGAGGTAAGTGCTGTATCTTTACCGTGTAAGATGTATGAGGAGTGGTTGCAAATTTTTCGGCGAGGAGTTTCAAGGCTGAGGATGGTTTTGTGTTTACTCATGAATATATCAAAATAGTATATATTCCTGCAAACAAAGTAGTAGCATATTTCGGGCAATAACGATTCCTTTGCTAAAGTCATCAATACGAGGAATACATTTAGTGTAAAAATTTGTGAGTTAACAATAATCGGAGAATAAGATATTAATTTCGGATTTTTTTTGTTTGGGCTTAGACGAGAGCATACTCCTGTTTTTAGCGGATTGCAGAAAAATTTATCTGCCTGACTGTCAGTAAACATTTTATTCAACCATTGCGTGAGTGAGTAAAGTGTCGCGCCCAGGTACCCTCGTATACCCCGTCTGGATAAATACTGCCAGTAACTGGCAAGGAAGATGACTTTTAAAAAACTACTACGCTACAATGCACAACTTCCTATATTGTATACTCACCCTGGTTTGGGTTATGCTGTCATTAAAGCCCCTGATCGCCCAGCCCGGCCATGACTATCCCCGCTTTCTCAATGATCTGGTAATGATAGAAGCCTCTCAGGTGGAAACGCCTCCCGATTGGGCGATCATGCAGCGGCATCTGATGCGGGCGATGGAAGAGGCGGCGCCCTATTATGTACAGCGATTTACCCGGCAGGATGGCACCACTTATGGCGGTGGGCCTTATGATGATGTCTACGAAATGTTTTACAACTGGCCCGAACTTTACGCCATGGGGGGAAGCGATTACTTTCTGGAAACCGCGCTAAAGGAATACAATGCCATCAACCGCAGCAATACGGCCTACGATGAGGATTCCATTGATTACTACCACCGTTTGTATAAGGAATTTCCCCGGCATGACGATTCCTTTCACATCAGTGAAGGCATGACCTTATTTTACAATCTGGGATTGGGAAACCCCACCATTCCCGGCAATATCCAGCGGGCCCGGCGTTTTGCCGGTTTCTACCTCAATGAAGACCCGGAGGCATTAAATTTTGATGCGGAACACACCACCATCAAATCCATATTCACTGGAAGCGAAGGTCCACTGACCACTTCTGATGCTGAGTATAACCTGCGCTACGGACATGCTTCTTTATACCCGGTCGTAGAAAATCTGGAGCCTGACTGGCATGAACAGCCGAAGCGAAAGCGGGAAATCCAGAAATTGTACGATAAAATAATCACCCGGACGGATGTGCCCGTGAACCTGGGTGCGACCAGCCTGGTGACCAATGCTTACTTATACACCGGTGATGAGAAGTATAAAACCTGGGTGCTGGATTATGTGGATGCCTGGATGCAGCGCGTGGAGGAAAATGATGGGCTATTACCGGATAACGTAGGGCAATCCGGCAAGATCGGAGAATATCGGCAGGGACAATGGTGGGGAGGATTATACGGATGGTATGGGCGCTACGGACTGATGATGATGTTTGCCTCTATGTCGGTCGCCAGTGAATGTGCTTATATGCTCTCCGGTGATCCGGCGTATTTAGAACTGCCTCGTTCGCAGATTACCGGCTTGCTAAAACGAGCCAAAACCACGGAGGAAGGGCAATTATTGGTACCCTTTCGCTATAAGAAAGAGGGCTGGTACAGTTATCGCCCCATGATGGTACGGGACCTGGCGCATTTATGGCATGCTTCCATGGCATCCGAAGACTGGGAAACCATTGAGACCCTCATGCAAGGCAATAAATTCCGACCGCTGTCGGATGAAGGGATGTGGGGACAGAATACCCTGGTAGAACTTGATACCCTGGACTGGAAGGCCGCCGAGCCCTTTGACTGGGCGGAGGAAATGAGCATGGGCGACCGAAGCATGGGTAAAAGCGAACATGCCCGGTTGATGTATTATGCCGGCAAGAATGCTGACTGGCCCCTGGAAGCTTTGAAAGCCGACTACCGGGAGGTTATGAACCGAATGCATTTTATGCAGCATGATCCGCGGGATATTTATGAGATTCAGAAAGATGATTTGTATCCGAACAATCCGGTGATTACCAAGGCCCTGGTACAGACCACCATGGGCACGCCGCAAAGCATCTATTTCGGAGGACTACTTCGGGCCCGGCTTCGTTACTTTGATGCCGATCGGCAACGACCGGGGTTACCGGAGGATGTGGCGGCCCTGGTGGAGGGATTGGAAGCCGAGCGAACGGAAGTTCACCTGGTCAACCTGAGCCTGACCGAAACCCGTCGACTGATTGTGCAGGCGGGAGCTTTTGGTGAACATGCGTTTACCACACTATCCTACGAAGCACAAAATCAGGATGCGGAGGGAAAGCAGGAAACCAGCAAAAGTCAGACACAAATCAATCAGAAATACTTCATGGTCGTACTTCCCCCGGCTACATCGATTCGTCTGGATATCGGTACGCAACGGTTTGTTAATCAGCCTACTTACGCTTTTCCCTGGCAGGGAGGTAAGGTGCCGGTTAAATAGCGGGCGGGCCTTTTTCTGATGCATGTTTTAGATATCACCTTTTCCAAGCACTATTTTCAGCACAATGACACGCAACCTGCTTTACACTACTTTTTTTGTTATCATCTTATGCAGCCCTGGTTTTGGGCAGGAGAAACCCATGATAGACCCACTGAAATCCATTCCGTATGATACCCCTGCCCCACCTCCGGAGTGGGCACTATTGCAAAGGCAACTGATGCAGGCCTTGTATCCGGCTGCCCTGGAGTTTGTCCAGAAATATACCCGGCCGAATGGTTCTTTGATCTGGCGGGAAGAGTGGCCAGGCATGGACGGGTCGGATGATGGTTACGAAAGCTTTTATAATTTCCCTTTGTATTATGCCCTGGGTGGCCCGCCGGAAATTGATGCCCTCTCGCGTAAGCTGTGGGAGGCAGTTACCCGGCAATTCACCGACTATGGTCAGGTCGTGGATGAATTTGATGCCGGATACGACTGGATGCACCACGGAGAGTCATATACCAACTTCTACTTTTTCGGGTTGGCCGACCCGACCGATCAGAAGATGCGGGAGCGGGCGATCAGGTTTGCCGAACTCTATATGGACAGTGGCACCGAGCAATCTAATTTTGATGCCGAACACAAGCTCATGCGTTCTCCCCTCACCGGAAGCTCCGGCCCCCGTTTTATCAATACCGCTGAGGATTGGGTGACGCACCGTCCCATCCTGGCCAACTATCCTTTGCCTTACGATGATATCCCGAACATAGCATCCAGCCAGGACTGGAATGATGATGACAAGTTCCCGTATATCCTGGAGGCCCTCAATGAACGGATGATGAAGGGCGATGTGCCATTGAACCTGGCATCCACCAGCATGATGCTGAACGCCTATATGTACACCGGTGACGAAAAGTACAAGACCTGGGTCATGGATTATGTGGAGGCCTGGATGAACCGGGTGGAAGAAAACGATGGTATTTTACCCGACAACGTAGGCCTTTCCGGTAAGATCGGCGAACACATGGGTGGCAAATGGTGGGGCGGTTATTACGGATGGAAATGGCCGCATGGACTGCCCAACCAGTTGGAAGCTACCACCATTGGTGCCAGCAATGCCTATCTGGTGAGTGGTGATTCCAGTTATCTGAAGTTACCCTATTCGGTGATCGAAACGGTCACCCGGCAAGCCAAAACAGAAGATGGTCAGGTATTGGTGCCCTACCGCTATGATGACCGGGGATGGTACGACTATCGGTCGATGCGTCCCAAATACCCTACGCATCTGTGGTATATGTCGCGTACCCCGGAAAACTGGGAAAGGGTAAAAACCCTGATAGACTCGGTGCAGTGGAATCAGTTGCAGTATAGTAAAGGAAAGGGCGATTCTGAAAATACGGCGGCCTGGCTTGGTTATCTGGAAGGGGTGAACCCCGATTATCCGGTACATATTCTAAAAGCTACCTACTCCGAGATGCAACGGAGACTGGCGGTGGTTCGGGAGGATGAGAGCACCCCGGATGAGCAGGATGTACACCATTGGCTGGAACGCAACCCCGTAGTGCTGGAAGGACTGGTACAAACCATGTTAGGCGCTCCGAACCATATTTACCACGGAGGTTTGCTGCATACCAGCCTGCGATACTTCGATCCGGAAAAGCAAAGGTCGGGTATTCCCACCGATGTGGCGGCGCTGGTGCAGCAAATTACTTCCCAAAGCGTATCGGTGCAGCTGGTGAATTTGCATCCAACCGAAAGCCGGAAGGTGATTATTCAGGGAGGGATGTTCGGAGAGCATCAAATTTCCCGGGTGCGGCAGGTTGTGCATTATCCGTATCAGTTCGACACCGTTGACCAGCGGTTTTTTCAGGTAGAACTAGGACCGGGTACCGTAGCCCAGCTGGAAATAGAACTGGATCGGTTTAAGCACTCCCCAACCTATGCCTATCCCTGGCATAACAATGAAGTACCAGCAAGATCCCGGGATGATTACTGATCCGGGTTAAGGGGCGTGTCGAGGCAAACGAGTGGTTGCCTTGTGGCCAAATCGGCCATCGGTCTTTCGGGTTTTTAAAGGAGAAAACCCGAACTGGTTTTGATAAATGTATCCAGGTAATACTATATTTTCAAACGAAGGATGGGAAGTCAAATTACTATCAAATGCTGCAAATATAGTAGTATATAAAGAGTAAAATAATGGTTAGCTTGCATTACTATAATGTAAAAAACAAGACTTAAAATTTAATATTATTATTGAATTTTAAGTGAAAGGCTATTTTGTTTTAGTATATCCATGCCAAATGGTGTCATAAGACAGGGGCTTTGATCAATCTGTTATTGGCGTTTTAGCATAACTACCTTAACCTTATATCTATGTACAACAACCTATACAAAAAACTTTTAAAACCATGCTGGCTTTTGTTCCTGATTTGCCTGGCGCCTTTTGCCTGGTCTCAAACATTGTCCATTTCGGGGCAGGTGACAGATAATAACGATACCCCCCTGCCGGGAGTAAATATCGTTGTGAAGGGAACCACGAATGGTACGATCAGCAATATAGAAGGAGAATATAGCCTTACCGTGCAGGCCGCTAAGCCAGTGCTGGTCTTTAGTTCCATTGGCTTTCTCACCCAGGAAATACCGGTAGGCAGTCAAACAGAGATCAATGTGCAAATGGAAGAGGACATTGCTTCGCTCGATGAAGTAGTGGTTGTGGGATATGGCACCCAGAAGAAAAGCAATATTACCGGGGCCATTGCCTCAGTGTCCGGTGAAGAACTGGAGAAAGTCCAGGTCGCCAGTTTTGATCAGGCGATACAGGGTCGGGCAGCCGGGGTGTATGTGACATCCAACAGCGGTCAGCCGGGAGGAGGTATCAGTGTGAGAATCAGAGGGATTGGGTCCATTAACAACAGCAATCCGCTGTATGTGATTGACGGGGTTATTGTAGGTGCAGGCAACAGCGAAACCACGAATCCCCTGGCTACTTTAAACCCGAATGATATAGCGTCGGTGGAAGTGTTGAAGGATGCTGCTTCGGCGGCTATTTACGGCGCCCGGGCAGCCAATGGGGTGGTGCTGATCACTACAAAAAGAGGCGCTACCGGAAAGCCCGTCCTGAATTATAATGGCTACTACGGCGTGCAGGTGCCTACCACCAATCTGCCTCGCCCCATGAATGCTCAGGAATTTGCCGAGAATATGAACCGGGCCTTTACGGCCGCAGATCAGGAAGCGCCTTTTGCCGATCCGGCATCGCTGGGAGAAGGTACCAACTGGAAAGAGGTACTCATGCGAAATGGCAGTATTCAGGACCATCAGCTTTCTATCTCGGGAGGGACTGAAAATCATAATTACTTTGTGTCAGCCAATTTTTTCCGAAACGACGGTATCATGATTGAAACCTTCCACGAGCGCATGTCTTTCCGGGTGAATACCGACAATAAACTCAGCGACAAATGGTCGGTGGGAAACAGCCTGGCCTTTAGCCGCACCTCGCGCTACGATAACGGCTCCGGCAACCGCACGTTCATTCATGGGGCTTTCACCGAGATTTATCAGATGTTGCCTACCATGCCGGTATACAATCCGGACGGGAGTTTTGCCGGGCCTACCGATACCCGTCTGGAAAGACGCCGGAATGCCGCATCCTCTCAGTTACTTCCCAATCGGGATAATAAGGAAAACCGCTTATTGGGCAACTTGTATGTTAATTTTGAACCCATCCCCGGGTTGACTTTCAAAACCAGCTTTTCTACCGATATACAGTCTCAGAATTCCTATTTCTTTGAGCCTCCCTACAAAGAGGGATTGCTGGAGGACTTATATTCTAATGTAAATCGCTCGTCTTCCAACTTCACTTTCTGGCTGTGGGAGAACTTTGCCACCTACCAAAAATCTATTGGAGATCATAATTTCTCGGTCATGGTAGGAGCCTCCGCTCAGAATGCTGCGTACCTGGCAGTCAATGCCTCGGCAGAATACGAATCGGATGCTTTTACGGAGGTATCGACTAGTGCGCTGGTCAATAATTCCTCCTCCTCCTCATCAGAAGAGTCCCTGGCTTCGATTTTCGGACGGGTTACCTATAATTTTGACGAACGTTATTTGCTAACCGCCAATGTACGGAGAGACGGATCTTCTAAGTTTGGTCCGAATAATAAGTTTGGTGTCTTCCCCTCTTTTTCAGCCGGATGGCGCATCTCTGAAGAGGCCTTCTTTAACTCAGCCCTGTTCAACGATCTGAAACTTCGGGGAGGTTGGGGCCAGGTTGGCTCGGATGCCATTGGTAACTTTAAATACTTAGCGGCCCTGAATACGGGGTTTAATTATCCGTTCAGCAACCAGGAAGGTACTTCCAGCCTGGGAGCGGCTTTGCTGGAACTGGGCAACCCCAACATTCAGTGGGAAACGTCTACCGAGTGGAACCTGGGCGTGGACCTGGGCCTGTTGGAGAACCGGCTCACGGTGACGGCCGATTATTTTGAAAAAACGCGCACCGATATGCTCCTGACCCTGCCGCTGTCTGGCATTTCCGGGTTGACCCAAACGGTGGATAATGTGGGGGAATTATTGAACACCGGCTTTGAGTTCAGTACCAACTATCGGAGAGCGACGGGCAAATTCACTTACGACCTGGGGATCAACTTCACCACTTTTCATAATGAAGTGGTAAATATTGATGTGCTGGATGAAATTGTCGCTTCTACTTATTCCGGTTCAGGGGCCGTTGCGTTGATCCGGGTAGGCCAGCCCTTAGGTGTTTTTTATGGGCTGGTCACTGAGGGGTTATTCCAGACGGCCGATGAAGTGCAGCAGGCCAATGCCATAGATGGCGATGAAAGCACACCGTACCAATTGACCGGCACGGCTCCGGGCGACTTCAAATATCGTGACCTGGATGGAGACGGACGCATCACCAGTGATGATCGGCAAATCATCGGCAGCCCGGTTCCTGATTTCACCTATGGCCTTAATGGCAGTATCCAATACGGGGCATTTGATCTGAATTTTCAATTCTTTGGAGTGCAGGGTAATGATGTGCTGAACATCGGACGCTCCATCCGAGAATCTTCCGGCAGAGCCTTCAACAAAAGCAGCACCGTTGTCAATGCCTGGAATGGCCCGGGCACCAGTAATTCTATCCCCCGCCCCGTCGTAACTGATCCCAACCAAAATGTACGGGTGGGTACGCATCTGGTGGAAGATGGATCGTACCTGCGACTACGCAACCTCCAGATTGGGTATAATATCCCGCCTGCCTTGCTGGAAAGGATTGGGATCTCCAAGGTAAGAGCATATGTGTCCGGGCAGAATTTGCTGACGATTACCGGCTATCAAGGCAATGATCCTGAGATAGGTTTCGACGCCAATAATACGGCGGCCAATGGTATCGATCAGGATTTATACCCTCAGGCCCGCACCTATTCGGTAGGACTCAACATCGGTTTTTAATCTTTTAACACGCAGCTTCCTATGAACTATATAAAATATTTTCTGATCTTCTCGCTCTCCCTGCTGCTCATGGCCTGCGGAGAAGATTTTGTGACCAAGGAATACCAGAATGGGGTAGTGGATGAAAACTTTTTTCAGACAGCCAAAGATGCCGAGCAGGCACTCACCGCAGTGTACGACATCGTAGGGCAAAAAGGCTATTACCGGGATGCTATTTTTCCTCTGGGCGAGTCTTCATCCGATAATATCGATGAACAAACCGGAGATAACGGTGACTTTGGCTTTCATTACAAAGCCATCAGCGATTACCGCTGGGTACCGGATAATCCTTTCTTTACTGCTCGCTGGTACGACTCCTACCGGGGGATCTTCCGGGCCAATATCCTGTTGGAAAAACTGCCTGACATTGCGATGGAGGAAGATATCAAGCAGCGGTATGCCGCCGAAGCAAAATTTTTGAGAGGGCTGTATTACTTTACCCTCATCATCTCTTACGGAGATGTTCCTCTGGTGACCGAGGTGCTCACCCGTGATGAATACAATAATCTTACGAGAGTAGATCAGTCGTTAGTCTATGCCCAGGTAGAACAGGATCTGATGGAGGCAGTGGACGCATTACCGGTCAGCGTTGGTGATGCTTCCGAAGTGGGTAGGGCGACCAAAGGCTCCGCTTTAGGCTTACTGAGCCGGGTCTATTTATACCAGAAGAAGTGGCAGGAGAGTGCAGATGCCAGTGAAGAGGTGGTTGGCTTGAATAAGTATAACCTGGTAGAAGATTACGGCAGTATGTTCAGCGGTCGTAATGAAAATAGTGAAGAGTCTTTATTTGAGATGCAATCGGTCAGTCGGGCACCGGGCTTTTGGAATGCCGAGTCGGAAAACCTGTACAGTGTGATGTGGAGTCCGATGATTGGGTGGGCCAACTGGTATACGCCTAGCGTGGATGTGATACAGGCTTTTGAAGAAGGTGATCGGCGTCGTAAAGCGTCTCTGTTACTGGTGGGCGCGAATGACTCAATTGACCTCAACGGCGATGGAGTGCTGGACCCGTTTCCTGATCCTGAAGTAGGTTCTAATACCGTGTTTTTTACCAATTCCAACGTCCGGAAATTCCTGCCCGAAGGCAAGCCCTTGAACGATGTCAATAATTATGATATCAATTTTCCCATCATCCGGTATGCAGAAATTCTGCTCAATTATGCGGAAGCACTGAATGAGCTTAACCGTTCGGCAGAAGCCCTGGGGCCGCTCAATGAAGTACGGAGCCGGGCGGAGTTACCGGCTATTAACACTACTGACCAGGGGGCGTTGCGGGAGATTATTTATCATGAACGCCGGATTGAGCTGGTCTTCGAAGGGCACCGCTTCTTCGACCTGAAACGACAGGAGAGGGCGCCCGAAGTGTTGGGGCCCCTGGGCTTTCAACCGGGAGTGAATGAGTATTTTCCGATTCCGCAGGAAGAATTAGACCTGAATCCGAATCTGACCCAATATCCTGAATGAGTGTAAACAAGCAGGACTTTTATCCGGGGTCTATGACGGGCAAACAGATTTTTAATAGATTTTTGCTTTTTTCTACTGCTATACAACAACTGATCTCGTCCTGCCAATCACGGCGGGACGAGTCTTTTAATGACCTTGCCTTATTTCAACCCCTTACGGCTGAAGTATCGGGAATTGATTTTGCCAACCGCATCCAGGAAAACAACCGGCAGAACTTTTTAACCTATCCCTATTTCTACAATGGCGGGGGAGTGGCCGTGGGCGACCTGGACAATGATGGTTTAGAGGATATTTTCTTTACCGGCAACATGGAGGGCGACCGCCTGTACCACAACCAGGGCAATCTGCAATTTGCGGACATCACCCAACAAGCGGGCATCCTGAAGCAAAACCTGTGGACCACCGGTGTGACCATGGTCGATGTGAACAATGATGGCCTTCTGGATATCTATGTATGCCGCTCCGGCGATCGGAGCTTCCGGCATAACCTGCTCTACATCAATCAGGGGGATTTAACTTTCGTGGAACAGGCCCGTGCCTGGGGAGTGAATGACAACGGGTACTCCACCCAGGCGGCTTTCTTTGACTATGATCTGGATGGGGATCTGGATATGTACCTGGTCAACCATTCGGTGAAGTTTAATTTCAATCAGGAAGAGATCTTTAAAAGCAAATATACCCCCGAACCGGAAGAAGCCGATCAACTGTATCGGAACGAGGGAGATCATTTTACCAACGTTAGTCAGGAAGCCGGGATTCAGCGCTTTGCTTTTGGGCTGAGTGCTACGGTAAGCGATGTGAACGGGGACGGGTATCCCGATGTCTATGCGGCCAGCGATTTTTTTGAACCGGACTTTCTCTACATCAACCAGCAGGATGGAACGTTCAAAGAGTGTATGCAGGAAAGCATGAGCCATACCTCCTTTTCCAGCATGGGTTCCGACATTGCCGACTACAACAACGACGGGCTGCCGGATATTGTCGTGGCCGATATGCGGGCGGAGGATCACGAGCGTTACCAGGCCAACATGGTGGGTATGAATCGCAATAAGTTTGCCCGGATGCTGAAAGAAGGCTACCATTACCAGTACATGCAGAATACCCTGCAACTTCAGCAGGGAGTGAATGCCCAGGGGATACCCGTTTTCAGCGAAGTGGGTGAACTGGCGGGCATCTCGGAAACCGATTGGAGCTGGTCCACCCTGTTCTTTGATATGGATAACGATGGCTGGAAGGATCTGTTTATTGCCAACGGCATACGGCGGGACATTCAGAACAAAGATGCCTGGACCATGATCAATGATCCCCAGCGTGAGAAGACGTCCTTTATACAGATGCAGGAGCACTTTCCGGTAGCCCCTTTACAGAACTATACCTTCCGAAATAATCAGCAATTAGGGTTTGATAATGTGTCTTCCTCCTTCGGAATTGATCTTGCGGGGTTTACCAACGGGGCCGCCTACGCTGACCTGGATCATGACGGTGACCTGGACCTGGTACTCAATAACCTGGATGATCCGGCAATGATCTACGAAAATCGGGCCCGGGCCAGTAACCAGCAACACTACTTGCAGGTCCGGTTACGTGGGCGGGACGACAACCACTTCGGCCTGGGCGCAAAGGTTACCATTCAGTATGCTGATCAGCAACAGTACCAGGAGCTGACCGCCACCCGGGGATTTCAGTCGTCGGTAGCGCCCCTGTTACATTTTGGTGTTGGTGAGCACGCGCTGATCTCTAAAATTACCGTACGCTGGCCCAATGGCACTTACCAGGAGTTAAGAGAGGTTAATGCCGATCAGCTGCTGCTGATAGATCAGGCGGATGCACAGACCGTTCGGGAAGAACGCCCATCTAACGAATCTGTAACGTTGCTGCATGAAATGCCACCGTTGCCGTTCGCTCATCAGGAAGAGGCCTACGATGATTTTGGGGTTGAGCCGCTGCTGCCATTCAAGCTATCGACGCAGGGGCCCTGTATAGCGGTCGGTGATGTCAACGGGGACCATCAGGATGATTTTTATGTCGGTAGTGGGAAAGGGTATCCGGGAGCTTTGTTCGTTCAACAGTCGGATGGCACCTTTCAAGAACAGGCGGTTGCCCTGTGGGAGCAGGAGCGGGAGTACGAAGACGTAGATGCGCTGTTCTTTGATGCGGACCAGGACCAGGATCTGGACTTGTACGTAGTGAGCGGCAGTAACGAATACGAAGTCGATTCTCTCTTACAGGATCGACTGTATACCAATGATGGCTTTGGCAACTTTACGCGCTCCCCGCTTCCCGACCTCAGGGTGAGCGGCAGTTGTGTGGCGGCGGCGGATGTGGATCAGGATGGGGATACTGACCTGTTTGTGGGGGGAAGACTGATCCCCGGCCACTATCCTCTCGCCCCTCCGTCCTATCTGCTGATCAACGAGAAAGGCTCATTCATCCCGCAGGAGCTTACCATGCCGGGCATGGTCAGTGATGCCGTGTGGGCCGATATAGATCAGGATCAGGACCCGGACCTGGTCGTGGTAGGGCATTGGATGCCCATCACGGTATTGGAAAATCAGCAGGGCCAGTTGGTAAGCAGCACGACCTTTGGCATTCAGGATGTTGATCAGCAGCAGGTGCCATCTACCGGATGGTGGAACTGTATCACGGCCGCTGATCTGGATCAGGATGGTGATGTGGACTTTGTGGTGGGCAATGAAGGACTGAACACCCGCTTCTCCGCCACTGCCAAGGCCCCTCTGGAAATCTACGCCCGGGATTTTGATGGTAATGGTTCTCTGGAGGCCATCCTGGGCTACTATCAGGAGGGGCAGTTATATCCCGTGGCCGGAAGAGACATGCTGCTCACCCAGATACGTTCCTGGCAGCGTCGGTTTCCCGATTACCATACCTATGCCCAGGCTACGTTGGGTCAATTGCTGGAAGGGGTGCCTACGGACAGTTTGCTGCATTATCAGGCGACGCAAATGGCTTCCGGGCTGCTTTATAACGAAGGAAATCATATATTTACCCTGCAACCGCTACCGGTAGAAGCGCAGATTTCAGCCGTGAATGCGGTGGTGGTAGAGGATATCAATCATGATGGACTGACTGATCTGATTCTGGCCGGAAACCATGATGATTGGGAGGTGGAAACCGCCCGGAATGATGCGGGTATCGGCTTGTGTCTGCTGGGAGAAGAAGGCCGCCGCTTTCGCCCCTTATCGATGGAGGAAAGTGGTTTCTTTGCTGATGGGTATGTGCAGGTATTACAGAAGCTTCGTTCTGCGCATGGAGATGATCTGTTGTTAGTGGGAAAGAATCAGGATACGCTGCAATGGTTTGCTTTGCCGGAGGTGCGTGGTTCCATAACTTTATCAAGCAAGGGCGGACCCTAAGCCAGGAAGAACAAACAATCAATGGTCAGTCTTATCCCAGTCACTCCGCTCAACCTGCTGTACGCAGCATTATTCATTTTGGTAAACCGACAACTATTTTCTTTTTCATGAGGCAGCAGTATGTAAGGGTTCGTAACGCCCTCTTGTTTGGAATAATGATCTGTGGTATGCTGGGCTGCTCCTTTTCCCGGAAAGATAAAAGCATTCTACTCCTTTCTCCCTCTGCCTCCTCTATCACGGAGCAAATGCCCGGGCTAAGCTCGGGAGAAATACGGATGCATCTTACCCACAACCCGCAGGTGCTGGTGGAAGACACGCTCCAAAAGTACAGTGCAGTCATGATCCACGGCACTATGGTGGACTCCTTATCTCACTGGCAGCAGGTAGATCTGGAACGGTATGTACTGGCTGGCGGCGGCTTGATCGGCATCTCTTTGCACACCCAGTATCAGCATAAGTGGCCCTGGCTGGAAAAGTCGTTGCGGGCTTTCTACGGTGACCAGCCTCAGCCCACAGCGCGTTCGTCGGCCCGGCTGGTCCAGGCTACCCACACCGATCGGGACAGTGCTTATTGGCGGGAGCCTTACGGCCTGGGAAGCATCAGTCTGCTGACCGCCCGGTCGGCGGCGGAGCCTGCGCTACTGCAACAGGTGATCCATGAGGCCATCGGTGAAAACCATTGGCCGGAATATAAGGCAGTGAATAAACCCCGGGCGCCGTTCCCCAACCGCTTTTCAGGAGTGGTGCTGGTAGAGGATCTCAATGAACCCATGGAGATGGAGGTGCTAAACCAGGGAGATGTACTGCTGATTGAAAGAGGCGGACAGGTAAAGTTCTATAGCAAAGCAACCCGGGAAACCCGCACCATTGCCCGACTGGCGGTAGACAACAGTCAGTCCAACGGCTTGAATGGGTTGGCCATTGACCCTGACTTTCAGGAGAATCACTGGGTGTATTTTTCGTATACCCCGGCGGGAGACCCTTTCCATCAGTACATCGCGCGCTTTGTGCTGCTGGGCGACAGCCTGCTCAGCAATACCGAGAAGGTGCTCATGAAGGTGCCCATCGATGCCCGGCTGGGCAACCATGCGGAAAATGCCCTTGAGTTTGACGGGGAGGGCAACCTGTACATTGGAATGGGCGACTTCACCCACGACCAGGCCGGGTATGCCGCCATCGACGAACGGGCCGGTCATGAGCATAGCGATGCCCAGCGAACGGCGGCGAACTCCAATGATTACCGGGGAAAGATCCTGCGCATCCACCCTCAGGATGAGCGTACGGCTGGTGCTCCCCTCTATACCATTCCGGAGGGCAACCTGTTCCCGAAAGACGGATCGCAGGGGCGGCCGGAGATTTACATCATGGGGTGCCGCAACCCTTACCGCTTCTCGGTAGACCCGCTGACCAACACCCTGTATTGGGGAGACATCGGGCCGGATGCCGGAGTAGATGGGGTGCAGGGGCCCCGGGGGTACGACGAAATCAACATGGCCCGGGAGGCGGGCTTTTACGGCTGGCCGTACTTTGTGGCAAATAACAAACCCTACCGGCAGTATGACTTTGCCACCCAGGAGGTGGGGGCGTACTTTGATCCGGCCGCGCCCCGGAATACCTCGCCCAACAATACCGGCATCCGGCAATTACCTCCGGCCCGCCCCGCCCTGCTCTGGTACCCTTACGATGTCACCTATGAGTTTCCCTACCTGGGGAAGGGGGGGATGAACATCATGGCGGGGCCGGTCTATCGGTATCAGGCGCTTACTCCGGCGGCCAACCGGCTGCCCGAGTACTACGATGGCAAACTGTTTATCTACGACTGGGTCCGAAGCTGGATACGGGTGGTCACCCTCGATGCGCACTCTCAGGTACTGTCCGTAGAGCCTTTTCTGGACTCGGTAGACTTCTCTAAGCCCATGGACCTGAAGTTTGGCCCGGATGGTTCGCTCTACGTGCTGGAGTACGGGGCCATGGGCTATGCGGCCAACCAGGACGCCAAAGTAAGGCACATCACCTATGCGCAGGGCAATCGCCCGCCGGAGGCCCACGCGGTCGCGGATCAAGTAGCCGGGGGAGTTCCGCTTATCGTAACGCTTTCGGCAGAAGGTTCCCTGGATTACGACAAGGAGGACGAGCTGCGGTTTACCTGGTTTCTGGACCGGGAAGGCACCCGGCAGGAGGGTAAAGAAATACAGCATGTGTACGAAACTCCCGGCATCTATTACCCCACGCTTCAGGTCACAGACCCGCAGGGAGCTTCATCGGAGGCTAGGGTTAAGATACTGGCCGGGAATGCCCCTCCCGAAATCAGCCTGGAGGTAGCGGGCAACCAGTCGTTTTACTGGGGAGTGGATACCTTGCGGTATCAGGTGCAGGTGCAGGACGCGGAAGACGGGACGGTAGCGGACGGCGGCATCGCTCCGGCGGATGTGCAGGTGACGTTTTCCTACCAGCCCGGGCAGGCCAGTTCGCTGGCAACGAATGTGCATCAGGCCAATGATATCAAGCAGGGGGAAGCCCTGGTAGAGGCCAGCGGCTGCCTCTCCTGCCACACGGTGTATGAGAAGTCGGTGGGACCGGCGTACCAGGCCATTGCGGCACGTTACGGGGAGTCGGAAGCAACCTTTGAGCAGTTAGCGAAGGTGATCGCGGAGGGCGGCAAAGGCCGCTGGCCCGGCAACCTGTCCATGCCCGCCCACCCGTATCTCTCGGGGGAGGAAACCCGGCAGATCATCACGTATATACTATCGCTCAAGGAAACTGCCCCCCGCAAGGATTTACCCCTACAGGGCACCCTGGTCACCAACCAGCACCGCCCGGAGGCACCCGGGACGTACGAATTGCGCGTGGCCTATACCGATCAGGGGGCCGCTCCCATCGGGCCTATTGCGCAAAGTGCGACGTTTGTCTTCCGACACAACCAGCTCAGTACCGGGGCCTGTGATGCCTATGCCAGGGCCATTCTCCGGGCGGGTAGCACGGCCTGGATTCTGGAAGATGGCGGCTACCTTCAGTTCAACGGCATAGACCTCTCCGGCATCTCCACCCTGACCTATCGGGTTCAGGCGAAGGTAAGCGGCGACATCACCCTGCGGCTCGACGCCCCCGATGGGCCGATTGTAGGAACCGCCACCATGCCCCAGCCCGAAGACGAATGGCACCCCATCAGCGCCCCCGTAGAAGCCACTTCTGGCCAGCATGACCTCTACTTTGTCTTCCACCCCCATGACCCTTCGGCGGGTACGGACCTGCGCTACCTGTTTGCCGTAGATTCCATCACCTTTGAGACCGACAACCCCCACCATTGGGTTAGGGCCAGATAACTCCCTTTTTCCATTTTGATTATGTATCTAGCCCCGTCCAGGCTATGTCAATGTTCCAGTCGGGAAACAATACCAACTGGAACAAGTCCGGGATACAGAAGCATAGGGCACTACTACTCCTCAGACGTGAGGCGCATCCGGATGCTGCCTTCGCCCTGGGGGAAGAGGTAGGCGGGGATGCGGAGTTCTATGCGTTTGAGGTTGTCAATCGTGCGGTCCAGTTGGAGGGGCGGTGGGTCCAGGGAGATGATGGAGAACGTTAGCTCGGGTTGGGAGAGGTTCTCCAGTTTCATCTGCTTACCGTCCTGCCGGAGGATGGCCCCGCCTTCTACGATTTCCACCTCAGCGGTAGTCATCAGTTGCCAGGTAATGTGTTGGGTGTTCTCATTCAGATCGAGCTGGTCTTCAATCATCAGGGAGTGGTCGCTGTCCTTCACAAAGCGGCGGGTGGCCTTGTCCAGGTCGTCGCCAAAGGTATTGGTCAGGTCGAAGGTGGCTTCTGGTTGATCGCCTTCTTTGAAGTCTGCCAAAGGGGCAAAGCCGTCTACGTGGTGTAGTTTATTGTTGACGGTGAGGGTACTGTGCCCGAAGTTGTTTTTGGTGAGTAACGTCCAGCGTTCGCACTCCTGGCAGCGTCCCCAGAGGTCGAAGCCGGTCTTTTCCAGTTCGTGGTACGCCTGATTACCCGGATCAATGACCCAGCGTACCCCGTTCAGTTCAAAAATGAAGGAACCGGCATCCATGTTACCGTGGCTGGTCGTGCCCTTGCCACCCTTGCCACCAAAGTAGTAGTTTTGCGGATCATCTTCACCACCCCGGAAGAAAACGATGGGGTTGGCACCTTCGCCTTTCCAGGCCAGCGGCAGCTTTTCCTCGCTTTCATCTTCAAACTGCGATAGCCATACCAGTCCGGCTCCGGCATACCGGGCCAGTTCTTCCATCTCCTGGGGGTCGTGTAAGAAGCGTTCTTTCTCAAAGTACATCTCATTGCCGGTCTTGGCCGCAAACCAGGCCAGGGTCAGGTCTCCGTTCTCATTTCTTTGGTCACCGCAGTCGGCGTAGTTGTAGTACCAACCCGATGGGGCTGTACTCAACAAGCGGAAGTCAGCACTCTCCTTAAATGCCGGGAAGTCCGCCATGCCAAAGTCAGTATCGAAGGCGCTTTCCAGTATAGAGGCCGTCAGTACGGAAAAGCTGGTGCCGTAGCTCCAGTAGGTAGAGCCTTCGGGATATACCCCGTCGGGGCCGTACTCTTCCAGCGCATGGGGCAGGCCTTCCAATGCCCGGCTGATGGTTTTGGCTGCCAGCTCCGGGTCTTGTTCCGCAACCACAATAGAGGCCGCAATCATGCCACCATTGCAAACCTGGTTCCAGTTATTGGTTCCGTTGATCCAGCCCTCGTTGCCCTCGTAGCTGGGCTTGATGCCTTTTTCAATGAGGGTGCTTTTGGCCAGTGTTACGGTAGAGGCAGGCAGGTCTTCTCCGGCCCAGTCCACCGCCAGCGCCACGGCCATCGACATCTCAGCCACATCCAGGTAGTGCGAGGGGTTCCAGTCTTCAAAGTTGCAGACAGCTACCACCTCATCGTTGATGCGGTCGAGCACCTTTGGGTCTTTATCGATGCGGTAGACCATGCCGAGTATGTTCATGCGGTACAGCATCTCCCGGGAGGTACTCAGCAGTCGGCGCCCGATCATCACCCGCTCCAGCAGGGGTTCGGTCTGAATCTCTTCGGCATTTAGTTGCATGGCTTGGTACATGTTCTGCACTACCGGGTCGGTCTTTAGTTTCTTCTTCAACTGCTTTTCAATGGTGGGGGTCAGCACCAGCCGGGGGCTGCTCTTGCGGAGGTTTTTCTTAAGATACTGAACGCTCATGGGGTTTTCCAGCTTTCCCGGTTCCGGTTCGGTTCCGGCAATTGCGGTGAGTGAAAGCCATAAGAGGCAGGTGAGTAGATAAGAGAGTTTTAGGTTCATAACGAATGAGTGATATAGTAAATGATAGAATGAGTGAGTGAATAAGCCTGCTTTCAGGTCATGCTTGTTGTAGGGTTAGGGGGTATTTAATTCGTAAGTAATTTGCTGGGGAGTGCCGTCAATCGTTACTTCCACGGTTATGCGGGAGGTACCGATGGGTGGGTTGCCCAGGATGCGGGCCTGCACTTCAGGCACTGTATCCTGATAAGGAGCGACGATAGTAACGAAGCGGGTGCCGGTTTCTTTAGTCTGGTGGATGCGATAACGGAAGGCCGGGCGGGGTTCTTTCTTCGTGTATACAAATGATACCTGTCCTTCCTCTTCTTCCAGTTGCAGGCCCGGCTGCTCGTTGGTTTGTACCCAGACGTTCCACCCATCGGCAAAGTCGGTTTGCACTCTCCGGCCCTGGGTATTGAAAATAGCTTCGCCGGGGGCTAGCTGGAAGTGCAGGTCAACATTGCCTCGGGCATTACCAATGGCCTCGTCTACCAGTATGATGTATTTCTTTTCTACAAACAAGACGGCTCGCCGATGAGCCAGATCGGGGTAGCTCTGGTTTTCAACAACCAGGATGTCTACCTTCTCTCCCGGTTGCCATAACCGGCACTGAGGAGCATAGGCTGCGTTCTCACCGTTCAGGGTGAGGGTCTGGTGTACTTTCGTTTGCCGGAACCAGGCACGGTTTTCGGGGTCGCCGCTGTAGATGTAGCTACCCGCATCGGGCATCAGGTGCCGCCCCCCGGCATACAGTTCAAAGGTGCCATTGTCGGGTTGGCAGTGAAAGCCTCCGTCGGGGCCACACTTCAGTACCAGACAAGTGGCTTCGGGTGTCCAGCTGCTTCGCATGGAGTAGAGACCACTCTCTTTCAGGGCGAAGGCCGTATGTTGAGGCGGTGCGCCTTCCTGACCGTTCGTAGCCAGATACCGAAAATCTTCCCGATCAAATAAGGCCGCCCATTCCCGGAACTGCTCCGCGTACTGTCCCGGTTCACCGGTCCAGGCATCGCCAAACTGGGCATTGGTGCCGTCGGGTAAGCCCAGCTTCATCGGCACTTCGCACATACGCTCCACGGTCGTTAGGTACGAGGCCGGGAAAGCCTGCTGTTGACCGTTTATACTCGCCAGTGCAAAGGTGCGCAGAAACCACTGAATACTCCCGACGTGGTAACCCATCGCCAGCTCATGCTGCTGCCCGTCGGCATACACTTGATTACTGATCTCCCGGTTGAGGCGACGGATCGCTTCATTGCGCCAGGAGGTAGACGCTTCAAACTCAGGAAAGATGATGGCGATGAAAGCCATACCCTCGGCTTCCATCAGGGCCCAGTTACTGCCTTCGCTGTAGCGATCCATCAGAAAACTGGCGTGTTCATAACAACTGTTGAGAAAAGCGACCAACACTTCGGGAGTAAAAGAAGGAGCATCGATAAAATGCTGGAAGAGTCCCGTCCAGCGATACCCCCGGATGCCTGCTTCAATAGAGCGCCAGGCATAGGCATGCTGTTCGTCGCGGGGGTTATCCGCTACCCAGTCAATAAGCTGAGCACTCCACTCCCGGGCGTACTTCTCGTCGCCGGTGTACCAGTAGGCGTGAGCCATCGCCTCCCAGAAGGTCATGCGGTTTAGTTGCCAGACCCATTCATTGTCCTTTACCGGCCGGGTAGACCAGTCAATATCATCCCCGCAGAAGTGAGGTGGGTAAGCGGATTGCCCAATCAGGATATGTTGCAGCGCATCATCGGCAGTTTGCATGTCTTTCTCGGTGGCATACTTCCCTCGTGCATTTGCTTTGGCCTGTCGGTCTACCGGGTGGTTCACTGATGAGCGAGTGCGAAAATACTTCAGTAACTCACGGGCCGCCTGAGTGGGGTTGTCTTCTGCGGCATGTACCTTCTCCAGTCCGGGTGCATTAAGGTCTAGCCGGGAGAGCAGTAGACGTATGCTATCGGTAGCCGGTACCTCCTGGGGGGGGCTACTGCCCAGTGATGCACATTCTCCTGCCCAGGCAACAACTACGGACAGTACAATAAGCAGAAAGCTGGTGACCCTTGCTTCTCCCTTCATATTTTATCAGATGTTTGCAGGGTTACCGTGACGCTTTGGCCAGCGTAGTCGCCCTGAGGCAGTTCGATGGTGATCTCAGTGTAGCCTTCGTCTTCATTCCACTGGGCCTGATAGTTGTCCCCTTGCTCATCTATGGGGATGCTGACTTTCAGGTGGATGGCAGCAAGCTTACGGGTGGGGTCGGCTACGCTGAGTTTCTTCAGTTGGGCACCGTCCATCTGGAGCATGGCCAGACCGGGAGTGCTCATGGTTAGGGTAAGATCATCGGTAAGCTGAATGTCACCGGCCTCATAGAACGCAACCTGGCTGATCTGTAAGTCGGTATGCTGTACCGCCTGTATTTCGGGAGTATTGGCCAGTATCTGAATGGGGGAGCGGTCGCGGTACGCTTCCACTCCGGCAGCATCCATGTTGGGTACTACCATATATTCGTAGGTGGCTTTCTTTGGTTTCTTCCCATGATCTACCCAGAGCGTAAACACATCCCGGCTAATCTCTTCTTTGGGGCTATCGGCCTGACGGTTGATGCTGAACCAACTGCCTCGGGCTTCTTCGTTTTCCAGATGGACCTCGGTGGGGGAGAAGAACAGGTAAGCGACACTGTCGTGGACAATCCCTTGGACCTTCTTCAGCGTATGGTTGCCTCGTTCTACTGCTGAAGCCCCCTTCTTATTCAGCACCAGCACATCTGAGTTCAGGTAGCACTGGTTAAGGGTGGTGACCACCGGGTAAGCCGCCGTAGCGTGGATACCCGTTCCCAGGCAAACGTACTCCTGATCAAACATAAACCAGGCTTTCTTCGCTTCCAGCGGGTCGAGGGTGCTTTTAAAGTCGAAGGCTGCGGCACCGTATGCTCCATCAGTTACTCCTCCTACAAAGTCGGTGAGCCCGGCTTTCTGTATTTCTTCTTCGGCGGGTAGCTCCGGTTTCTGCACAACGGTAGTGCCGGGAATCTTCTGCCAGTCCAGGATTGGGAAGATATCGATGTACTCGGTGCCGGTGCGGGAAATGAAGTTGGCTCCGTCGCCCAGATGGTGGTTCTTCAGTCCCTCCCCGTTGTAGGGTTCTTCCATGGTGTGGTTGCGGGAAGAAAACATGCGGACGGAAGTGAAGTACTCCGGTCGTTGGTGGCTGAGGTACTCGGTGTGCCAGAAAAACTTATCGTGGGTTAAGTGCGGTGGTGCTTTACCCTCCCGGATATTGACAATTGCTTGCAGTTCATCCTGCCGGTAGTCAGTGGCTTTCAGTAACTTCTCGGGAATATCGGCATCCTGGGCAAGCAGGGCGCCCTGCCGGGTGATGCCCCGGTTCTTAGCACCGGGGTCAAAGTACTTTCCGTGCACCATGGTCTTACAGATACCATCCAGGTAGAAGTCAACCAGCAGTTCTATCCGGTCTTCGGGAAAGCGGAATTGGGTGTCAGCTACTTTGGCAGCCCATTCGGCAAAAGCATTGGCGTAGCCCAGTCCGTAGGAGAGGGTGGACGTTACCCGGTCTTTCCGGTGGTGAAAGCTCATGTCGGCCTGTAGTCCTCGTACATCATCGGGAGTATTTCGGGAGGTGGCCAGGGCAATCTCGCTGGCCATGGTTTCAATGACCGTCTTCAGGGTGGCTGAGTCGCGGGTGAAAAGAGAATACTTCCCGAGTATCCCGGCAATCTTGATCAGGTCACCTCCGGGGCGGGCACCCCAGGCACTTAGGTTGGCGCGGCCTACAATGGGAGCTGCTTTTTCCTTCTGTTCCTCAGAAAGCTCATCGTCCATGATCAGCAAGGTGCTGACCAGCCGGTCGGGGGTACCGATCTGGTTCCACCACCAGTTATCACAGATGAAGTTATGCTCGAGCCAGAAGTTCAGGGAGGCATCAAGGGTTTCCTTCACCTTGGGGTCGTGGTAAAACTTAGAAGATGGTTTCTGGTAAGCCCGACTCAGGTCGGTCATATTACTCAGGTGGCGGGCGTGCTCAAAGCCGGTGCGGGAGACATCTTCGTAATTGATATCCGGCCAACGGCCATCTTCCTGCCGGGAGGCCACTAATTGGTCTATTTCGCTCTCGTCTACTTCCGGCTGCATCAGTTCAGCCACTACCCGTTGGCGCAAGGTTTCCAGGTCAGGGTCGCCGTAGGTTCTCAGGGGCTTCATCAGGGTGGGGAAGCTCCAGGCGAAGTGGTGCACGGGGTAGGAGTGCGGGCGGGCTTCGGCTGCGAAATCGCCGTAGGCTTCATCCCCGTAGATACCGTGCATGGCTTCCATCAGATTATACGGCCAGGTATTGGGGGAACCCGTATTCGGATTCTCAAACCACTTCCATTCGTCAGGGTGCTGCTGGTAGTACAGCAGGTAATCCAGCGCTGATTTGATGGATTTATCACCTTCCTGCAAAGTAAACAGGTCGGTGCCTTTGGTCTGTAGGGCTACCCAGCAGGCAGCGGTAATAGGAGCCAGCGAGAAGTAGGTGTACCAGATGCCGTTCTTCTCCCGCCGCACCTCTTCGGGCATGTGTCCATCTTCGGCAATCTTATGGAAGAGGTCGCTTCTCATGAGGCGGATGTTTTCGGCTACCTGGGCAGTATCATCCAGCAGGTGCGCACTGAGGATGGAGCCTAAACGGCCCCAGTCGGCCCAGTTGTTTTTACGGTGACGAATCTCATCGGTAGCCTTCCGGTAGACATTCGTGACCCAGGAGAAGAACTGATCTTTATCTGATGCCTTCCAGCCCTCGTAGGTAAGCAGAAGTTCGGCAGCCATGATCATTCCCGTACCGGAGTAGGCCATCACCAGGCTACCGTCAAACTCTGAGTATTGGGTATTGATATTGGCCCAGGCCATCAGGAAATCCCGGGCTTTATCGGCGTATTGTTGTTCTCCGGTAAGCTGATAGGCCAGAGCGGAGGCATAGGCATCGAAGGAGTCGGATTGTAAGGATTTGGAGTTCTTACGGTGCACCTTCGGTTTTACGTAATAGCCCGGTACGCTGAAGTCAGCCAGGGCATGGTGGGGGTGTTGGAGAGCTGAGTCAGCGTAGGTTCTTAGTTGTAGATAGGCGTCGTAGTATGGTTGGGTTTGTTGCTGGATCTGTTGCTTGACAAAGTCAATCTGGGCTTTTGGATGCATACCACCGGGATGTTCGTAGGCGATAGCAGGGAGGTGCAGAAGGAATAGGAGTAAGGAAAAGATGAATAAGCGACAAGCTGGCATGAGCTTTTTAAGTTATCTGGTTGTGTATTGTACTGTTGTAATTTAGGAGATCGTAAGTTGGTAGGCAAGGGTAGTGTTCGATTGCCTGATTGTTTTGAGTTCAAAATTACCAAGGCCTGGTTTAGTGTTTCAGGTTACAGCACCTCCCCGCTCCGTTCTTCGGTCTACCGACTTTGGTTTCCGGTCTCCGGTTTTTCGGTTGGCATTTACTCCTCGCTCCTTGCACCCGGCATAATAACAGTTGAAAAAAAACAAGCCCGTAGTAGCTAACTTACGGGCTTGTTTCATCATTGGGAGGTTTATGCTCCCGGGTTTAAGTAATTGCTACCTACTCACTGGCACCCCATCCCGGATTCTGACCCAGGTTCGGGTTTTGAGAGATGGCACTGATTGGTATCGGCCACAAATAGTGCTTACTTTCATCAAAGACCGGATCGGCATAATCAGTTCCGGCATATATGTCCAGGTAAGGCACACCGTCTACTTCCGACACACCAATCGTAACCTCTCCATTGGGATCAATACGGCTTTGGTTGGCGGCATCCCAGCGCATACCGTAGTCTTTCACTTGCAGTTTCTTTCCTTGCTTCCAGCGGCGTAAATCATCGTAGCGGAAGCCTTCCATGAAAAGTTCAACGCGGCGTTCACGGCGAATCTCGGCAACCAAGGCAGATACTCCGTCATTAGCATAGCGAGGGTCCATTGGGACATCCATGGTCATATGGGGCATGGCTACCCGGTCGCGCAATAAGTTGATGCTCATATCCAGATCGCCTTGCGAGATCGTACCCAGTTCGGCTTTGGCTTCGGCATAATTTAATAAGGCTTCGCCAAACCGCAGGATAATGGCCGGGGTAGAGGAGACGTTATACGTTGCGTAAGAGGCATTATTCTCGTATGCTTTAATAATATGATACCCGGTTGTGCTCTCCTGCCCGGAGATGGTCATTCCCTGGATCTTAGGATAGTTGGCTACATCGGAAGTAAGATTGCCGTACAGGTAAATGTCCTGGTCATCCGGGTGAAGCACCGTCTGTCGTAAGCGGGGATCACGGTTTTCCCAGATGTTTTCATAGATTTCATCGCCCTGATATAAAGGAGAAGAGGTAATGGGCAGACCATCGGTACAAAGGTAGTCTTCTACCAGGCTTTTGGTTGCACCACCATTATAGCCTCGGTGGTAACTTTGTACGTGGTTGGTGAAAATACCCAGTTCGTACCGTCTCCAGTACAACACTTCCGGGTTGCCGGTAAGGTCCGTCATGCGGTGAATAGCGTTGTAATCACTGCTGGGGTCTCCAGTAGTATAGAGCGAGTAGGGACCGTTCTGGATGAGTTCCTGCGCTGCATCGGCGGCTTCCTGTAACCACATTTCAGCATCGGCTCCGTTGTGGTACTTGCGCCAGGTTCCTTCAAAAAGGCAAACACGCGACTTTACCAAAAGAGCGGCCCAGCGATTCAATCTTCCGGGAGCATTGCCATCGCCCCAATCATCGGGCATATTTTCAGTAGCAAAGGTAAGATCTTCCAGTACTTTGCTCATCACAAATTCATGGTCATCCCGCTCGCCGTTCAGAATATCTTCATCATCCACGCCCAGGGTTTGTTCTACCCACTGTACATCGCCAAATTTCTGAGCTTTTTCGCCGTAGAACCAGCCGCGAAACAAACGCGCTTCACCAATGTACTGGTTACGTACTTCTTCGGATACGTCGGCTTTGCCGTAGTTCTCCATTCCGAAGTTGATGGCTCGTACAAAGTTCCAGCCTTTGTAGCCAAACCACGCCGGGTTGTCCGGAACATTGTGTTTACCGGCTCGAACTCTTTGATAAAAATCATGCCGGGAGTGCCGGGGAGCGGTATCATCAGAAAATCCTGATAGATGCCATATACTTGCCCAGTGACTGTTGAAGCCATCAAAGTGGCCCATCAGAATGGGAACATTATCGTCGTTTCTGGCCAGGTCATACAAACTATTATTGTACACCCGCAAATCATTCTCCGTATTCCAGAAAGACTCATTGCTGATTTCATCCAGCGGTTGTCTTTCCAGAAAATCGTCGTTGCAGCCAAACATGATGACCGCAAACACTAAAGATATTTTCGAAATATATTTTCTCATTTTGTTTCTCTTTTGGGATGATTAAAAAGATACTCTTACACCCAGTGAATACGTGCGTTGTTTGTAGTATTCCTGCGTTAGCGTAGGTCGTACCTCAGGGTCCAGTGGCTTACGCATCTTGGTATACTCCCATACGTTCATACCGGCAAAGTAAATTTGTGCATTGGCCAACCCTACTTTGCTACCAATACTTTCTGGCAGGTTATAAGCGAGGGTCAGGTTTTTCAGGCGGACGTACGCTGCGTTCTGCACGTAGCGAGATTGCGGCAGAATGTTCTGCTTGGTATTGGTAGAGATATGAGGAGCCGCAAAGTACGCATCCCGGTTGGTTTCGCTCCAGGTATCCGTCAGATAGTATCCTTCTACGTGACCGGCATTGTAGGGATAGAACGCCTGCCAGTTACCATTGGGTGGCCAGTACTGGTATTTTAAGATGCCCTGGAAGAAGACATTCAATGAGAAATTTTTCCATCCTATTGAGCTGTTTACCCCAAAGTTATATCGCGGGTTTTCATACGCAATGATCTTCTGGTCACCCGGGTTTTCCAGGGTGTTATCGCCCCGGTTGATCACGCCATCGCCATTAAGGTCGGCATACCGGATATCGCCCGGACGCCAGTTGGAACCGATCTGATTCTGATCAGCCGAATTCGCCACTTCATCCTCGCTCTGGAAAATACCGACCGTTTCGTAGCCCCATCGCTCACCTAAATTACCGTCAGCCACCACTTGTCCTTCGTAGTATTCATCCAGAGAACCAGTCGGGTTGTCGTATTTGGTGATTCGGGAGATGTTGTCAGATAAAGCCAGGTTCACGCTGTAGTTCCAGTCATTGTTAATGCGGTTCTGCCAGGTGGCCGAAAGCTCCCAACCCTGGGTTCTCAGGTCGGCGGCATTGGCCCGGGGAGCATCTGTACCGAGAATATCCGGAAGTTCTACGTTGGTCAGCATGTTTTTGGTATCCCGAGAATATACGTCAAAAGATACATCGAGGCGGCTGCCAAATAAGGTGAAGTCTAAACCGATGTTTTGGGAGATCACCGTTTCCCAGGTAAGGGTAGGGCTTACCAGACCCGGTGCTGCAACGTACGGGGTACGAGAGCCTGAGGCCATCATGTACGGAGAATTACCCGAACCCAGGGTAGCGATGTAGGGATAGTAAATAGGGTTGTCATTGCCATCAAACAGTAGCTGGTTACCCAACTGACCGTAAGACGCTCTCAGCTTGAGGTTCTCCAGCCAGGAAGATGTGCCACTCATAAAACCTTCGTTGGAGATACGCCACCCTACTGAGAAAGATGGGAAGAAGCCGAAGCGGTCATCTTTAGGGAAGCGAGAGGTACCATCATAACGGCCGTTGGCTTCAATCAGATAACGGTCGTCAAAGATGTAGTTTACCCGGTAAAATGCCCCGCGCAGGGCCGTATGCTGATTGTTACCGTACGTCTCCTGATTACCAGTGGTAGCATTAATATTGGTAACAGTAGGAGTAATCAGGCTATAAGCCCGCGTGGCGATTCCTTCAAATTGTCCCCACTCCTGGTTAAAGCCGATCATGGTTTTCAGGAAATGCTGACCCTGGTCTATGGTATAATCCGCGTAGGTATTGATCACGTAGTACTGATCGTTTTCTGATTCGTTATAAATCCAGTCATTACCACTGAAACCATTACCGATGATCAAACCCCCAAGCAGGTCCTGGTTCTCAATAATATTGACCTTGCTTTGTACGTCCTGCTCATCTCGGTACGTCAGGTTCGCTGAGAATTCACCCCGAATATTCAATCCTTTGATCGGACTAAGCGTGGCACCCTGGGTTAAGATAACATCATTTCTGGTCCAGGTCTCGCGTCCTCCATCTTCCAGGTAGGGCAGGAAGTTGGTACCGCCGAAGTACATACCAATATACTGCTCGTATTCAGCCCGGTCGCCGGGTTCCAGATAATAGGGAAGGTCAGGAAACTGAACTGCATCAATGGGGTCCTGACGAGCCGATGTGTTGATGTTTACGTCCCAGTTATAGAAGTGAGGCTTGTCACTTTTTTCCGTGGTGATGAGCGCCCGGCTATCCAGACTTAACCAATCGGAAACATTGAAATTGCCTTTGAGCAACACATTGTATCGTTTGAAGCTTTCATTTTTGTCTTCGTTCTTCAGGTAACCATCTTTGCTTAAATAGCCGAAGGAGGCGTAGTAAGAAGCTTTTTCCGATGAGCCGGACACACTGGCGTCGTACTTGCGTTGAGGGGCAAAATCGGTGATGAGCCGGTCAACATAGTTGTTGTAGCCGTAATGACGAAGGCTTCCGTTATAGACTCCCCAGGCATTCTCAAGGGTAGGATTTTCAGTGTATCGCTTGGTGCCATCAATGAAGTCCTGATCATACGCCGGAGCACCATTGGTTCGTTGATTGGCCATATTACGGGCCAGCACAAACTGGTACGGGTCCGTTACCGGATCTATAAAAATGATAGGTTTGGACATCGCTAGTTCCGCTCCGAAAGAGACACTGATTTTGTCACCTTTACCCTGTTTGGTAGTCACCAATACTACGCCGTAGGCGGCCCGGGCACCGTACACCGCAGCGGCTGAAGCATCTTTCAATACGCTGATACTCTCGATATCATTCGGGTTGATTCTGTTAAGGTCCATGGGTACACCATCTACCAGGATCAGCGGTTTCCCGCCATTGATGGATTCAAAGCCACGAATGTTGAAATCTATGGGTTGGGAAGGGTCACCATTACGGATGTTGATGTTCAGGTTAGGAACAACCCCCTGCAACCCTTCACCCACATTGGCAATGGGGCGATTCTGTAGTACTTCGCCATCGGTAACTCCTACGGCTCCGGTCAGGTTTACTTTTTCCTGAGTACCGTAGCCTACGATGACTACTTCGGAAAGTGATTGGATGTCCGGCATCATGACCAGGTCAATCTTAGACTGGCCATTAATAGCCACTTCTTCGGAGGTGAACCCTACGGAAGAAAATACCAGAGTTGTAGCATCAGACGGAACGGTCAATCTATAGTTTCCATCTACGTCGGTAATGGTACCGTCGGTGGTTCCTTTGATTAAGACATTGACTCCGGGAAGCGTTTCGTTGGTGTCACCGTCGGTGACTTGTCCTGTAATGGTGTTTTGGGCGAGGAGCGTAGTCGTGCTCCAAAGGCATAACAGCCATACCCCCATAGCCCATAGTAGGCGTGGTAGAATGTTTCGCATTGTAGTTTAGGTTTTATTAAGAAATAAGTAATGAAAGAGATGAGTGGTAGCGAGATTAGGAAAATCAAGCTATGTTTTTAGTAAAGTTTAGCTACATATATTATTAATTTAGTAAAACAAACATTTCGAAGACTCAAGTAAGTTGATTTATTCTAATAATAAAACACATTATTGAAAAAATATTAATAATAAATAAGAAACATGCCTATTTATAAGCATGTTGGTAAATTACTGACTGATTTCATTTGAGATATTAATAATTATGTAATTTTATGCATAATATTTTTATAACTTCTAAGATTATTATAATAATCGGATTTTGCATTCACGCCCGATAAGTCAGTAGCCGTAGTCAGTTTCTAGTAACTACCGATGCCATTGTGCGTAATAACCACAGGAGTGCTGCCCAAATAATAATTATTTTGGTTGCTGCACGTAATAACTAAGCTACTACTGGACCTATGTACCTCCTAACCCAAATCGGTTTTATTGTACTGACCTTACTCTGTTTGGGACTTATTCTAAAGCAGTTGCGTCAGGCACTTTCCCAAGCGGATTTGTCGGTTAAACAACAAAAGCGCATCTGGGTCGGAACATGCCTGGGGCTGCTTGTCTGGCTGTCATTTCTGAGCCTTGTGTCTCTCAGCGGGTTTTTTAGCAATTTTTCCGGGTTCCCTCCCCGCATAGGTATTGTGCTCATCGTGCCCCTGATTACCATCCTGATCCTTACCTTTTCCCGCAATATTAACTCCCTCTTAAAAGTAATTCCTCCCCAAAGCATCCTGTATCTCCAAAGCTTTCGGGCGATAGTAGAATTGCTTTTGTGGCTGTTGTTCATTCAAAACATCCTGCCGGTACAGATGACATTTGAAGGGCAAAACTGGGATATTCTGGTGGGGCTTACCGCTCCGGTCGTTGCTTATTTTTCATTTGTGCGGAGAAGCTGGTCTCGAGTTGTTGTCATCTTATGGAACGTTCTGGGATTGTTGCTGCTAGCCAATATTGTCATCATCGCGATGCTTTCCATGCCTACCATTTTCCGGGTATTTATGAATGATCCGGCCAATACGATTGTGGCGCAGTTTCCCTTCATCTGGTTACCGGGAGTGCTGGTACCCATTGCCTACTCCATGCACTTCTTCTCGCTGAAACAACAGATACTGTCCCGGTAACCATCAGCATTTCCCGTCTCACCCTTGCCGGGCCTGGGCTTTTCTTTGTAATATCCTTGGTCTATCACTTCTTGAGTAGATCAAGGTCGATTGGGTATTAAGGCGTGCTGACAAGCTTAACAAGGCGTGTTACAATCACTATCACGGTGTGTAAACATATTTAACAAGGCGTGTTACGATAATCATTACAACTTAATAAAGACCAGCTTCCTTACCAATCCGAACCTGGAACGTACTTGTTTATTAGTGCGCCAACCTGTACTTTTCACCTAAAGTATATTCCATATGATTCGATTGTTCTTTGCACTTCTATTTCTTGGCACCCATACCTTGTCGGCAGCGACAGTAGACACTGTTCAGATATTCAGCGAAGCCATGCAACGCGACATTCCGGCCATTGTTATTCTACCGGATCAGTACCAGGATGCCACCGAGCAGCGGTTCCCGGTCATTTATCTATTGCACGGTTACAGCGGGAATTACCAGGATTGGTTCGCGAAAGCTTCTAATGTTCTTCCATTAGCCGATCAGCATCAGGTAGTGCTGGTATGTCCCGATGGCGGGTTTGACAGCTGGTATCTGGATAGTCCGGTAGAGGATAGCAGCCAGTACGAAACCCATGTGGCCGAAGAGGTAGTACACTTTATGGATGATCATTACCGTACGTTGGCTCAACCCAGTGGGCGAGCCATTACCGGTCTGAGCATGGGAGGCCACGGAGCTTTATTCCTGGCACTGCGCCATCTGGACACGTTTGGAGCGGCTGGAAGCATGAGTGGTGGAGTAGATCTTACGTTTAATATCAATAACTGGGGAATTAAAGATAAGCTGGGCCCTTATGAGCAACACCCACTACGCTGGGACTCTCTTTCGGTGGTGAATCTGGCTCCGAAGCTACAACCAAACCAACTGGCTCTGATCATTGATTGCGGGGTGGATGATTTCTTTTTCCGCATCAACCAGCGGTTACATGAGATATTGCTGGAACAGAAGATTCCACATGACTTTATTGCGCGGCCGGGAGCGCATAACTGGCCGTACTGGAACAATGCGGTGGCTTATCAGGTCTTATTCTTCCGAACATTCTTTGACCAAACCGCCACTCAACCTTAAATTAGCGGAGCCATGAACACAAGAAAAGACATTACTTTGCAAATATTCATGCTATACTTACAGTCATGAGTGAAAAAAAAGTGCTCACCATCATCGGAATGGGCGATAAAAACGGACTGGCCCTTGCCCGGAAATTCGGTAATAACGGTTTTGTCATAGCCATGCTATCACGTAGTGAGGAGCATCTGGAGCAGTATCAGAAGCAACTGCGTAGCGAGAAAATAGAGGCCTATTATTATCTGACTGATGCTGCTGATAAAGATGCTATTCAGTCCAGCTTACGCTACGTACACGGTTCGCTGGGCGATACTGATGTTCTGGTGTATAATGCCGCTGCTCTGGGGCAGACGCAGCTAACAGCGATTGATACTGAGAAATTGATGCAGGATTTTCAGGTCAATGTGGTAGGCGCTATCGTTGCCGCGCAGGAGGTAATACCTGCAATGGAAGCACGGAAAGAAGGGAAAATATTCTTCACCGGAGGAGAGCTGGCGCTAAACCCCAATTATCGGTATGGCTCATTAGGCATTGGGAAGGCGGGTATTCGCAGTGCCGCTCATAGCCTGCATCAGGAACTCAGGGCCAAAGGTATTCATGTGGCTACCGTAACCATTCAGGGTTTTATTCAACCGGATGATGAGAAATATAACCCCGAAGCCATCGCTGAACAGTTCTGGACACTTTACGAGCAACGCGAAGATTTTGATGTGGAAATTCAATACTGATGCCCCAGCCGACCAACCCCATTCTTGATTCCTGGCAGGCCAATGCCCGGCAGTGGATCGCCACCATTGATGGCGAGGAACTGGAAAGCCGACGGCTGGTGACCAATCAGGCCATTGTCAGTACCATACTGAAGTTTCAGCTCCATACGGTGCTGGATGTAGGTTGTGGAGAAGGGTGGCTGAGCCGTGCATTGAACCAGCAAGGCATCAGCACGGTGGGGGTGGATGCGGTTCCTGAACTTATTGCGAATGCTCGTCAGAAAGGAGCGGGAACCTATGAAGTAGCTAGCTATCAGGAGCTTATTCAGGGTAAACCACTGCCATCCGCTCCGTTTGCAGGCATTGTGATCAACTTCGCTTTACTGGATAAAGAAATAACCGAAGCCCTGCTCCCTGCCTTAGCGCATTACCTGACGGCGCAAGGGTTGTTATTCATTCAAACCCTGCACCCCTGCATGCTTTCAGACAGGCTGCCTTACCGTAGTGGCTGGCGTCCCGGTTCCTGGGATGGTATGAAGCAGGCTTTTACCCAGCCCTACGACTGGTATTTTCGTACGCTTGAAGACTGGATTGCCCTTTTTTCCCAATCGGGTTATATTTTAAAAGAATTAGGAGAACCCCTGCATCCGGAAACAGAAAAACCTGCTTCCGCTGTTTTTGTACTACAGCGGAAAGCAGGTTAGAACGTTTGACTTGAGAAGCTTGGTATTACCCGCCCAGTGCTTCGGCACCAGCCACAATCTCCAGAATTTCTGTAGTGATGGCTGCCTGACGGGTACGGTTGTAAGTCAATTTGAGTTCTTTCAGGAGCTCACCGGCATTATCGGTTGCCTGATCCATGGCTGTCATACGGGCACCTTGTTCGGCGGCATTAGACTCAAGGTAGGCTTTGTAGAACTGCACCTTTAGCGATTGGGGAATCAGTTCTTCAACAATAAAGGCTTCCGAGGGCTCGTAGATGTAGTCGATATTGGCAGGCTGTTCTTCTTCTACCTCGGTTTTTACTGGCAGAAACTGCTCGATGGTAGAGACCTGCGTTGCTACATTTTTGAAATGGTTGTAAACCAGCAATACTTTATCAACTTTCCCTTCTTTGTACTGCTGCATTACATACTCGGCTGCCTGCCTTACATGATCAAAAGAAGGATCAGAAAATAAGTCTTTATAGTCGCCATTGATATTGTATCCGCGGCGTTTGTAGTATTCAAAGGCCTTTTGCCCCACCGTTAATACGGACAAGCGCTCATTACGCTCGTAAAACTCGTATTCATCAGAAATAAATTGCCGGGTATACCGGAATAAACTGGCATTAAAGGCACCGCAAAGCCCCTTATCTGAAGAAAAAGCCACCAGAAGTACATTTTTCACTTCACGAGGTTGCGCATACTCACTAACGTTTTCTTCAGTGAGGTTGGCGGAGACATTGGCCAGCAACTGCGTCAGCTTTTTGGCATACGGACGCATCTGTATTAGCCGTTCCTGCGATCTTCTCAATTTAGAGGCCGCCACCATTTTCATGGCTCGGGTGATCTGCTGAGTAGACTTGACAGATGATATGCGGTTTTTAACTTCTTTAAGATTTGGCATATATATTCAATTAACAATGTGCAATGAACAATGAACCGATTGCACTCCTATATTTCTTCACATGTTCATTGCTAACTGCACACTGTACCGCACCACGGCGGCATTGCTTATTGTTATTTGTAGTTCTTTGCTAAATCTGAGGCTACTTTCTTAATGACATCCTGCTGCTCATCGCCCCACTTTCCTGAACGGATTTCATCCATGGTACCCCGGTGCTGGGCTTCCAGAAATGATAGAAACTCCTCCTGAAACGCGCGTACTTTCTCAATGGGTACTTTATCAAGTAACCCTTTGGTAGAGGCAAAGATAATTGCTACCTGTTCTTCTACCGATACCGGAGCATACTGAGGTTGTTTTAGAATTTCCAGGTTTCGTCGGCCCCGGTCAATGGTTAATTGGGTAGCGGCATCCAGATCGGAACCGAATTTAGCGAAAGCTTCCAGTTCACGAAATTGCGCCTGATCCAGTTTCAGGGTTCCGGCTACTTTTTTCATGGGTTTGATCTGTGCCGAGCCACCTACCCGGGATACTGAGATCCCTACGTTAATGGCCGGACGTATCCCTGAGTTAAACAGATTACTTTCCAGGAATATCTGACCGTCGGTAATAGAAATCACGTTGGTCGGGATATACGCTGATACGTCACCCGCCTGCGTTTCAATGATCGGAAGAGCGGTGAGAGAACCACCTCCTTTTACCATAGGCTTAATGGCGTCTGGCAAATCATTCATTTGCGATACGATCTCATCGTTATCATTCAACTTGGCAGCGCGCTCTAATAAACGGGAGTGAAGGTAGAATACGTCTCCGGGGTATGCTTCACGCCCGGGAGGACGACGCAGCAACAAAGACACTTCACGATACGCAACGGCTTGTTTGGATAAATCGTCGTATACAACGAGGGCCGGACGTCCGGTGTCACGGAAGTACTCGCCGATTACGGCTCCAGTAAAGGGAGCAAAGAACTGCATAGGAGCCGGGTCAGAGGCCGTAGCGGCTACCACCGTGGTATAATCCATGGCGCCGTTTTTCTCCAGGGCGGCTACTACTCCTGCAATGGTAGAGGCTTTTTGGGCGCAGGCTACGTAGATGCAGTAGACTGGCTCACCTTTTTCGTAAAATTCTCGTTGGTTAATGATCGTATCAATAACCACCGCCGTTTTTCCGGTTTGTCGGTCACCAATCACCAGTTCCCGTTGTCCGCGGCCAATCGGGATCATGGAGTCAATCGCTTTAATACCCGTTTGCAGGGGCTCACTTACCGGTTGTCGGTAAATCACACCGGGGGCCCGTCGTTCCAGAGGAAGCTCAATCAGGTCGCCTTCAATCGGGCCTTTTCCATCAATGGGCTCGCCCAGGGTATTGACTACCCGACCTACGAGGCCTTCGCCTACCCGAACCGAGGCAATACGGCCGGTTCGTCGTACGGAGTCACCTTCTTTAATGTCTCCTTGTTCTCCTAAGAGTACTGCTCCCACATTATCTTCTTCCAGGTTCAGTACCAGGGCATTCAGGCCGTTTTCGAACTCTAAAAGTTCTCCGGATTGTGCTTTGGTGAGACCGTAGATGCGTGCTACACCATCTCCAATCTGGAGAACAGTGCCCACTTCTTCTAACTCAGCCTCGGTTTTAAAATTGGAAAGTTGTTCGCGTAGTATTGCTGAAACCTCATCGGGTCTTACCTCTGCCATGAACGTATATGTTTAATGATAAATGGTTAAATGATTGTCAAGTTTTCGTAATTGTTGTCAGGAATCTATCACGTAAACCCTCAACCCCTCGATTAAAATCCTTTGATATAACTTTCGTCGGTAAATTCGTATTCCAAGGCTTTGAGCTTGGATTTAATGGAATTGTCCATCATTCGGTCCCCGATCTGTAACACGAAACCACCAATCAGGTCCGGGTTAACTTTTTCAGTAAGAGCAACCTTCTTTCCGGTTCGCTCTTTAATGGTGCTGACCAGCTTCTGTCGAAGCTCAGTCGTTAGCGGTACAGAGGTAGTGACTACTACCGTATCGATGCCATTGTGCTGTCGATACAACCTGACAAACTCATCTGCAATAGCCGGCAGAATCATCTCCCGGTTTTTGCGGGTAATTACATCAAATATGGCCAGTGTTGATTTCTGTACTTTTCCTTCAAATATCTTGTACAGAATCGCTTTCTTTTTGCTGTGATTGATGATAGGATTCTTCAGCATGAGTTTGAAGTCACGGTTAGCCATGCAGGTTTCTGCGAATAACTGCATATCCTTATGAACTTCTTCTAATGCATCTCTTTCTATCGCCAGTTCTATCAGTGATTTTGCGTAGCGCGACGCAGCCCGGGTATCCGCCATATACTAATGAATCAAATAGTGAAGTATCGTTTGTCTTTAGTTAGTGTTTAAATCATCCACTAACTTGCTGATATAAGATTTTTGGGCCGTATCTCCCTGTAGGTTTTCCCGAAGGATTTTTTCGGCAATCTGCAAAGATAGTGCTGCTACCTGCTGTTTCACATCGGCCAGCGCTGCTTTTTTCTGATTTTCAATTTCGGCACCGGCATCGTCTACCATGCGCTTGCGCTCTTTTTCGCCTTCTTCGCGGGCGGCATCCTTGATTTTACCAGCCGCCGCAGTAGCATCTCTCAGCATCATTTCGCGTTCTTTGCGGGCATCGGCCAGTAATTGCTCATTGCTGGCCTGTAGTTGCTTCATCTCCTCTTTGGCCTTCTCAGCTGAAGCCAGCGCTTCTTCAATGGAAGATTCCCGTTCGTTCAGTGCGTTCAGGATGGGCTTCCAGGCAAACTTGCCCAAAATAAATAACACCGCCAGAAAAATGAGCAATTGCCAGATAATGAGTCCCGAATCTGGTGATATTAAATCCATAGTATCGTAATTAAAAGTCTATTAATAAACGAAAAAAGAACCCGAAGCAGCCTAACGCTGTCTTCGGGTTTCATTCAATTAAGCAGTGGCAATGATCAAACAGATAATCACACCAAATAGGGCTACCCCTTCAATCAGTGCGGCTGCGATAATCATGGCCGTTTGAATGCGTCCGGTTGCTTCCGGCTGACGAGCAATGGCTTCCATGGCTGAACCACCAATACGGCCAATACCCAGACCCGCGCCTAACGCAACGATTCCAGCACCGATACCAGCGCCCATCAAACCATAACCAGAAGCAGCTTCAGCTGCTTGTAATAAAAGAGCTAACAACATAGTGTTACACAGTTATATGAAAATTGAACAAAAATTTAAATCATTGCCGAGTCCTGCTGAAGTTCGGCTACCATCCCTTCTTCTTCGTGCTCATGATGATCGTGCTCCTCTACTGCCCCGCCGAAATAAATAGCGGAAAGCAGGGTGAATACATATGCCTGAAGAAAGGCTACCAGCAACTCTAAGAACGTCATGATCGTTCCAAAGAGCACACTCACCGGCCCCATGGCTACGCTCTTAAATATAAAGATCAGCGCGATCAGGCTTAAAATAATAATATGGCCTGCTGTAATGTTGGCAAACAGACGAACCATCAGGGAAAAAGGCTTGGTAAATAAACCGATAATCTCCACCGGAATCATGATAGGCAGCAGCCATTTCGGCACCCCCGGAGTGTTGAATATGTGCATCCAATAACCCTTATTACCACTAAACTGGGTAATAAAAAAGGTGATTACGGCTAAAACAAAAGTTACGGATATATTGCCGGTAACATTTGCTGAGCCGGGCAAAAGCCCCAGTAAATTGTTAACAAGAATAAAGAAGAAAACGGTCAGCAAATAGGGCATAAAGCGCAGATACTTTTTCTCACCGATCACCGGTCGGGCAATGTCGTCACGGACAAACAGAATGAGCGGCTCCAGCACCGATTGCAATCCTTTGGGCGAGGTGCGGGGAGCTTTCTTATATCGGTTGGCGATAGACAGAAAGATCAGCAGCAGTACTGCCACGCTGATAAACATGGCAAATACATTCTTGGTAATGGAAAAATCGTAAAATTCCCGCCCGTCTTCAGCGACAATATGGGCCGCATCGTCGGTCAGCCGGTAGCCATTGTAGGGGGCATACCCGTGATCTTCGCCGTGAAATTTGGTCGTCATGAAAACTTCCAGCCCGCGGTCTTGCGAAAAGAGGATGACTGGCAGCGGCAGGGTGATGTGCGTATGGCCCAGCGTGATAAAGTGCCACTCGTAGGCATCCTGAACGTGGTGAAAAATAAATTCGGTTGGTCCTTCGGTCTCAGGATCAGGCTCACCCTCGGCCGCCATCGCTGAACTAGCCGTGAATAAGTGAAAGATTGAGACGAATAAAAACAGTGCAATAATGTTATAACTGGCTTTCCCCATGTTGATCGGTATCCTTTTCCAAATGCGCGCGCAAGTTAGTCAACAAACCATAGATTTCAAACCCCAGGAATGCTAAATACACGATAGCAAAGTTTATGACAAAGGTAATTCGATCAGATACTCCATGCGTTAGCGCAAAAAAGATCACAGCCACGCTGATTAAAAGGCGAAAAACAGTGGTTGCCAGATAGACCAGAATTAATTTTTGCTGATCCTGGCGGAGGGCTCCGAAAGTAATAAACGAAGCCAGGGCATTGATTACAAAGAAGAAGGGTACCCAATAGATGGCCGTAGGGTGCACGTACGGAAACTGGATCTGTTGCAATCCAATAATGATGGCGCATAGCAAAACGGCAAGCAGTGTCAGGTAAGCCAGGTGCTGGCGGTGGATCAAAGGTTATTCGTTTTTAGGTAGGCCGCGGATAATAACATATAAAGAAACAGCAAAAGCCAGCATGCCGAAAATGACTACAAAAATTGGAAAGCGGTTTTGCAGATGGTCGTCCAGGCGCATACCGCCCCAGACGGCCAGCCCCATCACCGCAATCATTTGAAATGCCAGCCCCGAATATTTAATGTACGTACTAAATTGTTCGCGATTGGGTTTCTTCGGCTGATTCGGTTTCGGTGTAGTCGTTGGTGGTTTCTTCGGGTTCATCGGTGTAGGACATGTCGCTGACAGATACTCCCATACGGCACGAACCGTTGAAGGTAGCCCCTGCTTCTACAATGAGTTTGTTGGTAATAATGTCGCCATGGATTACGGCAGTAGGTTTGAGGGTCAGTAACTCGCCCACTTCAATAGAGCCCTGAATTTCGCCGGCGATAATGGCATTGTCGGCCAGTACTTTTCCTTCTACATAGGAAGAAGAGCCTAAGGCTACTTTGGCCTGGCAATTCACATTGCCTTTCACTTCTCCTTCTATACTGATGTTGCCAGTGGTAACGATGTCACCCTGTACGGTAGTGCCTTTGCCAATGCTACTGGTGCTGCTTGAATCTTCCACTTTTGGTTTTTTATCTTGATGGTTGCTAAACATACATAGTTACGATTTAAAATGATACAAATTCTTCTGGGTCCATCGGATTACCATTATACCATAGTTCAAAGTGCAGGTGCGGACCCGTGGTCAGCTCCCCGGTATTGCCAATAATGGCGATCACATCTCCGGCACTCACAAAATCCCCCATTTTCTTCAGCAAACTGGAATTGTGCTTATATACGGAGATCACATTGCTGCGATGCTGTACCGTAATCACATATCCTGCGTCCTGTGTCCACGAGGCTAAAATGACGGTGCCATCTGCTACGCTTTTAATTGGCTCATTCTTTTTTGAGACAACATCCACCCCATAATGCGCAATCTTCGGATCATAGGGTGCTGAAATAATTCCCCCCAGGGGCGAAAAAAAGAATAACTCATCCAACTGGCTTGACGGCGCCAGGGATGAGGACGTGAGCATTTCCACGCCGCTTTCTTCAAACTCCTGCCGAAACTCGGCATCAATCTCGGATGGCTCGCCATTACCTTCTGCCTGAGGACTGTTAACACTGTTTTCGGTCGTCCGGTTATCTGCATTCGCTAAATAAGCGTTTTCTGTGTCGGTTACGCTATCTCCCCGGACAATATACTGAAATGAATTAAAAAACTGATGATTTTGCGCAACCTCTTGTTCTAACGAATCTATCGCCAGCGAAAGTTCGATCAGCTTCCGATTCGATTCAGCCTGGGCATAGCGGGGATCAAACCATTGTTTCAATAACGTATTGACGAGAAATAAACTGATAATAAAAATTATCATGCAAACCGATACAATGAACAGGGTAACCTTGGCGTAAGTAAAGGTAAGTGTGGTTTTTTCAGCAAAATCCTCCTCATTACGAACTATCAGCAGGTAC
Organism: Cyclobacteriaceae bacterium; assembly: GCA_040222715.1. Taxonomy (GTDB): domain Bacteria; phylum Bacteroidota; class Bacteroidia; order Cytophagales; family Cyclobacteriaceae; genus Tunicatimonas. The sequence continues at coordinate 52,861 of JAVKCN010000009.1, read as the reverse complement.
CTGTTGGTTAATCGGCTAGCAAATGTTTTTCTCGACTTCAAAGCTCCATCGTTATATTCATAATCTAATCAAAACAAAACTAATCATTTAATAAGAATACACTAAATTGCTTCCCTACCAACTGAGCCGTAAGCTGTTAGCTTTATTTTAAATCTAAATATTATTCCATTGAAGGTAAAAGATTTTGGGAAATATTACATTTTGATCGGAGCACTTATGGCCATGCTGGGTTTAGGCTGTGCCCCCGAACAAAGTGGAGTTGTCTCCAATGTGTACCATAATACCACGGCAAGATACAATGCTTACTTCTATGCGAGGCTTCAGATGGACGAAATCGACCAGGCCATTGCCGAGAGCCAGGAGAATAATTATAACAAAATCCTTAAAATCTTTCCCGAACCAGACACTACGCTGATTAACGGATTAAGCGAGGAATTAGAAAATTGCCTCAAAAAAGCATCGATAGCCATTGAGCGGCACCCAAACAGCCAATGGGCGGACGATTCGTATATTTTGGTGGGCCAGTGCCGGGCGTATAACCAAAACTACGCCGATGCAATTAAAACATTCAAATTCGTAAATACCCATAGTGAGGAGGATAATGCCCGGCATCAGGCTTTGGTAAAGCTAATGCATACCTTTATTGAAGCGGGTGAGCAAAACAATGCCATTTCTGTATCAGATTATTTGCGGAAGGAAAAACTGAACCGAGCCAATAAGGTGCAGTTTCATTTAACCCGGGCGTACCTAGCGCAACTGAACGAAGATTATAATGCCATGGTCGGCAACCTGCTGATTGCTGCGCCTATGATGGAGAATAAGGAAGGGCGGGCCAAAATATATTTTATTCTTGGCCAACTCTACCAGCAACTGGGGTTTGATGCTCAGGCTTATCAAAACTACGAAGAGGTGCTGCACAGTAACCCTGAGTACGAACTGTTTTTCTATGCCCGGCTGAACATGGCCCAGGTATATGACCTTTCCCGGGAAAGTGATACCAAAAAGATTCGCAAGTATTTCAGGAAACTACTCAAAGATCAGAAGAACGTAGAGTATCGTGATAAGATTTACTACGAGATGGCTCAGTTTGAGCAAAAGCAGGAAGATCTGGAATTAGCTATTGAATATTATAATGAGTCGGTACAGGCCAGCATCGGCAATAACCGCCAAAAGGCATACAGTTACTGGGAACTGGGGAAAATTTACTATGACGAATACGCCAAGTACGAACTGGCCAAAGCCTATTACGATAGTACCATTGCCGTGTTGCCGCAGGATGAACCCGAGTACGAAGCCATTGCGGCCCGTCAGCAGGTGCTGGCCAATTTTGTAGAACAGCTCACCACTATTCAGGTGCAGGATAGTTTGCTGGCCCTGGCAGCCATGGATACAGTAGAACTGAGTGCGTACCTCGATGAGGTGATGGTTGCCCAGGCGGCGGAGGCGCGTGAGGAAGAGCGTCAGGCGGCCCGTCAGGATCGTCGTCGAAGAACGGCAACTCAGTTTGGCAGTGTGCCTAACCCGTTTGCTGCGGATAATGAGGAGGCTGCCGCTTCGGCGGGAGGAGAGAACTGGTATTTTTACAGCCCGACGGCCATCAGCCAGGGAAGTACGGCTTTTGTGCGAAAGTGGGGCAATCGGAATTTAGAAGACAACTGGCGCCGGTCGGATAAAAGTATTTCCAGTAATTTTGCCGCAAACGATGTGGAGCAGGTGGAGGTGACTGACCCCGTACCCGGTGATTCGGCCGCCGATGGCCCCGACATGTCGGCAAGCGCAAAACAGTCGTTGTATGCGGATATTCCTTTTACCGAGGAGCAGAAAAAAGAAGCCTTTAAGAAGATAGAAGACGCTTACTTTAAGCTGGGAGGTATTTACAACTTTGATCTGGAAGAAAAAGCCAATGCTATTGAAACCTTTGAGACGCTGCTGTCACGATTCCCGGTTTCGGAGTATGAACCGGAAGTATTGTATCAGCTATACTTATTATACCAGGAGCAGGGAGATGAGGCTGCTTCCACGCGCTATAAAAATCAGTTATTAGAGAATTTTCCGGAAAGCATCTTTGCCAAAATTATCATCAACCCCAACTACCGGGAAGAAAGCAATCTGGCCAGTGCCCAGCTAAAGGAAATCTACAAAGAAGCCTACCTTCTGTATCAGAAGGGAGCTTATCAGCAGGCGGCCCCGATGGTGAAATCGGCCTTGCAGGAATACTCCGACAACGACTTTGTCGATAATATGAAACTGCTGCAAATTCTGGTGGCTGGAAAGCTCGGCAGTGAGTACGAATATCAGTTGAACCTCCAGAATTTTATTGAGGAGTATCCGGAGAGTGAAGTGACCGAATACGCACAGGAATTGCTTGCTGCTGCGCAAGGCTTCAAAGACAAGATGGCCGCACAACAGGGAGCGAAATTTATTCCTGAATTAAACGAAAAACACTCCTTCATCATCGTTTACAGAAATAATGGAAAGTTATCCAGCGACCTGCCGCGGGTGATTGAAACCTTTAATACCGAATATTTTGGCGATGCGGATTTACGCACTGCTAACCTGATGCTGGAAGATGGACAGGTGATGGTCATTGTGGAAGAATTTCCCAATCAAGAGACTGCGCAACAGTATTTTCAACAGTTTAACGGAGATTCGTCTCCCCTCGAGCAATTGCCAAAAACCGGCAAATACGATCGCAGTGATATTACCAGTAATTTCATCATTACTGAGGATAATCTACCTATTTTGTACCGCACCAAAGACGTAGAGAATTATCTGCGTTTTTTTGAAAAGCATTACACATTTTAACCAAATGGGCAGATTCAGAAAAAATTGTCTGATTTTTGTTTGACCGAAATACATAGTAGGAGCTTATTAAACTTACCTCCCAAAAAATAAGTTAACTAGCAGAAGTAGATACCACAAAGATGTCTGATACAAGAACCCCGGAGAAAAAAGATAGAACCAAACTGTACACCTGGGTGGTGCGCGGTGCCTGGATCTTATTCTTATCCTTTTTTATTTTATTTCCTTTATACGTTTATACCGTAAGCATTGACTTTCTAGGAATGTACGGTGGCCTGCCCAGCTGGTCGGCACTGGAAAACCCGAAGAACGATTTATCATCGGAGTTATATTCGGCTGATAACGTGCAGTTGGGCAAGTACTACCGGGAAAATCGAAGCCCGGTAACTTACGAGGAATTATCACCAAACCTGGTGAATGCACTGGTCGCCACGGAAGATATTCGTTTTACCGAGCACAGTGGTATTGACCTGCGAAGTATGGGGCGGGTAGCCTTAGGGGTATTCAAAAAAGTAGTCACTTTTGGTGCCAGCAGCCTGGAGGGGGGAGGAAGTACGCTCTCGCAGCAGACGGCCAAAAATTTATTTAAAACCCGGGGGCAGAACGAAGGCCCGTTGATGAAGATTCCGGGCCTGCGGATGTTGATCATCAAGACCAAAGAGTGGATTGTGGCAATCAAACTGGAGCGTTATTACACCAAAAAAGAAATTCTTGCCATGTATCTCAACACGGCTAATTTTAGCAGCAACTCCTACGGAATCAAAGTAGCCGCTAAAACTTTCTTTAATAAACCTACTTACGATCTGAATGTAGAGGAGGCTGCGGTACTGGTGGGTATGCTGAAAGCCTCTACCTATTATAATCCTGCCCGGAACCCCGAGAACTCAAAGCGACGCCGGAATGTAGTGATGAACCAAATGCGGAAAAACGGTTTTTTAGCGCAGGAGGCATACGATACCCTCGCACCCCAGGATATTGTTCTGAACTTTAAAGTAGACAGCCATAACGATGGGCCGGCTACGTATTTCCGGGCGGTCATCCGTCGCTGGTTGTACCGCTGGGCCGATGAGCACGGATATGATCTGGATCAGGATGGCCTGAAGATTTATACCACCCTGGATAGCCGTATGCAGGAGCACGCTGAAGAAGCAGTAAAAGCCCATATGAAAAAAGAGCAGGCTATTTTCGAAGAGCATTGGGGTAAGGAAAACCCCTGGCGAGACGAAGAAGGCAAAGAGATTAAAGGCTTTGTGGATATGCTGGCCAAACGCTCTCCCCGTTACAAAGGACTAGAGAAAAGATATGGTAAAGGAGATGATTCGGTCAATATTGTGATGAATACTCCAGTGCAAACTACTTTATTTACCTGGGAAAGCGAGGATTACAAAAAAGATACAGTCATTAGTCCCATCGATTCCATTAAATATACCCAACGCTTTCTTCACACTGGTTTTATGTCAATGGACCCTCATAATGGACATATCAAAGCATGGGTAGGAGGAATCAATTTCGAGCATTTTCAGTATGATCATGTGATGCGGGGTAAACGGCAGCCAGGTTCTACCTTCAAACCCTTTGTGTATGCCGCGGCCATCGACAACGGTTACTCTCCCTGCTATGAAGTGGTAGACGCGCCAGTGACCTTTTCGGTATACACCGATGGTGAAGAAAGCACCTGGACACCTAAGAATGCCGAAGGCCGCTACTCCGGAGAGAAGATGACCATCCGGCAGGCCATGGCACGGTCCATGAATTCTATTACCGCATTTATCATGAAGCGTTTAGGACCACAAACGGTGGTGAATTATGCTAAACGGATGGGCATCAGCAGCAATATTGAGGCGGTACCCAGTCTTGCATTGGGGGGTGGCGGCGATGTTTCGGTCTACGAAATGGTAGGTGCATACAGCACTTTCGTAAATCATGGTACCTGGACTGAACCAATATTTATCACCCGGATTGAAGATAAAGACGGCAATATAGTATACGAGCAACCCACTAAAACCCGTGAGGCACTCAGCGAAGAAACGGCGTATCTGATGCTGTATATGTTACGGGGAGCCACGGAAGAGGAGCATGGCACGGGTAGAGGCATACCGGCAGAAATCCGGGAAGGAAATGAAGTGGGAGCCAAAACGGGAACCACTTCCAACTACTCAGATGGGTGGTTTATGGGAGTAACCAAAGATTTGGTGTCTGGCGGCTGGGTAGGCGGCGATAACCGAAGTGTGCATTTCAGAACACTGGCATTGGGGCAGGGAGGAAGAATGGCCATGCCGATCTGGGTAGAATACATGAAGCGTGTATACGCCGATGAGCGACTGGACTATGAGAAAGGAGCTTTCGAGCGACCTCGCACCGGACTTTCGGTTGAGATAGATTGCGATCAGTACCAGACTGATGAATTCTTTGATGAAGCGGATTCATTACTTATCAAAGAAGCCGTACAGGAAGTAGACGAAGACGATATTTTCTAAAGAAAGAAAAAGATATAAATGAAAAAGCCACTCAATTGGGTGGTTTTTTTGTTTCTTAGACAGAATTTGCCTAATTAATTACATTGGGAAAAGATTCCGGGGTTTTAGAATAAAATTTGTATAATCCCCTAGTAACTTGTCGTAGCAATAACCTACGTAAATCTGTGGAGCAAACGTATACAGAAGATCAATTACTCATTCAGCAGATCAAAAGTGGTGACGAAGCCAGTCTGGTCGAGATTTACAAACAGCACCGCCCTGCTTTCTTGCAATGGGCGCAACACAGCTATCAGATAGATGAAGAAAAAGCAGCCGATGCTTTTCAGGATGCTGTCGTGTGTTTGTACCGTAATATTGTGCGGGGAAAATTAGAGTCGCTGACCAGTTCTCTCAAAACCTATCTTTTTGCGATTGGGAAGAATATTATTCGGAAGAAATTGCAGCAGCCGGTCACTTTTGAAAGTGATGAACTGTGGATGGTCGAGAACCTGCATGCCGAACCCATTGACCAGTTTGCGACCAATGATCGACAGCAACTGGTAGCCCGGTTGATGGAAACGATCGGAGAACCCTGCAAAAGCATTTTAGAATTATTTTATTTCCGGGGCTTTAGCATGGAAGCCATTGCCGAACGGCTTCAGTACAAGAACGAAAACGTAGTGAAAACCCAAAAACTACGTTGCCTGACAAACCTGAAGAATCTGGTGCGGGAACGATATCAGAGCGAAGATTTTATCTAACATGAACGGACAACCGATGGTAGAAAATCGCTGGAATCAAATTGATCGATACGTAAATGGTTCGATGACCGAAGATGAGCGTACTGTGTTTGAGCAACGTATGCGGGAAAATCTGGGTTTGGCCGAGGGAGTACACATGCATCGGGATATTCTTTCCGGCATGGAGCTGCACTTTATGCGAGAAATGAAGCAACAGTTGATCTTATCCGACCTGCCGAAGAAAAAGATACCCTGGAAAACAATCGCTTTGATTGCCGGAGGGATCGTGTTGGCGGCGGGTATCGGAGCTGCCGTTTATTACTATTTTCTGAACAATCAATAGCCTTCTGTCGTCAGTGTCCTCATAGACTGATTGTGTTTCTTACGTAAACCCTAAAGAGTTTTTACAAATCTCTTTATCGTAATGCAAGTAATGCCACATTTTCCACATGGTGTGTGTGAGGAAACATATCTACCGGTTGTAATTTTTCAACCTTATATTTCTCATCTAATAAAGCAATATCACGCGCCTGGGTGGCGGGGTTGCAGCTTATATACACGATCCGTGGCGCCTCAATGTGCAGGAGTTGTTTTACTACATCCGGGTGCATGCCCACGCGGGGAGGGTCGGTAATTATGACATCTGGCTGGCCGTGCTGGGCGATAAATTCCGGTGAGAGTAAATCTCGCATATCCCCGGCAAAAAAAGAAGTATTGGTGATATTGTTAATGCGGGCATTGACGCTTGCGTCTTCAATCGCCTGCTCCACATACTCGATCCCAATCACCTGTCGGGCCTGTGAGGCAATGAAATTGGCGATGGTACCTGCGCCCGAGTACAAATCAAATACTGTTTCCTGACCGCTTAACTGGGCAAAATCCCGGGCCGTCTGATACAGCCGATAGGCCTGGTCGGAATTGGTTTGATAGAAAGACTGAGCACTGACGCGGAACTGTAGGTTCTCCATCTGCTCTGTAATGTAGGGGCGGCCAGCGAATAGCGTTATTTCCAGGTCCTGGAAGGTGTCGTTCATCTTCTTGTTGATCACGTATTGCAGTGAGGTGATCATGGGAAACTTCTCCCGGATAAACTGCATCAGGCCATCAATGGCTTCCGGAGCTTCGGCTGCATCGCGGCCAAATTGCACCATTACCATGATTTCTCCGGTGTTGGCGGTACGAATGAGCAGGGTACGCAATATGCCGCTGTGTTGCCGCATGTTGTAATAAGGAAGCTGTTGCTCTTTGGCGTACTGGTCAATGGCCAGCCGAATATCATTAGAGGGGTCGGGCTGCAAATAACAGTGTTCAATAGGCAGTATTTTCTCAAAGCTGCCCGGAATATGGAAGCCCAGGGCCCGTTTGTCTAATGCTTCTCCCGTCGCGATCTCCTCCCGGGTAAACCAGCGCTGGTCGGAGAAGGCATATTCCAGTTTATTTCGGTAATAGCGGGTTTCCCGGGAAGGCAGGATGGGAGCTACTTCCGGCAGGTCAATTTTTCCGATGCGCTCAAACTGATCGATGACCTGCTGGTGTTTATATTGAATCTGCTGCTCATATGGAATATGCTGCCACTTGCAGCCGCCGCAGATGCCAAAATGCTGGCAGAAAGGTTCGGTGCGTTGCTCGGAAAGCTGATGAAAAGTAATTGCTTTACCTTCCCAATGCTTTTTTCGGGCTTTGTTCACCTTAATATCTACTACATCGCCGGGAGCAGTGAATGGGACAAACACGGCTTTTCCTTCTGCATGAGCAATGCATTTTCCTTCTGCAGCCATGCGTTCAATCCGGACATTTTCTAACAAGGGTAATTTATCTCTTCGCGCCATACGGGAGGCAAAGGTACACTATTTGTACTTTTTCAGTAAATAACTAAAAGATTTGTAAACAGCCAGACCAACTTTTTGGCGAAAATAAGTATCTTTAGATTGATAGGGGATATTTATCGCTAAAAAACGGGCATGAAATCGTTCAGAATATAATCCCTGGCAAATGAAGAAGTTTACGCTAAGCCTGCTGATCTGTTTCGTTTTTTTCAAAACGATAGAGGCCAGCCACATTGTGGGAGGAGAATTTGAGCTTAGGCATATTGAAAATTATCAATACCGCCTGAATCTCATTCAGTATTTCGACGACGTCAACGGGAATGAAGATGCCGAAGATCAGATCGCTATTGTTTATATCTTCCGAAAAAGCAATGATGAGTATGTCTCTTCAGTTCAGCTAAATAATGTCGGGTCTGAATTTGTAGATTATACCAATCCTGAATGTGCAATCGACGAACTATCTACCCGGAAAATATTGTACACAACACTAATTGAGCTGCCGCCAGGCATTTATAATGATCCTGAAGGCTATTATGTGGTGTATGAGCGGTGTTGCCGGAATTATGTAACCGAAAACCTACAGGTGCCGGATCAAACCGGTCAGACGTTTTATCTGGAGTTCCCTCCGGTCACCAAAAACGGTGAACCTTTTGTAGATACCACTCCAATTCTATTCCCGCCACTGAGCGATTACGCTTGCGTGAATCGACCTTTTTACTTTGACTTTGCGGGTTCTGATCCCGATGGAGACTCCTTGTCTTATTCCTTATCTGCTCCACTGAATAGTTCCGCTTTTGAAGCATTACCTATCCCTAAACCAGCTCCACATAGCCCGGTTGTATTTAAAGAGGGGACCAATGTTACGAATATGGTGCCGGGCACTCCGGCGCTAAGCATAAGCCAGGAAGGGTTGCTGACCGTTACACCTTCTCAGTTAGGGCTCTTTGTGTTTGCTATCAGAGTAGAAGAATTTCGCGATGGTGAGAAGATAGGAGAGGTCAGACGAGATTTTCAGATGCTGGTAATTGACTGCAATCCGGGAGAAACCCCTAACATTGAAGCACGAGTGAAAGGAGAAACGGAGTTTTACCAGGAAGGTACCACCCTGCAGTTTGGGCTGGAAGACGAAAAATGTCTGGAATTGTTCGTAACCGATGCTGATCCGGAGGAAGTGATTACCGTGGAAGCCATAGGAGTAAATTTTGACCAGAATATTCAGGATTTGATCTCTCCCAGGCTGAGCATTCTGAATGGCCCTAATGATACACTCAAATTAGATTTTTGCCTTCCTGACTGCCCTTATGTGCGCGGGCCAATGATCATTGATCTCATTGCCTACGACGATGCCTGTAGTGTACCGCTGCGTGATACACTGCGACTGACTATTGAAGTGGAAGGTCCGCAGAATAGCGACCCATTTATTGTAGGTAACCCTAATATCCTGAATGTAAACCTGAATGTAGGAGAGAATTACGAACTGGAAATACAAGGATTAGATGAGGATGAGGATGTGCTCATTCTGGAAGCTTTTGGAGATGATTTTGACTTAGATGACCTGGGTATTGAATTGCGAGAACAACTGCTGGTACCGGGAGAAGTGAAAAAGGTGCTTACCTGGACACCCGATTGCGAAGCTTTTGATTTTCGGGCGCAGAATGAGTTCACCGTTTTTGTGGAGCTGGATGACGAAAGCGAATGCGGTCTGGGTGAGCCTGACCGTCTGGAGATTCGTTTCACCATAAACTTACCCGATAATAACCGTCCCAAGATTACCCTGGATGGACTGGAAGAAACAGAAATTACCGTGCGCATCAACGAGCAAATCTCATTTGACGTGATTGCCGAAGACGTAGATAGCGATTTGCTGGACCTCAGAGCAGTGGGTGATGGCTTTGAACTGGCTGATTACTCAATTAATTTCCCGGGAAATTCCGGAATTCGGAAAATAAGCTCTCCCTTTGGTTGGCGCTTGTCCTGTAATGATATTGACCTGGCCGAGCGTAGTACATTTGATATTATCTTTCTCTCTACCGACCAGACTGGTTGCAGTGATCCTGCTACCGATTCTCTGCGGGTGCGCGTAAATGTATTGCCGCCTAATAACGATGCTCCTACCGTATTCATCCGGGATATAGAAGCCGATTCGGTGCGGGGAGCTGTGGGAGCGCCGGTCGTGTTGGATGTTATTGGCACAGATGAGAATGAATCTGATATTCTTACCCTACGGCTGGCCGAAGTACAATTGAATGGTCAACCTTTGGATCTGGAAATCACCAGTTTCCGCTTTCAGAATGCCCGCGGACGGGGCTCGGTCAGCTCTCGTTTTTTCTGGGTACCAGATTGCTCCCTGCTCCCGCCAGATTTTGTGGAAGGCTTTTTTACTTTAGTTTTCACGGTGGATGACGACCAGTGTTTTAACAGCAAAAGTGATACTACGTCTATTGTCATTAGTGTGGGAGTACTGCCGCTCGAGTTCGATGAGTTTGAGCCAAAAAACGCCTTTACCCCAAATGGAGATGGCTCAGGAGATTTCTTTCACCTCAATTTCTGTAATAATGTAACCAACGGTTGTGATTTGCCCAGCGGCACTTGCGCAAACAGCTTTCAGCGTATCGAGATTTATAATCGATGGGGACGTCTGGTCTATCAGTCGGGAGAACCAAACTTTCAGTGGCACGCCCAGGATATGCCGGGGGGCGCGTATTTCTATCTGGCACATTATACCCGCGAAGTCTATAAGGGGCAGGTATTCATTCACGTACCCGCCATAGAGTAACTACTCGAATCGCAGCGACTCAATCGGGTCCAGTTTAGAAGCTTTATACGCCGGATAATAACCAGAAAACAGGCCAACTCCGATGCAAATGGCCAGGGCACTGAAAATCCATATCCAGGGAACAATAAATTGCCCGACATTCATGAAATGGGCCACTACATTGCCGATCCCCATTCCCAGCAGCACTCCCAGCAGGCCACCCAACTGGCAGATGACGATGGCTTCCATCAGAAACTGCTGGCGAATACGCTGAGGAGTAGCCCCTAAAGCTTTGCGTACTCCAATTTCGCGGGTGCGTTCCGTGACTGAGACCATCATAATATTCATCAAAGCAATGGAAGCTCCCAGGAGGGTGATCAGCCCGATGGCGAACCCGCCAATCCGTAAATACCCGGTAATCTCACCCAGTTGCTCACTCAGTGATTTTTTTTCCTCAATGTCGAAAGAGAGGTCAATGCCAATAGGGTCCTTGCGAATCGCCTGCATCAGACTGGTGGCTTCGCCCATGGCCATGTCGATGGTGCCGGTGCTGCCTACATTGGCAGTAATAGTGTAGGTCAGTGCCTGGTTAGTGGCCAGTTGCCGGCCTTTGTCTAAAGGAATGATGACCCGTCGGTTGACATTATTACCGGCCATAGCCCCTTTATTTTCTAATAAACCAATGACCTTAAACCGGTTGCCAAATAAAGTGATTTCCTGGTTAATCGGATCTTCGTTTCCCTCAAAAAGGGTATTGGCCAATTCATCGCCAATCAGGGCTACCTGGGTTCCTTTCTCCAAATCCATGGTAGAGAAATTGCGCCCCCGACTCAGGTTGATTCCTTCGGTAACCAGGTAGTTTTCATCCGTTCCTACTACCTGAATATTAGGGTTGGTTTTTTTAGAACGGTGTTTTACCTCGGCATTTCCGGTAATATAAGTCTTCACCGAAATTTGCGCCGGGTAATCATACCTTTTCTTAAAAGACCTTACATCGCTATAATGGATTGGAGCGTAATTTTTTTCGCTGCGCCCCTGCTGACTGCGCTGGTTTCCACTCCGCTTTTGCCGGATGGTGAAAGAGTTGACTCCTAAGCTGGCAAAACTGTCGTCTACGGACGCCTGGATGCCATCAATGGCGGTTAATATTCCTACCAATGCGGTGATGCCCATGGCGATAATCAAAGCCGTGAGCGTGGTCCTGAGCAGATTGTCTCGAATTGCTTTCAGGCTTTCTTCAACATTATTTAGAAGATTCATAGGATAAGTTACATTGGTAGAACAATTCGCTAAACTATCGTGTACTAATTTATAACATTCGCATTTTTTCCTTACTTTCAAAGTAACACTTCGCAGCCTATATTGATAATTTTTCAAACAATAAATAGGTTACTTGCTCATTTTATAAGTACTAAGGGAGGTATGATTATGATAAAATTTGTGTTAACGAGTATTCTGGTTGGGTTTGTGTCAATGTCCGCTTGGGCGTCTTACATTTTGATGCCGATGGATCAGGCGCAGTCCAATCACTTGAAAGCCTACGGAATTGCCTATTGGGTACTTGAACAAGAAGAGGAGGTGGACTGGCTGCTGAATTACCGGGGTGGAAGCTTCGCTAGTAAATACTATCAGAAGCTGGAAAATGAATGTGTGATTCGTGGTGTGAGCTATGAAGTGATTTCAGATGCTCAGTACAATCAAATTATCAGCGTAATTGCCAGCCCTTCGTCGAACAAAGATTTGATGAAACTGGAGAAACATCCTAAAATTGCAGTTTATTCTCCCAAGAGTAAGCAGCCCTGGGATGATGCGGTAACGCTGGCCCTGACCTACGCAGAAATCCCCTATGATGTGCTGTTCGACGATGAGGTGATGTATGATAAACTGCCCGAGTACGACTGGCTGCACCTGCACCACGAAGATTTCACAGGACAGTACGGTAAATTTTATCGTATTTATCGCAATACTCCCTGGTATATCGAGCGTCAACGGCAATACGAAGAAACCGCCCGCAAACACGGACTCGATAAAGTGTCTCAATTAAAACTGGCAGTTGTGAAGAAAATCCGGGATTTTGTCTCGGGTGGGGGCTTTATGTTTGCGATGTGTTCGGCGTCGGATACCTACGATATTGCCTTAGCTGCCGACGGAGTGGATATTTGTGAAGCCATGTATGATGGCGACCGAGCCGATCCAAACGCCCAGGAAAAGCTAAACTTTGACAATACATTTGCCTTTCAGGATTTCCAGATCGTTCGCAACCCGTACGAATACGAATACTCGAATATTGACGTAGACCCGCGGGAGCGAGGCCTAAGTCCCGATAATGATTTCTTTAATCTTTTTGAGTTCTCAGCCAAGTGGGACCCGATTCCGACCATGCTGACGCAGAACCACGAGCGGATTATTAAAGGCTTTATGGGGCAGACCACCGCTTATCGCAAAAGTCTGATTCGTCCCGACGTAGTGGTGCTGGGAGAAACCAAGTCTGCCGGTGAGGCCAAATATATCCATGGAGTATTTGGTAAAGGATTCTGGACCTTTTACGGAGGGCACGATCCGGAGGATTATCAGCATCGGGTAGGGGAGTCCCCAACAGACTTAAACCTGCACCCTAATTCTCCCGGATATCGGCTGATTCTGAATAACATCTTGTTTCCGGCAGCGAAGAAAAAGAAGCAAAAGACCTGATATCGCGATTATAACGGCACGTATACTACGTATTTTTCCTGAAAAAAAGGCTCTTCAAAATAGTCAGTTAAGGAGTGGAGTGCGTGCTTTGTTCGGGCTTCCTTTAGTTCTTCCCGTAAATCACCTCCCTTTAAGGCCAGTAATCCATTATAAAGCGGATGAACGGATTCGCCTTTAACATGCTTCCGACTCCACTGTAAAAGTGTTTTAAGGCGGGCTACGGCGCGGGTAACCACAAAATCGTAGCTTCCCTTAACCTTCTCCGCCCGGGCATGCTCGGCGGTGACATTCTTCAGGGCCAATGCTTCAGCTACCGCTTGTACCACACTAATTTTCTTGCCAATTGAGTCTACCAGATGAAACCTGGCTTCGGGAAACAGAATTGCCAGTGGAATACCCGGAAACCCGCCGCCGGTTCCTACATCCAGAATGTGGGTATCAGGTTGAAAAGAAACCATTTTGGCAATGGCCATCGAGTGCAGCACATGGCGAATGTAAATATTCTCAATATCCTTGCGGGAAACGACATTAATTTTCTCGTTCCATTCCTGGTATAGAGGATAAAGCGCCTCAAAACGGGTTTTCTGCTGATCGGTAAGCTCAGGAAAGTACGTAAAAATACGGGATACGTCAGGGTGAGGCATAATAAAAAGCCGATGAATAATCATCGGTAGAAGTGTAGTTGGCAGATGCTACGCTAAATATGTTCTTTCTTGTTCTTCACCAAGTCGTACATGAGTTCTCTTGCTCGGTGCAATTGGGCTTTAACAGTTCCCAAAGGCGCGTCCAGCTCCTTGGCAATTTCGTCATAAGAAAATTCCTGGAAGTAACGGAGTTTAACCAGCCGCTGGTACTTGGGCGGAAGTTTGGTAACAAATGCCCGCACCAGTTCTTTCTTCTGCTCTTTGATGGCCTCTTCCTGAGGGTCAAGGTTATTATCCTCCACATCAATATTCACGGCATCGCCATTATCATCTTTAAACGATGTATTCAGGCTCAGTGTCTCCAGTTTTTTCTTTCGGATAAAATCAATGGCATTGTTCGTGGCAATGCGAAAGAGCCAGGTACTGAAGGTATAGTCTTTTTTGAAACGATGCAGGCTTTTAAATGCTTTGGCAAAGGCTTCAATGGTCAGATCTTCGGCATCATCTACATTCCGAACCATTTTCAGAATCATATGGTACACCGGTTTTTTATAGCGGCGCATTAACTCAGCGTAGGCTTGCTCATCATTATGCTGCGTTGCTTCGTCAATGAGCCGAAAATCTTCTAATGCTTTTTTGGAAAAATCCTTTTTTACTTCCATCGGATATGTTTTGAAAGCAGGGCGGCAGGACCAATGCTTATATAGTAAATAACGTATAAAAAATCGAATATTGGCAGCATTATCAGGGTAATTGGGTCATTCAACTTTATTGATGCCATGCGTAATGTTAATCCCATCATACCCCAGCGTAATAGTAAAAAGCCTGTTGGCCAGAGCCATTCGCCCCACCATAACAATAGTCCCCATCCCAACCAGACCGTGATGGTTGTGGCAGAAAACAGCCCCAACCGGCGTTTATCTCGTAACTTATACCTTTTTCCCACACTCAGGTGCCGTATTTTCTGGCGTATATAATCCGACAACTGTGTTTTGGGAACCGAGTACATATGTACTTCCGGCTGTATCGCTATTATCGTATTGTCCCCTCTGGCGTGGCGATTCACAAATAAATCATCATCGCCGCCCGTTACATGCCAAAAACCCTGAAAGCCACCTTTCTCTAAGAAGAACAATTTCCGGTACGCTAAGTTCCTGCCAACCCCCATATACGGTGCCCCTTTCAAGGCTGCTCCCAGGTAAAACAGGCCAGTATGTAAGGTTTCGTAGCGAATAAAAGAATTTAGCAAACCGGGCAGGCGCTCATAAGGAGAATAGCCCAACACAAACTCGTGCTGATCGGACCACTGCTGCATCATGCGGTGAATCCAGTGAACGCTGCTGGGACGGCAATCAGCATCGGTGAGCAAAAGATGTTCATATTGGGCTGCTCGAATGCCTAGCGTAAGGGCATATTTTTTCCCTCGCACGTGTTCGGGGCGATAGCGAATCCATACAATTTTTAACTGCGGGTATCTTTCTTTTTGTGCTAACAGAAAATCCAATGTATCATCATAGGACGTATCTTCTACAATGACGATTTCAAAGGTGGGATATTGCTGTTGCAGTAGTAAGGGAAGTAGTGTTTGCAGGTTGTGCCGTTCATTGTGCGCGCAAACGATGACCGAAACCGGAGAAAGATCAGATTGAGTTGAAGAGACGGGAGCACAATATTTTTTCCAGGAAACGTATAAGGTATAGTAGCACCAAAACTGAAACAATACCGCACCAACATACAAAAATGAAACAACCCACAGCATAAATTCGTAGGACTTAGCAACAACAAAGAATAATACGTAAATTTACGGTAAGTACTAGCACTGTTTTTGCTCACCTTCTAATGAAGCTACTACTTAATGTACTGTAAGTTCAGAGAAACTTTTCATTAACTTTGCCGGATGCACTTAATTGTATCGATGTAGAATACTAATCTTTTCCTGACGTGACGATAGACTTCTTTCTGGCTGCAATTTTAGTACTTTTTGTTCAATATGCGATCGTGTACTTGTTTATTCGTATGGGAAGTCGATGGTCACACAGCCGCTCGATGGGCTTCTATGCTGCCGCGGCTTTGGTTGGTACGGTCGGCTTTAGTCTAATTTTCGCCCTTTTTAAATGGTATTTCGGTTTTACCTTCGTGAGTGCTGACTTTGAATTTGCCCGAAACTGCTTAGGACTACTCACTTTTATGATGATCAGCAAGATTTACGGACTCATGCCCGTTGAGTTTATGGTTCGCCACCTTCCTTACTAATATTCAGTTCTCAGATTTTTAATGCATCTACGAGCAGTGATGGCCTCTCTGTGTATAGGCTTATTAAGCCAGTAACCCTAAAATGATCATACTATTTACTTCCTCCATTAGGCATCGTTTAATGCAGCCACCAGTGCATCAGCCCCTGCTTTTAAATCTTCCCAGGGGGTATTGAGTGCTGGAACAAAACGGATGGTATCAGCCCCTACGGCACTCGCAATCACTCCATGAGACAGCATATGTTCGGCAATCGGGCGGGCAGGTTGGTTCAGTTTTGCGCCAATCATCAATCCCATGCCACTGACCTGGGTAATCGCTGGTTGTTGGTTAGCCAATTCGCAGAGGTAGCCCATCAGGCGAGCTCCTGAATCGTCCGCCTGCTGGGCCAGATTTTCTTCTTCTATGATTTCCAATGTGGCTAATGCAGCGGCACAGGCCAGCGGATTTCCTCCAAAAGTTGATCCGTGGTCGCCTGCTTTTATCGCATCAGCTAAGGGTTGGGTAAATAATGTAGCACCAATCGGAAAGCCACTGCCCAACGCCTTGGCCATCGTAATCACATCGGGTTTCACCCCAAAACGCTGGTAGGCCATAAACTTGCCGGTACGCCCTACTCCGCATTGAATCTCATCAAAAATTAAGACAATATTGTGCTGGGTACACCATTGGCGCAGTGCCTGTAGAAATTCTAACTGAGCAACCCGGATGCCACCGGCCCACTGTACCGGCTCAACCAGCACTGCTGCAATTTCATCGGAGTAAGCTGATTCCAGGGCTGCAATATCATTATAAGGGATTTTGGTAAAACCCAACGGAATAGGGGCAAAGCCCTGCTGATATTTGGGACTGCCAGCTGCCGTAGTGGCCAGAGTTCGTCCGTGAAAAGCGCCTTCAAACGTTACAATGGTCCCGCCCCGTCCGTGCTGGTGGGCATATTTGCGAGCCATCTTTACCGCGCCTTCCACCGCTTCTGCACCGGAGTTGGATAAAAAGATCCGATCCATTCCCGAAAACATCGCCAGTTTTTTCGCCAGGTTTGCCTGAGGTTCGCTAAGCAATAGATTGGAGATGTGCATTAGCTTTTCGGCCTGTTGCTGAATGGCCTGTACAATTTTAGGGTGGGAGTGCCCAACACTGGTTACGGCAATTCCGGCCAGCATATCAATGTATTCGTTTCCTTCCGTATCCCACAAGCGACTTCCCTTTCCGTGAGTGAGGGTGATAGGGTAGCGGTTGAAAACGGGTAAATAATATTGTTGGTCAAGTTCAGTTGCGTTCATAATATTTTCTGATTAAGGAGCCAGGCGTTGGAGCTGCCACTGGCCTTTGCTGTCAATTTGGTAGAAAATTCGGTCGTGTAATCGGCTGGGGCGTCCCTGCCAGAATTCCAGACTCTCGGGAGTTACGGCATACCCGCCCCAATGCGGCGGTTTGGGTATTTCCTGACCGGCAAATTTTTGGGTGAAAGACTCCCTTCGCTCGTCCAGTACAGATCGGGCCTCAATGGTCTGGCTTTGAGGAGATACCCAGGCTCCGATCTGGCTTTCCCTTGGGCGGCTGTGAAAATAGTCTGTCGAGGTTTGCTCATCCAGGCGGTGAATTGTTCCTTCTATGCGAATTTGCCTTTCTAGTTCAGGCCAGAAGAAAGTAAGGCATACATAAGGAGTATGTGCTATTTCCTGGCCCTTGCGGCTTTGGTAATTGGTATAAAAAAGGAATTGCTGTTCGGCGATCCCTTTTAGCAGCACGATGCGCCCCGAAGGTTTGCCCAAAGCTGATACGGTAGCCAGGTGCATGGCGTTAGGTTCCGGCACCTGGGTTTTTCGGGCTTCTTCAAACCACTGAGTAAATTGCTGAATCGGGTCCGGGGCGACATCGGTAATATCAAGTGCGCGCTGTGTATACTCTTTGCGCATATCCGCAATAGAAGTGCTCATGACGATATAAGGAATTAGAAAGGGGCATCTCCTTCGGGAGGATTGCTGGAGGTATCTGTATCAGAATCGCTCTTCTTAAACCCAGGGTTATTGGCTTTACTGGTATAGGTAATGATGTTGGAAGAGTCATTAAACTCATTCCCCCCCGCGGCACTGACCAGCGAACTTCCGTAATTGGTGTCACCCATGGGGTCATCCAGGTTAGTAAAGCGGGTATATTTTCCAATAAATTTCAGATTCACTGTATCCAGCGCACCGTTACGATGCTTGGCAATCATTACTTCACCTACACCCTGTACCGATTGGCCTTCTTCATTTTCGGTAAGACCGTAATATTCAGGGCGATACAGGAACATTACCATATCCGCATCCTGCTCAATACTACCTGATTCCCTTAAGTCAGAAAGTTGCGGACGTTTATCACCACCCCGGGTTTCCACTGCCCGACTTAACTGCGATAGGGCTATTACCGGTACATCCAGTTCTTTGGCTAAATTCTTCATTGCTCGCGATATAGAAGCAATTTCCTGCTCCCGGTTACCACCGCTATTCTTGGAAGAATCTCCCGACATCAACTGAAGGTAATCCACTACAATCAGTTCAATGTTACTTTGTGTTTTCAGACGGCGGCATTTAGACCTCAGCTCCCGGATAGACAGCGCGGGAGTATCATCAATGAAAATGGGCGCCTCAGTGAGAGCGGCAGTTTTGCTATACAATTGCTGCCACTCATGATCAAGCAGGTTGCCCTTCTTTATTTTCTCGCTTTCTAATTCGGCTTCGGCCGAGATCAAACGATTGACCAGTTGCACCGCCGACATCTCCAAAGAGAAAATGGCTACCGCATGCCCAAAATCTACCGCCGCATTTCGCAGGGCAGATATTATAAAAGCCGTTTTCCCCATACCGGGTCGCGCTGCGATAATCACCAGATCAGATTTTTGCCAGCCGGAAGTAACGCGATCTAATACGGTAAATCCGGTAGGCACCCCGGTGAGGCCGTCTTTACGGTTTTTCTTCGCCTCAAGCTCGCTGATGGCTTCACGCATCATGGAGCGCATATCAGCGTAATTTTTCCGAATGTTTGCCTCAGAGACATTAAAAATGCGTTGTTCGGTTTTATCGAGCAATGCAAAAGTATCCGTGGTGTCTTCGTAGGCTTCCTTCTGGATTTCGGAGGCGATGGTGATCAGTTCCCGCTTGATTGCCATTTCTGAGACAATGCGAGCATGATATTCAATGTTAGCAGCAGAGTTTATGCGCTGCGTCAATCCGCTGATGGCAAAAGCTCCACCGGCAAGATCTAAAGTACCGCTTTTACGAAGCTGGCTGGTAACTGTAAGGATGTCAATCGGCTCAGACTTATCAAAAAGCTCTAAAATAGCTTTGTAGATTTCCTGATGCGCATCCCGATAAAAGCTTTCAGGCTTGAGAATTTCGATGACGGTGGTAAGGGCTTCTTTTTCCAGCATGAGCGCCCCTAATACAGCTTCTTCCAGGTCTACTGCCTGAGGCTGGACCTTTCCCAGTGTGGCATTACCGGCCTTCTCAAGCATTTTGCGCATACGATTACGCGTATATTCACCGCCTCTTTCTGAAGAGTCTCGTTTCGGGTGATCGTCGCTTGATTTGGCAGTATTCATAAATTACAGATCGTGGTTAGTGTTGGCTATTTTTGATGATGCCGCGGTAGCGACAATTCCATAAGATAGAAAAAAATAGAGACAGCTGCCAATGAGTTTTTAACTATCCTTTTCCATCAGAGGGCTGCAAACATACTAAAAACCAAGCCCATTTGATGCGTCTTTATGAGACTAAATTATTCAGTATAAGTCGCTCTGGGTGAGCAGGAGTTAAAGTGTTGTTTTGCGATTTTTAAGAGCTTATCTGACAGTCAGGTAGTTATGGAATTATATTTTGAACAATGCCTCCAAAAAACTCATATTGCTATTTTTTTCTTTCACAATAAAGAGTGGGATTTTGGTCTTGTACTGTAATAATCGCTCGGCAACACTGCCTAACAAAATGGATGCCGCGGCGGTCCTGCCCCGAGACCCTACTACCAGAAGGTCAACATTTTTTTCTTTTGCGAATTTGAATAACTCATCGTCAATTTTGGCGTCTTCGCTGAGTTGGTAGCGCATCTCACAGATGTTTTCATTTAAATGATATTGCTTAAAGAATTGTTCCGCATCTTTTCGGGCATTCTTCTCCATAATTTGCTTAAACTCCTCATAACTTTTACCTGTTTTAGAATATCCATGAGGAACCTGATAGATATGTTGCCCATAGATAGTGACGTTTTTCCCTTCTTCGGCAAATTTAAGGGCCTGCTCTAGCGCCATTTTAGCGTGCTGGGAGAAATCCAGCGCCACTGCAATTTTTTTTATTTGTATATCGGCATGCTCGGGCACAAAAAGCACCGAGCAGGAACTAAGTTCTGCTATTTTGCCAAGTTTAATCTTTTTCCCCTGTTCCTCAGTTTTTGCTAAGATAAACAGGTCTGCATCTTTCCGCTTTCCGTATTTGATGAGCTCATCCGTAGGTTTGCCCTCTAAAATATCAATAGAGCAGTGGGTGCCATCCTGTTGAGGGAAGTACTTATCAACTGTCCCCTGTACTTCGTGCCTGATGGTTTCATCTACCGGGGCTAATACATTGCGGTACTGCTCTTCCAGCCCTTCAGGTAGGTTTAGCGTTTCGGCTACGTGCACGAAATATATGGTGTCAGCACCCATGATCTGGCTTACAACAGAAGCGTAACGAACAACTTCTTCATCCAGCTCTGATAAATTTACGGAAACAACAATTCGTTTAAGATGATACATAATAGGGAATAGTTTGCTAAGGAAAAAAATCGTAGATATAAGCTACTTATGTATTCTCTAAAATAGATAATAAAGTCTACTAACATCAATTTCCTGAGAAAAAATGTTTGTACAAAGAAGCTTCATTAGGTTTTAAAAGGGTTTTCTTGCCAAGATAAAAAACGGAGTTCCAGAGTAATTGAATAATCAGAGTTAAATTCAAAGTTACGCTAAACCGGTTCATTAAGATGTTTCGTATTACTTATGTAAGAAAAGAAGCAGGAACCGTTTAGTGGTTTAAAGAAACTACGTTAATTTCGTAACAATCAATCAATCATACCAAGATGTTAACGCTTAACGATTTCGAAGATTTATCGTTTTACGAGAAGGCGCAGTACCTGTGGGATCATGGCAATTATTTGGCCGATCGCACCTACAGCCAGTTTCGGATTACGTTATACCACATAGATGATTTCTTCGCTGAGGTAATGTACAATCGCATCGGCAATAAAATCATTAGTATTGCCAGTTATGAGCACAAAGGTATTCTGAATAAGTACGTTGACGAAGTGTCATTGCCTGATTTGTTTTAAGCAGGGTGCTACTTCTCCAATCTTTTTTAGCCTCCAAAAGAGGCTTTATTTTTTTACGGTATTAGGATCTGCTCAAAAGTGGAACCTGCAATCTCGTATTGTTAGAAGTACTTCACTTGCTGGCATCCTTAAAACGAGCATGTGCTTCCCGCTTTTCCTCTTCTTTCCGATTTCCTAAAATGCTTTTTCCTCCATATTTCCTTTTACGGGTACACTGATTTTGTCATTTAAAGCGCTATACAGATACAAAAATTGTCTTAGACTTCTGGTGTATCTCAATAGGAAAAACAATCATATTTAAATCAGTACCAGGCAGTCTGAGATAAAAAATAGTGGAGTAGGTATATTTATGAGGGTTAACTGGTAAGAGTTAATGAGTAAAAAAACTTACTATAAATCTGCATTTAACCTTACACGAACGTTTTTTTTGTGTTTTCAATAGAGTTAAGTGTATTAACGCCACTTTACCCTGTAATATGGATATTATTATATGATAAAGATTTTTAATTCAAAAAACACCTTCTTTTATTAGAAAATTAAAGTCTTAAAAAAACAGTCTATTGTAAAAATTATGACGGAATGTGGAAAAGTATTACGTGCAAATTCCTTGTCAGCGGAGCAGTCTATTTTTGAAAGAAGACTTTATACCGTATAATTGATTCATGTAGACCTACACATTTCATTTTTTATACATCATATGGCTAAAGTTCTACTCATTGACGACGACGAAATTAACAACTTTACGGTAGAGGCCGTGCTGGAAACAGTAGACTTTATTGAAGAGTATGAATTTAAAGAAAATGGATGGGATGCGTTAGATTATTTGCAAGAGTGTGAAAGAGATAATAAGTTTCCAGATCTCATTTTCGTGGATATTAATATGCCGGAAATGGATGGGCATGAATTTATTGAGCGTTACGAAGCCATTTTTTGGGAGCAGCACCCTGCCACCAAAGTAAGCATGTTGAGTAGCTCACTCAGTGAGACAGATCGTCAGAAATCCCTTGCTTACTCATCAGTTTCAGAATATGCTTACAAGCCTCTTACGAAAGAAAAGTTGACCACCATTATCCAATAGCTATAAAAAAAAGAAGCCCTGATAGTAACTATCAAGGCGTTTTTATATGATGCTATTACGGTGAATAGCACGCCCACCTACCGTGGGCTGGGTGTCATTTTTTATGATTTAATAATTTTATTTCAAAAAAAATGCCAAAATGTTGACTATGACAAAATAACTTACATACCGCCATTTTGTCATTATTAGGCTTCAATAGGAGGATGAATGAGCTGCCAGGGCTGCTTTTTCATTACCTGAAGGCATTCCTGCTTTACTGCTTTTATCTTATCTACTGTCCAGGTATGGTGCAGTTTTTCAAGTTGCAGCCAGTGCTCGGCAAAATGATGATAATAACGTTGGGCAAAGCTACCGATTTGCTGGGGCGTAATTTCAATATCAGAGATAATAGACTGTGTTACCTGTAAAGAGTCTTTGGCAATGGTATAAAATGAGCCATGATATTTCAGGTAGCAGCTTGCTTCGGGAATAGCTGATAGCCCATATTTGTCCAGGACACATTGCAGCATAGAGTTGCTATGATAATCTACCGTATAAGTACAAAGCACCAGCTTAACCGTAGGCTGATTGTTTTCCTGAGCCAATGCGGCTAATAATGCATTTTTAGCATTGACAGTTCCTCCCTCTTCCGCAATACGCAACAAATGGTGCGGAGAAGACTCCATGGTCGAAGGTAACGTTCTAAGGTACCGTATGGCTGAAAAAAAATCACGCACATTTCTTTTAACAAAAAAAGAGGAAATAGACGATTGAGCTGCAATTGAGAAATTCGGCAATCGCTTCATTGCTTCAAAAATATGAGGTTGATCAGTGATTAGATGCATAACAATAATAAAAGGTTGCATGACTATACGCAAAGTACTAACTAATGTTAGGTACAATGTAATACAAAGTAGTGGGTTTTAACAAAAAAAAGCAACTTGTGCGCAAATTTTTTCTTTAGGGGAACAATTTTTTTGGCTGGAGCGCGTCTATTAGCCTGTTGCCTGGTACAAATCCGGTGCTTTTAAAGAGTTTAGAATACCTCAGAAAGCTTTTGGGGTATTTCTTTTCAGAAAGAGAGCACACCTGTGCTGTATGGTATGATTTTTTCTTATGAATTAACAAAGACGCTTTAAAGTGTATCCTCAAAATAATTTTTGGTAATAAAACCAACTTTTATAGGTAGGGCAAGCGGCTCAGCATACAACCGAAAACTTCTCTTACGATGCCAACTTGCGAATTTTTGAGATTCTATGAACGTCTAATGCAGTAATTATGAAAGCGATTAAATTAATGGAGTACGGTACACAAATGACACTGACAATCAACCAGAGCTATCAGGAAGGGTGGATGAAATCACTGGAAAATTTCGAGAAGTATTTACAGGATTCTCCATCAAAAGGACGTAGGCGACCAAGGCTGGCGGCTCATTAACTTATTTGAGATTATAGTCTTTTAAAGCTTGATAAAGCTTCTCGACCGGCAAACCTACCACATTATAATACGAACCTTCAATACGGTTGATGCCTATCATACCGATCCACTCCTGAATGGCATAGCCTCCGGCTTTGTCTAAGGGGCGGAATTTTTTTACATAATAATCAATCTCACCCTCCATTAATTTGGTAAAGTAGACCTTTGTACGGTCTGAAAAACTTTGTTGCCCATCTAAAGTCGTTAAGCATACCCCGGTAATTACCTGATGAGCGCACCCGGAAAGCTGTTGCAACATATGTATGGCATCTGGTAAATCTTTTGGCTTATTGAGTACCTGTTGATTCAACACTACCGTAGTATCAGCCGTGACGACCAATTCATGAGGGTGCATGGAAGGAAGGTGCGCTTTCCCTTTTTCTACCGCAAGGTATTCAGCAATTTGGTCCACCCCCAGGCTGGAGGGAAAGAGTTCTTCTGTACTGATGACCCGGGTGGTGAATGAGAAGCCCAACTCCTCCATCAGTTGTTGCCGCCGGGACGACTGCGAGCCTAAAATAAGACTATAGTTCATCATCCTGAATAGAGCCAAAAACGAATCCGCAAATTGCTTTAGGGTAGAAATACGTTGATTTTTGAGGCATGATATGGCCGCTGTAGCAGACTCGCTTTACTTCTTCCATCGATACTCCATTGGTAACCAGCGCCATCTGTATTTCGTGCTTGCCGACTCGGTACAGGCAGTTGGCGAAACTTCGCTCGTAATGAATATAGGGTGAACGAGGCTGCTCAGCCTTAGGAATGCCCAATACTTTTTCTAAAAAGAAATAATGCAGCACGACTGTGTTCAGGACTTTTACTTCCGGATGTAAATCCCACGCTAACGTTTCGAATACCTCCGGTTTAAGCCGAAGTTTATAACTTTCTTCGTCAAACAATACCCCAAAAGTCCATAGTTTTCCGGCAATAATTTCGGGAATGTCTGAGGCATTTTCAACTGGTTTGATGGTAAAATAATGCGCGGCTTTCTCTAAAATATCTTTTGGTGAGAAACCTGGTAATTTCTCTACCAGTCGGTGAGTGGGTAGAATCAGTAAATCTTCCGACTCGGTATTGGTCAGATACATCAGGTGATAATTGTAGCGCTCCTGCCCGCTGTGCCGGAGGTTGTTCTGGCTACGCTCCCGCCGGTAAATAAGCGAGCTTTCGTAGCGGTGATGGCCATCAGCAAGAATAATTTGCTTATCCCGAAGAACAGTCACAAATTGCTGGATACTTGCCGGATCAGTGATGATACTCAATACATCCCGCACACCCTGATAATCCTCTGCCTCGTATACCGGATTTTCCATACTTTGGTCCATCAAAACTTCCAGTTGATGATCCGGGTCAGTGTATAGCCCGTGTGTAGGGCTGGCATTAAGCTGGGTTGCCTTTAGCAAATCCACCCGGTCATTTACCGAACCGGGAATGGTATCTTCGTGCCGGAGCACTTTTTTTTCTTCCCAGTAGGCCGCTTCAATCATGGCAATAAAGCCTTTGCGGCAGTACGATTTTGGTGATCCGGGTAGTTTGAAATACTGGTAATACACATACAAGGCTGGCGCTGAATCATGCTCAAGAATACCTTCTTTTTTCCAGGCAGATAGCGTTTCAGCGGCAAAACGGGCCGGTTGATTCGAACTGGGAACGGACAGGTGGATGCTGTTATAAGGTTCCTGGTACAAAGCTTCCCGCTGCTTAGGCGAGACCACGTCAAATGGGGGTGAAATCAGTGCACTGATATGCCTGGTCAGATGAGAGGCATACCGCCAACCACGAAAAGGTTTTATAACAGCCATGTTGAGGTGCTAAAAAACGGTAAGTTACAGGAAAATACAAAGACCATCTAATATTCCGTTTCGTTACTCGAAGCGCCGGTTTCGCCATGCCCGGTCCGAGGAACCGGAAGTCTGAGCTATCGGATGGCTTTTTTCAGCTTGTTGTTCCCATAGATGTACAGCAAGGGCCGTCGCCAAAGCTTCTTCTTCGGGCTCGCTTTCCTTCGTCAAATCTTCCGGACGAAAATGTTCTTCTACAAACTTGGTAGTAAATGTACCTGAAACAAACTCGGGGTGTTGAAGCACCAAACGGCAAAAGGGCAGGGTAGTCGTTACGCCACTGATCTGATACTCATCGATGGCCCGGAGCATTCGAGCAATGGCTTCTTCCCGATTGGCTCCGTGGGTAATCAGTTTGGCAATCATGGGATCGTAGTATACCGGAATTGCCATGCCTTGTTCAAACCCGTCATCTACCCGCACTCCTGGCCCCTGGGGGCGACGATACGTATGCAACGTGCCCGTATCCGGCAAAAAGTTATTGGCCGGATCTTCAGCATACACCCGTACCTCAAGGGCGTGACCCTGGATGGAAAGATCATCTTGCGAAAAAGAAAGTGATGCACCTTCGGCAATGTGTATCTGCTCCTTTACGAGATCCAGTCCGGTAATCAGTTCCGTAACCGGATGCTCTACCTGAAGCCGGGTATTCATCTCCAGAAAGTAAAATTGAAGATTGGTGCCAACCACAAATTCTACTGTACCAGCTCCTACGTACTGGCAGGCGCGGGCTACCTCAATGGCGGCTTGCCCCATGGCTTCCCGCATGGCTTTTGTTACCACGGGTGAGGGCGCTTCTTCAATCACTTTCTGATAGCGCCGCTGAATAGAGCACTCCCGCTCAAACAGATAGACATAATTTCCTTGCTGATCGCCTAATATCTGAATCTCAATGTGTTTGGGAGCAGTAATAAACTTCTCAATAAAAACCGAACCATCTCCAAAAGCAGATGTCGCTTCACTGATGGCTCTTTCCATTTGTTCGGCTAGCTCATTTTCTGAAGCCACAATACGCATCCCCTTGCCCCCACCACCGGCACTGGCTTTGATCAGCACCGGATAGCCTATTTCCCCAGCAGCCTCTTGCGCCTCTTTAATATCCTGTATGGGCTGCGAGGTGCCAGGAACGAGCGGTACATCAAAGGCGGACACCGCCTCTTTCGCTGCTAGCTTACTTCCCATTGTCTCAATAGCAGCCGGAGTGGGGCCAATAAATGTGATACCTGCGTCCTGCACCATTTGAGCAAATACTGCGTTCTCAGAAAGAAATCCGTAGCCAGGATGAATAGCATCAGCCTGGGTTTTTTTGCATGCTTCCAGGATGCGATCCATCTTCAGGTAAGATTCAGTAGATGGAGCCGGGCCAATGAACACTGCCTGGTCGGCCATTTGCACATGCAGGCTTTGGCGGTCTGCTTCACTGTAAACTGCCACCGTTTCAATGCCTAATTCCTGGGCAGAGCGAATAATTCGTACAGCAATTTCGCCTCGGTTGGCAATGAGTAAGCGTCGGATAGAAGGCATGGATAATGGGTTTATTAAAATAATGCGTTATCAGAAATAAAATATTATCGGAATTTTTTTGAAATATTATAAGTTGTAAGGCGAAATATGTGATTGTGAGCATTGGAAGAGAGGCAATTAATAGTAAATTTGCCCGATCATGTGTTCTCGTGAGATTTAATATTACGAAGCTAAAACCAAATACGCGTGGATTTATTTGAAAAATTTACAGTGGACATGGGTCCGCTCGGAAAACATGCCGGAATTGAAGAAGGCTATTTTATGTTTCCCAAGTTAGAGGGAGAGATCGCGCCTCGTATGAAGTTTAGGGGGAGAGAGGTCCTAACCTGGAGCCTGAATAATTATTTAGGACTGGCCAATCACCCCGATGTACGGGAGGCTGATCGTAAAGCGGCTGAAAAGTGGGGACTGGCTTACCCGATGGGAGCCAGGATGATGTCTGGTAACAGCGATTTACACGATGAACTTGAGCAGAAACTTGCTTCTTTTGTGAAAAAAGATGACGCGATGCTGCTGAACTATGGTTATCAGGGAGTGCTCTCCATTATTGATGCTATGGTGGATCGTAAAGATATTATTGTCTACGATGCTGAGTCTCATGCCTGCATTGTTGACGGGGTACGGTTGCATTTAGGTAAGCGGTTTGTGTATCCTCACAATGACATTGCTAATTTAGAAAAACAACTGGCCCGGGCTACTCGCCTGGCGAATGAGTCGGGCGGTGGTATCTTAGTGATTACCGAAGGAGTATTCGGTATGTCGGGCAATATGGGCTCTCTTAAAGAGATTGTCGCCTTAAAAGAAAAATATGACTTTCGCCTGTTTGTGGACGATGCACATGGTTTTGGTACCATGGGAGCCACCGGAGCCGGGGCTGGCGAAGAACAGGGAGTACAAAACGGAATTGATCTTTACTTTTCTACTTTCGCCAAGTCTATGGCCAGTATTGGGGCTTTTGTGGCAGGCGATGAACAAGCTATTCACTACTTGCGGTATAATACCCGGTCTCAAATATTTGCCAAGTCATTGCCCATGCCTTTTGTCGAGAGTGGTATTAAGCGGCTTGAGTTACTAAAGAATACCCCTGAGTTGCGCACTAATCTGTGGAAGGTAGTCAATGCGTTACAGTCAGGTTTTCGGGATCGTGGAGTTAATATTGGCACGACACAATCTCCGGTTACTCCGGTCATTTTAAACGGAGGGATTATAGAAGCGGCTGGTTTGGCATACGACTTACGGGAGAATTATAACCTCTTCTGCTCGGTGGTAATTTACCCGGTAGTTCCGAAGGATGTAATCATGCTCAGAATCATTCCTACGGCGGTGCATACTTTAGAAGATGTGGAAGAAACCATCAATGCTTTCGAAATTGTTAAACATAAATTAGAAACAGGTGTTTACCTAAAAAGCGAAATAGCGTCGGCCTTTGAATAACAACAAATTTGACTAAATTTGTTGTTTTTAAGCCATATTCGCTATATTGGCATAAATCAATTAAATTTTTTTGTCCACAACTGAACTAACTATGAAAAGATTTGATCAATTGAGAGATTTAGTTATGTCCCTAGAAGGTGACTTCGAGAAATTTTACGACAAAGAGAATCAGGCAGCTGGTACTCGAGTGCGGAAGGGTATGCAAGAACTGAAGAATCTATCCCAGGAAATTCGGGTAGAAGTACAAGATATGAAGAATAAGGCGTAGGTTACGCTATGCTTTAAAAATCTCGAAGAAAGCAGCCTAATAGGTTGCTTTTTTCGTTTAAGATGGTTCAGCTTCTTTTCGAACAGAAACGATGCGTACGTAGTGCATGATCAACTCGCACAGATCGTACAGAGAGTCGGCCCGGAACATAAGCTCATAAAACGAGTGATGAGCCGGATGATCGCAGCCAATGCGGCATTTGGCCTGACTAAGGGTCAAAACTTTATCCAGCACCTCATTGGATTCCACATCCAGATGCATCAGATAGTCGAACTGGCTATTGACAAAATCAATGACATGCTCGGCTTTAAATTTCCCAAAGGCTGAGATATCTTTATCAGAAAACTGAAGATAGCCGAAAATTTTATTGCGGGCCCGCCGCTTATCGTAGCATAGTACCTGCACCTCCTTATGGTCAGCTGTAAAGTGGGCGATAAAATCGTCGATGGTATGCTGCTTTTCGTGATCGGTGAGCGTAACCAGAATGCCGATGCGCTGAGCTTCGTCATAATTCACCGTCTGCCGCTTGACCGTGCTCTTTTTGAGCAACTTAGGCAGTTGAAAACTAATGAGTTTATTGGTAAAAAACATCATAATACCCATGATTTTAATGCGAGGTAATCATTTCTAAAAACGCTTGTTCTGAAATAATCTTCACTCCCAGCGACTCCGCTTTTTTTCGTTTGGCAGGTCCCATATTCGTACCCGCAAGCAGGTAATCCAGCTTTCCTGAAACTGATGAAAGCACCTGACCGCCATGCATTTTTATTTTGTCTTTAATTTCTTCCCGGCTAAATTGTTCAAATACTCCGGAAACAACAAATGACTTTCCGTCTAATATATTACTTTCAGTAGTACGGGCAGACCTCTGTAACTCAAACTGCAAGCCTGCCTCTTTTAGTTCAATAATCAATTGTTGATAATCCGGGTCTTCAAAATACTGAATCACGCTTTGGGCAATCCGCTCTCCAATCTCCGGAACATCCATCAACTGTTCGTGCGAAGCCTGGGATAACGCATCTATATTACCAAAATGGGTTGCCAGTTTTTCAGCCACTGTTCGGCCTACGTAGCGAATCCCCAATGCAAATAACACATTGCTGAAAGGTGCCTGCCTGGAAGCGTCAATGCCCTCCAAAATATTGCGGGTAGACTGATCTTTAAACCCTTCCAGCGGGATAATATCCTCGTAGGTCAGTTGGTATAAATCTGAAATATCGTTTACCAGCCCCTGCTCATATAATAATGCTACGGTTTCTTTTCCAATGCTGTCAATGTTCATGGCATTGCGCTGGATAAAGTGCTCAATCCTCCCTTTAATCTGCGGAGGGCAACCTTTGCTGTTCGGGCAAAAATGCACTGCTTCCCCCTCCTGTCGTACCAAAGGAGTATCGCAAGCCGGGCAATGGCTCAGGTATTTTATGGGCTGACTATGTGCCGGGCGTTTGCTCAAATCCACTCCGGTGATTTTGGGAATAATCTCACCACCTTTTTCTACAAATACTGTATCCTCGTAGCGTATATCCAGCCGGGCAACTTCATTAGCATTATGTAGTGATGCTCGTTTTACGATGGTACCGGCCAGTGCCACCGGTTCCAGATTGGCCACGGGAGTAATGGCTCCGGTGCGTCCTACCTGGTAGGTAATGTTGTGCAAAATGGTAGCCGCACTTTGCGTTTTGTATTTGTAAGCAATGGCCCAGCGAGGGCTCTTGGCCGTATTGCCCAGCACTTTCTGTTGCTGGGTGCTATTTACTTTAATAACAATGCCATCAGTATCCAGGGGGAGCGTTAATCGTTTTTGTTCCCACGCTGTAATGTAGGCAAACACCTCTTCTATGGTATGGCAACGTTGGTAGGTAGGGGAAATCTGAAAGCCCCACTTTTCCAGTAGGTGAATGGCCTCTTCGTGTGTCTCAATGGTAATGCCATCGGTGGCGAGTGAGTAAACGTAGCAATCCAGCTTACGTTTGGCCACCAGTGAGGAGTCCTGCATTTTGAGAGTGCCGGAAGTGGTGTTTCGAGGGTTTGCTAATAATGGCTCATCGGCAGCTTCTCGTTCCTGGTTCAGTTCTGTAAATACGGTATGGGGCATGAATACTTCGCCTCGCACTTCAAATGTAGCTGGTATATCGGCTGCTTTCACTCGTAAGGGTAGCGAGCGAATGGTTTTGACATTGGCCGTAATGTCATCGCCCCGCACACCGTCGCCCCGGGTAGCCGCCAGTACCATCAGGCCATTTTCGTAGCGCAAACTGATAGCCACTCCGTCGAACTTCTGCTCACAGAAGTAGTCGTAGGATTGCTCAGGCAAGGCTTTGGCCACTCGCTGATCAAACTCCTGAAGGTCTGCTTCTGAATAGGTGTTGCTCAGAGAAAGCATCGGATAGGCATGGTATACGGTATCAAATGCTTTGGTAATGGTGCCACCCACCCGTTGGCTGGGAGAATCAGGATACCGGAATTCCGGGAACTGCTCTTCCAGTTGTATTAATTGAGCCAGTAGCTGGTCAAAATCGTAGTCGGAGATTTTAGAAACACTTTCCTGATAGTATTGATGGTTATAGTAGCTGATTTTCTGGCTAAGTTGTTCTATATTTTTTTTCGCTTCTTCGGCAGTCATAAGAGTTATGTTTCTAAAGACAAGTATGGGTTGACTGATTTAAAAAAGGAATGAAAAGCTGACTTTTGTTAGAGGCAATAGATTTTTCATTAGGATAACGTTGAGTTTGGGTACTCATCTCAAAGCTAACGGATTAATCATTATCATACCACTATATTCTCTCACTAGTAGATATTCTAGGTATAATATTGACGAAATGCCTCGATATTCCTTTCCCCGCCTACAATGATCATGGTATCACCCGGGCCAAATTTAAGGTCACCGGGTGGGTTGAACGTAAAGCGGGCTGAGAGGTGCTTAAAACCAATAACAGTAGCCCCGGTTTCCTGGCGAATATTTAATTCTCGCAGCGTTTTATTACGATATGGCTCCTGTAGTTCTTCGTACATGATATCTTCCAGTTTAAGACTATCACTCCCGGTACCAGATAGAATACCCAGAAATTCAATCACCGAAGGTTGTGTAATGAGCCGCGCCATATGGACCCCGCCAATCGCATCAGGCATAACGACCTGGTTGGCTCCGGCCCGAAATAATTTTTTTTCTGCGCTTTCTTCCGAAGCTCGCGAGATAATTTTTACTTTCGGATTCAGTTCCCGGGCGGTCAGCACGATAAACACATTATCTGTATCCCGGGGCAGGGTGGTAATAATCGCCTTGGCGCGATCAATGCCCGCGGCCAGGAGCACTTCATCAGTTGTGGCATCGCCAATAATATACTGAAGGCTGCTGGACTGATCGAACTGTTCGACCAACTCTGGTTTTAGCTCCACCACCACGAAGGGATGCTGGCTTTTTTGCAGTTCTTCGCAAGTGCGGGAGCCATTTCGGCCCATGCCGCATACTATCACATGGTTTTTTAGTTTATCCACTTTCTTGCCGGTCATGTATCGTCTGAATAATTCGGCAAACTCACCTTCTACAAAGTAGGAAGTAATTGTTCCGATGGCATATGCAAATATTCCTAAATTAATGATAATATAGAAACTTGTGAAAATACGTCCGCTATTAGAAAGGGGGCGAACCTCGGTGAATCCTACGGTAGAAAGCGTAATGACAGTCATATAAAATGCTTCTATCATGGTATAGCCTTCCAGAAAGATATAGCCCAACTGGCCAATAACCAGGCTGGCAGCCAATAGCAGCAGACCAAAGCCGAGTCGCTTAACCATTGCTTCTCTGGTCCAGGTAACGCGAGATTTCAAAGCCGTTTTGATCATAGTTGATAAATCTCCGGATCTTACCCGGCCAAAGTAAGTACATCTCTGTATTTCATAGAGATAAACTGTAAATATTTTTGCCCATCGTTTATGGAAAAAATAGTATAGTGAAGATTTTGAGATCAAATATCAGGGCCATGAGAGGATTTCAAACATAGGGCTGTGCAAATCACCAGAATAATATGTAAATAGCCGGATTCTATCTACAGTGAAGCTAACAGGCATAGTGAAAAAAAGACTATTATTTCCGCTGCCAATCAGGTGGATTTCATTATTCCTAAATAATGGCCTATAATAATATGGATGTGCAAAAAATATGTATATTACAATCGTTATTTTAAGCAATTAATTAGTCCAGCTTTCCATAAATAGTCAGGGATTAAGAATTACCCAAAGCATACATGGGTTGGCACAGTTTTGGCAAATGAATGGGAAAGTCGCAATTGATCTATGATTTACTTGTGTAGAAAAGCATTAATGTGGTTAACACTCAGTCTTTTGCTTGGAAGCGTGCAACCGCTTCAGGCGCAGGCAGACGTAATTAACAACGTACGAGATGCTTTAAAATCAGGAAGTTCAAGAGAGCTTAGCAAATACCTAAACAATACCGTTGAAATTAGTATCAACGGTGAGAAGGCTAGCTATAGCCGCAACCAGGCCGAATTTGTTCTAAAAGATTTCTTTAGCAAATACCCCCCTCAGGATTTTCGTTACGTACACCAGGGTTCTTCTAAAGAAGGATTAAAGTATACGGTAGGTACGTTTGTACACGAGCGAGGCGAGTTTCGGGTGTTTATGCTCATCAAGCAGTTTGGTGGGAGCTATCTGGTGGATAAAATAGATTTCAACCGGGAGTAACCACTGCCTTTTCCAGAAATACCCCAGAAATAATAATATAATTCAGGAGCGGTTTTAACCCACTGCTTCCTGAATTATCTTTTTTGCTTCTTCCAGCGCATTATCCAATCCACTGATATCTTTTCCCCCAGCCGTAGCAAAAAAAGGCTGGCCGCCGCCGCCACCCTGAATGTGTCTGGCCAGTTGCTTTACCATCTGTCCGGCGTGTAATGCGTGAGTCTTGGTGAGGTTCTCGTCTACCACCACTGCAATTTGCGGTTTCCCATTAATATCGGCAGCCAGTACCATCACCAGATCATTCACCTGGTTTTTCAAACTAAAGGCCAACTGTTTCAGCATATCTACCTGGGGCAAAGAAACTTTCTCTACAATTGCCTGGGTGCTGTTTACTGAATATATTTTATCGAGCAACTGTTGTTTAATGCCTGTCGCCTTTTCCTGCTGGAGCGTCTCAATCTGCTTTTGCAGTTGATTTTTTTCTTCCATCAGTCCGTCGATGGCTTTTTTGAGATCGTGGGGGTTTTTCAGTGTTTCTTTGAGCATGGCTAACAGAGATTCCTGCTCGTTTACATACGTCTCAGCCGCTTGACCGGAAATGGCTTCGATACGACGTATACCCGCGGCTACTGAACCTTCCGATACAATTTTAAAAAAACCGAGCTGCCCGGTAGCTAAAACATGCGTGCCGCCGCAGAGTTCTACCGAATAATCTCGATCAAACACGATCACGCGCACTTTGTCACCGTACTTTTCACCGAACAAGGCCATGGCTCCCATCGCTTTTGCTTCATCAATGGGAATGCCGCGCAGCTCTTCCAGACGAATATTAGCTCGCACCTTTTCATTCACCAGATGTTCCACCTGCTTAATCTCCTCATCTGTCATGCGGGCAAAGTGCGAAAAGTCGAATCGTAGCAGTTGATCGTTTACCAGAGAGCCTCGCTGCTGTACATGCGCGCCCAGCACCTGCCGGAGGGCAGCATGTAATAAGTGCGTGGCACTGTGGTTATTCTGGGTAGACAGACGTTTCCTGCCATCTACTTTACACTGAAAAGTAGCCTGCACGTTTTCTGGTAATTTTTTGGTAAAATGAACAATCAGGTCATTCTCTTTCTTGGTATCAAAAATATATACCTGCTCTTGTCCAGCCTCTAAAACACCTGTGTCTCCTACCTGTCCTCCGCCTTCGGGATAAAAGGGAGTGGTGTCCAGTACCAGTTGGTAATAGCTGGATTTCTTTTCCTGCACCTGTCGGTACTTAATGATTTTGGCCTCGGTCGTGAGCGTGTCGTAACCGACGAATGAGACCTCGGCATTTTCCTTCAACATTGTCCAGTCACCGGTATCGGTAGAAGTTGCCGCTTTGGATCGGTTTTTCTGCTTCTGCATTTCCTGAGTAAAAGCCTGCTCATCTACTGAGTAGCCGCTTTCCCGGGCAATCAGCGCTGTAAGATCAAACGGAAAACCAAAGGTGTCATATAGCTCAAAGGCGATTTTGCCGGGAATTACTTTTTCGGCTTTGTACTCTTCTTTAATGGTTTCAAGTTTGC
This sequence comes from Cyclobacteriaceae bacterium, assembly GCA_040222715.1. Lineage (GTDB taxonomy): Bacteria > Bacteroidota > Bacteroidia > Cytophagales > Cyclobacteriaceae > Tunicatimonas. The sequence continues at coordinate 17,506 of JAVKCN010000009.1, read as the reverse complement.
CCAGGCCTACTTCCAGTGTACGAAGAAACGAAGCTTCTTCTTCCTGAATAACTTTGCTTACAAAATCCTGCTGGTTTTTAAGCTCAGGAAAAACACCTCCAAATTGATCGCATAATGCCGGAATCAGGGTATAAAGGAAAGGCTCCTGGAAGTTTAGAAAAGTATAGCCGTAGCGTACTGCCCGGCGTAAAATACGGCGAATCACGTATCCTGCTTTGTTATTAGAAGGCAACTGACCATCAGCAATGGTGAAGGCAATTGCCCGCACATGATCCACAATCACCCGGATGGCTATGTCGGTTTCCCGGGCATCGCCGTAGCGTACTCCCGCCTGTTGGCCTATTTGTGTCGTAAGGGGAGAAAATACGTCAGTATCATAAGTGGAATTTTTATTTTGAATGGCCATCACCAGGCGTTCAAAGCCCATGCCGGTATCAATATGCTGCGCCGACAGGGTGTGCAAATCTCCCGAAGCCATCCGGTTAAATTGCATGAACACCAGGTTCCAGATCTCTACTACCTGTGGGTGATCCTGGTTGACTAATTCCTTTCCGGGTATTTTTTCTATTTCTTCTTGCGGACGTAAGTCTATGTGGATTTCCGAACAAGGACCGCAGGGGCCGGTGTCGCCCATTTCCCAGAAATTATCTTTTTTAGAACCCAGCAAAATCCGGTCTTCATCAATAATTACTTTCCAGTAGTCAAAAGCTTCCTGGTCAATGGAGAGTTTGTCTTGTTCATCGCCCCCGAAAATAGTGGCATAAAGTCGATTTTTGGGCAGTTTGTAGACTTCAGTAAGTAATTCCCAAGCCCAGGCAATGGCCTCTTTTTTAAAATAGTCACCGAATGACCAGTTACCCAGCATCTCAAACATGGTATGGTGGTAGGTGTCCAACCCTACCTCTTCTAAATCGTTATGTTTACCAGACACTCGCAGACATTTTTGGCTATTGGCCACTCGCTGGTAAGGTGCAGGCTTATTTCCTAAAAAATAGTCTTTAAATTGATTCATACCCGCATTGGTAAACATAAGGGTTGGATCATCCTTGTTTACAATGGGGGCAGAAGGGACAAACTGGTGTTGTTTTTGTTTAAAAAAATCAATGAAAGCCGATCGTATCTCCTGAGAAGTCATGGAATGGGTGTTTTCAATAATAGCAATCTTGTATTTCTTGATATAATGCAAGATTTTTACTAAATTTGTACAAAAAATGCCGTACTTTATGGATTATTTTGTTACAAAAGATGTTCTAAAGACAGCAATTTGCAAAAGTAAAACGAAAAGTGATTCGTAAGTACTACTTATGTCAAAAATAAAATACTATTACGATACGGAAACGTGCAAGTACGAGCGCATGAAGGTGAGCCGTTGGGATGTGCTGTTGAACATTTCAGGGTTTGTCGTATTGGTGCTGGTCGCTGGTATTTGCTTGGTGATTGTCTTTGATACCTATTTTGAGTCACCCAAAGCAGCTCGACTGAAGAAAGAAAACGAAGAGCTGGAATTCTACTACAACATGCTGAGTAAAGACATGGAGCGAGCTGACGAGATGTTGAAATCGCTACAGGAGCGGGATAACAGCGTATATCGCACCATTTTTGAGGCTGAGCCAATTCCTCTTTCAGTACGCAGTGCCGGAGTAGGTGGAGTGGATCGCTATAAAGAATTACTGGAAAATGGACTGGAGCGCAAGGAAGTCATTGTCAATACGTTTCAACGAATTGATCAGCTCAATCGGCAATTGTATATCCAGACCAAGTCTTACGATGACCTTTTAGGCATGGCGGAAGATAAATCGGAAATACTAGCTTCTATTCCGGCTATTCAGCCGGTATCAAATAAGGAGCTTCGCCGTTTGGCTTCCGGCTTTGGGATGCGGGTACACCCGATCTATAAAGTAAAAATGATGCACCCCGGTATAGATTTCTCAGCTCCCCAGGGGACTCCCGTTTATGCAACCGGCTCTGGAAAAGTATCCCAGACCAAAAGTTCATTCACCGGTTACGGAAACCAGATCATTATTGATCATGGGTATGGGTATCTGAGCCGTTATGCGCATTTGCAGGAGTTTAATGTAAAAGCCGGACAGACCGTAGAACGAGGGCAGTGTATTGGCTATGTAGGCAATACGGGTACCTCCACTGCCCCGCATCTGCACTACGAGGTGTTTAAAGATGACGAACGGGTAAATCCTATCCATTATTTCTATCAGGATATTTCTGCTGAAGAATACGAAATATTAGTACAACTGGCTTCTATTGAAAATCAGTCGTTGTAATAGCGATACTAAACTTTATTATAAAAAAGCAGTGTTTCGGCACTGCTTTTTTAGTTTTGGGTTTTGAAACTTTCGTAACTAGTGTAGGTTTGTTAGAAAAAAGTTGATTTTACCCTCTATTGTTGCTATCGCGCAAATTTGTGCTTCACTAGGCATTCGGCGAGCTGTCATCTCGCCCGGATCGCGAAGTGCGCCGCTTACCATTGCCCTGGTTCGCCATCCCGATATTCAAACCTATACAGTAAGCGATGAACGCTCGGCCGCGTTTATAGGCCTGGGTATGGCCCGGCAGCACCAATCTCCGGTGGCATTGGTGTGTACGTCGGGCAGTGCGGCCTATAATTATGCTCCGGCCATTGCTGAGGCTTATTTTCAGCAAATACCGCTGGTGGTTTTTACCGCAGATCGTCCCCCGGAATGGATTGACCAGTTGGACGGGCAGACGATTCGTCAGCAGGGAATTTATGGGAAACATGTAAAAGCAGGCTACGAACTACCCGTAGGACAAACCGAAATGGATTTTTGGTATGCCACGCGGCAGGTGGCAGAAGCCATCAATCTGAGCCAGACAGCACCTTATGGCCCCGTTCACGTTAATGTGCCAATCAGAGAGCCTTTTTATCCTGAAAAAAACGAAGAAATAAACTTTGATCCTGCGGTGAAAGTCGTTCGGACGGTGCCCGGAAGTCTTGCGCTCTCTGCTGTTCAGTTACAACAACTACAAACGGAGTGGAATGGATACGAGCGTAAATTAATTGTAGCAGGACAACAGCCTTTGCATTCGGAACTGAGCGAGGTGGTAGGGAGTCTCAGCCAGCAGCAGCAAATTCCGGTGGTAGCAGATATTATCTCTAATTTGCATCCGGCTTCTGCCGCTATCAAGCACGCTGATAATTTTTTGTCGGCGGGGGATGATGAAGCCTTTACAGCCTTGCGACCTGATTTGCTGATTACCTTTGGTTTGTCGGTGATTTCAAAAAACCTGAAAATATTTTTACGGAAAAACCGACCCCAGGCGCATTGGCATATTCAACCGAGCGGTACTGCAGCAGATACGTTTCAATCGCTTACCCGGGTGCTGCATACCGAGCCCGCAAGCTTTTTTCAGCAAACCAAAAGTTGGGAAGTTTCCTCAAGGGCTGCTGGCTTTTACCAAGCATGGGCAACAAAAGAACAGCAGATTACTAAAAAACTTCAGACTTTTTTTGAGCAACCTGAGGTGTCAGCCAGCGAGTTTCAGGCTGTATTCGAAGTACTTAAGCAGCTGCCGGATCAAACAAACGTACATTTGGCCAATAGCATGGCTGTTCGCTACGCAAATCTGATTGGTCTGCCGGGCCACCAGTCGCAAATCGAAGTGTGGGCCAACCGGGGCACCAGCGGCATCGATGGTAGCAGCAGTACAGCCGTAGGCGCTGCATTAGCATCTGACCGACTCAATGTGCTGATTACGGGGGATCTGGCATTTTTCTACGACCGAAACGCTTTCTGGCATAATTACTCATTGCCCAACCTTCGAATTGTATTGCTTAACAACCATGCAGGAGGTATTTTTCGAATGATTGACGGACCGCGCCAGCAACCCGAACTGGAAGAGTATTTTGAAACCAAACAGTCGTTAAAGGCCAAAAATACGGCCCGGGATTTTGGCATGGAATACCATCAATTAGATTTTACTAGAACGGATACGGCGGATAAACTAAACGCACTGTTACCAGGTTTTTTTCATGGTTCTTCCGATCATGCCAAGCTTCTGGAAATTGTGACCGACAGCGAGGCTAATGCTTCGGTTTTCCGTCAGTTCAAAAACATGATCGGAAAACAAGAAACGGAAGACTAGCCTCAGGATATTAAAGAGGCAAAAAGCAGCGAAAGCGGCTATCCATTGCATTATTAAACAATCGAATCAACAGCAATTATGACCATGTCATTTGACAATATTCGGGTAGGAAAAAGATACTACCTCTATAACTACGGCGAGGAGTCTCGCTTTAAAGTATTAGAAGCTTTAGAGAAGGAAAATTTTCGAGTGAAAGACCTGGTTTCACTGGATATTTATGAATTACAGGACTTAGTGAAATACGGTACTTCTGATGATTTTGAACTGCTTGAGATCAGAGGCGCCTGAGCTCACTGAATATGCTGGTAGATAGGAAAGCTTCGGATGTAGAAAAGGATTTCTTCGGGAGCCAGATAAATGTGTTGTTTATAATGCTTATACTGATCCGAAGCTTCCGACTGATGTAAAATATAATGTTCCCAGGCCAGCGCTTGCCATCCTAACCCTCGTTCAATAGTTCGCTTGTCTACTGCTTTCTCTAAGGTAGATTTGGCCTTTCTACTAAGCATGTATTTAATTCCCAACCACATAATATTGAGTCCACTCCGGTTCCGGTAATCCAGAATGTGAGCGTATTCGTGTCCCAGCCCGCCCACCTGGGCATTGAATGACATTTCTTTTAACAGAACGCCCTGTTGCTTTTCTACGGATTGATCAATGTAAATAGTATAGGACCGGTTTTTCCTCCCTCTGAACAGACTGAGCATGCGCGGACGAGCAGCCAATGTGGTTTTAGTATCCCGAAGTACAAATCGGATTTTGGTGTTTTTCAGTTCAGGATAGAACGAAAGTGCTACCAGACTGGGTAATAAGCATTCGTTTTGAAACTGCTTATTACTTCCGTAGGATTCTTGCAAAGCCTCTCCAAAGTCAGTGCAGTCAAGTTGCTTGAAATGCCTTTTTGGAACCAGCATTGATAAAGAGTTTGTCGGAAGAGGCGAAATATTTTCTACAAGCGATGTCAGGGATGGAGGCATGCCGGATTGGCACCATGCATTGCGGATGGGGTAAGACAATAGTAAAACAACAAGCAGTACTTTTATCATTGTGCATTATGGAAATAGCCGACAGACAATATTGTCTTTAGGATATTATGCACAAAAATGACGCAGAATACTTTTGTAGATATAACACAGCCGGTAGTAAGGTGTGCTATTCTGTGAGTAATACTAAGAAAATAGTATTGTTTGAGGATTAACTGATAACACCTGACCCAATCAATTCCTCACCATTGTACCAGGCGGCGAATTGTCCGGCAGCAATGCTTTTTTGCGCCTGATCAAACATGATGTATAAACCCTCCGAAGTTTGATATAACGTGGCATCTTCCAACGCCTGTCGATAGCGGATCCTAACCTGATAGCGTACGGAATCGCCTATAGCAAGCGGTAGGTCATCTCGAAGCCAGTGCGTTTCTTCGGCAGTAATGAACAGGGCCGGACGAAATAATCCCGGATGATCATCTCCCTGCCCGACGTATACAATATTGGCTTCAGTATCGGTAGCCAGTACAAATAAAGGTAAGGGCGTGCCACCCACATGGAGTCCCTTACGTTGGCCAATTGTAAAATAATGAGCCCCTTGGTGCTCGCCAACGGTTTTACCCAGCGACGGATCGTATAGATATGGAGCAGCTAGCTCGTCTAAATCTTCTCGTATGCTTTCCTCCTCACCAGCAGTTGCCAGTTGCCTTTGAAAAATAGGAGCGTCCTTCGGTATTTCGACAATAGCACCTTTCTGAGGCTGTAGTTTTTGTTGCAAAAATTCAGGCAGACGTACTTTTCCCACAAAGCAAAGCCCCTGCGAATCTTTCTTGTCAGCCGTCACCAGGTCTAGTTCTCGAGCGATCTGACGCACTTCTGATTTTTCCAAATCTCCGATGGGAAACAGCGCTTTGCTCAACTGATATTGGTTCAATTGGCATAAAAAGTAGCTCTGGTCTTTATTCCGGTCTTTACCGGCCAGCAAATGGTATAGTTTGTCTCCATCAGCATCTGTGCTTTCAGCCTTACGGCAATAGTGTCCTGTTGCTACAAAATCGGCACCCAACTTTAAAGCAGTTTTCAGAAAAATATCAAACTTTATTTCCCGGTTACACAGTACATCTGGGTTGGGAGTGCGGCCTTGTTCATATTCATTGAACATATAATCCACAATCCGCTCCTTATATTCCTTGCTCAGATCAATGGTTTGAAAAGGGATGCCCAGTTTTTGGGCTACAATCAGCGCATCATTGCTGTCTTCTACCCAAGGGCATTCCCGGCTGATGACCACGCTGTCGTCGTGCCAGTTCTTCATAAACAGTCCGACTACTTCGTAGCCCTGTTCTACCAATAGATGGGCGGCCACGCTGGAGTCTACGCCACCCGACATACCGACTACTACCCGTTGTTTCATGAGATATACTGAGGTTTGGTAAGTATACTGCTTTCCCGGAAAAATGGTTCGGTTTTATAAAACCATTCATGGCGCGTCAGGTTGTTTCAACCAAATGGATATATTCTCTCAAGCCCGCAAAAAATACCGTCCTGATAAGGTCAGGCTGCTGTTTATTACCGAAGCACCTCCCTCTGAGGACCAGCATCGATATTTTTATTTTGAGCAGGTGCGGCGGAGCGATAGCCTGTTTCTGGAAATGATGAAAGTGCTATTTGCCGAAGAGGTGGCGGCATTTGAAACTGTAAAAAGCTTACGAGCCGAAAAAACGTATTTTCTGGAACGTTTTCAGGAAGAAGGCTTCTTTCTGATGCATGGCTATGATCATCCTTTGCCCAATACTACCGCTAATGCACGCAGTAAAATCTATTATGAAAACGTGCCAGCCCTCATGCAACAGATTCTAAAGGTAGCATCTCCCAACACACCTATTGTACTTATCTCGGCGGTGATATTTCAGGGAATTGGGGATGCATTGAAAAAAAGCGGGTTTCGCGTGATTCACAACGAAAAGATTGAGTTTCCAAACTCGGGACAGCAACTTAATTTTCGAAGAAAACTAAAGCCGCTACTCATGCAGGAGCAATTGCTGCCAGATTCCTTGTAGGTAAGGGAAAACTAGATAAGGGTAGGCAAAACTACTTCATCCAGGTAGATGGAGAGCTTGTTAGTATCATCAAAAGCATTAATATATACCTGCAACGTAACAATATCGTACTGGTATTCTACGTAAAATTTATCGATCGCGTAAAGACGGATAATCAGGTCGCCGGTTTTAACAATAGTGAGAAAATGAGCGTGCTGATGAATGAGATAAATCTGTTCTCGGGCCGGATGATTTTTGAACTCTTGATAAGTCATGAGTAATTGGATATTTTAATGACAAATGAACACTATAACTCCAAATTATACTATCTCAAACCTATCAATAGCTTACCTGAGACAGTTTTAGCAGAAAGTAGCGCACTACTACGAACTTCTTATCTTTGTATTGATGAACAACCTGACCCAAACCCTCCAGTCAGATCAGAAAACCCAGTCACTGGCGGGCTGGCTTACTACAGCGGTAGATAATAGCGCGTTGGTATTATTTCGCATAGCCTTCGGACTGTTAATAGCGGCGGAGGGCGGCGGAGCCATTGCTACGGGTTGGGTGCGTCGAGTGTTTGTAGAACCGAAATTCACCTTCAACTTTATCGGGTTTGATTTTCTTCAGGTATTTGTTGGGGAGACCATGTACTTAGTCTATGGATTGCTGGCCGTGGCGGGATTGATGGTGATGCTGGGCTACCGGTATCGCTTAGCCATGCTTACCTACGCAATACTGTGGACGCTCTGTTATCTGCTCCAAAAAACCAGCTATAACAATCACTACTATCTTCTGATGTTGCTGTGCTGGATCATGGTGTTCATGCCCGCCCATCGTTATTTTTCATTGGATGTACGGCAGGGGCGGGTGACTACAGCAGTAACCTGCCCTCGTTGGTGTATCGTGGTGTTTGTAGTGCAATTGTGGATAGTATACACTTTTGCAGCCTTGGCCAAAGTGTACCCGGACTGGCTGGCAGGAATACCCATTCAACTATGGTTTGTAAGTAAGGCAAACTATTGGCTAATCGGGCCATTATTGCAGCAGGAGTGGATGCAAACAGCCGTTATCTACGGAGGTATTGCTTTTGACGGGCTTATTGTTCCGGCCTTGTTATGGAAACGAACACGACCTTTTGCCTTTGCTGCCGCCTTATTTTTTCACGGGTTTAATTCCGCGGTCTTTCACATCGGTATCTTTCCGTATCTGGCCATGGCCCTCTGTGCCTTCTTCTTTCCCGGCGAGCAGATTCGCCAGCGCTTTTTTAAGCGTAAACTTCCAATGACCAATGAAGTGAAACTTCAATCAAAGTACACCTTAGCACCCTGGATGATCGCCGTGGGCGTAATATATTTTCTCTGGCAGGTGTATTTGCCGTTGCGTCATTACTTGTACGAAGGAAATGTGTTCTGGACAGAAGAGGGGCATCGTATGTCCTGGCGCATGATGTTGCGGACAAAATCCGGCTCTGTGCGTTTTCAGGTGGAAGATCTGAAAACAGGGGAAACCTGGTGGGCAGAGCCACGCGATTACCTTACCGCCAAGCAGGCCCGTAAGCTGGGAACCCACCCCGACCTGATCTGGCAATTCAGCCAGTTTCTGGAGAAAATGTACCGGGAACGAGGTTTTGAGGATGTAGCGATCTACGCCCACGGCGACGTAAGCCTCAACGGACACGTACGGGCCCCGCTGGTAGACAGTTCGGTGGATTTATCAGCCGTGCCCTGGGAGCCATTTCACCATGCTGCCTGGATTTACCCTGACCGAAAAGATCTTACTGCGGAATAAATATATCCTTTTCGCTCAGCATATCCGTTGATTGGTACACGATGAGATGTTAAAAGATGCCGCATAGACATTCATAAGGCAGTACAATTTTTCTCTCTCATTCGCCTTACCAGACCACTCAATCATTTCAGCCAGTTGCAGGCGGCAAATCGTAAGCGATTCGATTTGGCTAAAATCAGGGAATAACCAGTAACCAGAAGCTGATGATCGGGTCGCCTAGAAAAATGATCAGGATAATGGCTACGCCTCCGATGATTATCCCGGTGCGGGTGAAATCCTTTGTTTCTACATCTCCTTTGCTGTAGGCAATGGTGTTTGGAGGTGTGCTGATGGGTAGCGACATGGCCAGGGATGCCGCCAGAGCGATACTCATGGTCAATTGGATTGGACCAATCCCTCCCGTGTTCTGTAGGGCAAACGAAATGCCGATGGGTAGCAACAGGTTCGCTGCTGCCGTATTGGAAATAAAAGTGCTGAACAGCAGAGTGGCAATGACCATAGCCAGTAGCACTGTATTGCCCTGGCTGGGGAGCAGGGAGACAAAAACAGCATCCAGCCCCGTAATCTGCATGCCTTCCCCCAGGGCCAGTCCTCCCATAATCAGGATCAGAATGTGCCATTCCAGGCTATTCACATCGCTGCGGGTTAGCAGTCCGGTGGCTGTAAAGGCTACGGCCGGAAAAAGGGCGACCACTGCGGTGGATAAGCCATGCCACTGGTCGGTGAGCCAGAGGGTGACCGTGAGGAGTAATACCACGATAACGTACCAGCCCCTCCCATCAATGGTTTGGGGGGTGGGCTTGAGCACTGTTGTGGGATCAGCAGGGCGGAAGAGCCGGGATAGCAGTAGCCAGGTAAACCCCAGCAGAGCAACCATCAGTGGGACGGCAATCAGTACCCAGACTAAAAAACTGACGTTATAACCGGCTTGCTGCAAAAACGATACGGCAACGGCATTGGGTGGAGACGCAATGGGAGTGCCCATACCGCCAATATTGGCCGCAAACGGTATAGACAGCAGTAACCCTTTGCGCAGAGGGTCATGCCTGGATAACTGTTGCAGCAGGGGAGCCACCATCGTGATCATCATGGCAGTGGTGGCAGTATTGCTCATCCACATGGAAAACAGGGCCGTAATAAACATCAACCCCAACATCACCATATGGGGGCGTCCGCCGAATGCGCGTAGTATTCCGCTGGCCATTGCCTTGTCTACTCCTTCTTTCAGCACCGCATGGGCCAGCAGAAATCCCCCGAAGAATAGTACGATGACCGGGTTGGCCAACGGAGCCAGAAAGACCTGGTAGTCGGGTGAGGCACCCTGAGCAAATCCTAAGCCCGACCAGTCGCCAGGATTGGCGATAAAGATGATTTCCAGCAAGATAATCAGGATGGCAGTGGCAAAAAGGGGGAGGGCTTCAGTCATCCAAAGCAGTGCGGCCAGCACAAAAATTCCCGACATGTAGATGGCTTCCCGGGCTAACTCTGTCCGCAGGAATAACGCGGCGACGATGAGCAGAGTAACGATCAGTGATACGATAAAGAGTAATACGTGCCGAGAGACAATCGGGGGACGATTGCCCGCCCATCGTTCCAAAAGGTGAAGCCGTTTAACTTCTTCGGTAAATCGAGGTAGTGTAAAAGCCAAAATGATTGTGAGGTAAAACGTGAATATGATCTGTACTTAGCATTAGCGAGTAGCGGCAGGCTGCTTTGGGGGTTGAAGATAACAGTCACGGAAACAGGAAGCAATGAAGGCGAATGATGAGCGCTTCAAGATCCTGAGCCGTAAACCTTCAAAAGATACGAGTAAGAACCGGATGCGTTCTTCTGAAAGTACAAAATAAGCAAAACACCTTTTCACTATAGGACCGCTATAGGATCACTATAGAAATACTGAAGGTGGAAAGACGCTGAAATCTCGGAAAAGTGCCATAATTACCCTCTGTCAGGGACTTACGGAATGCTCTATTGGTATCGGTATAAAACTGATAAAAATCATGCAATAGCAGAAGATAGGTCATAAGGTTTTCAGATGGTTTGCGGCTCCTTTGTTATCATAAACATGGCAATAAATCATCCACCAAAAACACCTGTCTTATGAAACGTAGCAACTTAATTTCAATATTCGGAAGTTTGGATCACCTGGGCATTCACAACCCCAAAGGCGTTTTTTGGAACCTGAATCCTTCCGAACTGGTAGAAGAAGCCATTAAACGAAGCGAAGGAGTGCTCACCGATACCGGGGCTCTGATGGCTGATACAGGTAAGTTTACCGGGCGGGCGCCCCACGATCGATATATTGTAAAAGATGAGGTAACCGCCGAAAAGGTCTGGTGGGGTGCTGTTAACATTCCATTTGACCCGGATAAGTTTGATCGGTTATATGAGAAGATGGTCGCCTTTCTGGATGGGCGAAAAATTTACGTACGCGATGCAGCCGCCGGAGCCAATCCGGTATATCGCCTCAACATCCGCATTATTGATACCCAGGCCTGGCATAACCTCTTCTGCTACAATATGTTCCTGCGGCTCACCCAACAGGAAATTGCGCATTTCACCCCGGATTTCACCATCCTGGCAATTCCTGAATTCAAAGCCGACCCTGCTACCGATGGCACTGCCCACGAGAATTTTGCCATCATTAACTTTCAGCGGCGGATCATCCTGGTGGGAGGAACCGGATACACTGGTGAGACAAAAAAAGGCATCTTCAGTGTCCTGAATTTCTTATTACCTGATCAGGAAAATGTGTTGTCCATGCATTGTAGTGCCAACGTCGGGCAGGCAGGAGATACTGCCATTTTCTTTGGGTTGTCCGGTACGGGAAAAACCACCTTGTCAGCCGATCCTAACCGGCACCTTATTGGCGACGATGAGCACGGCTGGACGGACGAAGGAGTATTTAACTTTGAAGGAGGATGTTATGCCAAAGTCATTGACCTGACTGAAGCCGCCGAGCCGGAGATCTGGAATGCCATCCGCTTCGGAGCCGTTCTGGAGAACACCCGCTTTCTACCCGGTACGCGAACGGTTGATTTCACAAACCGGGAGGTGACTGAAAATACACGGGTATCCTATCCTATTGATCACATCGCCAATGCGGTAAAGCCCTCCGTAGGAGGCATTCCACAGAATATCTTCTTCTTAACCGCAGATGCCTACGGAGTACTTCCTCCTATTTCCCGGCTTACCAAGGGAGAAGCGATGTATCATTTTATTTCCGGTTATACAGCCAAAGTAGCGGGTACAGAAGCGGGAGTCACCGAACCCCGGGCTACATTTTCTGCCTGCTTCGGCTCTCCCTTTATGCCGTTGCATCCCACGAAGTACGCGGAAATTTTGGGTGAGAAAATGGAAAAACATCAGGCCAATATCTGGCTGATCAACACTGGCTGGTCTGGTGGCCCTTACGGAGTAGGGAATCGGATTAAACTGAAGTATACCCGGGCCATGATTACCGCCGCACTGGAAGGAAAGCTGGATGATATAACCTTTGAGGACCATCCTGTTTTTGGAGTAGCTATGCCAACCGCCTGCCCCGATGTTCCGGCCGAGCTACTGAATCCGCGCCAAACCTGGCAAGACCAGGACGCTTATGATGCCCAGGCCAATAAATTGGCCGGAGAGTTTAACCGCAACTTCGAGCAGTTTGCCGAGTATGCCAATGAAGAGATCAGGGCCGGGGCTCCCCGGGTGATGAGCCAAGCATAAGGTGCAGCTGCCTGAATCGCCAAATAAAAGTGCGTGCGTCTTCGGATTCAGGCGCTTTTTTTTGTCTGTAATTGGTCTCAACCGAATTTTTAGTAAATTCCCCCAACGAACGTGATCTAACCTATATTGAGATGATGAAATCTATACTATTACTGTTATTGCTGAATATGCTGTTGCTACCTGCCTTTGCCCAGAACTTAAAGCAGGAAGTAGATGAGAAAGCGCAGGCACTGGAAGAGCAGGTAATCGCCTGGCGCCGGGATCTACACGAGCATCCTGAACTGTCGAACCGGGAATTTAAAACGGCCGAGAAAGTAGCCGCCCATCTGAAGTCCCTGGGCATGGAAGTTACCACCGAGGTGGCCCATACCGGCGTGATTGGAGTGCTGAAAGGCGGGCAGCCCGGTCCGGTTGTCGCCCTGCGGGCAGACATGGATGGATTACCAGTGACCGAGCGGGTAGACATTCCCTTTGCTTCTAAAGCAATAGGCGAATACAACGGTCAGGAAGTGGGCGTGATGCATGCCTGTGGGCACGATACCCACGTAGCCATTCTGATGGGCGTGGCCAAAGTCCTGAGCGATATGCGCGATGATCTGCACGGCACCGTGAAATTTATCTTTCAACCGGCCGAAGAAGGAGCGCCTCAGGGCGAAGAAGGCGGTGCCGAACTCATGGTGAAAGAGGGAGTGATGAGCAACCCCGACGTGGATGTGATCTTCGGGTTGCATATCAATTCCCAAACGGAAGTAAATAAAATTGGCTACCGTCCCGAAGGTACGATGGCCAGTGTTGATCAATTGGAAATCAAGATCAAAGGCTCCCAAACCCACGGTGCTTATCCCTGGGCCGGGGTAGACCCGATTGTAACGGCATCACAGATTGTGCTGGGACTGCAAACCATTGTCAGCCGAAATCTGGAAATCATCAAAGCTCCGGCGGTGGTCACCATCGGTAAGATTGAAGGTGGAGTACGCAGCAATATTATTCCTGAAGAAGTCACCATGATTGGTACCATCCGGGCATTAGATACCGAAATGCAAAACAAAATTCACCAGCGCATTCGCGAGATTGCCACCAATATTGGTAAAAGTGCGGGGGCTGAAGTAGAAGTAAATATCAACAAAGGATATCCGGTGACCTACAATGATCCCGAACTTACCGCAGAGATGCTGAAAACCCTTCAGGAAACTGCCGGGGAAGAAAATATCTTATTGCGCTACCCGGTGACCGGAGCCGAAGATTTTTCTTTCTTTGCTCAGGAGGTACCTGGTCTCTTTTTATTTTTAGGCGGTATGCCTGCCGGAATGAACCCCGAAGAAGCGGCCCCCCACCATACTCCGGATTTCTTCATCGATGATAGCGGGCTGACGTTGGGAGTACGCACCCTGACTAACCTTACCCTGGATTATATGGATCATCATAAGGCCGGAATGGGTAAGTAGGCGTAAAAAAAATGAACATTTGCCGTGGTGTGCAAGGGTACATACTTTTAAATGTGCTCAAACCATTGTAGTTTGGCCACGCAATATGTAATACGCAACAACCTATACTTGTATGATCCTTGGAGTGCTGAAGGACGATGACGATCGGGTGGCCTTAACGCCCGACGTAGTCCAGAAACTAGCCGATCAACACCAAATTTGGGTAGAAGCCGGGGCCGGAGCTTCCGCTTTCTATTCCGATGAACTTTACACCGAAGCCGGTGCCAGTGTAACTTCCGCCCAGGAGGTTATCGGCAAAGCCAATGTGCTGGTTCGGATAAAACCTCCCTCGGAGGCTGTACTTCAGCAGTTAGCCGCGAATAGCGTGGTAATCTCTTCATTCCAGCCATTCAATCACCCGGAAGTCGTTGAAGCACTAAGCCAGTACCCGTTGACGGTTTTTAGCATGGATATGCTGCCCCGCACCACGCTGGCGCAGGATAAAGACGTGCTTTCTTCTATGGCTTCCATCGCCGGATACCGGGCGGTATTGGAAGCGGCCACGCATCTGCCTCGCTATTTTCCCATGCTAACGACTGCCGCCGGAAGTATTCCCCCGGCCAAAGTATTGGTCTTAGGAGTTGGAGTTGCCGGTTTGCAAGCCATCGCCACCGCGAAGCGCCTGGGCAGTGTCATTGAAGCATTTGATACCCGGGCGGCGGTGAAAGAAGAAGTACAAAGCCTGGGAGCTAAGTTTGTGGAGGTGGAAGGGGCTCGAGACGAAAAATCTGCCGGAGGCTATGCCGTAGAGCAAACCGAAGAGTACAAACGTCGGCAGCAGGAACTGATCGCTGAGAAATCGGCCAAAGCCGATGTGATTATTTCGACAGCCTTATTGCGAGGCAAGCGAGCCCCTATATTGATCACCAAAGAAACGGTAGAAGCCATGAAACCCGGCAGTGTCATTGTAGATCTGGCAGCTTCGGGTGGTGGGAATTGTGAGCTTACGCAAAATAATCAGACGGTACAGCACCAGGGAGTGACTATTATCGGCGACTCTTCTCTGGAAGCAAAAATGCCGATGCATGCCAGCCAGCTGTACGCCAAGAATATTTTTAACTTTCTAAAGATCCTGGTGAAAGAAAAAGAAGGAGAACTGTCTCTGGATTTTGAGAATCCACTGGTGAAAGGTTCTTGTTTGGTTCACGATGGCCAGCCGTATTACCAGGTATCTCAGCAAACATAATCATTATGGAAGGACTCATGAGTTTTATCAGCGAAAACCTGCTTATGGTATATGTGCTGATATTCGCTATTTTTTTGGGTATGGAGGTGATTTCCAAAGTCCCTACGGTTTTGCATACTCCCTTAATGTCCGGCGCCAATGCCGTAAGTGGGGTGGTTGTCATTGGAGCTATTTTGCTCATCCGGCAAGCCTCACCCGACGATTATCTGGTATTGATCTTGGGTTTTCTGGGTATCGCTCTGGCAATGATCAATGTGGTAGGAGGCTATGCCGTGACCGACCGTATGCTCGATATGTTTAAGAAGAAAAAAAGAAGCTAGCCATAACCACCTAACGTTTTGGAAACATCTCTCTACGACCTCGTCTATTTAATCAGTATTGTTCTTTTCATTGTGGGGCTGAAACGCCTCAGCAGTCCCGATACGGCGCGGAATGGGAATCTGATTGCTGCCGCAGGTATGGGGATTGCCATTATTGTCAGCATATTTTACCCTCTCGAAGGTGGTGGGAATAATTACGGTTGGGTGGCAGGAGGAATGTTGGTAGGAGGCGTTATTGGCTATACGGCCGCTCGTCGGGTAAAAATGACGGCGATGCCTGAAATGGTATCTCTGTTCAATGGTTTGGGTGGAGCCTGCGCCATGATGATTTCTCTGGTAGAATTCTATAACTATCCTGAAAATACCTCTCTACTGAATGGAGCTGTTTTCACTACTTTATTTGCTCTGTTTATTGGCAGTATCTCGTTTACCGGGAGTTTGGTTGCTTATGGTAAACTGGAAGGTTTTCTTCGCGACTCATTAGTTCTTCCTGCGCCTAAGGTAATCAACCTCATTTTGCTTATTGCCATACTGGGACTGGGAGGCTATACCATGTCATTGCCTGATCTGAATTTTACGCTTATTCTCATTTTTCTGGCTTTGTCTCTCGTATACGGTGTTACCTTCGTAACTCCCATTGGGGGAGGCGATATGCCAGTGGTAATTTCTCTTTTAAATTCTTTTACTGGTATCGGAGCGGCTCTGGCCGGGCTGATCTATAATAATCAGGTGATGTTGGTCGGCGGAATATTGGTAGGGGCTTCCGGCACCATTCTTACCATTCTGATGTGCCAGGCCATGAATCGATCATTGTTCAATGTGATTATTGGGGGCTTTAGCAGCAAAGGTGGCCCGACAGGTGAAGGGCGGGAAGAAATTGTAAAGGAAGCTACTCTAAATGATCTGGCCATAGAACTCAAATACGCTAGTAAAGTCATGATTGTACCTGGTTATGGGCTGGCCGTCGCCCAGGCTCAACATGTGGTGCATGAGTTAGAAAGTATATTGGAAGAGGAGGGAGTTGATGTTAAATATGCTATTCATCCAGTAGCCGGGCGTATGCCAGGTCATATGAACGTACTACTGGCCGAGGCTGATGTGCCTTATCCTAAACTGTTGGAGTTAGATGATGCTAATAAAGAAATGCCCACCACTGATGTGGTATTGGTCATTGGAGCCAACGATGTTGTAAACCCGGCTGCCAAAGAAGATGCTTCCAGTCCTATTTATGGGATGCCCATCCTGGACGTTGAACTGGCAAAAAGTGTGGTCGTACTAAAGCGAAGTATGAGTACCGGGTATGCCGGTATACAGAACCAACTTTTCTTTGGAGAACGAACCCGAATGCTGTTCGGAGATGCCAAAGCCTCACTCAATAAACTCAAAGAAGAGGTTGATCAGGCATAAGAAAAAGTAAATCATGTTTATTTTCCCTTCATATGTAAGAATGAGGCACTTTTAAGAATTTTTTTTGACATGGTGTTGTCAAGCCTAAATATACCTCTTATATTTGCCATCCCATTTCGCAGTAACAGACGGTTCGCGAATAAAATTTTAAATTATTTTTCCTGATTATTTGGTTGTTAAAAAGAGGTTTCCGATCTTTGCCTTCCCATTACGAAAACAGGGGGTAAGAAACGGAAAGATAAGGGAAAAGAAGGGGGAGAAAAAAGCGGTGTTGGGGTTGAACTTTTTGTTTTGTTCCAACTGTTAGAGAGGCTGATTCGGGCAGAAGGTTCGCAAGCCGGAAAAATAGAAACAAGTATCATGCTCACCGGAAGGGTGATTTGATAGACAAGGATTGAAAGCCGGATGGGATTTCAATCAGAATGTTCTTTGAAAAGTTGATCAACGTACAAGCTTAAAAAGC
>JAVKCN010000008.1:0-41796 GCA_040222715.1 Cyclobacteriaceae bacterium | reverse complement strand
TCGCTACGGTCTAGACAAATGGCAAAACCATCTACAGAGTTTTGTAGTATTCCTAGAATACCTCGCTCAATACCTGAGGTACTTGACTAAGCGTTCGGAAAATCAAAAACTACTCCTAAACCAAAATGTACCGTAATATACCCGGATACGTAAAAATAGGCATGTTTATATGCTTATTCAATGCTGCTCAAAGAATCTATCGAGTATTTGTTTTTTCCAGCTTCCGAATATCTTTGTTGTAGAAGCGCTGTACTCCCGGAAGAACAGCTACTGAGCATAACCAACTATACACTTTATTTGCTAAAACATTGGAACTACACATCCTTCAGAATATCTGTATCATGTTTGCCGTGGCCATCGGGGTGGTCGTCATTTGCAACACTTTTAAAATACCTTTCCTGATTGGGTATCTGCTAACTGGCGTAGTGCTTAGTCCCAATAATTCTCCCTTGCTGGGCGAAGCCCATGAAGTGGAAATGTACGCCGAAATCGGAGTGGTGTTACTACTCTTTTCGGTAGGACTGGAATTTTCATTTTCCAACCTGAAGAAACTCAAAAAGTATGTATTGCTGGGTGGTCTTTTTCAGATGGCGTTCACCATTGCGATCACCGCTATTCTTCTTGGCCTGATGAGCATGTCGATGGAAGAGAGCATCTTCTGGGGCTTTGTTACTTCGCTCAGCAGCACGGCCATTGTCATTAAGGTACTACAGGACAAAATGATGCTGGGCAAGGAGCACGGAAGGATCATCTTATCGTACCTGCTTTTTCAGGATATTGCCTTGGTGCCGCTGATGCTGTTCACGCCCATTCTGGCCGGAGCAGGAGGCGATCCGCTAACTGAAGTAGGCATGCTGATTGTCAAACTGCTGGTGATGGTTGGACTGGCCCTGGTCCTGGCCAAGTGGACCATTCCCTGGTTTCTACGCAAAATCATGACCCTGCAAAGCCAGGAAGTATTCCTGATCGCCACCATTCTGATTGTAACCGGCATCGCCCTACTGACTTCCTACCTGGGCTTGTCTTTATCTCTGGGGGCTTTCCTGGCCGGTTTGATCATTGCCGAAACTGATTATAATAAAATTGCAATCTCCTGCTTCGTGCCATTCCGCTATGTATTTATCTGCTTCTTTTTTATCTCCATGGGCATGCTGCTGGATTATCATATTTTTATCACCGACTGGCCGGCCATTCTTTTCTGGCTGGTATTCATCCTACTGGTGAAAGTGGTAGCCGGGCTGCTGGCCTCGCTGGCACTCAAAGTTTCCTGGAAAACGTCGCTGATCATCGGGCTCAGCATTGCCCAAATCGGTGAATTTTCGTTTGTGCTCTCCAAAACCGGGCAGGAGCTTGGCTTAATTACTCAAAGTAGCTACCATATCTTTTTAGCGGTGGCCATCCTCACCATGGCGCTGGCCCCAATCCTGGTATCCAATGCCGAACCCCTGCAACGCTATCTGCATAAAATATTTCATTTTAAGAAAACCAAGATCATCAAAATGCTGTAATAGCTAGAGAACAGGCTAATCTATTATTCCCATGGTAGTAAAAGTGTATGGCGCCGACTGGTGCACCAAGACCGGATTTTTAAAAAATTACTTACAATCAGAGTGGGTAGATTTTGATTTTTTTAACGTGGAGTTAGATGAGGCAGCGGCAAATTACATCCGAAGTCTGTTTGAAGGGAAGCTAAAATTTCCGGTAGTCACCGTCGATGAACAGGTGTTGTTAAACCCGAAGATTTCTGAGTTAAGGAAAGCAATCACCCCCTGAGCCAATCGCACATCTTTATTTTACTTCTGCCACAGAGCAACTTTGTCGCCCAATAACTGCCCCAAAAAGCTAAAGCCCAATCCCCACAACAGGCTGGGCATGGGAGTTTCAGTGTATTCAAAAATCAGCCAGCCGATCATCCCCAGGCAGATAGCCAGTATGGCCCCCAACTCCGTAGCTTTCTTCCAGTATAAGCCTGCCATTAGTGGCACAAACAAAGAAACCAGGCTAAGTACTGACGACAATGCCACCAGATCGTAAATATTGGTATTCATTGAAGCCATAATCGTAGAAGCCAAGGCAACCAGGATAACTGAGCCTCGTAATACACGCAATAATTGCCGGTCACTCTGAATCTGCCAGCGTGTCCCACTGACCCGGGGTTTGATAATATTCTCGGCCAGGATGGTGGCCGGAGCCAGCATAGCGCCACTGGTGGTGCTCATAATCGCCGATAGCAACGCCCCAAAAAAAAGAATTTGCAGCCCGATACCTGCGTGTTGCAATACTACGGTAGGCAGCATCAACTGGGCATCTGCAACTGAGGCCAACAGATTGGGGTATACCTGCACGGTACATAAGCCAATAAACAGCGGAATAAAACCCACCGATAAATACATACCGGCCCCTACGAAGGATGCCCGTACCGCAACCTTTTCGGAGCGGGCGGCCATTACTCGTTGAAAAACATCCTGTTGTGGTATAGAACCCAGCCCGATGGTAATCCAGGCCGCCAGGTAGTGAAACGTGCCTTCAATCGTTGGTTCGGGAATGGCTCGGAAAAATCCCTCAGGCGTTTTGGCAATCACTGCGCCCACTCCACCCGCTTCATTTCCCAGATCAATAGCCAATACCAGCACCCCGACCACAATGACGACTGTCTGGATGAAATCGGTAATAGAGATGGCCCAAAGCCCGCCAACGTAGGTGTAGATTAATACCACCGCCGTACCGATCCAGATACCCATATAGGTAGGAATACCGGCGACCACCTGAAACAGAATACCGATGGCGACCAGTTGGGCGGCAATCCAGCCAAAATAAGAAGGCACCATGCATAGGCTGGATAATAACTCCACCCGCTTGCTGAACCGATCCCGGTAAAAATCGCAAAAGGTGAGAATCTTCATTCGGTACAACGGGCGGGCCACCAGTACTCCGACCAGCACCAGACATAAAGCAGCGCCAAAAGGGTCTTCTATGACTCCCAATAATCCATTTTCCACAAATTCGGAGGAGGCACCTAACACGGTCTCGGAACCAAACCAGGTGGCAAATAATGCCGAAGAAGCCAGTATTAAGGGAAGCTTACGTCCGGCTAGCACATAGTCTTCGCTACTTTTAATCCAACGAGACGAGATGATTCCAACCAGAATCGTAGCCAGTAAGTAAAAACTTATGAAAACCAGTAACAATGCTAGAGAATATTGCTTATAGAGGCAATATGATGAAATTTTCTTAAAAAGATGAAGGAGAAAAATCTTTTGAGAAATAAAGTTTTTCGGTTTTTCTCACTGATTAATTCAGAAAAGAAATCATCAGATCATGAATAATTAGTAATTTAAAGGAAAACGAATCGGGCGCGGACTATATTCGTACAGCAACCCAGCACATTCAATTATTATCTTCCTCTGCTATCAGTCATTTCGCCCCAAATGGCTGCAGGTCTCCCCATCTTTATTCTTCAAAATCTGTTAAGTATGACATTCGAGCAATTTAACGAGGGACTCGCTTATGCCAGAAAAAACTTTCTGGAAGAAAGCGCTACTCATTTGTGGATTGATAAAAAAATCATCCGAGAATCTTTTGATCTGAGTGGTAAAAACGTGTTGGACTTTGGCTGTGGGATGGGTGGCATGACACTATGGTATGCCCGACATTGGGATTGCACCGTGTATGGCATCGATATTGATGATCACCACATCAGAGTAGCTGAAGCGTTGCGCGAAGAATTCGCTATGGATAACGTCACGTTTTTCAGAAAGAATGTTTTAGAGATCAGTGCACAGGAACAATATGATGCGATCTTTTTAAACGATGTAATTGAGCATATTCCCCCGTCGATGTTGGAATTGATTATGGAAAAACTTTCTCTTTTGCTCAAAAAAAACGGAGCCATCTATGTGTCGTATCCACCCTGGCAAGGTCCTTATGCTTCTCATGTCAATGACGTACTCAAACTTCCCTGGTGCCAGTTTTTACCCGACCATGTTATCATTGCCCTGTTAAAGAAACATAACAAAGATATCGTAGGAGAGCTGGAGGGCAGTTTGCTTGACGTGTATCAGGGGTTGAATAAAATTACCCATAAGAAATTTTCTGAAATTATTGGGAAGACCGACCTGGCTTTTTCTTACCGGATGAGCCACACATTATTCAACAAGTTCAATAAGCTGAAAAACGTCAGCTTATCCGGATTCCCCTTTCGCTTTTTAGTAACCAAAGAAATCGTCATGCTGAAAAAGAAAGCCTAAAAGTGCGGTGCAATGTGTCATTGTGTTTATCACCCCTCCTCTTTGATTTCCTGCCGATAGTTCTGGAAAGCTCCGGCTTCCAGATCTTTCCACTGCCATCCGTCGTTTTTAATTAAACCCAACAGCATCTTTCGCCGATTTTCCCAACTATGATAATGGGCTTCCCAGTCAGCTTCCTTCAGCGGCACGATACTGCTTATCATATCTCGGTCTGGCAGAGGCGGAGCCTGTTTGGCCGGACGAACATACAAGCCTTTTATGGTGCTCAGGTAATGAGAAATAGCATTGTGAAGCGGAAGCAATATTTGATTGGAGGGACGTTGGTGTTCGGGCACCAGCTCCAGCAGGATCAGCACTTCGTCCAAGTTGGTAAGGTTGAGTACGAAGGCGTCTTTCTTACGCTCGGTATGGAAGTAATGCAAAATAGGGTAAGCATGGTGGTTTTGCGTATGCTGAAGAATCAGGGTGGTCAGGGTGGGAATATGCGCTTCCAGCGAACGCATATCCTGGCCATTCCAGGCTTGCCGGATGATCTCTTCTACCGAATAGCCCAAGGTAGAAATATATACACTAAGTCGTTGCTTTTCAATCTCAGCGGATAATATGGGGAGCAGATAGGTAATGGCAATAGAAATAAAGATCAAACCGGTAAAAGAAAAAATAGCGGTAAATATCTCCCAAAAAGCATTTCCCGGCTCCAGATCTCCATTACCTAAGGTCGAGAGCGTATAGCCTGTGTAGTAAATCTTGCTAATAAATGACCCCGGCGTATTGGTCTCAACATTCATCACCGATTCTTCTTCACTCAGAATCATGATCGTGCATGCGGCCCAGATGCCCAGTAACCAGGTGAGCAACACCGTTAGCATGATCAGCGTGCCTCCGAAGGAAAGCACCTTTCTCCAGCCGGTAATGCGATGGATGGCAAGCAGACATCTCCACAGAAAAACATTAATATATCGGGTGAGCCAGCCTTCCCCGTTGGATGACAGGGCGGTGGTGATCAGATCGTGGGCAAAAGCCAGCAGCAGGAATAAGCCAGCTAAAAAAATGGAAATACTCATATTCGGAATTACTGAACAGCACCCGAAAGATAAAAAGTTCTGTAAGCAAATCTTTGATCTGCTACGAAGTGATCATGGATTTCCAGAAACAATCCACCCTGGCTAAACATCACCCATAGCCATTTTCTACCGGAGAGTGATGAACATTATAATGAGTAAGCGTTTCCGACATCCGACAGGGGTATACATCCGGCCTGCGAACCCGGTACCGGGTCGTAAGTTAACAGATTTTTGCCTACTTCTTCCGATGTGAAATACCCAAGCAATACCATCGATTTGATTTTGCGGTAAAAAGGGACAGGCTTCTGCTTGCCGATGGTTTCTCCCCAAATGGCATGGTTGACTGTATTAGCAGTCTTTTCCTGCTCCAATAAAAAGGACTCCTGCTGTTCCGCGGATAACTCAGAGAACGATTCTCCCATCGCATCCTGGCATGCCTTTTCAAAGCCCGCCATCTCTGACAGCAAAGCCCGCTGGTCCTTTTCAGAAAAGGTGTTGCTGATCATCAGATCTATGAATCGATCAATGTTCAGATCCCTGGCGCCCGGAGTATCCGTAGTAGGCAAAATACGCTCGGCCATTGCTGAAATCACTCTGAACTGATCCTCACTGAAAAAGTCGGG
The DNA here is from genome assembly GCA_040222715.1 of Cyclobacteriaceae bacterium. Lineage (GTDB taxonomy): Bacteria > Bacteroidota > Bacteroidia > Cytophagales > Cyclobacteriaceae > Tunicatimonas. The sequence goes on along the minus strand of JAVKCN010000008.1, from coordinate 35,862 downwards.
GGTCCAGTCAGTAGAGTTTTTTGGGGCACAACCCGTCCAGATTTGCGACAAGGCCGAGGCAGAAAAAGTATATCCCAGAATGAGCGAGCTTTGTTTAAGAGCGTCTCTTCGATTCATAGTGTTAAAGATTTGAATGACTGATTGTTAATCATGTAGTCTGGTTCACATCAAGTACGGGTCACTTCCAGCATACTGACTTCCGTTTCCATTCTCCATTTTTTACGCTTTGATGTTTTGCTTCTTCATTTCACTGACGGCATGATCTACTGCCCGGGCGGTGAGGGCCATATAGGAAATGGATGGATTCACGCAGGAAGCGGAAGTCATGCAGGCTCCGTCTGTTACGTACACATTGGGCACCGCATGAAGCTGATTATGCTTGTTGAGTACCGAGGTTTTCGGGTCTTTTCCCATACGAGCCGTCCCCATCTCGTGGATGCCCTTACCGGGAGCACCAATATTGTCGTACGTTTGCACGTTTTTCATTCCGGCAGCTTCCAGCATTTCGGCGGCATCGGCGGCCATGTGCTTCCGCATGGTCAGCTCATTTTCCTTATATTCACAATCAATGCTCAGTGTAGGCAACCCCCATTTATCCTTCAGATCGTGGTTCAGCATGACCTTATTGTCATGATAAGGCAAATGCTCCCCAAAACCCACCAGCGATAGTGACCAGGGACCGGGTTTAAAAAGATTATCTTTAAAATCTTTACCAATCTCCGGTTCATTCACTCCCCTTCCCCAGTTCTCTCGACCAGAATCTCCCTGATATCCGTAACCTCGCAGAAAAGGCAGCTTTTCTTTGGCAGGGTCCAGGTTACGGTAGCGGGGAATGTAGGGTCCTGTCGGTCTTCTTCCCTTGTAATACTGATCTTCAAAACCATCGTAGGTCGCATAGGCTCCTACTTTATAGTGATGATCCATCAGGTTGTGGCCCAGTTCGCCGCTGTCGTTGCCCAAACCGTTTGGAAAGCGATCAGAAGTAGAGTTTAATAAGATTTGAGTGGTCCCCAAGGCCGAAGCATTACAGAAGATCACCGGAGCATAGTACTCGATATTCTCCATGGTCTCCTCATCAATAATGCGCACTCCGGTGGCCCGCCCCTGCTCATTATCATAAATGATTGAGTGTACGATGGAGTGCGGCCGCAGGGTCATATTTCCGGTGCGCTCAGCGGCGGGCAACGTTACGCCGTTGCTACTGAAGTACGCGGTATACGGGCAGCCTCGGGAACAACGGTTGCGGTACTGGCACTTATTTCTTCCTGATGCCAGATGCGCTTCGGTAGGTTCCGTGAGATGGGCAACCCGGCCAATGGTGAGCGTTCTTCCAGAGAAAGCAGACTCAATCCGGCTACGGACGTGCTTTTCGATGCAGTTGAGCTCCATCGGAGGAAGAAATTTACCATCCGGCAGTTGCGATAAATTCAGTTTTTCTCCGCTCACCCCTACATAGGTTTCCACATAATCGTACCAGGGTTCAATATCTTTATAGCGAATGGGCCAGTCGACGGCAATACCATCCTTGGCGTTAGCCTCAAAGTCAAGGTCGCTCCAGCGGTAACAGTGGCGGCCCCACATCAGTGAACGTCCTCCGGTGTGGTAGCCCCGTATCCAGTCGAAGCGTTTGATCTCGGTGTAAGGATTGTCAATATCGTCTACAAAGAAATGGCGATCAGCTTCACTCAGAAAGCCAGTACGCTGCTGCTTGAATTGCCGCTCGTACTGCTCAGGAGTGACGGCTCCCCGGTACTGGAAATCCCAAGGGTCTTTGTTCATGGTAGGGTAATCCTCCACATGTTTTACCATGCGCCCGCGCTCCAACACCAGTGTTTTCAATCCTTTTTCGCAGAGTTCTTTGGCGGCCCAGCCTCCACTCATTCCTGAACCAACTACAATTGCATCGTAGCTATTTTCCTGCTGCGCTTTGATATTTAAGTTTGCCATCCGATTTGATTAAGTCATTAAATAACCCTCTGGTGGGAAAACAAAACTGACGATTTACAACTTCACAGTCTGTTCTTCTCTCACCGTGTAACTTCTAATCTCCCAACTTTTCCGTCCTGCTCTTTATTGTCAACGAAGCAATATAAAACGATCTGCTCTGGAAAGCCAGTACTCAGGAAAAACATCTACCCTGCGTATCAGGGTGTCCCTTTATTAAAGTCCTTTCAGCGAATTAAATAAGTAAGCACTGTGAGAAAATTAGCTTATATTTTTAGCGTCATAGCCAGGAAGAATGACGAAGCTATCTCCCCGCGCCACGTCGGCTCATTAGCAGCAGATTGCTTCCTCGTGCCTCGTCGCAATGACGTTATCATTATTTTCGTCATAGTGCTTACTTAATAGAAACAGGCATCATGAATAGCCCCTTAACAACCAGCCATCAGCCCATGGAACAATCGAGTAATCAATCATCCACAGCCTGGCCGACGAGAATACGGAATTTCCAGCCGGTATCATCGGAGGGAAGGTTTTGCGTTTGTTTCATCAGGATTCCAATGAGTTCTTCCTCTGGATCAGCGAAATACGAAGTATTGAAGTAACCACCCCAGTCGAAAGTACCGGTACTCCCCTGCCCCCCTTTGTCCTGCCCATCCGGGGTCAGCACACCAAATGCCAGCCCATAGTGACGACCACTCCCTTCCCACTTATCACCAATCTGGTTGCCCATGATAGCCTGTACAGTGGTTCGACTAAGAATACGCACCCCATTCAGCTCTCCGCCATTGAGGTACATTTGCAAAAAAGTGGCATAATCTTTTGCGGTGCTGGAGAGGCCGCCGCCGCCCGAGAAGAAACGCTTGGCTCCCTTCACTGGAAAATCCGGGTCGTAGACCGTAACCGGATATCGCTCCCATTTTCCGTTGTTCGGATACTGCACAGCGACCAGCCGACTGGCTTTGCTATCGGGTAGGTAGAACCAGGTATCGGGCATGCCCAATGGTTCGAAAAGATGCTCCCGAAGAAATTCATCAAAAGGTTGGCCGGAGATAACCTCAACGAAGTACCCCAGTACATCCAATCCCTCGCTGTAGGTGTAGCCCTCACCCGGATGATGGTGCAATGGCAACCTGGCTAATTTTTTCACATTCGCCTCAATACTAATGTCTTCCAGCGTAAACGCATCAATAATTCCTGCTTTCTGATAAATCATTTTAAAGCGTTCGTCCCCATCAATGAAGCCGTAGCCCAGTCCTGAGGTATGGGTGAGCAGGTGGCGAATGGTAATTTCCTTATTGGCGGGTTCGGTCGTATAACTGGTGTCGGTGTAATGAAAGCCTTTCAGCAATTGGGGATTCTTAAATTCAGGAATGTACTTAGAGATAGGATCATCCAGTTGAAAATGCCCTTCCTCCCAGAGCATCATGACGGCCGTGGCGGTAATGGCCTTTGTTTGGGAAGCTATGCGGAAAATAGCGTCCTGCTTCAGTTCCTTCCCCGAGGGATCAGCGGTGCCAAAGGCCTTGTAATAGACGATCTTTCCCTTCCGGGCCACCAGCGCGACCATGCCAGGGACTTCCCGATCTTCAATAGCTTCCTGGCACATCGCATCAATCCGGGCCAGCCGTTCCGGCGACATCCCCACACTCTCCGGCTTCGCTTCGGTCAGCGGTGGCGATTGCTGGCTGGACTTCGTTTGGGCAGAAACGGTAAAAGTCAGGGCAATCAGTAATACGGTAAGTAGGTTTTGCATAGTAGGTTGTTGATTAGACTTAAGAGACTAAAAATACGCAAATTTCCTTTTTTCCGATGCTTGAGAGACTTTTTCGCATTTATCAGAGTATACAGGGCCACTGGTTTCCATGAAGATATGTATGAGTCGTAATCAATGAGATGCGAAAACCATCGGCTGGTATTTTCGGTTGGCATATATACTAATTGTTAGTACCTTTAGTGCCCTACCGCTCGTCTGTTGCAGAGCGCTTCGGGCAGTAGTTTAATTTTGACAAACACGCGACTAACCCATTTTTTATGTTCAAAGATCAGGATATAGCACAGTTTAAGCGGCGGGGTACCGACCCAACCGTAGCCGAACAACAAATCCAGAATTTCAAAGAGGGATTTCCTAATGTGGAGATCGTGAAAGCAGCCACCATCAATGATGGTATACTGCAACTGAGCGACGAGCTATCGGCCAATTTTGTCAAGCAGTATGAATCGGTTTCACCTACCAAGCGCGTGGTCAAATTTGTGCCCGCTTCGGGTGCCGCCAGCCGAATGTTTAAGGATCTTTTTCAGTTTCAGGAAAACTATACGGGCAGCGATGCTGATTACGAAGCGCTGGTCAGCGACCCCAAGCAGCGTGAGATATTTACGTTTTTCAAACGCATCAACGATTTTGCTTTTTACCACGACCTGAGTGAAACCCACCAGAAACAGGGTATGGGGCTGAACGAAGCCATCCTGCAACGCCGCTACAAAGAGGTACTGGACAGCCTGCTTAACCAGGACGGTTTAAATTATGGCAACCTGCCTAAAGGGCTGCTGGAATTTCACCGTTATGGCACCAATTCTCGCACTCCGGTAGAAGAGCATCTGGTAGAAGGCGCGCAATACGCCCGAGATCAGAACAACAATGTGTATCTGCACTTTACTGTATCGCCCGAGCATCGTCAGGCTTTTGAGCAGCACATTGCGGCGGTAAAAGGGCATTTTGAGAAGCATTTCGGAGTGCGCTACTACGTAACTTTCTCTGAGCAGAAGCCCGCTACCGATACGCTGGCCGTAGACCCGGACAACGAACCCTTCCGTGAAGAAAACGGGGAAATCTTATTCCGGCCCGGCGGACACGGCGCGCTTATTGAGAACCTTAATGACCTGGATGCCGACATCGTTTTCATCAAAAACATTGATAACGTGGTACCTGACCGGCTGAAAGGCGAGACATTTCGGAACAAGAAGTTACTGGGTGGCATACTGCTGCAGTACCAGCAGAAAATATTTGAATACCTCCAATATCTGGATAATTCCAATGAAATCTCGGATGAGAAACTGGAAGAGATGCAAGCGTTTGTAGAAGACCAGTTATGTGTTTTACCTGAGCAGGTATTCAGCACCATGGATGGGGCGCAAAAGATTGTATTTCTCGAGGAAATGCTGGATCGGCCGATTCGAGTGTGCGGCATGGTGAAAAATGAGGGCGAACCAGGCGGGGGACCGTTCTGGGCAACAAATCCGGATGGTTCTACTTCTTTGCAGATTATGGAAAGCGCCCAGATTGATATGGATAACCCCGACCAGCGGGCTATCTGGGAGAACGCTACCCACTTTAACCCGGTAGACATTGCCTGTTCGCTGAAAAACCATCGGGGCGAGAAGTTTGACCTGACCCGCTATGTGAACCCCAAAGCTGGTTTTATCTCTAAAAAGTCAAAAAACGGAAAAGTACTAAAAGCCCAGGAGCTTCCCGGCCTCTGGAATGGCAGCATGTCAGACTGGACCACCATTTTCGTTGAAGTCCCGATCATTACCTTTAACCCCGTAAAAACCGTGAATGACTTACTGCGTGAGCAACACCAATAACGGTGAGCGGGCGGCAGGAGGCAGTTAATATAATGTGCTATGAGCAATCGTCTCTTATTAACTGCTTCCTGCCTCCCGCCTACCATACCACCACAGCAAGAATAACACCTAACAACCTACTACTATTACAACCGACGACAACCCTTACGTATTGCGGGCCGATGCCATTCGCGAGCCCCCTCAGACGCTGTTTGGCAAACTGAAAGAACTCGGGCCGGGTTTTATCCTCTCGGCGGCCATCGTAGGCTCAGGCGAACTGATTGCAACCACTACCTTGGGAGCACGTGCCGGCTTTGTTACTTTTTGGGTCATCATTCTGAGTTGCCTGGTGAAAGTAACCCTGCAACTGGAGTTCGGAAAGCACGCCATCTACTCCGGCGAAACGGTGATGGCAGCCTTCAACCGGTTACCCGGACCCCGACTCCGGGGCACCAACTGGACGCTCTGGACCTGGCTCTTTATTCAGATCTTCAAGCTATTGCAGGTGGGGGGCATTGTCGGAGGAGTGGCGTTGACGCTAAACATTGCTTTTCCGGCGGTGAATACAACCATCTGGGCTTTTGCCGCAGCAATCCTGGCATCCCTGCTTATCTTCAAAGGGTATTATCAGTTTATTGAAAAGTTCGCTCTGATCATGATCGGGCTCTTTACCCTGCTGACTTTTGCATCACTTTTCTTTTTACAGTATACTGATTATGCCCTTTCCTGGGAAAATGTCTCGGAAGGGCTGCAATTTCAGCTTCCGGCTTCGGCTGTGGGAGTTGCTTTGGCGGCTTTCGGTATTACCGGAGTTGGGGGTGATGAGATCATGTATTACAATTACTGGTGTATTGAAAAAGGCTACGCCCGCTTTGCCGGTCCCCGAGACACATCTGACCCTAACTGGCTGCGCCGGGCCAAAGGCTGGATCAAGGTCATGTACTGGGATGCCATTCTGTCCATGATTGTGTATACGTTGGTCACTGCCGTTTTTTATTTACTGGGAGCGGCCATCCTCCACGAAAGTGGCGATATTCCCGAAGGCTACGAGATGGTAGAAGCCCTTTCGCGCATTTATACCGAAACCCTGGGCCCCGGTGCCAAATCAATATTTTTGCTGGGCGCGCTGGTAGTACTGTTTTCTACCCTGTTTGCCGCCCTGGCCAGTTGGACCCGTATCTTTTCTGACTGCTTTGGGCAAATTGGCTGGATCAACTTCTATGACCCCGAAGTACGTCGTCGAAGTATTGCCATACTCGCCTGGGCATTTCCTATTGCCTGGACCCTTCTATTCATCTTCATACAGCTTCCGGTGATGATGATTCTTGTTGGAGGCTTTGTCACTTCTATTCTGCTGCTTATTGTGGTTTTTGCGGCCTATCAATTCCGCTACCACCGCCTGCCACTCGAGCTAAAACCCACCACACTTTACGATACCGCTTTTTGGATCAGCGCTTCGGTAATAATACTCATAGGATTGTACAGTATTGTGAAAATTTTTTAGTATCTTCAGATTACTTTTCTTTTATTGCATACACAAAATAGAAAAGGGACAACCATGACTATTTACTGGCGCATCGGACAGCTTATTTTCGGAGCATACATTGTCTTCCAGGCATTGGTCTTTATCATTCATTCGTTGCCCATCAATATAGAAAGCATTCAGGCTACTACGCAAACCCTGCTCGACGCTCATTTGCAGCAACGTCTGCCTGAATATTACTATCAGGTATCCCAAACTACCGAAGTATGGGAGTCTCTCCCTTCATTCCCCAATGAACTCCGTGGTGCTTCGCTGATTGATACGCTTTTTCCCGGTAAAACAGTCACTGTACTGGATAGTGCATTGGTTGCGGATAATCCGGCTGATCTTCGCTGGCTCAAAGTTGCGTTTGAAAGTGCTGATCAAAGCTTACATACCGGATGGATGCTGGCTCAAAATCCCTGATCTTTTATTTCTATCCTTTCATTTTCTGCTTCGTTCGTTTCATGTTCTGGCTCAGCACAAAACCCTGAGTCTTCGAGCAGCAGTGCTCTTCCCACTTTTTTTGGTAAATTAAAGGGTAAACATGCCTACAAACCACAAAACCACGCTGTGAGGATTCCTATTTCTTTGCTCTGCCCGGCATTTGCGCTCTGTCTTTTCCTGACCAACTGCACCCAAAAGAAAAGCGAACTGGTATGGGATCAGAATTTCTATCTCCTCGGCTCCCAATCATCTCCTCGAGCCACTGATCTTAATAATGATGGGGTATTAGACCTGGTCATGGGTGCCGGGAAAAATGAGCACCAGTACAGCGAGCAGGGTGTTCTGGCCCTCAATGGAAAGACAGGAGAAATCCTCTGGCAGCAGGAAACGCAGGATCAGGTATACGCATCGGCCACGCTGTATGATGTGACCGGAGATGGAGTGCAGGACGTTTTTGTGGGAGGACGTTCGCCTCATCTCAGAGCGTTGGATGGCAAAACCGGCGAGGTATTATGGGCCTACCAGTACCAATACGAAAATGATTCTATCTTACAGCATGCCCGCTTTAATTTCCAAAATGGAGTACTGGTCCCCGATCAGAATAAGGATGGTTTGCAGGATTTACTGATTGTTAACGGAGGAAACTCCAAAGCTGATCCTCATTCCGAGGCGGATCGTTTCCCCGGAGTATTGATGCTATTTGATACCAAAACCGGGCAAATCCTGGCGGCGGACACCATGCCGGATGGGAAGGAATCCTACATGCCAGCAGTATGCCTGAAACAACCGGATAATTCAGAGCCTGTAATTATTTTCGGCACTGGAGGAGAAACCATCAGTGGTCATTTATACGCAACTACGCTTTCAGATTTGCGGGAAAAGAAACTGTCTCGTGCCCGAATCATTGCTTCCGAGGAAGGTCACGGTTTCATTGCGCCGCCCTCACTAGCCGATATTACTCAGGATGGTAACCTGGACATTATCGTAATCTCCCACGGTAGTACCACCTTTGCCATTGACGGAAAAAGTTACGAATCCCTGTGGCAACAACGAGTTCCTGATACTGAATCGAGTAACAGCTTTGCCGTAGGATACTTCACTGATGATGATGTTCCTGACTTCTTTACCTTTGTGAGCCAGGGACAGTGGCCGCTCAGTACGGGTTCTGTACAGATTTTGCTCGATGGCCAGAGTGGCAATATTGTGTATCGCGATTCCATCGGGTGTGCCGGGTTTTCCTCTCCGGTAGTCTACGATCTCAACCATGATGGATACGACGAGGCCATCATCAGCATCAATGAATTTGATTGTTCAGGTGGTTTTGCGGAGGATGCTCCTTCGGCCATGGAAAACAAATTATTAGCGATTGATTTTCACAATAATTCGGCATTTCCGATTGATCAAATGAAAGGGTTCAAAAATATCTTTTCCACTCCCTGGATTGGAGACCTCGATCAGGATGGCTACCTGGATATTGTGCATTGCCAGTACTATAGCCCTTCTATGGATTTGGTTGCTTTCATGGGGATGCGGGTCAAGCGGATCAGCACTTCCATTCGGATGGATGAACCGCCCCATTGGGGAGCCTATATGGGTTCTGAAGGAGATGGAGTTTTTCCTTTATCCCAATAGGCCTATCTGCCTCCCATAAAAAAAGCCTTTGAAAAATTTCAAAGGCTTTCGTAAAATCATCTGCAATAGGCTATTCGCTACCGCCATCCCACCAGAGTGGAGATGTGTAGTTGTTTTTGCTCGCCTGATCGAAATTCGGATTTGCGGCGACTTCGGTAGTAGGATAGGGCAGTCTTAACGGAATAATACCTCCGGTAACCGGAGAATCATCACTGGTAAAAGGAACCAGCACGGGATAGTCCGTTCTTCTCCAGTCTGACCAGGCTTCCCACCAGTTAAAGAATTTACTAACCCACATTTGCTCGCCGATCATTTCCAGCGCCGGCTTATAAATGCCGTAAGGATATTGAGCCAGATAGGCATCTACCGCCGCATCTTCTACTATAAGCGTAGGATCATAACCTCGAGGGAAATCCACTTTGTTACCGGCATACATCTGCATGGCAGACTTCACGCCAGCTTCATAATGTTCTTTCGCGGTACCGCTAAATCCGGAGCCAATACCTCTTTCCATGGCCTCAGCCAACAGAAATTCAACTTCAGCATGGTTCATGATCATGTAGGGATCATTATCCTCCAGCATTAGGTAATTAATTCTAGAAAATGTCTCCTCCAGGATAACTGGCTGTCCCTCTAAAGCTTCAATATCTGACTGAGAACGCCCATTGGGTAACCCCCTTTGCGCCAGAGGATCGGTATTGATAGGTGTCCAGTCAGCCCCCCCGGCCCATCTGGCAATGCCTCCACTCAGGATCATGAGTCGGGGATCGTCGTCGGCTACACTATTGAGATCGGTGCCTTTCAGGAAATTAATCAGTTTTTCGCTCAAATACGACTGATTCCCGCCATCTCCGGGATCAAAAGCCCGGGAAATTCCGTTCTGGTCCTGCCATTCACTGGGGCCCACATCCATCGGAATCCAAACGTTGTCATCGTTGCTGGTAAATACTCCACCGGCCACAGCCTTGGATACGTAAGTATTCGCCATATCGGGAGCAACGTCAGAAACCCGCATCGCCATTCTCAGCATCAGGGAAAATCCCCATTTCTTCCACTTGGCAATATCACCCTGATAAATCATATCAGCGGCGGCAAACCCGTCATCAGGGTTGGACGCACTCATGGCTGCGGTAGCTTCATCGAGTTCCTTCAACAAATCAGGATAGATGGCTGACTGATTGTCATAAGCCGGGAAGAAATTCCCTTGAATCCCCTGATTTGCTTCGGTATAGGGAATGCTACCGTAGAAATCGGTGATTCTTTGAAAGCTGAAAGCCCGCAGTATTCGGGCGGCATTCCTCGTATTCACGAATTCTCCCTCGGCATATCCACCTTCCCCGGTTTGCCGGATAACCTCGGCAATATTTTTCAACTGATCTCCGTAAGTGTACTCGAAGGGCGCACTGGCTGTTTCCTCGTTATGCCGGTAGAAATTACCCGCCGCGGATATGCTTCCGGGGGTAGCCAGTTGCTGTATCGCGGTAGAAGCCAGACCGATATTCGTCCTCCAGTTAAGGTAACGGTTGCTGGCGGTTCCGCCATCGGCAATGCCCAGTTCCGCCGATGAAAAGAGATAGTTCAGGTCAATTTCACTAACCGCCTGTGGGTTGATGTTCAGCTCATGTAATTCTTCCGTATCGCATCCGGTCGCCAGAAAAACGGTAACCAACGCACACAGAACTAATTTATTGATATACTTCATTGCTATTCAGTTTTTTATGTTAGAAACTTACCTTGAGGTTAAAGCCATAGCTGCGCGTCTTGGGCATACCAAAATAGTCCAGCCCCTGGCCATTGCCACTCTGATAAGATGATTCCGGATCAATATTATCCACGTTCTTGTACAGGATCGCCAGATTCCGGGCGACAAAAGACAGCGACAGGGTCTGAAACGGGGTTTTCTCTAACATCTGACTGGGGAAAATATACCCAAAAGTAACTTGTCGGAGCTTGGCAAAGGAAGCATCATAGATAAACATATCCGTGACCCCGTTGGCTTCTCCCTGTACGGATTGCCAGTACTGCTGGGCCTGAGATGGCGTAAGCGTCAGAGAAAACGGCTCATAGATGGGTTCGCCATCCTCCGTAGTCCCGTTCTGGGTAACTCCGGATACACTCAATGGGGCCTCTCCTTCTCGTCCGATCAGGGTTTGTTTATGCAAACCGGCCGCAGTCATGCGCATGTTGGTACCGGATAAAAGATCTCCGCCAATCTTGAAATCTATCAGGGCACCCAGGTTGAAACCCTTGAATGTGAAAGAGTTATTGAGACCTCCGGTCCAATCAGGCACTCCGTTACCAATAATTTCATATCCATCAGATCCCACCGGTCGGCCATCGCTGAAGAAGATAGGCTCACCACTCTCGGTTGTTTTCTGTACCCGGCCGGTAATCATTCCAAACGGATGACCAACGATATGTTTGATGAATACGTTTCTGGATCTTGGTTCTTCCACGACCAACTCATCATTACCTTCAATCAGAGAAATCACCTTGTTTTCATTCTTGGCAAAATTTAAGGTAACATCCCAGTTAAATGGCCCCTGTACCGGTGTACCATTGATCAATACTTCTATCCCCTTGTTTTCCAGCTTACCCACATTCACTACGGTTGAACCAAAGCCGGAAGCACGGGAGATCGTCGCGTTCAGAATATCATCCGTTGTTGTCTGGTGGTAGTAAGTAAAATCAAGCCCCAACCGGTTGTCCAGAAAACGTACGTCCATACCAATTTCATACTCGGTAGAGGTTAGGGGTAATAGACCCGGGTTCGGAATAGATCCATTATTTCCCTGCGCTGATGAGAAGGATGCCATGGTATAACCCAGGTGAGCCTGCTTGAGCGAATACGTCAGATTCGTATTATACGGATTGACCGTTACGTTCCCCACCTGTGCCCAGGAACCTCTCAATTTACCAAAACTTAACCAGTTAGGTAAATTATTGATCGCATCAGAGAACACAAAACTACCCCCAATGGAAGGATAAAGAATACTATTATATTCCGGGTTCAGTACCGAGAACCAGTCGTTCCGTACCGTACCGGTCAGGAAGAGGAAATTATTATAGCTCACTTCCGCTGAGCCGAATAAAGAGTTGATCCCCGATTCTGAGAAGTCGTAACCGAAGTTCTGGGTAACGGTGTTGTTAATGGCTTCGAAATAAGGCACATTAAACCCATTACCGCTGGCTGCAATCCGCTCATTACTACGTCGCATACGGTTCCCTCCGACAAAGGCATTCACACCAATCTTACCAAAAGAATGATCAAATCCCAGCATCCATTCCATGTTAATTTCCCGAACGCGGTTTTCTCCTTCGGTAATCGATCCTCCTCGTTGATAACCCGTACCCTGAGGTACTAAATCAGTTTCTCGTCTCGTATACCAGTCCATACCCATTCGGGCCTGCATCCACAGGAAGTCGGTGATATCATAGCGCAGGGTGGCAGAAGGTAAAAAGCGATCGCGCCAGTCGTCATTATCAAACTGGTAAGCAGTCCAGTAGGGGTTCTGATGCCAGTTGTTGTTTGCTTGCTGGTATTCTTCGCCTACCGATTTTCCCCAGATACTCAGGCTCGTTTGATCAACGGTAGCAGGTATGGCTCCCGGCTTATTCGGGTCACCGTAGTAATTTTCCACATTGATATTTGCTGGTATATAGTACGTTGCCAGGACCCCGTTGGCCGGAGAATCTGACAAGTAGGGCCGGTTATTGGCATATTCATGCGAATACAAAATACGGGAGGTGAAGGTAAGGCGCTCCCCAAATTTGGAATTGGTGGCCAGCGACAGGTTTTGTCGGTTAAATCCAGATTCAGGAATGATTGATTTATTTCGCAAATCCGAAAATGAGAATCGGAAACTCTGCGTTTCACTACCTCCGGTTAAAGCCAGCGTATTAGACAGGGAATACCCTGTTTCAAAGTAGCGTCCCCAGTTGTCACCCGCGTCGGTGTAGGGTCGGCTTACTCCGTCAAACTGCACAGAATTGCCGACACTGCCCAAACGAGGCCCCCAGGAATTGGTCCCCCAATCATAGGCTTCCTGCTGAGTGCGCGGCGCAACGGCAATACGGGGTGAATCAGAGTCGTTGGGATCTGAGGCCACATAGTTACCTTGCCCAAATTCTCGCTGAAAATCCCGTTGGTCGTTGATCTGTTCAAAAACAAAGTTAGAGTTTAACTCAACGCCAATTCCTTTGCGGGACGTTCCTTTTTTGGTCACAATATTAATCACCCCATTGGCAGCCCGGGCTCCGTACAGCGCCGCCGCACTCGCTCCTTTTAATACGGTAATAGAGGCGATGTCATCGGGGTTGATACTGGCCATGCCGTCTCCTTCATCTCGCCCTCCCCAGATACCTGCCTGGCCAAATCCGGAGTTATCCATGGGCACTCCATCCACCACATAGAGTGGCTGGTTATTTCCCTGTAAGGATTTGTTTCCCCGAATAATTACCCGGGATGATCCGGCCGGACCGGAAGCAATATTGCTTACGTTTACTCCGGCAACCCGCCCGGCCAACGCATTGGCTACGTTAATTTCACGAGCCTCAGTGAGGTTTTCTCCGGCAACTTCGGTAATAGAATATTGCAGAGCTTTGGTTTCCCGCTCAACTCCCAGGGCAGTCACAATAACTTCACCCAATTGCTGAATATCTTCTTTCATAGCAATATTCACCACTGAACGGGCTCCTACTTCTATCGTTTGGGAAGCATAGCCAATAGATGAAAATGTGAGGGTAGGATTTTCTCCCGTAACACTAATGGAATAATTTCCATCAATATCGGTCACGGTACCAACAGTAGTGCCCTGAACCAGGACGTTTATTCCGGGCAGAGGATCATTGTCCTCTCCAGATACTTTTCCACTGACCTGACGCTGAGCCCAGACCTGGCTTAGACATAGCATGATCAGTGTGAGAATTAGTAATGGTTTTTTCATTTTTTAGAATTAAGGTTAGGAAAGAGATTATGGTAGATTGTACAAGATGTACTGAGAGAGGCATCCTTATTAAGGATAGTACCAGGAGGGAAAATCAAAGGAAGGCATGGTAGTTTGTTAGGTTTTACAAAGTGAAAGTAGTTATTTTTATCATGATTTTCCTAATGATTCCGCTATATATTCTATAAATTATATTATTTATGTCTTTTTTGGTGCTATTTATAAGGAAATTAAATTTGATTGCCGCGCAGAAAAAACCCAAACCTGTTGTTACAAGGAAAACCCTGAGCAGGCAGACCAGGGTTACTTGATGACAAAGATCACTTTAGATAATTAAAGGGGAGAGAGGTATGCGTACTGCATCAAATGAACGGCTTGTTAAGCGGTTGGCGGTAATGATTAAAAGGCTATGAGCCCTAGTGAACACCTACAGCAATCTGCCTAAAGCCAATAGTTAATCCATCAACTTGTTCCTGATAAAATACTAGGGAATTTTCTGAAATTTTAAGCGGAAGATTTGCAGACGCTCATCATTACTACCGACCAGAATTTGGATATCCTGATCGCTGCGAACTACTCCCAGGCTTTTCACATTGTTGGGTACAAAGAAGCCACTCTCGGCGGGTGTAAGGGAGGCAAACTCATTGCTACCATCGCCCAGTAATAGCAACCCAACTCCGGCATCATTACGTGCGGTTTCAATCTCAGCACCATATAAGTTTCCGGCTAACAAAATATCCAAGTGCTGGTCCTGATTATAGTCGTCAATCAGAATGTCGTTCACCGAAGAGAACTGGGCTTGGGCTGGTAATGCATGTATTTCAAACGCTCCGTTTCCGGTATTTTCCAGATATACGGAAGCAAAAGTATCCGCCTGATAATTCAGCGATTCTTCCAGATTATCTTCTTCGTATACCTCGGCCAGATCTGCCGAAGCAAAGAGGTCATACGACTGAAACTTTTCTTTAATCATGGGTACCTGTTGAGAAGAGCAGGAACGTCCTCGCAGGGGGTACTGGGTACCGAAGTTATAATAGGCCAGTACAACATCTTTAGAGCCGTTTTCATCAAAATCATCGTAATATACCTCAAAGGGCTCTGCTTCGGTGGCTTTGTACTTGTAGTTCAAACCCAGGTTTCCGGCTACCAGATCCTGATCACCATCCCCATCCATATCTGCCGCGGCCACGCTAAACCACCAGCCCGTACTTTGACCCAGCCCGTATTCAGCGGTAACGTTGGTAAAGTGAGTACCTTCATTTTGCAGTAGCGTAACGGGCATCCACTCTCCTACCAGCACCAGGTCATTGCGTCCGTCACCGTTGAAATCTACCCAGGCCGCATCATTCACCATGCCAATGGCTTTCAGGTCTTCGCACAGGCGATCGGTAGCGTCAACAAAAGTGCCACCTTCATTGAGTAGCAAGGTGCTACTTGCTGGTTCAGGATAGGCCCAGGGCACGTGTCGGCCCGCCACAAATAGATCCAAGTCGCCATCCTGATCAATATCTTCGGGATATACTTTAGAGCCACTGTGCCGCATCTCCGGCAACGCACCGCTCGCTTTGGTAAATTGCCCATTCCCATCATTCAGGTACAACCGGTCCTGGTACTCAACTGATTGCGGGGCAAACTCGTTGCCGCCACTAACTACGTATAGATCCAGATCTCCATCGCTGTCGGCATCCAAAAAAGAAGCGCCCATGTCCTCACTGATAGCATCTGCTGCCCATGCTGGCTGATCTAATGGTTGAAATGAGCCGTCGGCCTGCTGCACCAATAGTTGCCCAGGATACCCTGAGGCACCACCCAGATAAAAATCATCTCGTCCATCGGCATTAATATCACCCGTGGCCAGTCCCGGCCCTAGATCAGACATCCGGTGGGGCAGTAATATCTGTTTTTCAAAATCATCGAAGTCGTTTTCTGTATGCTTAATCGGTGAAGACTGTGACGGGGTCACATTGGCAAATAAAGGTTCGTGAGCAACACCTGCTTTTTGGGCCATCGGCCCATCTTCTTCCGCGGAAGCCTCGGAATATCGTACTGTCAGCGTCTGGTCAGCGGGCACATCGTGCAGCAGCTGTTGTTTGCCATCAGGCCACTGCACCCGGAGCACCTCAACTTCGGTTTGCTGCCCTAAGCCAAAATGAGCCGCAAGTTCACTGGTGGAGTACATACCCCGCACACTGGTCGTCTCATAGAATTGTGGTCCCTCAGCGGTTTCGGCCCATACTTTCACTCCGAGATTGGTCACCCCTGGTTCATCTGCTACCGGGATTACTCGCAAATAATGATGCTTCAGCATTTCCTGGGCATTGTTTTGGTACACCATCGCCACATCGTTCACGTTGTTGATCAGCAGGTCCAGGTCACCATCATTATCCAGATCAGCGTAGGCTGAGCCATTGGAAAAGGTTTTCTGATCCAGTCCCCAATCTTCACTGACTTTCTCAAAGGTCAGGTCGCCCTGGTTACGGTAGGTATAGTTCATCAGCGGGACAGAGGGGGTGAAATCGAGGGCTTTGTTGACATCGGCAATATCCCAGATCGAAATACCAGCCGGATTCGGGTTTTTCGCCAGGTAGGCACTGATAGCGGATTCAATGTATTTGGCAAATTTCTTGGAGGCATCGCTGTTACGAATATCGCGCAGCAGACCATTGGTGATATGAAGGTCTTTCCAGCCATCGTTGTCCAGATCAGCAAAGAGGGCAGACCAGCTCCAATCAGTAGAGGCCACTCCCGCCAGTTGGGCAATATCCCGGAAATATCCTCCTTTTGCTGGGCCCGACGATGCCAAAGCGCCTTCATCGGGTAGGGCGGTGTTCAGATGCAGGGTATTGAACATGTACTGATAGTGCCCATCCTCATCCACCACCTTCCAAAAGGCAGCGGGGTCCATACCACTCATGTTGGCCTTCAGCCGGTAGTTATCCTCAGCCACCATATCCACCACCATCACATCCAGCAGACCATCATTGTTAATGTCGCTCGCATCAACCCCCATGCTGTAGAACGAAATATGCCGGGTCGCCTCCTGTAATTCCTCGGTAAAAGTGCCGTCACCATTATTAAAGTAAATGAAATCGGGAGCCTGAAAATCATTGCTTACGTAGAGATCAGTCCAGCCATCTCCGTTCAGGTCGCTGGCGGATACGCTGTTGGCAAAGCCCGGTTTAAGCAGTCCGGCAGGCTTTGTCACATCCACAAATTGCTCACCCTGGTTCTCTAGCAAGCGGGGGCTATATTTTTCTTGCAACAGTTCTGAACCGTAGAAAGAAGAGTAATCTCCCGGGTTGGGAGGTTGGTTCAACAGAAACAAATCAAGGTCGCCGTCTTTGTCATAATCCATAAAAGTAGCGTGGCGGGTACGCTCCTCATTATCCACTCCATATTGCGCTGATGACTCGGTAAAACCAACCTTTCCGGTGGCACCAAAGGTGTTCAGGTATAATTTATTCTTTCGTAGCTCGGGCTGATCGTCGTAGAGTTCGCGGGTGACGTAGATGTCTACCCAACCGTCATTATTCACATCGCCAAAAAGAACCCCTGATGACCACCCACCATTGTCGGCAATGCCGGCCTGCTCGGTAATATCTTCGAATTCCAGGTTCCCTTTATTGAGATAGAGGCGATCCCCCACCAGGTTTCCGGCAAAATACACATCCAGCAGCCCATCGTTGTTGATATCCCCCACTCCTACTCCACCCCCGCCGTAGTAATTCGAGTAAATCAGAATGTTATGCTCCTTGGTATCCTCGATATCATTGCGGAAATCGATCTGGGTGTGCTTGGGAGAAAGCAGTGTAAACAGGGTGGCTGGGTCAGTTTGGGCCAGGCCAATATCATATAATAACAGGCTAAAACTGAGCAGTAGTAGTTTGCGCATAATGCATCATGGTTAGGTCAACTTATGCTTTTTTAATCTCGAAATATACTAAGTTTTTTGGAAAGGTTAGCATTATTAGCGGGAGGGGACAAATTGATAGACAGGATTTTCCGTATTTTTCTCATTAATTGCAGCCTGGATACCGTATCTTGCGCCAGCTACATCTACCTAAAAAATTTACCATGTTCGGAATCGAAATACTGGAAATTGTCATTGGGCTTATCTTTGTATTCCTGTTACTGAGCCTGCTGGCGACCACGCTCAATGAGATTATTATGCAGTGGCTATACTCACGGGGAAAAAACCTGCATATTGCCCTGCAAACCATGCTCGACGATGAAAGTGATGTGCTCTGTGAAAAATTTTTTGAGCATCCGTTAATCCAGAAGCTGAAGAAGCAAGGTACCAAGGGTTTTCCACCCTACATCAGCAATCGCTACTTTTCCAAAGTGCTGACGGAGTTGCTATGCCAGGGTGAGCATGCCACCCTCGACGAAATTGAAGCCGGCATAAAAGGGCTGCCCAAAGGAAAAACCCGGGAGGTATTACTCACTTTTATCCGGGATGCGAAAGGCAACCTGGAGCAATTCAAATCCGATCTGGAGATGTGGTATCAGGAAGTCATGAATCAGGCTACAGGTTGGTATAAAAGGCGGGTGCAACAGGTATTGTTTGCGCTGGGCCTTATTCTCAGTATTGCCTTCAATGCCGATACTTTTCGCATTGCCCAAAAACTCTCCGTAGATCCCGAAGCTCGGCGGGAAATCATTGATCAGGCGTATGTATATATGCAACAGGAGCAATTGTCGGGACGCGATACCTCAAGGACTATTGACTCGCTCAGGCAGCAGGTTCGTCAGCTGATCGACGAGGAGGTGAAGATGGCATCCACCGCCCTGGGTATGGGTTGGCAACTTGCTCCCCGGATTAATCTGAAAAGTGGTGCGTGGTGGAAATACATTGGGCAAAGCTTGATGGGCTGGATCGTGACGGCTTTTGCCATTACCCTGGGCGCGCCCTTCTGGTTTGACTTATTGAAACGCGTGATGAATATTCGGGCTTCTTCCAAAAAGCCAGGAGTGAAGGAAGACGCCGAGGCAACGTAAGTTCAAAAGCAGGGGTTACTGATATCTTTCTCGACAGGCTTGCATCATATAGGCATTCACGTCCCAGAGATTGGCCAGCGGTTGTTGGGTGTAGGGCACCATCGCCATATAATTGGGTGGACCAAACTCAGCCGTCATGGTCAATGTCTCTTTTCGATCAATCTTGTATTTCACCACCTGATCCCACCAGTCAAAATGCGCCTGAACTTCCTGCTGCCATTCCGGTGCTCGGGGGTCCGTAACCTGAGGGCTTTCGGCATGACCAATTCTGGTATGAATATGGTCTGTCCGCTCCAGCGCCAGTTTTACCGTTTCTTCCTGATCCTGTAGCAAAGATTCATGTACGTTACACCAGTGAGAGATGTCCAGCGTAAGCCTCAGCTCGGGAATATCCTGAATAAATTTTTTAGCCACATGGGCAGCAAATAACATCCGGGAGCGATGGGTCTCATGGGATATACGAACATCCGAATTGCGACCGGCTTGGGTGGTATAGTCAATAATTTGCCGGTTCTCCTCGAAGGAAAAATAGTCTCTTCCTGAATGACAGTTGATAAAAAGTGGTTTCAGGGCCATGGCATTTTCAAACGATTGCTGAAACTGATCGAGGTGTTTGCTAAAATCGGAATCACTACCAGCGGCCAGAAACCCATAGGCCAGTCCATGCTTATCCACAGCCTCCATCAATTTATCCCGATCCTGGGTTTGTTGAGGCGCCCACACTTCAATACCATCGTAGCCGGTATCTTTGGCTTGGGCACAAAAATCCTCCAGACTGCCCTGAAACCCCCAGTTGGTGGCCATGATTTTAAGTGAAAAGTTGGCCGGAACAGAAAAAGCAGGTTGAGAGAGTTCCATTAATCTTACTTGGTTTAAAAGTATACTACCACCGGCTAATCCGGATTGAGCGAGAAACGTTCTTCGATTAATAGCCATACTTAGTGACCGCGATCTGCTGAAAATGCTATCATTATACTTTAGGCGATGATCTCCTTGACCACCTTCCCCGCCACATCGGTCAGGCGAAAATCCCTTCCCTGAAACGGAAAAGTGAGCTTTTCATGGTTCATCCCCAGTTGATGTAGCACGGTGGCTTGCATATCGTGGACGTGTACACGATTTTTGATGCCATAGTACCCTATCTCATCCGTTTCGCCGTAGGTCATCCCACCTTTGATACCTCCACCGGCCATCCACATGGTAAAAGCTTCCGTATGATGGTCCCGGCCCATGAACGGCATCTCTTTGCCGTTCCGGTTTTCCTGCATGGGGGTACGGCCAAACTCTCCACCCCAGATCACCAGGGTTTCTTCCAGCAAACCCCGCTGCTTCAGGTCTTTGATGAGGGCGGCCATGGGCTGGTCTACCTGACGGCATTTTTCCTGAAAACCATCCTCCAATGCCGTGCTTTTATCGGTACCGTGCGAATCCCATCCCCAATCAAAGAGTTGTACAAACCGCACTCCTTTCTCCACTAACCTTCTGGCCAGCAGACAGTTATTGGCAAAAGAAGATTTACCAGGCTCCGTACCATACATTTTATGAATATGTTCCGGCTCTTTGTTGATGTCCATTACTTCCGGCACGGAAGTTTGCATCCGGAAGGCCATCTCGTACTGCGATATTCTGGTCAGGATCTCCGGGTCCTGCACATCATGGTATTCTTTCTCGTTGATGCTGTTGATCGCATCCAGGGTCTTGCGCCTTAGGTTTCCATCAATACCATCGGGATTAGATACGTACAATACGGGGTCACCTTCCGAACGGCACTGCACCCCCTGATAGACCGAAGGCAGAAACCCACTGCCCCACACACTTTTACCCGCACTGGGAGTTTTTCCACCCGACACCAGGACCATGAACCCAGGCAGGTTTTCATTCTCCGTACCGAGCCCATAGGTTACCCAGGCTCCCATGCTGGGTCGGCCCAGGCGGGCGCCACCAGTTTGCAGTAATAACTGGGCCGGAGCATGATTAAACTCATCGGTGTGCATGGATTTGATGATGGCCGCTTCATCGACCACGGAGGCAAAATGAGGAAGGTGGTTGGATACCATGGTTCCCGACTGGCCGTGATTCTTGAATTGCGCCTGTGGCCCCAGCATTTTAGGTACACCCTGAATGAAGGCAAATTTCTTTCCTTCCAGCAAGGAAGGCGGGCAATCTTTGTTATGCAATTTTGCCAGTTCGGGCTTGTAATCAAACAGCTCCAACTGCGAAGGAGAACCGGCCATGTGCAGATAAATAACCCGCTTGGCTTTGGCCGCAAAATGGGGAAATTTTGTCGCCATCGGATTGGTATCAATCGCCGCGACCTTTTGCGGTGAAGGAGAAGAGGAAAAAGGGTTGCATCCCATCATGGAACCAAAAGCAATGGCTCCCAGGCCGGAAGTACACTGTTTGAGAAAATGCCGACGGGTCTGATCCTGTAGCCTTCTGTACTGTAACTCTTGAAAAAGATCCATGTTGCTTAAGATTTTGTAATGAATTCGTCCAGGTTGAGAATCACATTGGCTACCACGGTCAGTGTAGCCAATTGAATGTTGCTCGGCCCGGCCACTTGTTCTACCGCTTCGGGCTGTGCTTCTAACTGAAGCCGGGTTTCTTCGTAGAGGTGTTGCAGATCCCGCAGCTTTTTAGGATCAATGTCGCGAAGCATGGCTAATTTATACCCTTTTTTGAGCTGATCTTCCACCTGATCAGTCTGCTGCATACGCTGGGCTAAGGCGTAGGCTGCTTCCATATATACCGGGTCATTCAGACTGGCCAAGGCTTGCAGAGGCGTGTTGGTATTGATTCTCCGGGTAACACAAAACTCCCGACTGGGGCCATCAAAGGCGATCATGGATGGATAAGGGCTGGTTCTGCGCCAATAGGTATACAACGCCCTTCGATGTTGATCCTCGCCTTCGCTGGTTTCCCATTCCTTGCCATTGTAAACGACCTGCCAGATGCCTTCTGGCTGGACAGGCATTACACTGGCCCCGTACATTTTATCGCTTAATAAGCCACTGACGGCCAGTGCCTGATCACGCACCTGCTCCGCCGTTAGTCGCACCCTGGGTCCCCGGGCCAGCAAGCGATTGCCTGGGTCTAGCGCCAATAGTTCGGGCGAAGCTTTGGAAGATTGCTGGTAGGTGGCCGACATCACCATCTGTTTCAATAGCTTTTTGATACTCCAATCCTGCTCATACATAAACTGCTGGGCCAGCCAGTCTAAAAGGGCCGGATGCGAGGGGGCAAATCCCTGCGTGCCAAAATCTTCAATGGTTTCTACGATGCCCGTGCCGAATAGCTGCGCCCAGAAACGGTTCACTGCCACCCGGGCCGTAAGCGGATTTTCCTTACTGACCAGCCACAAGGCCAGCCCCAGGCGGTTTTGCGGCACTCCTTCCGGCATGGCATTCCAGGCTTTGGGTACTCCGGGCTGTACTTCTTCTCCGTGCACCATCCAATTACCCCGTTCAAATACATGGGTCTTCCGTCGGTAGCCGTCTTGCTTTTCTGCCATCACCGGAGTCTGTATAGTCTCATCATTATTCAGCAGACGAAACAGCTGATTATGCACCTCCTGATATCCGGGTCGATCTTTTCCCGGCAACGATTCATTCACCAAAACCCACTCAATCGTACACAAATACCCTTTCTGCGCGGGGTTTCTAAATGTCAGATAAATATCGTGTTTACCCGTAGCGGGCCGGATAGGAACGGATACGGTTTCAAAACCTTCACTTTTCTGAATATCCCAGGTAGCGATCCGTTCACCGGCCAGGCTGTCCAGCCGGATGTCCACCTGCGTCCCCTTTTTATCGCTGCTGTAGCGAATCAGTAGCTGATCAGCTCCGGTTAGTGGTGCACCAGGAATTCGGTTATGTCCCTGGTCTTCCATGGTCAGTCTTTTGTATCCATCCAGGGTACCTTTTTCAATCTGGTCAAAGGAGTGGCCGTGAATTTTAGGTTCGGTCAGTTTCACCAGATTGACTACCTGGGCTGCCTTCTCCAGTTTTACATCGGCCGATGCCGTATGGGTAATCACCCAGTTTTTCACTTCCTCCAGGCTTTGGCGGTCTTCGGGGTGTTTGAATGTTTTCAGATTCGGTGCTTCACTGGCAACATCTTCATCCGCGGTGTTATTGAAGAAAGCCATTGATTTATAATAATCCTCGTGCCGGATCGGGTCATACGGATGACTGTGGCATTGGACACAGGCCATGGTGGTAGCCTGCCATACATCCCAGGTGGTATTCACCCGGTCTATGACCGCCGATACCCGAAACTCTTCATCATCCGTTCCCCCTTCGTCATTATTCATGGTATTCCGGTGGAATGCCGTAGCAATCAGTTGATCATCAGTAGGATCGGGCAGCAGATCTCCGGCCAGTTGTTCAATGGTAAATTCATCAAAGGGTTTGTCTTCATTAAAGGCCTCGATCAGCCAGTCGCGGTACTGCCAGATGCTGCGTTCCCGATCCGCTTCGTACCCTTTGGAATCAGCATAGCGGGCCAGATCCATCCACATTGACGCCCAGCGTTCTCCGTAGCGGGGTGAGGCCAGTAAGCGATCGACCTCCTGCTCATATGCCTCTGCGGAGGTGTTTGATAGAAAATGATTCAGTTCCGCCTCGGTAGGAGGTAATCCGGTAAGGTCCAGGCTCAGGCGTCGCAGCAAGGTGGCTTTATCGGCTTTGGCCGAGGGCTGAAGTTCTTCCTGCTGTAGTTGTTGCAACACGAATGGATCAATACCATTTTGTACCCAGTCGGATGCTACATCGGGCGGATCAATCGGCTCGGGTTTCACATATGCCCAATGGTCTTCCCAATGGGCTCCCTCTTCAATCCAGCGGGTGAGTAGCGTAATTTCCTCCGGTGGCAGCGGATCACCTTCGGGTGGCATCCGTACTTCCGGATCGTGGTGTTTGATCCGACGAAGCATCTCACTTTCGGAGACATCTCCGGGAACAATGGCCCGTTCACCGGATTCGTTGACTCCCAGAGCATCCGTGCGGAAGAGCAGGCTAAACTCACCGGAACGTTTCACTCCGCCATGGCAGGTGATGCATTTTTTATTGAGGATTGGTCGTATCTCCGTATTGAAATCTACCGGCTGGCTTCCTTCAGAAACACCATGAATAGTCCAATAGGCGGCCACGATGGCCAGACCCATACCCGCCAGGATCAGTATTTTTTTCTTGGCCAGGAAGTCATTTTTCATAGGAAGTATTTAGGTTGTTGGCTATCTCGGCTTAGTAGTGCTATTATCCATGAATCCCGTGATCATGCTATTCCGGTAAGTTCATGAAATTATAGCAGTTTTTGTCATTGTACAAGCAGCACAAGGTCTTTTTTATTAGCTTTCACTTGGTTGGAGTGAATCTAAACCCTATACCAGAAATTTTTCTTTCGAGTTTCTTCATCATAAAATAGTCTAGCTATTCCGAAGATAAGCCATTTTTTTCAGTGGTCCGATTGCTTCTCTTTACCTTCGTGCAGAATAATAAAAGGTTGAATGGATCAAAAACGACCAGTACTACTACCTTTGAACCAAAATCTACTATTGCCCCGATGAGCCTCCAGCACCACTTTTACTATATTGATAAGCGAATCTGTAAAATGGACTCACTTACTTTTCACTAATTACCACAACCCGCTAAAATCATCTCGCCTTGTCAGTAAATATCTTCTCGAAAAGCAACACCCTGCAAAGCAACCCTCTCCTTTATTCCTTATTCCTGCTGGGTTACTACCTGCCAGTTATTAGCAGTTGGCTGTGGCCCTGAACATTCTGATCACTACATTGCAAATGTATTTCCGCTAAGTTATTCGTACATAAAAATAATGACACACCTAAACAAAAACACCTTCCCGGCCCTACTCCTTGTACTGTTGTTCACAGTCCAGGCATTTTCTCAAACCACCACCATCCCCATCGAAACCCAGCATAATGCGCTGGTCTTACAGGTGAGCGAAAACCAGGACCTGGACATCATTTATTTTGGTAAGAAACTGGCCCATGCCAATGAATACGGGCAGATTCCCAGTGTGTACCGACAGGCCGAAGACTACACCCACATGCTCAATGCGGCTTACACTTCATCAGGATCGCGAAACCTGCTCGAACCGGCCATTAGCGTGACCCACGCTGACAGAAATAATTCCCTGGACCTGAAATACGAAAGCCACGAAGTAGGAAAGATAGACGAGAATGTTTCCCTGTTGAGCATCTTACTGAAAGATCCGGTTTATGATTTTGAAGTTACGCTGTACTATAAAACCTACTACCACGAAGATGTCACCGAGCAGTGGAGCGTGATCCGGCATTCGGAAGAGGCCAATGTCACCCTGCACAAGTTTGCCTCAGCCAACCTGTACCTGAAAGCCGATAGCTACTGGCTGCGGCAATACCACGGCGACTGGGCCAAGGAAATGCAGCCCGAAGAAGCCCAACTGACGCACGGCATCAAAGTGCTGGATACTAAACTCGGTACCCGCGCCAATTTATTCCAGCCTTCAGTCTTTATGGTTTCGCTGGATAAAATTGCCACAGAAGACGAAGGACAGGTATTGTACGGAGCCATGGAATGGAGCGGCAACTTCCGCATCGACCTGGAAATGGACCCGCTCAATAACCTGCGGATCATGGCCGGGATGAATAATTATGCCTCGGATTATTTCTTAGCACCGGGCGAGGAATTTAAGACTCCCGCTTTTCTGTATACCTTCTCCAGTAAAGGAAAAGGAGTTGCCAGCCGGAATTTGCACGACTGGGCCAGAAAATATAAGATTCTGAATGGTGAAGGTTCTCGCCTGACACTACTCAACAACTGGGAAGCTACCTATTTTGATTTTAATGAGCAGATTCTGAAAGGCTTGCTACAAGACACCAAAAAACTGGGGGTAGACCTGTTTCTGCTGGATGATGGCTGGTTTGCCAACAAATACCCCCGCAACGGAGATAATGCCGGACTGGGCGACTGGCAGGCCAATCGCCAGAAACTGCCCAACGGTATTTCCACGCTGGTGGAAGCCGCCGAAGACAATGACGTAAAGTTCGGTATCTGGATTGAACCGGAAATGGTGAACCCCAAAAGCGAACTGTACGAAACCCATCCCGACTGGGTCATCAAGCAACCCGAACGTGATGAATACTACTTTAGGAATCAATTGGTACTGGACCTGACCAATCCCGAGGTACAGGATTTTGTATTTAAGGTGGTGGATGATCTGTTCACCGAAAATCCCGACCTGGCCTACATCAAGTGGGATTGTAACGCAGTGATCTACAACGCCTATTCGGCCCACCTGGATAATCAGTCGCATTTGTATATAGACTATGTTCGGGGGCTGTACTCCGTACTGGAAAAAGTTCGAGAGAAATACCCGGAAGTACCCATGATGTTGTGCTCCGGCGGGGGCGGTCGGGTGGATTATGCGGCGTTGCAGTACTTCACCGAATTCTGGCCCAGCGATAATACTGACCCCATCGAGCGCATCTACATGCAATGGGAATACTCCTACTTCTATCCGGCCATCAGTTCATCCAATCATGTGACGGATTGGGGTAAACAACCCATAAAATTCCGCACCGATGTGGCCATGATGGGCAAACTGGGTTTTGATATTGTGGTGGATGAACTGGCAGCCAATGACCTGAAATTTTGCCAGGAGGCGATTGATCACTATAATGCTGTTAAGGACATTATCTGGCAGGGCGATCAGTACCGACTGACCAATCCTACGGAGGCCAGCGTCGCTTCCATGATGTATGTGGATGAAGCAAAATCATCCGGAGTAATTTTCAACTATTTGGTCAATTACCGCTATCAGGCCGGTAGTCACGTTCCCATTCGCCTGAAAGGACTGGATGCTGAAAAGCAGTATCGCATCCGGGAAATCAACCTCTATCCCGGCACGCAATCTACCATTGATGCTGAGAAAACCTATTCCGGGGATTTTCTGATGAACATTGGTTTTAACCCGGATGTGCGAGCGAACCGAACCAGCGTAGTCTTGCAGATTGAAGCACCTCAATAATTTGAACTATTGATATGAAACAATTGACCCTGCTGTTACTCTTCATCGGCCTTTTCAACTGCGCACAGGCGCAACTGAAGAGTGAAAATTATATTCAGCGGTATGGCCATCTCAGCAATGCCATGCACCAGCTTAAAAAGCAGAAAACACTGCATGTGGCTTTTCTGGGTGGCTCTATTACCCACATGCAAGGCTGGCGGGATATGGTGTGTAATTACATAAAAGAAACCTATCCCGAGGCTGAAATCACCTGCCTTGATGCGGGCATTCCCTCCCTGGGTAGCTTGCCCCATGCCTTCCGTTTTCAACGAGATGTACTGGAGAAAGGTCCGGTAGACTTACTGTTTATAGAATCAGCGGTGAATGACAAAGCCAATGGTACTCCTTCGCAGACTCAGCGTCGGGCACTGGAAGGTATTATCCGCCACGCCCAACAGGCCAATCCCCGTCTGGATATGGTGCTGATGGCCTTCGTTGATCCTGAAAAAATGGAAGACTACCGGGATGGAAAGGTTCCTCAGGAAGTGAAAAACCACGATGACCTGGCCAAACACTACAATATCCCTTTGATCAACCTGGCTAAAGAAGTTACTGACCGAATTGATGCCGGAGAGTTTACCTGGGAAGAGGATTTCAAGGATCTCCATCCTTCTCCTTTCGGACAACAACTGTATTTCCATACCATCAAAACGCTGCTGGAAGAAGAAGCTAAAACTGTTTCTGATCAACTCGTAAAGAAACCCTTACCCCAGCCACTGGACCCGGAAAATTACACTACCGGAAATTACCTATCTGTAAGTCAGGCGAAGAAATTACTGGGTTTTACGCTCACCCAAAACTGGCAACCGTCTGATAGCGCCTCCACCCGGGAAGGCTTTGTCCACGTGCCGGTGCTGGAATCCTCCACTCCCGGATCCTCTTTTGTGCTGGACTTTAAAGGCCCGGTCATTGGCATGGCGATTACCTCCGGACCGGATGCCGGCGTGGTTGAGTACACCATCGATGGGAAAGCCTATCCACCCATTGACCTATACACCCAATGGAGCCATATGCTGCATTTGCCGTGGTACAAACTGCTGGCTGATAATCTGGAAAGTGGTCAACACCGGCTGGAAGTAAAATTAGCCCCCGCCAGTGCTGCCAACCGTTCCTCAGCACTGCGAGTTGTCTACTTCCTCGTCAATGCCCGACAGTGACCCATAGGCTATAGTGTATGCTTGATCTTATTTATAATGCTGACCTTAATTCGGTCAGTACCCGCTGTTGGCCGTCAAAGCTATAAACCACCACTTCTTCGGCAGCTTCGGGCACGAAGAGGTGGCGGGAAGACTGGGAAAGGTAGCCCGCGCCATAGTAAAATTCCTCCCGGTAGGTTTGCCCATCGTCCAGCCTGATCTCGGCATAAAAATCCAGGGGTTGGAGGGACTCAAATCGCCCTTTGGGATGATTCGTCTGCTCACAAAGCATCAGGGTTCCCTGATTCCTCCCTACCAGAAATACCTGCTGATCATCCAGGGTAAGTGCCGCCAGTGAGCGGGCGTCTCCGGGAATATCCAGGGTTTGTACCGGTTCTCCTCCCTCTTGTTCAAAGCGCAATACCGCCCCGTTGAAAGCGTCGTAAGGTCCAAGGGCAGTTTCAGAATCATAAAAATTACCTACGAACATCAGCTCAGTGGCATCTTCTGATGGTAATGGACAGACTCCCATTATAGGGGCAAACTGCAAAGCCATGGGCAGTGGTTTGAATATGGTACCTTCTCCCTGACGCATCAAAAGGGCACTTCTCAGTTCGTTAACTTCCAGCACTTCGGCTCCGTCCAGTTCGGCAGGCATCAGCACCTCCCGCAACGGCGCCGTGGCATACGCATTATAGCTGCTGAACCGCTTACGCATGGCCACAATCTGATCGAGCACCGCATCCCTCGGGTGGTACACGTATTCGGTTTCCGCATTGGTGTAGGTGACGATGGGGTCAACCTCATTATTATGGTCAAAATCTTTCGCATAGAGGCGAATAGGCTCGTCTTCCGATGCCCGGAACCGGGAATTCAGCCCATGATTCCCCAGTACATAGTCTATATCACCGTCACGGTCCAGATCGCTGCCGTAGAGGCTGTTCCACCAGCCGGAGCCACTGGCCATCAAATCATTACGATCACGACGAAAATGCCCTCCTTCATTCAGGTAAAGCTGTACTGCCCCCCATTCTTCGGCAACGAGTAAATCGGCTTGCCCATCCTGATTATAATCCGTCCAGAGTGCGGCACTGACCATACCAAAGGCCGAAGCATCTTCAAATACCTCTTGCGTGACATCCGTGAAGTTTCTCTGGTCATTACGCAAAAGGTAGCTCGCCGGAGCCAACGGAAAGCCTACGGGACGTACCCGGCCACCGACAAACAGATCCAGGTCACCATCCTGATCGTAATCGGCCGCTACCACATAGGAGCCACTGCTGCTGATCTCCGGCAGGGCATCTTCCACCTTAGAAAAATTCCCTCGTCCATCATTTTCGTACAAGCGATCCTGGTACATTTTCTGATTAGTGCCCCACTCCACCCCTCCGCTCACCACGTACAAATCCAGGTCACCGTCATTATCTTTGTCAAAGAGCAGGCAGCCGGTGTCTTCTATCAGGGAATCGTAGGGGAATTTCGTTTCGCTGAAGGCGTGATGATCCTGCTGTAAAAAAAGCGTGGCGGTTTGTCCTACCGATCCACCCACAAAAAAATCTTCCTGACCGTCACCATTCACATCCCCGACCGCAATGCCCGGGCCCAGGCTGGAATATTTACGCAATAATAAAGGAGAATCTTTGAAGTCATTGAAATGATTTTCCTCCTGCTGAAAAGTCAGTTGGTACTCCTGAGAAGCGTCCCTGAGCGGAGGAACCGCCTTGGGCGGGGACGGAAGAGCACTCCGGTTAGGGGCATAAGAAACGGTGAGTGTCTGAAAAGAATTTACATCTTTTAGCACCTGCACTTGTTGGTCGGGCCAGACAATGAAGAGAGAATCGATACGCGTAGTATCGGCCAGCCCAAAGTGCAGCGTGTGACTGACCGTAGACAAATAGCCCTTTTGCGGAGAGAAAAAGCTATACTGGGATTGATCGCCTTGGTACAGATACACCCTACTACCAATGCCCTGAGGATTCTGCCCCGCCCCGCTTAGCTTGAGTTTAAGAAAGGGTTTGGGGTTGGCGTTGAGTTTATTTTCGTAGATAAAAGCCGGATCGTTGATGTTATTGGTGACCAGGTCCAGGTCTCCGTCATTATCCAGATCGCTATAAGCGGCACCGTTCGAGAATGAAGGGATTTTGACACCCCAGGCATCCGTTTGATCCGTGAAGGTAAGATCTCCGTGGTTGCGAAACAGGTAATTTGACGTCTTGGCCCCTTTCATGTCTTTGGCGAGCTGCCGGATTTTTTCTTCCTTATTTTCCTCTCGACCAAACATGGCCTGGCTGCTCTGATACACCGTAAAATCCAGGTCGGTCATGTCTTTTACAATACCGTTGGAGATGAACATATCACGCTGTCCATCGTGATCAAAATCGGCCATCAAAACCGCCCAGCTCCAGTCGGTTGCATCAACACCCGCCAGTTGCCCGATCTCACTGAACCCCGATTCTCCCTGGTTGAGATGCAAGGTATTGCGAATATACTGATGCGAATACCCGCTTTCCACCCGTCTGATCTCCGTATCTTCTTTCAGGGGGGTAAGCATCATTTTCTGTCGGTAATTATCGGGCGGCAACATGTCCAGCACGGCAATGTCCGGTCGCAGGTCGTTATTGATATCCGCCACATCCACTCCCATGCTATTCATGCTCTGGTGACGGAAGTAATAATCGGCTTCATCCTGAAACGTCCCATCCTGCTGGTTGATGTAGAGATAATCATTGTCCATGAAATCATTCCCCACGTAAATATCCGGCCAGCCGTCGGCATTGATATCATCGATAGCCACGCCTAAGCCGTACCCCTCATGCTCAATTCCTGCCTGTTGGGAAACATCGGTAAACACCGGATGCCCGAGGGTCTCGTCAAAACGATTTTCAAACAGCTTATCAACATTTTCACCCTTATTTACTTTCAGTCGCCGGTCAACGATGAATGATTTATTGAGGTTATTGATGACATTGGTCAGTAAAAACAGATCCAGGTCGCCATCGCGATCGTAGTCCAGGAAAGTAGCCTGCACGGAATAGGAAGAGTCCGCTAGCCCATACTCCTGCGCCTGCTCTTCAAAGCAAACCAGTCCATCATGGCAGGTACCCTGGTTGACGTAGAGCAGATTACGACAAGCTTCGGGGCAGCCGGGGCCACCCACGGAGAGATAAATATCGTTCCACCCATCGGCATTGATATCCATCACACTCACGCCCATCACCCATTTTTGCACATTAAAACCTGCCCTTTCGGTAATATCCTCAAACTGCATATCTCCCCGGTTGAGGTACACGCGAGACGGTACCATATTGCCCGCAAACACCAGATCGTCCAACCCGTCGTTATTAAGATCAGCAGCGGCAACCCCGGCTCCATTGTAGAGATAATAATAGGTCATCAGATTAAAGGTATCCGAACCATCAATCTGATTCACAAAAGACACCTGCGTATCTTCAGGAGAAAGTAGCGCAAAACCGCCCTCATCGTCTTGCCCGCAACTATTCAGACAAAAGCAAATAATGAATATAAATAAGGCAGGAAGTGGCCAATGGATCTTCATCACAAGCGCTTTTAGGGATAGGTTATATTGGGAAAAGCCCAGCCAGTTCGTCAGGCTTTTCCCGTCCGATTAAATATACCCATCGTTTTGAGGATACAAAGGATTCGTGGTAATTTCACTTTGAGGGATGGGCAGGTATTCCCTCCCGGGCTGATAAAAAACTCCGCCCGTATTCGAGCGAAACTCCGGATTACTGGTAAAGCGATTCGGAATTTCTCCCCAGCGGAGCAGGTCGTAGTAGCGTGTGCCTTCCAGTGAGAACTCCAGTATTCTTTCGTTGCGTATCGCGTCCCGCATGGCATCTTGGCTCAGACCGGAGTATTCCGGCATATTCGCGCGCTGCCGTACCTGATTCAGTGCCTCCAGTACCGCTGCCGAAGGACCATTGGCCTCATTCTCCGCTTCAGCATACATCAGCAGCACATCGGCATAGCGCAGCGTGCGCCAGTTGATGACGGAAGGGAAACCAGCAAAACCAAAGTCGGACTGAGGTTTGTCGGGGGTCTCAAAGTCCAGGTATTTACGCCCCCCAACAAAATCCAGGTTGGTGGCATAGGCATCCGCAAAGGTTTCCTGGTAGATGGTCGCTCCGGGGTAATTCCAGATGAAGGTAGAATACGCTCTTACATCCACTCCTCCGTCGTTATTGGGAGTTTCCATAAACTTATCAAACGCCCATTTATTGATGGAAAAGCCATTCTGACTGGTAAACGGAGGTGGGGCCATATCCGGTTCCCAGGCCGCCGCCCGCAAAGTTTCAGGGTTATCGGCTCCCCAGGCCAGGCCATTGTCATCAAACTGTATTTCAAAGACCGACTCCGCGTTATTCTCGCTGGCGGCATTAAAATTACCCGCATAGTCCGGCACCAGATCGTATAAACCCGAGTCTATAACTTTTTTAAATTCCGTTGCGGCCAGCGCGTAATCCCCGCTCACGCCATCGATGCCAGCTCGGTAAAGGTACGTTTTGCCCAGCAAGGTGGTAGCCGCCCCGGAAGTAGCCCGTCCGGCATTATCAGCATCCCAGGTAGCCGGAAGTACGCGCTGGGCTTCTTTCAGATCGGCAATGATGAGCTCCCAGATCTCGGCTGGACTGGCCGGGGCCGCGGTTACCTCATCCAGACCTGCCGGAGGTTCGGTCAGCAGCGGCACGTTTCGAAACATGGTAATCAGATAGAAATACTGAAATGCTCTGAGAAAATGAGCTTCTCCCAACAGTGTATTGCGCTCCTCTTCACTAAAATTGGGGTCTTCGATGGTCATCAGATTTTCAAAGATCAGATTGGTACGAAAGATGGTTTTCCAGAACTCTCCCCAAATTTCATTCAATCGGCCAAAGTTGGGATTGACCGAAAAATTACTGGCATCCGTGGTCACTCCCTGGAAAGCGATAGGGTTCACCACATCGGAGCGATAGACCGTATGAAGGATCATCATCCTGCCCCAGCCAAAAACCGTAGATAAAGGGCTATAGGCCCCCACCACGGCTTTTCGAGCATCATCGGCTGACTGCCAGAAGGTTTCCGGCGAAAGCTCATTTTCATTGACTGGCTCAAGGAATTCATTATCACAACTGCTTACTGTAAAGAATAGCACCAGCACGGTACAAAGTGATTTTAAAAGTAGTGTATGGCTTTTCATTGAATTGTTTTTTTCGGTTGATTTTATCCAATTACCGGCATTCCTTAAAAATTAATCTGCACTCCCAAAATCAATGTTCGGGGAACCGGATAGGTGTTCTCATCTACTCCCCGGTTGAAAAGGTTATCCCCTCTTCTGGTATTCCTGCCAATTTCGGGGAAGTAGCCTGAGTACGCATCAATCACAAATACATTTTCCATATTCAGGTACAGACGTGTCCGCGAGAGTCCGGTAATTTCCAGCAGGGATGCCGGAAGCGTGTATCCCAGCGATAGGTTTTTCAGCCGGAAGTAGGAACCGTTCTCTACGTAAAATTCAGATTCCCGACGGTTCACTCCGGGGTCTACACTGGTAGGGCGCGGTATATTGGTATCGGTATTGTCGGGGGTCCAGGCATTGTTGACAATCCCCAGCTTGTTGCCGTTCTGGGCGAATACCCCTTCAAATTTTCTTCCGTTCCAGATCTGATTCCCCGCCACTCCCTGAAAGAAGAGCGATAGATCAAAGCCTTTGTAAGAACTACTCAGGTTGAGACCATACTCAAAATCCGGCACCGGGCTACCGATAAAGGTCTGGTCATTGATGGTCAGTTCACCGTCCCCATCCAGGTCTCTGAATTTCAGATCGCCCGGATTAATATCCCGTCCGGCCAACCCTTCGGCATCAATTTCTTCCTGGGTCTGATAAATTCCATCCACCAAAAAACCGTAGAAGCTGGCTACCGGATGTCCGGCTTCGGTACGGGTACCCGCAAACGTTTCATCGGTGAAGAACCCCGAACGGATCGGGTTTACTCCTTCCCCCAGTCCCACTACCTCGTTTTCAAGAATGGTAAAGTTGCCACTCACGCTGTACCTGAGATCTCCGAACGATTCCCGGAAAGTGGCCAGAAATTCGAACCCCCGGTTGTCAATGGTCGCGGCATTCCGAATCACGGACTGGTTGGTGCCGGACGTCGGGTTGATATCCAGGGCGACCAGGATATCTTCCGAACGCTTATTGAAATAATCCATGGTCAGGCTGAGTTTCCCTTCCAGCAGGTCGATGTCAGCGCCGATGTTTGCCGTATTCGTCTTTTCCCAGCGCACACCAGGATTGGCAAAAGCGGTCTGTGATACGCCCGAAACCCGGTTCTGTCCCAATCCAAAGGTATAGGAGCTATTGATGTTCAGCACCGGAATAAACTGAAAAGGCTCCAGGTTATCTGACCCTAATACACCATAGCTACCCCGTACTTTCAGGTTATCAATCCAGCTGACGTTAAAGAAATCTTCCTGAGCCATGTTCCAGCCCAGAGAAAAGGAAGGAAAAACTCCATAACGGTTGGCCGGGCCGAAGTTGGAAGAACCGTCTCGCCGAATGGTGGCTGAAAACAGGTATTTGCTATCGTACGAATAGTTGATCCGACCAAAAATGGATCTTATTCTCCGGGGCAGGCTTACCCCGCTTCTTCCGGCGATGTCATTGGCAGCGGAAACCACCCGCAGGTTATTATTCGGAAAGTCCTGCGCGTCCACCGTGAGGGATTCATAACGATCCTGTTGCTGAGAGGCGGCCGCCAGCAGGTTCAGGCTGTGGTTCCCGAACTCCTTCTCGTAAGTCAGGATGTTTTCTATGATGGTAGAAACATCGGTGAAGCGGGAATCGCTGAGATCGGCGATAGGGTTTTGCCCAACATCGGAGTTACTGATGTTATACGTCGGGACAAAGAGATAATTTCGCCCGTTTTCGTAATCAACGGACAATCGAAGGTTATAGGCGAGGCCATCCAGAATTTCGTATTTAGCATTAAGACTGCCCAGCACATTATCCCGGGTATTTTGGGCCTCCTTAAGTCGGGCAATGCCATAATAATTGGTAGACCGGGATATGCCGTGAAAAATGGTATTTCCGGCGGCATACCCTCCGTCGCGGGTGGCATCAAAAATGGGGGCGGTGGGAATATGGCCAAACTCCTGACCGAATTCGGTATTGGGATTGTTGATCTGGTTGGACAGGAACAACGACTGGCTCAACGTAAACCGCCCTTTTTCCACTCCGGTATTCACACTCAATGAGTTACGCTGAAAACGGGAAGCGACGACCACTCCTTCCTGGTCCAGCCGGTTGGCGGAGACACTGTAAGTCGTATTTTTTCCACCGCCGGAAACCCGAAGTCCGTAGTTCTGAATCGGTGCCGTTTGCAAGGAAAGATCTTGTAAATCAGAGTCGATATTGGGGTCAAACTGCGCATCGTTGGCCAGGGCACGAGGCACCCCGTCATTATCATTGGCAATGTTACGAAAGTCAGCATACTCACGGGCATTGGTATAATCAATCTGCCGGTACGCCTTTTGCCATCCGTAGCTGGCGTTCAGCTCTATTTGCACATCCTGGTTCTTTTCTCCGCGCTTGGTGGTGATGATGACC
>JAVKCN010000007.1:0-32383 GCA_040222715.1 Cyclobacteriaceae bacterium | reverse complement strand
GATCAGGGCAATCTGACCAAAGCCTTCAAGCACATCTGCTGGGATGGTTGTATGTTTGACAATTCCGTGATGATGAAACAGCAAACCTGGAATGACATACTGGCGCTGATGATAAAAGTGCGAAATGAACACGGCTGGGAGGCATAAGCCTTGCTCAGTGCGTTTTTTTAAGCATGTAAACACAAACAAGCGTCATTATGCCGTATGTTCAGGCCAACGGAATTCAACTGTTTTATGAAGAACGAGGTACGGGTGATCCTTTATTGTTGATCATGGGCATCACTGCCCCGGGATCGGTTTGGGAGAAGCATGTGGCCAGCTGGGAGCAGCAGTTTCGTTGTATCTTTTTTGACAACCGGGGAGTAGGCCTTTCCGATAAACCCGCCGGGCCTTACACCACGGCCCAGATGGGCGATGACTGTGCCGGACTACTCGAGGCCCTGGACATTCCCATAGCCAGAGTTGCGGGTGTTTCTATGGGAAGTACCATTGCCATGCAACTGGCCCTGCGTCATCCGGATAAAGTGAGTGCTATGGTGCTGATGTGCCCCTGGGCGCGTTGCGATCGCAAAGGAGAAGCAGTATTCCGACACATGATGCATGCCAAACGGCTGCGGCCGGAAGAGTTCTCCAATTTCATACAACAGCTCATTTACCATAAATCCAGTTGGGATGATGATGCGGTGTATCAAGACCTCATGCAGTCTCAGCAGGCGGAAGCCTCCAATCCGTTCCCCCAGCCTTTACACGGACTGGAAGGTCAGGCTCACGCCTGTATTCAGCATCAGGTGCTGGCCGAATTACCAAGTATAGAGCAACCCTGCCTGGTGATCGGCGGTAAAGAGGATCAGTTCATACCAGCCTGGATGGCGCAAGAAGTAGCCGCAGCAATTCCTGACAGTACATTGCACTTATACGATGAAGCGGGACATGCCTTTCATTGGGAAAAAATAGAGGACTTCAATCCCCGGGTGTTAAAATGGCTGATCGAGCATGGTGATTGACAATGAGTTGTCCACGATCATTTCCTGAACATACGTCAAAATAAGACGAGAAGATAATAGAATTATAATGAGTAAAATTAAGATTGGTTGTGAGACGTACACTTGGCAAATGCCCGGGGAGCAATACAAGGGCAAGCTGGAGCATATCATGGAGATTACCTCCCGGGCCGGGTTCACCGGCATAGAACCGGATACCAGTTTTTTGCATCATTTATCGGACCCGGTATTAATGCAGGAGGCATTGAAAAAAAATAATCTGGAGCTGGCGGTTTTGTGTCTGGCCCTGGACTGGCGAAACCCCCATGAAACAGAAACCGAACAGAGACTGGCGGATCAGTGGATTGATTTTTTGAAGCACTTTCCGGATGCCCTTTTTCTGCTGGTTCAGTTGCCGGGTAAAGATCGCTCGGCGCTTCAGGAGCGTCAGCAGAACCTGCTTACGTGCGTGAATCAGGTGGCGCGAAGAGCGACCGATCAGGGCATTGTCTGTTCCTACCACCCTAATTCTCCGGCTGGATCAGTATACCGAACCGAAGAAGATTACAAGATTCTGTTGGAAGGACTGGATGCTTCGGTGATTCGCTATACGCCCGATGTAGGGCACATCGCCAAAGGAGGCATGGACCCGCTGAGTGTCATCCGTCAGTACCGGGAGCTCGTCAACTGCGTGCATTACAAAGACATGTTTGAGAATGGGGATTGGGCGGCCATGGGTCGGGGAATCATTGATTTTGAAGGCATAAGCCAGTACCTCGTCGACACCGACTTTGAAGGGTGGGTCATTCTGGAAGATGAATGCGATGAAGCAATCACCGACCCGGATGGCGTAACGCTGACTGATGGCGTGTATGTGAAAGATGTTTTGACACCGCTGCTTCAGTAGAAGAAAACTATTTCAATTTATTAAACTAACAATCTAGACAAATGACAAACAAGAAAGAGCTTAGAATTGGCCTGATCGGTACTGGTCTGATGGCCCGTACGCATACAAATGGTTATAAACGCATTGGTGATTTTTTTCCCGAGCTGGAATACCGCCCTGTACTAAAAGCGATATGCGCCCGTACGCCGGAAAAAGTTCAGGCATTTGCTGAGCAATGGGGCTACGAATCAGCTGAAACCGACTGGAAAGCTGTGGTCGCTCGGGACGATATTGACGCCATTGATATTTGTACTCCCAATGACTCGCATGCCGCTATTGCCATTGCTGCTGCTGAAGCGGGTAAAATGGTGTTGTGCGAGAAACCGCTGGCCCGAACAGTGGCCGAATCCAAACCCATGGTAGAGGCGGTGGAAAAAGCGGGAGTGTTGAATACGGTGTGGTACAACTACCGTCGGGTTCCGGCAGTCACGCTGATCAAGCAGCTCATCGACTCCGGCAAATTGGGCAAGATTTTTCATTATCGGGCCAACTTCCTGCAGGACTGGACCATCAGCCCCGACTTGCCTCAGGGTGGAGATGCACTGTGGCGTTTAGATGTTGACTCAGCCGGTTCCGGCGTAACCGGAGATCTGCTGGCCCACTGCATTGATACCGCCATGTGGTTGAACGGAGGCATTAAAGATGTATCTGCCGTGACCGAAACATTCATCAAAGAGCGCGTCCATACCGCTACCGGGGAAGTAAAAAAAGTAGGTATTGATGATGCCTGTATTTTCCACTGCCATTTCGATAATGGCTCATTGGGTGTATTTGAAGCCACCCGCTATGCTCGGGGCCATAAAGCACTAAACACCCTGGAAATCAACGGAGAACACGCCTCCCTGCGTTGGAATCTACACGACATGAATTACCTGGAACTCTTCGATCATAATGACGAGGGAATCGTTCGGGGCTGGCGTTCTGTCCTGGTGACGGATGGTGACCAACCGTATATGGACCGATGGTGGATTCCCGGCACCTCTATTGGTTATGAGCATTCCTTTATTCATCAGGTCGCCGATTTTTTCAAAAGTGTGGAAACCGGCGAACCCTGTGCACCAACTTTTAAAGATGCGTTCGAAACACAGAAAGTCTGTGAAGCGGTACTGGATTCCGCCGCTTCGAGAAGCTGGAAAGATACCGAGGTCACCTGGGGCTGAGATAAGCTGCCAGATAAGCGCCACGAATTGATGGAAACAGGCTAAACGACCCGGTTGTTTAGCCTGTTTCTATTTTCCATACCATAGAAACACCTTGCTGCATATTGTGCAACTTCTCCCTGGGCTTTATTTTGCTGTGGGTACCCTTCCGGTACAGTACAGGATGACTTCAATACCCAGGTTGATTTAATTGTTGAAAATCAACTTTGATTTTAGTAGTGGTTTTCGTGATTTAATAAATTTTCCAGCGTAAAATCTATTAAACAAATTAAGATTAGTAGTCTACGATAAATATCGAGGGTGTTCATCTTAGAGTAAGCGCATCAAAGTTGGCTAAACATTCATCTATCGTTTGTCACCTTTTAGTTGATGAAATACGCCTAATATGATTGACCCGGTCTCGCATACCACCACCGACGAACATGTATGGTTGGCTTTTAGGGAAGGGAGTGAGCATGCTTTCGATGCAATATATGAAGTGTTATTTCCGGTATTGTTCAACTACGGCTGCCGCTTATGCCAGGATAAAGAAGTAGTAAAAGATTGTATCCAAAACATTTTTATTGAAATCTGGCAAAAACGAAGTCAGGTAAAGGAAGTACGTTCGCTGAAGCATTACTTTCTTAAAATTATGCGGAGAAAGGTGTTAAATGATATAAAAAGTCGGCAAAAAGATCGTCTGGAATCATTTTCATTTTGTTTAGAGGGCGATCCCATGGATCAGTTACTTTACTTTATGCCCCAATCACCCGAGCTTGATGGTGAAACCTCTTCCATCGCCAGTAAGGGTGTAAAAGTGTCGGTAGATAAACTATCCAGCCGAAAAAAAGAAGTAATCCTCCTGAAGTTTTATGAGAACCTTACCTATACCGAGATCAGTGAAGTGATGGAGTTAAAAGAACCAAAATATGCTCGGCAACTATTGTACCGGGCGCTGGAGGATCTCAGAAAGGATCTGCAGATGACGTCGTGGGGCTTGTCAGTCCAGGCATCTAGGGTCTTACAAGTATTGTGCAGCATTGCTCTGATAGATGGAGTGTTAGTATGTGTCTGACGACCAGCAGTAAGCCCTATTCCATCCCGAGGACTTCATAATATATTTCAGCCAAACGCCACCAGATTGCCAACCTTTCACGTTTCATGATCAAAAAGCAATTACATTTTCGCTTACCAGCCCACCGGATAAAGGAAGGAAGTTCCTCTCGTACTTTTGCAAGTGTCGGGCAGGAACAGCCAGAATCTGATGCTGAGATATGGCAGGCTTTTAAAGACGGTGACACCCAGGCGCTGGAGTATATTTACAGTGAGTATGTGAATAAAATGTACAATTATGGTTGCCAACTCACTACCCACGAAGCCCTGGTAAGTGACTGTATACAGGCATTATTTACGGAGATGATACGAAAACGACAGCAGTTGGGGGATACAAGTTCTATCAAGTTTTATTTGTTCAAGGCGTTGCGGAGAAAGTTGATGCGGGCATTAAAGAGAGAACTGAAGCAGGTAAGTTTCAGCGATCTGGTAAGAAGCGAGGGCTTTAATGTGCAAAACGATACCGAGGCAAAATTTATCCAGCAGGAATTCAGCGATCAGCAAAAAAGCATTATTGCGAATGAATGTAACAAGCTTCCCGCCAAGCAAAAAGAGGCGCTTCTGCTATACTTCTACGAAGGTTTAAGTTATCAGGAGATTGCCGAAACCTTAGGCATGACCCGAACTAAATCTGCCCGGGCACTCATCTATCGGGCAATCCACTCATTGTCTAATCAATTACAGCACTACAAAGAGGTGCTATATCCATTCTGGCCACTTCTACTGGCCAGCCAACTGCTTTAGTTTCAGCAGCCCTCGAAGACCATCTTTATCCTGGTATATCACCTCTTCAGAGTAGCGACGGCTCAGAACGGCCAGTGGGTAGATTGGGTAAAATAAAACACCTGCAAAAATTTTTTTCAAAATAAATGGAAAATGCTATGGTCATTTCTGCTTCTCGGGTCTATGTATAGGTAGAACCCGTCAAGAACCATGGCAGAACCTAAGGACGACATACAGGATTTTCTTAAAGATGAATATTTTGTTCAGTGGGTTCTTCGTTCCGATGAGAAGTCTGATATCTACTGGAAGCAATGGATGCGTCGGCATCCGGATAAGCTGAAGCAAATCCGCCTTGCCCGGGAAATGATTACCAGCTTGGCGTACCAGCAAAACCATCAATTATCGACGGAGATGTACGAAAGCATGTTCGATGCTATAACGGTAGAGCAACATAACATGCACGACAGTGGTACCTCGGCCATGAGAAGGAGGTGGTGGAGGCGCATTGCCGCCTGCCTGCTGTTAATGGCAGGAGGGCTCACCGTATGGCATTTGAGGCCAACGGGACCTCTCGGAGAGAAAGAAGCCGTGTCTTTTGTTATCAAGCGTACCCAGAAAGGAGAAAAACGCATTGTTAGATTGCCCGATGGCACGCAGATAAAGCTTAATGCGAACAGTGTATTGGTGTATCCCGAAGTATTTGACGATCACCGCAGGCAGGTGCAGTTGGAAGGCGAAGCATTGTTTGCAGTTGCCAAAGATGCAGATAGACCCTTTACGATAATAAGCGGAGATGTTCGCACCCAGGTGCTCGGAACGACCTTCAATATCAGGGCTTATGAAGGAGAGTCTGACGTAGCGGTGGCGGTGGTGAGCGGAAAAGTAAAGGTGCAGGGAAATGTTGATGAGGTTTACTTATTGCCCAATGAAGTAAGCTATTACCACAAAACAGATAGCAGTTTGACGGCAACCAGTCAGGATATCAGCGACCTGATCGCCTGGAGCAAAAATATCCTGATCTTCGATGAAGACCCTGCCGAAGAAGTCTGGAAAAAACTGGAAAACTGGTACGGGGTCGACATCATTGTGCCGGATATGTCAGTCATCAAAGGAAATTATAGCGGCAGGTATTACAACGAGCCACTCTACCGGGTGCTGGATGGCATCAGCTATGCCTCGGAATTTGTCTACGAAATTCAGGAGAATAACAAAGTGCTCATCAAAGAAATGCCTATGAAACAACGGCAAGTCCGCTAACAGCGGTAATAACCTAACAACAACAACGCATTATTTAACTACTAACAACACCTAGAACTATGAAACAACGACTACGCAAATCAGTCAGCAGGTTGTCACTGCTTATGCTGTACAGCCTTACTTTTCAGCTTGTGCTGGCAGAAACATTACAGGCCACCAGTAGGCAAAAACAAGGAGACTTGAGTGTGTATGATGTCCAAATCTCGCTGAACCGGGCTACCTATACGCTGGCCGAAGTAATACAGGAGATCGAAGAAAAAACCGAGTTTCTGTTCACCTACGACGATTCCAAAGTGCAATTGCTCAGTGATCTGAAACTGGGTAAACAAGCTGGGTCACTGGGTGATATTCTGATTGAGCTGTCGCGGCTTGAAGATATCAAGTTCAAAAGGATTGGCCGGAACATCCATATTTCCCGGAAAAGAAAAGCCGAAACCTCGATCATGGAACAAGCCGCTGAGCTGAAAACCTTACTTATTGTGGAGGGCAAAGTAACTTCCACGACCGATGGCGGTGGATTGCCTGGAGTAAATGTTTTGGTAAAAGGGAGCAGTACCGGCACGGTAACCGATATTGAGGGAATGTACGCCATCAATGCGCCCAATGCCGATGATACCCTGATTTTTTCTTCCATTGGCTTTGCCATTCAGGAAGTACCTATTGATGGTCGTTCGGTATTGGATGTGGCGTTGGAGGAGGATGTGCAAAGCTTGAGCGAGGTAGTTGTTATTGGCTACGGTAGCATGCGCAAGCAGGATATCACCAATGCGGTGTCGGTGATTGATCTGGATAAAATTGGCGAACGCCCTGCTTCCAATATGACCAGTCTGCTACAAGGGCAGGCGCCGGGAGTGGTGGTCAAGCAAAATACCGGTACTCCTGGAGAAGAACTGGAGGTGAACGTTCGGGGAATCAGCTCGCTCGGAGCCGGTAGCGATCCGCTCTATGTTATCGATGGTTTTGCCGTCGGCAATTCCGTAGGCCCTTTTTTGAACCCCTCGGATATTGAGAGCATTACGGTGCTGAAAGATGCAGCCTCCACGGCCATCTACGGTGCCCGAGGGTCTAACGGGGTAGTATTGATTACGACGAAGTCCGCCAAGTCCGGGGAAGTTAATTTGTCGGTCAATGCCACCTATGGCGTGCAGAATGTACCGGATTATCGGCGGACGAAGATGATGAACGGGGTCGAGTTTGCCCAGTTCAAGAAAGAGAGCTTTATGGATAAAATTCGGTACTTCGAGGGGCGGGAACCCAGTGTGGAGGAAGTGTCTTTGGATTATCGCTATCCCGAGCAAACCCGGTATTCTACCGATTGGGCGGATGAAATTCTCAATCAGAACGCCAGCTTCCAGAAATACAATGTGACGCTGGGAGCAGGAAAAGGACCCGTAAAATCACTGCTGTCGGTGGGCTATCTGAACCAGGAAGGGGCAGTGATTGAAACCGGGTTTGAGCGTTTTAATGTGCGGGCCAATCTGATGGGTGATATTAACGACTACATTTCGGTAGGCTGGAATATTGCCGGGTCGTTTACCGATGAGCAATACGCTGAAACTGCCGGGAGGGATGCCATCATGGGGCAGGCTTTATGGGCAGATCCCCGGGAGCCCGTTTACAATGAAGATGGAACATTCAATGATTACATTGGAGGCCATGACGGCGTTTTTGGCACTTCTAATCCGGTGCAGGAGCTGATGGAGATGGAAAGAAACCGGAATATGACCAATGTGCTGACCAATGGTTATGTGCAACTTTCCTTTCTGAAAGATTTCACCTTCAAATCCTCGATCAATGCCGGAATCACCAATCTGAAACGAAAAGAATTTCGCCCGTCTTACCTGGCCGGTCGTGGCTTTGATAACCCACCTCCCCGGGAAGCCAGTTTGTATGAATTAGATTCAACATTATTTAACATTTCGCTCGATCAAGTACTGAGCTATAATAAAAATTTGGGCGAACATCATTTGAGCGCCATGGTAGGATTTTCTGCTCAGGAAGAAACTGGGAAGCGTATTGATGCAACCGGGAATGAATTTCCGGATGATGTAGTGCGGTTTCTGGGAGCGGCGGCGCGGGTAGATGCGAATTCGTCGGAACAAAGTTGGAGCTTGCTGGCCTACATTGCCCGGGTGAATTATTCCTTTCGGGACAAGTACCTGGCATCGGCCACCTATCGGCGGGAAGGAAGCTCCCGATTCGGAGCCAATAACAAATGGGGGAATTTCCCGGCCGTATCCGTTGGATGGAGGCTGTCGGAAGAGACCTTTATGCAGGACTTATCGTGGATTGCCGATCTAAAGCTGAGAGGAAGCTGGGGAGTAACGGGTAATAATAACATTGGTAACTATACCAGCCTCTCCACCATGAACGCCGCCAATTATATTCTGGGCAACTCCTTTGCCAGTGGGCAGGTGCTGGGCGCGTTTGCCAATGCCGATCTCGGTTGGGAGCAATCCAATCAGGTTAATGTGGGGATGGATCTGGCATTGTTGGAAAACCGCTTGATTTTTACGGCGGAGTATTACAAAAAAATCACCAACGATATGTTGCTGCCGATTGAGATTCCAGCCATCTCAGGCTTCCAGACCACTTTCTCTAATATTGGTAAGGTGGAGAATAAAGGAATAGAGTTCGCATTGGGCTATCGCACATCTTTTGGCGATTTAAATGTACGGGCTGATTTTAACATTGCCTTCAACCGGAATAAGGTACTGGAGATTCTGGGCGAAAATGATGAAATCAGGAACGGAGGGTTTTACAGCACCTACAATGTGTCAGTACCCGGG
Organism: Cyclobacteriaceae bacterium; assembly: GCA_040222715.1. Lineage (GTDB taxonomy): Bacteria > Bacteroidota > Bacteroidia > Cytophagales > Cyclobacteriaceae > Tunicatimonas. The sequence goes on along the minus strand of JAVKCN010000007.1, from coordinate 23,436 downwards.
CGACCGATTGGTATGTTACACGGCTTCCAGATGATCGGCATTTTTAACACCGATGCCGAAATCGATAGTGCGCCTACGCAAGACGGAGCCGTACCCGGAGTCTACCGATACGCCGACACCAACGGTGATGGAGTCATCTCTTATGACACCGAAGATATGGTGGAAATCGGTAATCCTCATCCCGACTTTGTGTGGGGCCTTACCCTGGGTGCCGATTATAAACGATTTGATATCAACGTACTGGTGACCGGTGCCGAGAACTACGAATTATTCCGAAATATAGAAGCCACCACCATGAATATGGATGGTGTATTCAATATTCTACAATCAGGTGTAAATCGTTGGAGATCCGCAGAAAACCCCGGCGATGGGGTGGGGGCTACTTCCAATACCTGGAAGTGGGAACGGGAATCCAACTCTCGCTATATCTACGACGGTAGCCATGCCTGGATCAGAAATGTAAGTCTGGGTTATACTTTTGCCGGGTTTAACAATACCCGGGTGTTTCTTAGCGCGGATAACCTGCTGCTGATCAGCGGGTATCCGGGGAACAATCCGGATGTAAATCAGCGGGGTGGGATTAATCCCGGAGTGGATGATGAAACCTATCCCGTTCCTACCACATATTCTTTAGGCGCCAAAATTAACTTTTAGACCCATGAAAAATAGCTATATATTCACCCTGACCCTGTTCATGCTTTTTTTAGGACTGTATTCGTGCAGCGAAGACTATCTGGACAAAACGGATCCTACCCGGCTGGTATCTGATAATTTTTATCAGACCGAAACGCAGGTAGAACAGGCCCTCAACGGAGTATATTCTCAGTTGCAGAGTATCATTACCGAACAGTGGCAGTACAATGAATTTACGACCGACAATACCACCCTTCATTTCAATGTGGGAAACCGGGGACAAGGACCGGCCCTGGAGGCACTGGAGTTTTGGCAGGTCAATTCCGCCACCGGCAATATCAACAACCTGTATAACAGCCTGTACGGCGCCATGGTGAATATCAATACGACCCTGGCCAAACTGGAGGATGCAACATTTGATGATGCCGCCGTACAACGCTTTAAGGGACAACTACAATTTATGCGGGCTTATTATTACTTTCACCTGGTACAGTATTTCGGTGAAGTAATTATTATTACCGAACCCCTGGAAACGCCTTCCGAAGCCTGGGATTACGAACGGCAACCAGTAGAAGCGGTATATGCCCTGATTGAAACTGATTTAAATGATGCTGTTTCTGCGCTTCCTGTAAGTTATGAAGCAGACGAGGTTGGACGGATCACCAGGGGGGCGGCACTGGCATTGCTGGGCAAGGTATATCTTACCAAAAAAGAGTATCAGAATGCGGTCACCACGCTTACTCAAGTGACCACTTTGGGTTACGAATTATTACCGGATTATGCCAGTGTCTTTGATCCGGCGAATAAAAATCATCGGGAGTCAATTTTTGAGGTGCAGTTTCAGGGGGGTAATGACCTGGGTGAGCACAGTAATTTCATATATACTTTCGCCCCTCGCGAATCAGTCGGGGCTGTCATTGACTTTCCTGGTCAAAATGGTGGGGGCTGGAACATTCCATCGCTGGACATGATTGCCGCTTACGAAGCGGGTGATTTGCGGAAAGAAGTATCTTTGAAAGAGGGATATACCAGTCTGGAAGGGGAGTGGATCCCTGTCCCCTTCATCAACAAGTACAACCATCCGCATGCCATTCGGGAACGAACCGATGATAACTGGCCGGTCCTTCGTTATGCCGATGTGCTTCTGATGCTGGCCGAAGCTACCAATGAGGTCTCTGGTCCGGCGGGTGCGGCTATGTATTTGAACGCGGTACGTGAGCGAGCCGGACTTGCTCCGCTCAACGGACTGGACAAAGAAGCTTTTCGCACGGCGGTACTTCAGGAACGAAGGGTTGAACTGGCTTTCGAAAACCACCGCTGGTTTGATTTGAAAAGAACAAAAACTCCGCAGGAACTGGCTGATTTTCTCAATGCCTACGGTGAGAAAGAGCGAAGTGCTCCAACCACCGATCGGGGGGGCATTCCCTTCTCCGCGGCTGATTTTGTCTTTGAGCCTTACGAAGCATTATTTCCTATTCCCGCCAATCAGATCCTGATTAACCGGGATCTGACCCAAAATCAGGGCTATTAAAGTGCATCATTGGGATAATTTGAGTAAACTAATGCGGTGGGAAGCGGGTGCGTTGGATAAATTTTTTTTAAACCGGAATTGTTGATTTAGCATATGGAAGGAAACTCATTTCTTTGGATTTCAGAATTTTTAGGCCGGCTCCATCCTCTGATGGTACACTTTCCGGTGGGGTTGCTGGTGGTGGGGCTTTTTCTGGAGGTGCTGACGCTTCACGGGAAACGATCGGGGTTGCGGGAAGGTATTCTGTGGGTTATCTATCTGGGTGCGGCCAGTGCGGTAGTCTCCGCCATCCTAGGTTTTGTTCTCTATCAGGTGGATGATTACCAGGGAAGTCTGGTAGAGAATCATCTGATATTGGGCATTACCACGGCCGTGATGGGCGTGCTTACCGCCTGGCAGTTGCGAAGACTTCAGCAACAGGGCTATCAGAATTTCATCGTTTACCGGAGTCTGCTTTTCCTGACGGTCATCAGCCTCACCATTGCCGGACATCTGGGAGCCAACCTCACGCATGGGGAAGATTTTCTAAGTAGCACTTTTCCCTGGAATAATGATGGATATGCCGCCGGTAATGCCGACGACTTATTGGCAGAATTTGCGGTGGTGTCCGAGGATGATGCCTTAACTAAAAATCAGCAGGATCGCCTCAATCTGGAAGTGCGAGCCATTTTCGCCCACAACTGTTACCAGTGCCACAGCGAGCTGAAGCAAAAAGGAGAGTTGATTCTGGAAACGGAAGAAGGCGTGATGAAAGGCGGGGAGTCAGGTAAAATGTTTGAGATAGGAGATGCCAAAAATAGTGAAATCATCCGTCGGCTGAAGCTACCTCGGGATGATGAAGAGTCCATGCCGGGTAAAGGAAAAGCCTTGAAGAAGGAAGAAATAGAACTGATCAGCTTATGGATCGATAATGGAGCCCACTGGGCGGATGAGTCGCTGAAAATCTTTCCAGAAGCTCCGTTGGCACTTTCCAAACCTAAGCTTCCCGAGGGAACAGACGAACAGGCGCATCCGGTGGACCGGATCATGACAGCTTATTTTGAGGAACATGGGATGGACACTCCGGATTTGGTAGACGATAAAACATTCATCCGACGCGCCTATCTCGATGTGATCGGCTTACTGCCCGAACCGCAGCAGGTCGCTGCTTTCGAGAAGAACACTGCCCCTGACAAGCGGGATCAGCTTATCGATGCATTGCTGAGTGACGATCAGAACTATACCCAGCACTGGCTGAGTTTCTGGAACGACCTCTTACGAAATGATTATTCGGGTACCGGCTTCATCACCGGAGGGCGGAAGCAGATTACCGACTGGCTCTATCAGGCATTGCTTAGTAATAAACCCTACGATGCAATGGTGAAGGAACTGACCAACCCCACCGAAGCCTCCGAGGGCTTTATCAAAGGGATTGAGTGGCGGGGTGTGGTCAACGCCAGCCAGCGAACAGAAATGCAGGCGGCTCAGAATATCTCCCAGTCATTATTGGGTGTGAACCTGAAATGTACTTCCTGTCATAATAGCTTTGTGAGCAATCTGACGCTGGATCAGGCCTATGGTTTTGCCAATATTTTCTCGGATTCCACCCTTGAAATCTATCGCTGCGATAAGCCCACCGGCAAAATGTCGGAGGTGTCTTTTCTCTATCCCGAACTGGGCTCAGTAGAGGCGGAGACGATCAAAGAGAAGCTGAAATTACTGTCGGAAGTCATGGTAAAGCCGGAAAATGGCCGCTTGTACCGGACCATCACCAACCGTATCTGGGATCGGCTGATGGGTCGGGGTATTGTGGAGCCGCTGGATGAGATGGACAACACCCCCTGGAACGCCGATCTGCTGGATTGGCTGGCCTCAGATTTTATCGAACATGGCTACGACCTGAAACACCTGATGAAAAGAATCATGACCTCCGAAGCCTACCAGCAGCTTTCGGTGAACTACACGAAAGTGGCCGATCTCAAATCAGACGATTATGTGTTCAGCGGCCCGGCCCGCCGAAGACTCAGTGCCGAACAGTTTGCCGATGCCATCAGCCAGGTGGTTGCCCCGGTCTATTATTCAATTGCGTATGACCCCGAGCCAACGACGGTAGAAGCTTCCTGGATTTGGGCCCGAGAGGTTGAAGTGGAGCGGGATGTATTGCCTAAGCCCGGTAAACGCTTTTTCCGGTACGAGTTCAACCTGCCTTCCACCAAAAAGGTTAAGTCGGCAGATGCGTTGATTACCGCCGATCATTCCTTCAAGCTGTACGTCAATGAGCAATTGGCTGCTGAAGGCAACGACTGGCGTAAGGCTGAACAAGTGAAACTGAATGATGTGTTACAGTCCGGGGCCAACATACTGGCGGTGGAAGGTGAAAATGAAGGTAGCGTGGCCAATCCTGCTGGTCTCTTATTCAGCCTTCGTTTAACCTACGAAGATGGCTCACAGGATTATGTGTCTTCGGATGAAAACTGGCGGGTAACCAGTGCCGAGCCTTCCGGGCAATGGACTTCGCTGGAGTTTGATGATATTGCCTGGGAACCGGTGAAAAATTACGATCGTAATTTCCCCGGAAGGCTGATCACCTTCAACTTTGATCAGGATAATACGCAGCAGTTTGCCCGGGCGGCGATGGTCAAGCAGGATCCGTTTTTAAAAGCACTGGGGCGACCGACCCGCGAAAATGTTACCACTTCCCGGGATGACCAGGCGACCTTGTTACAGGCATTGGAGCTCACCAACGGAGAGTTTTTTAACAATGTGATGCAGGATGGAGCGGAATCATGGTTGGCTGAATATGGTCAGGATAAAAATGCCCTGGTCAGTCAATTGTATCAGAAATCATTTGGGCGAACGCCTACGGCCCAGGAGCAGAATTTGATGACCGAAGCCCTGGGCAGTGACCCGCAAGTGGATGATGTACAGGACCTGCTATGGGCCACCGTGTTATTACCCGAATTCCAGTTTATCTACTAAAACTTTTTTACTGATGGATGATCAAAACACTGATTATATACGACGAGATTTTCTCAAAAAAATGGGTGCGGCTACATTATCTGCCATGTCCGTAGGGCTGCCCACCAGCAGTTTTTTGAGTTCGTGCAGTCCCGCTGATAAAATGCCTTCTTCGATAGATACTGTCATTTTACTCTGGATGGCGGGTGGCATGGCGCATACCGAAACCTTTGATCCCAAAGCCTATGCGCCGTACGAAAAAGGGCTGGATAGTAAAAGAGTGTTAAGCACCTTTCCCAAGATTCCTACTGCGGTGGACGACCTGTTTTTTTCCGAAGGTCTGGAAAATATTGGCAGTGTGATGGACAAAGGGGCAATCATTCGATCTTATAGGGCCGCTGATTTGGGGCATATCCTGCATACCCGGCATCAATACCACTGGCATACCTGTTACGAGCCGCCACAATCGGTGCAACCACCGCATTTTGGAGCCTGGATGGCCAAGGAGCTGGGGCCGGTGAATCCGGTGATTCCGCCCTTTATTAGTATGGGGCAACGGTTTACCGTAGGCGAAGGGGAGGAACTAAAGGCGTTTCATTCCGCTGGCTTTCTGGGCTCAGAGTTTGGCCCGTTTCTCATTCCTGATCCTTCCAGCGGGCTGGACAGTGTCCGTCCTCCGCAGGGCATGACGGTGAAGCGCTTTGAAGGTAGAAATCAATTGTACAAGGAATTGGTGCAACGTAGTCCTCTGGAAGAGCATGGCAGCGGCTATCAGAAAGAATCACTGATGCGATCTATGGAGCAGGCCTATCGCCTCCTGAATTCTCCGGAAGCCAAAGCGTTCGACATGAGCCAGGAACCTAAGGAGGTATACGATACCTACAATACCGGTCGGTTTGGACAGGGCTGCCTGCTGGCCCGAAGACTGGCCCGGGAAGGCGCACGCTTTATCAGTGTCTCTACTGAGTATGAACCTTTCCTCGGCTGGGATACCCACGAAAACGGGCATACGCGTGCCAAAAAAATGAAAGAGCTGATTGACCGTCCGATTGCCCAGCTCATCAAAGACCTGGATGAAAGCGGGCATCTGGATCGCACGTTGGTGGTATTGGCCAGTGAGTTTAGCCGGGATGCGATTCTGGAAGGTCGGCCGGGTGAGAAAGTGAAAGATCAGGTCGATCAGCCCGATCAGATCAATGACATGAAGTACTACGGTATGCACCGCCATTTTACCGATGGCTGTTCAATCCTGATGTGGGGTGGAGGGATCAAGAAAGGGTTGGTATACGGCAAAACCGCCGACGAACGCCCCTGTTCTTCCACGGAGAAAACGGTGACGATAGACCAGATCCACCAGACCATCTATCATATGCTGGGCATTCCCCCGGAGACTGAGTATACTATTGAAGGCCGACCATTCTATACCACTCCCGATGGTAGCGGAGAAGCCGTGCTGGATTTACTGGCTTAGCTTCACTGAGGCTTTTTTCGATTCAGCTTTTCTGACAGATGCCGGTGGACGATATGGCTGAAAAGGAATTTTGAGTAACCCGCCAATGCGGGAGTGTTCTTGGGCATCGGGATGGGTATCAATACCATAGACCAGCGTTTCAGGATCTTCTACGTAGGCAAAAGTGCCAAACAGCCGATCCCAAAGCGAAAAGATATTTCCGTAGTTGGTATCAGTGAGGGGCTGCGTATGATGGTGGTGTACATGATGCATGTTGGGAGTGACGAATACCAAACTCAGCACCCGATCGAGCCGGTCAGGTAGGTGAATGTTGGCATGGTTAAACTGAGAAAGCACCACCGACAGACTTTGGTACAAAAATACCAGCCAGATGGGCGCTCCGGTAATCAGTACTGCCAGGGTGGTAAACACCGCACGAAACACACTTTCTCCCGGATGGTGTCGGTTGGCCGTGGTGGTATCTACCTGCGGGTCAGAATGATGGATCAGGTGAAACTGCCACATGAGCCTGACCTGGTGCTCCAACCAGTGGATAAAATAGGCACCAATTAAATCCAGTAGCATCAAACCCACCAGAATTTCCAGCCAAACCGGAAGTTCTATCCATTGCAGCACTCCGAACTGGCTTTCTACAACCCAATGCGAAACAAACAATAGCAGGCCAGCAAAGATGAGGTTGGTAATGACAGTGGTGACGGTCAGGAAAAAATTGATGCCGGCATGCTTTACCTTATGATACTTAAATATGAAGAGCGGAACGATACTTTCTATCAGCCAGAAAAAAGCGATACCCCCCACAAGAATGGCGGCCCGATAAACACTCGGAATTGTCTCCCAAAACTGCATGAAATGTTCCATAGCATGACCTTTTGGTACGAGCCTAACACTCTGATCGATCATTTTAGATCCAGTATTTCAAACACTTTCACTTTTGAAAACTTTCAGGGTACCGGGCTTCTTTCACGGTAAATACTAAAATAACCGATAAAAAAATACTTTTTAATGTAATTGTATTTATTCAGAACCATAAAAGAATTTTTATTTTTGTTTCAAAGTACTAACCAGGCATTTTCTTATGAAAACTCAGCAATATAATCCAAGCCCGCTGGAGCGATCCATTGCGCAGGCTATTGTCGCTTTGCAGAATGATATCCAGAACCAGTTACCCGGTATTAAGATTACCGGCTCAAAAACCGTGATGGAGACCGATAACCCCATGGTTCATTTTCAATTAGAAGATGCGGAGGGAGATTATCACGAAGTGGTCATTCGGGTTATTCAGCGGATTGACGACCCGGAAGAAGCATAAGCTGTATGCCGGATTATTCCCTTACTGATCAAGAGCTCCACTACCTGACTGATACTGATTTTCTCAGAACGAAAGTCATGATCTATCAGAAAACCGATCAACTGCTATCGGCAACCCAGCAGCGGATTGGAGAGTATCTTCAGGAAAAATCACCCACCTTTCCTGAGGGGGTGCTGAGTCGGGGAGGTAAAATATCACGCGGAGAAAGCTACCGGGACTTACCGTATCATGTGTTGGATTTCCCTCGAAAATTTACCCGGGAGGATGTTTTTGCATTACGCACCATGGCCTGGTGGGGTCACCATCTGAGTATCACTCTGCACCTGGAAGGAACATCTTTTAAGCGGTATCAAGCTCAGATCGCCCGGCAATTGCCTCAGCTACAGGCGTGGAACTGGAAGGTCTGTGTGGGAGATGATCCCTGGCAATATCATCAGGAAGAAAGCTATTACCAACCGGCCCGGCGATTCACCGAGAAACCCTGGGCAGACTGGATGCTCAATCGGTCTTTTTGCAAGTTATCGACATTTTTGCCGTTAAAGGATTGGGAACAGCTACCCGACAATGCGGTTGTTTTTTTGGACAGGGTCGTGCAGTTACTCAAATTATAGCGTTATCTTAAGAAACAAAGTTACATTTATGCGATATTCCTTTTTTTTGCTGGCAGGCTTATTACTATCCAATCTAACGCTGGCACAGGATCGAATTACTTCTATTGACAGCCTGCGGGGGCGGGGAGAACTGGTAGATGGTAAGCGGGGAGGCCGTTGGTTGTTTTTTGACCAGAGTGGACAAGTGGTACAACGAGGAGAGTTTGAAGAAGGTAAACAAGTAGGGCGTTGGCAATTCTTTAACGAATACGGAGGGTTATTGGGAGTAGGTAACTACGAAAAGGGTGAACCGAGTGGGGAGTGGAAATTTTATTTTATCAATGGTCAGCTTAAGTCCAGCAGTTACTTCAAGCATGGCATTCGCGATAGCACCTATATTGAGTACCATTACAATGGTAAAAAAAGTGTGGAGGGGCAGTACCAGTCCGGAGTAGAAGCTGGAGTGTGGGTCACTTATTATGAGTCCGGGCGAGTGTATTCAGCCGGGAAATACAAGAACGGAGTCAAAGATGGCCTGTGGAAATACTACAGTGAAGGTGGTACGATGATGGCCGAAGGAAATTACAAACTGGGACTGGAAGACGGGCAATGGTTTAAGTACCATGATACCGGACAGCTACAATCGGTAGGATCATTTGTGATGGGAGAAGAAGATGGGCTTTGGGGACTGTTTTACGTCAATGGCCAACTCGTGCAGGAAGAAACCTGGGACATCGGACTGCTCAAAGAAGTAGGCCCTTTTTATACCATCCGGGGTGATTCTCTATCCGCTGGTTCTCTCGAGAATGGCTACGGAGAACGACTTACGTATTACGCCACCGGTGAAATAGAATCACGGGGAGTTTATCAGAACGGATTGCCCAATGGCACTTGGGTTTACTTTTTCGAGAATGGTAATAAATTGAGTGAAGGACCCATGGTGAATGGCTACCAGGAAGGTTCCTGGACATTTTACTACGACAACGGTACGGTTGAGTCCACAGGAATGCTGGAGCAGGATGAAAAATCCGGCAACTGGAAATACTACAGCCGCTCCGGGAAAATCATAGAAACCGTAAACCATAAAAGAGAAACCACGGTAGCCGATGAGTCATAAGTTTATGAATTGACCTTTTTTGTCTTGTATGTATCATTTGGCGGAAATCAACATCGGAAAACTACGGTATCCCATCGATCATCCTCAGATTGCCGAGTTTGCTGAAAATCTGGATCGCATCAACGAGATCGCAGAAAAAAGCCCCGGTTTTGTGTGGCGCTTACAAGACGAATCGGGAAATGCCACAGAGTTTCATCCGTTTGGAGATCCGCTCATCATTGTCAATATGTCGGTGTGGGAAGGCATCGAGGAACTAAAACAATACGCGTTTCAAACCGAGCATGTGCAGTTCATGCGTAAACGGCAGGAGTGGTTTGAGAAACACGTTGGAGCGTACCTGGTGATGTGGTGGGTGCCAACAGGCCATCGGCCAACCATTGACGAAGCCAAAAAACGTCTATCCTTACTGCAGGCCCAGGGTGATACACCGGAAGCCTTTACCTTCAAAAAAATTTTCGATCCTCCATCAGCGAAAGTTTAAAACCACGACTAGGGGTTCGCCGTGAAACCTGCTACCTTTGTGTTTCAAATGAATTGTTATGCAGGTAATGACCCGATCCCGTGCCCAAGAGTCCCGAGCCGCCATTGAGAAGCTGTACATCACCATGCGGCATTTGTTTATCCGGGGCAGCTACAAACCCCTTGGAGTGTCTGGTGAATCCCTTATTCAGGCGTTGCACGTACTTCAGCCCGAAATCTACGGACTGATCGTCGATCATGAGCGGGTAGAACTCAACGGGTTGCTATACGTAATCGATCGCCTGCCCCGGGGCATTGAAGAATGCCGTTACATCAAATTAATTTCCCGGGAAGGATACGAGCATTCCAGCTTTGAAAATATCATTCCTGCCAAACGCCGCCGAAACTGCTACCGGGTAGATGAATTGCAGATGTACGTGGAAATGACCCGGGGCCGCAGCGACATCTACGATATTCTGACTCACCTGACTTTTCTGTATAATGAAGCAGAAAAAATCAGGAGCAATGCCTTAGATCCAAAGGGGCGGGAAACCCCGGATTGGGTGAAGTTACGCGAACTGGTAGAAAAAGAGGCTCGTCAGGAAGAATGCGACCTGGAGGCAGCGTATTCGTATATGAGCAATGTGCTGAGTAGAACCTACGAAGAAACCCGAGAAGCCTACCAGCGGTTTGCGGCTGACCCTGCCCGGAATAGCCTGTTTCATATTGTGTATTATCTGGGAAAATTATCCATCGAGGAAGCTCAGGGAGTAGACGATCGCGAAATTAAATTCTCCAATACCCTTCGCGAGCGTATTGGTCACCATGTGTACGGGGATCAGTGGGCCAGCCACATCAAATCCATTCTGGTAGAAAAAGAATTGATTACCCGACCGGTACATATCATCAGTGCCAACCTGCATAGCTTTATCAATATCATTTACGGTTACCATGCTTTGGGCCGTGATTCCTATGATGCCATAGAGAAACTGGCCGTAGAAATCAGCCACGAGAAAAAGATCAAATTATTCAAAGAACTTCGGGATTATGCCCTGAAGAACGGACTGACTGAGGTCGTTGATCAGTCCGGGACTAATATTTCAGTGCAAATTATTGATACGGCGAAACTCCCCGGTGATTTTGTGATACCCGGAGTGTCCCGACCGGAAGTAGACAATGCGCAATTACCGGTATTGCTGGTGATGGACTATGCCTTTGGTGAGCAGGCCTACGAATGTATGGACGAACTGCTGAAACCCTATGATGAAATTAATGGCAGTTATCCGCTAAATGTGGAGTCTATTTCCATTATGGGTAAGGCCGGAATTCTGCAAGGGCGAAAGGGCGATATCATGATTCCCACCGCACACGTGTTTGAGGGAACCGCCGACAATTATCCCATCGACAATGATCTGGATACTGAAGCGTTGCAGGGGCATGATCTGCAAGTATGTATTGGGCCAATGATCACGGTGCTGGGCACGTCTTTGCAGAATAAGGATGTGTTGCAGTACTTTTTAAATTCGTCCTGGCAGGCCATTGGCTTGGAGATGGAAGGAGCGCATTACCAAAAAGCCATTCAGTCGGCAGCTAAAATCCGCAATAGCATCAATCCGGAGGTAAGGCTTCGCTACGCGTATTATGCATCAGACAATCCGCTGGAAACCGGGAGTACGCTGGCTTCGGGGAGTCTGGGATTGGAAGGAGTGAAGCCAACCTACCTCATTGCTTTCAACTTTCTCAGCCGAATATTCTCATCAGTAACTGAAGAGGCTATCGCATAAACGAAAATACTTTTTATAAGTATTTTCTGAGGCTTTTGCAAAGCAATGTAACTTAGCTATAAAACTGGTTTAAAGCTCTATTTTCCCACATATTGGATCAAAAAATAGAACCCATTCTGCATATATTTCGTTCTTATATTAAGAATAAAATATGAATTATGGAAGAAATTACATCAGCCCTGACTCAGGATGAAATTCTGGAAAAGGAGCAATGGCAACGCTCTATTCCGGCCCAGATATTTCTGAATTATTTCTATGCCCTGCGCCATCATATTGAACACAGCGAAGAGGCATATGCGCTCAATAAATTACCAAGCTTCCAACAACTAACACTTTCACCATCCGGACACGATCAGGCAGCGATGAAACGACATCTGCTTAATAGCTGGAATACCGAATATGCGATCCGGCAGACCGCGGCACTGAGTGATACCAATTATCAGCAGCACGCGCTTTACTGGACATTTCCGCAGGCATATTATAGCGTGGAAGAAAGTCTGCGCGCTATGCTACGTGTCCATGGACGCAGCGAGCGTAACCCCTCTCGTATTTTATCCGAAGCGGGTCGCCTCGTAAAACGAAAAATGTATCCGGCTTCCCTGTCTTTCTGTGCATTCGGGGAAGCCCATCATCCCTCCGTCTACGGATTACCACAGGGTCGCTGGACCAAACCCGGTTTGGCGCTGGCACAGGATACGCGGGAAGCCCAAAGCCAGCTTCGCCAGTTTTTGCGCACTACCCACCGACAGCGTTCCTTGCAGATGCGGAACTGGGTGCAAGGCAATCCGCAACTCGCCTTGCGAAGTGAGCGTAGCGGAGAAGTTTTACAAAGATTTAACCGGGAGCACTGGCAAAAACTAGCCTGGCGTACCGGGTATACCACCGTATTTCATTTACTGCAACGGCTGGTCGTATCCGCCAATCATCGGGAGATTGAGCGTTTTGTTGTCGCTGATATTAATATGGCGCTGTTTCACCAATCATTGCTGAAAGTGATTGGCTACATTAATTTTGTACACGAAGCTTACGTGGCCCAGGCAGTTGGTGCTGAAACATATGAGCAGTGGCTTGCCGAACTTCCGGATTACCTTCAGCATGGATTTATCCGAGAACGCTATCAACAGCGAATTGCCCCCGTGCTGCTTCAGGATACGGCAGCGTAAAGTTTTCAGTAAGAGAAAAATGCTCCCTAAAAAAGAGCAATATACAATTAGCTGGTATATTGAATGCTTTCTAATAAGGCCTGGTTGCTTTGTTTCTAAATTCGCCCACGAAATAACGCAAAAAGTTGTATTTTCACCCTCCAGATAGTATATAATGATCACTATGAGACACAATACAACAACTTGTATGACCAATCAAATGCCCGTTTGGGCAGGCCCCCTGATGCTGGTGCTGGGATTGGGCGGATGCCAAACGGAAACGACTGACCTGCGCATCAAAGAAATGCCACCCGAACAAACGGTGGAAATGGCCAAATCTATTGAAGCCACAGTTTCACCCGAACTGGCCGAAGGGCTCACGCTCAACATTTGGGGCGTTGACTCACTGGTTGCCGACCCCATTTCCATTGATATTGATGATGCCGGAAGGGTGTACTATACCCGAACCAATCGGCAGAAAAACTCTGAATTTGATATCCGGGGGCATCAAGAGTGGGAGATTGGCTCAATCCAACTGAAAAACGTGGAGGAGAAGCGAGCCTTTTTGCACAAAACGTTATCACCCGAAAACAGCGAACATAATGAATGGCTGGCTGACCTGAATGGCGATGGCTCTCATGATTGGAAAGACATGACGGTGGAAAAAGAAAATATCTATCGATTAGAAGACGTCTCCGGAGATGGTATTGCTGATAAATCGCAGTTGGTGGTGGATGATTTTAACGATGAAGTCACGGATGTGGCCGGTGCCATCATGATTGATGGGGAAGATCTCTTTGTTGGTGTCGCCCCCGACCTCTGGCGCATTAAAGATAAGAACGGTGATGGTATTGCGGATGAGAAAACGTCTATTTCTCATGGCTACGGTATTCACGTAGGTTTTGGTGGGCATGGAATGTCTGGCCTGGAAATGGGCCCGGACGGTCGTATTTACTGGGGCATCGGCGATATCGGGTTCAGTGGTGAGGGCCCCGACGGTAAGAAGTGGGAATATCCCAACCGGGGAGTAATTGTTCGGGCCAATCCCGACGGTAGCGATTTTGAAGTATTTGCCATGGGAGTGCGAAATACCCATGAATTTGTATTTGATGAATACGGTAACCTGATTAGCCAGGATAATGATGGTGACCATCGGGGCGAAAGCGAACGTTTGGTGTATATTGTCAATGGCTCAGATACCGGTTGGCGTACCAACTGGCAGTTTGGAAAGTACAAAGACCCCAAGAACAATGAGTACAAGGTTTGGATGGATGAGGGGATGTATAAACCGCGTTTTGAAGGGCAGGCCGCTTACATCACTCCTTGCATCATCAATTTTGTGAATGGTCCGACGGGCATGTTATACAACCCTGGTACTGCGCTTAGTCCCGAATGGAAGAACACATTTTTCGTGGTAGAATTTGTAGGGAACCCCGCGCGTTCCGGTATTCACTCCTTCAAACTGAAACCCAAAGGAGCTACCTTTGAGTTAGGAGAGCATGAAAAGATAGTCGGCGGCGTTCTGGCAACCGGCATCGACTTTGGTCCGGATGGCGCCATGTACGTGGCTGACTGGATCGACGGATGGAATACGAAAGACTACGGTCGTATCTGGAAACTGGATGCTGCCGGTGGATGGGATTGGGATGAACGTCAGCAAACGAAAACTTTGCTGGCTGAAGATTTTACGAAGCACGATGATAATCATTTAGGGGAATTACTTAGTAATCCGGATATGCGGGTGCGCCAGAAAGCCCAGTTTGCACTGGCCAAGCGTGGTGATGATGGAGCGGAAGTATTTCAAAAGAACCTGGAGCCGACCGTAGATCAACTGGCTCGCGTACACAGTATATGGGGTATCAGCCAGCTGGCCCGCCAGGATGCATCCTATGCAGAATCATTGCTTCCTCTGCTGCAGGATGCTGATGAGGAAATCCGGGCGCAGGCGGCGAAGTGGTTGGGTGACGTACGCTACGCGGCAGCGGGTGAGGCGCTACTTCCTTTGTTACAGGATGACTTTAGCCGGGCCAGATTCTTTGCAGCTGAGGCTTTGGGTAGGATTGCCTACGAACCCGCCATTGAACCGATCATTGCGCTCTTGGAAGCCAATAATGATGAAGATGCCTATATCCGACACGCCGGAAGCCTGGCTTTGGCACGAATTGGCAAAAGTGAACCCGTGGTCGCCTTATCCGATCATCCCTCGCGAGCGGTCAGAATTGCCGCGGTGGTGGCTTTACGAAGAATGAGTGATCCCGGCATCACCAACTTTCTGCAGGATGAAGACGAATATATTGTAACCGAAGCCGCTCGGGCCATCAATGATGATTATTCTATTGAAAAATCCTTACCGGCACTGGGCGATGTGCTTCAGGAAGAACGTTTTACCCAGGAAGCCCTGATCCGGCGGGCTATCAGTGCAAACCTGCGCGTAGGCAGCGATGCTTCATTACAAAACCTGCTGGACTATGCGCTGGCCGAAGATCGCCCGGTAGCGATGCGGGCCGAAGCCATTGCCGCCCTTGGCACCTGGGCAGAGCCATCGGTTCTTGACCGCGTGGATGGTCGGTTCCGGGGAGAGGTAACGCGTGATCCTGCCAGGATTCAGGATGTCGCGGCCAACCCGTTGATCCGGTTGGCGGACCATAAGGAATCCTCATTGCGCTTTAATGCCGTGAAAGCCATTGGTAATCTTGATATTACCAATGGATCACCAAAATTGTTTGCCAGGCTCAAGAACGATAGCGATCCTGAAGTGCGGGCCGAAGCTTTAAAGGCGCTGGCCGCTCTGGAAGATGAAAAGATCGGGCAGGCCATTGAACAGGCGCTATCCGATCGGGAAAAAAGCGTGCGGGTGGTAGGGCTGGACCTGATGACCAAAATGGATATTTCTAAAGACCTGATGGTTACTTTACTGTCTGAAGTCATTGAAGAGCGTACCCCTGAAGAGAAACAGGCGGCGGTACTAACGTTGGGATCCCTTCCAGCGGAAGATACCAGGCAGGCATTTGATCATCTGCTGACGCAAATGAAGAGTGGGGAACTTCCTCCCGAGGTGCATCTTGAACTGGCCGAGGCCATCGATAGTACGCATTCTTCTGAATTACAGGAAAAATTCGCCGAGGTTCGGGCTGCTTCAGCAACGGATGTTCAGGCAGATGCCTATCTGGCCTGCTTGTTTGGGGGTGACCCGGATCGGGGACGCTCAATCGTTTTTCGCCATTCTACTGCCCAATGTATGAAGTGCCACTCTTACGATGATTTTGGAGGAAGCGCCGGGCCGCGTCTGAATGGGGTGGCAGATCGCCTTTCTCGTGAACAACTGTTGGAAGCATTGATCAACCCCAGTGCTCGAGTGGCGCCGGGTTTCGGAGTGGTTTCGCTGGAAATGGAAGGTGGGAAAACCCTCAGCGGTATCCTTCAGGATGAAAACGATAGTGAGCTTACGCTGAAAATGGGTAACAAACCCGACACGGTAATTATGAAGGCGCAAGTGGTAAAACGAACTTCAGCACCATCCAGTATGCCCAATATGAAAGACTATCTCTCCAAGAAGGAAATTCGCGATCTCGTGAGCTTCCTAATTACGCTGCATGGGGATGATATGCAGGCCAGCGCTGCGGAATAGTATTACCCATTCACTATTTCAGACCATGCGGTGGGCAATTAATTTGTCCGACACATGGTCTTTTTTATATCCGGGGATGTAATAACCGAAATAGAAGCTGTACCAACATTATCAGCGGGCATCGGAATGAGTTGTCTAACGCACGTTTTACCATCGATATTTATGGGTAAAGTCATTTATGCGGGCGGATTCTGACATTTACTATTGGATGTAGTGGTAAAGATGTGTTATTTTGCAGCATCATTAAACGTAGTGACTTATGAGAAAAGCGGGTATTGTTATGGCCCTCGTTGGATTTGTTGCCCTGGTGCTATCCATTATTTCTTTGATTGGGGAGGTTGGTATGGATCGTTACCCCCCCATGTTTGGCAATAGCTGGATTGTCATTATGGGGTTATTCTGGTTTGTTTCCGGGGTGGCGCTGCTCGTGGTTTTTGGCAAAGGAGAGTAAAATGGTAAAAGGTAGTTTCTGTGAAGACTAGTAGATTTCAGTAAGCTATCTTTTTATCTACCAAAATACACTATTGTATTCCGGTTACGCACTTTACTTTCAACAGTTCATATATATCCCGGGCCGGAATGCAGAAGGAAATTCCTTCGATACCTACTCCCATCAGTTTAGAATTGACGATTCCTACCAGTTCTCCCTGCTTATTTACCAGCGCACCGCCACTATTACCGGGGTTCACGCTCACATCTGATTGTATCCACTCCTGACCTTCTTGCTCACGTTCACTGGAGATAATCCCTTTACTGAGGGTCTGTCCAAGTTCAATGGAGGTAGGTGTCCCGATTGCATATATTTCTTCTCCCAGGGTATAGTTTTTCTTCACCGGCAGTTTATAGGTGGTCTCGAAGGTTTCCTTAATTTTGATTAGTGCCAGATCAGCGTATTCGTTATAGCGAATCACCTCGGCACTATATTCTT
Source organism: Cyclobacteriaceae bacterium (assembly GCA_040222715.1). Classification (GTDB taxonomy): domain Bacteria; phylum Bacteroidota; class Bacteroidia; order Cytophagales; family Cyclobacteriaceae; genus Tunicatimonas. The sequence goes on along the minus strand of JAVKCN010000007.1, from coordinate 5,907 downwards.
TGTCATTATTCAGTTTGACTGTTAACTCCGAAGCGCCGGCAATGACATGATAGTTGGTCACTATCTCACCGTATTTGCCAATGATACAGCCGCTTCCGTGTCCATCACCATTCATAATCGTGACTGTAGCCTCTCGGGCTGCTACTAAACTTTGCACGCTTTGATCAGCCGAAAGGATGCTCATCATTTCCCTGGCGACCACGTCTTCAGCATCAATTCTCAGCAGTTTCTGCACATCATGCGTTTTAAGAAATTTAAGAAAGGAAGTTGTGACCGCGTCTTCAATAGAAGCAGTAATTACCGTGAAATTATTGTCTGATGAATAATTAGATCTAAGGGCAAACTCACCTGAACTACTGTTAATACTTTGCTGGTATTTGGGCTGTTGATATACATCACTGATGGTCCATTCAATGGAGGCTTCAGATACCAGGAAGCGGCTGGGGGCACGAAGCATCGTAAATGATTTTGAAATTTGCTGAATTTTGAGGCCAGTCACATTGGCACTGATATACAACGTATTCGTTTTCTTCTTCAGGATTGTCTGAGTAGTGTCAATAAAACCATACGAGAAAAGTACGTTATTGAGAGCATCGTTGAAAATGGTATTTCTGATACGCAGTTTGTCTTTACCGAGCTCAGTCAGATACGGCCCTTGTTGTTGTTGATAGTCTTTGAGTTTATACGATTCTATGATCAGATTTTCTTCTTCAATTTCAAAAGATGTGCTATTCAAAAAAATATGCTTTTGATCGTTTTGCTTGGAGGCAATGCTGGCTTCCCGATTAATAGCAACCTTTTCACTGTATTGATAACTTCTCTGGCCATTGTCAAACAAAGGGATAAAAATGCTGTAAAGCGTGTATCCTATCGGTCCTCCACCAACCAGTATCGGAGCTGCGATTACCGCTCCGGCTGTTACCCAGGATAAAATCTTCAGAGGAGATTTCTTTTGCTGGTAATGAACGGTATATTCTGATTTATATCCTTTCCGGTCTATCCGAATTTGTTTTACTTCCCGGTCTTTCTCAACATCAGCAATCACGGTTTTTCCAGTGCCCACATAATGATTATCCACATACACACTGGCATCGGGTGCGTTTGTCTGAATAGCAACTTCCTGATATTGGTTACTGAGCAGTGTGGCACAGCCTGTAAGGAATATCCAGGGAAGTCCAAGTAAAGTAAGATAAACGCTTCGATGCATTCAGATAAATTTCAGATAGAAAGATATAGCAAAAGTACATTAATATTGAACTTTATTAATATTATATTATACTAAAACATTACCTGTATGGGCTTTACAACCTATTGTCAGATTATCCAAGGAAAGTGCTGCGAAAGGATACAGGCCGCCAAATCACCAAAGAAGAAATTATTGGGTGATGAGCAAGCTAAAAATGAAGTGAGTTTTTAGTCTCGAAGTGCTCTTTTTCCTGATACAATTTCCACCAGGGCACACCGGGAGTGTTATGGTGCTCATAGTGGTAACCAAAAAAATAGCAACTAAGAAAAGCCCAGACATGGTTCTTCCGCTGGGTCCGGGAATGATGTTTGTTTTGATGTTCACCACGATGGGGCAGAAAAGTGCCAAAATAGAAGAGCTGTATCGTAGAAAGAAGGGAAGGAATAATGTAAAATAAAATGATATTGGGTTTGGGAAAAAAGCGAAGCAGTACTTCGTAGGTAACGGCCATTAACAAAATCTGCCAGATACTTACATACTCCCGAGCAAACTTTAGGTACCAAGGAATAAAACCTCCCCCGTGATAATCGGGATCTTTGTCCGTAGCCACAAACTGATGGTGTTGATGATGTTTGGGAAACAATTTGCGGTAAGAATTGTAAGCGAATAATGCTGCTGCTGTACTTCCCAACGCTTTGTTCAAGTTTCGGTGCCGGGATACAGCCCCATGCATGGCATCATGGGCCGTAATGAACAGTCCGGTATACAGATGGGTCTGTACTAGCATCAGCCCGTACGTGAGTGGGTTAGTGAAATCAACTGAATAGACCGAAAGAAGCCAACCCAGTGATAAAAACCAAAGGGTGATGATGAGTAAAGCAATCCAGACTCCTTTTTCCCGGTACCAGGGCTTCATGTTAGGCTAAGGTTAGAAGTTGGTCTAAAGTTCCAAGAGGGCGTCTCGCACCTCTTCCATCAGCCACATGGGGGTTGAAGTGGCACCACAGATACCCACACTGTCGTTGGTGCCAAACCAGGCTGCGTCTATTTGTTCTTTATGAGAAATGAAATAAGTCTGGGGGTTGCGGTTTTTACAAACCTGGTACAGCACTTTTCCATTAGATGATTTTGTGCCTGATACAAAAAGAATTTTATCAAATCGCCCAGCAAACTCCCGTAGTTCTTTGTCCCGGTTAGAGACCTGCCGACAAATTGTGTCATTAGCATTCACCACAATGCCTGCTTTTTGTAAAGTGTTGGTGATTTCGTAAAACTTGTCGGTGCTTTTGGTCGTCTGGCTGTAGAGAGTCATTTGCTTTGGAATTTCTTCCAGATCCAATTCATCCAGGCTTTGGAAAACAATAGCTTCCTGGTGGGTTTGACCCAATAACCCTTCTACTTCGGCGTGGCCATGTTTACCATAGATATAAATCTTTTCAGATTTATCATACGAGTTTTTGATCCGGTTCTGAAGTTTCAGCACTACCGGACAGGATGCATCAATCAGTTGTAAGTTATTTTCAGAAGCAGTCCGATACGTGCTGGGTGGTTCACCGTGGGCCCGAATCAATACTTTTTCGTCTCTCAGTTGTTGAAATGTATCATGATTAATGATGCGTAAGCCTTTGTTTTCCAATCGTTTAACTTCTTCGTCATTGTGTACAATATCACCGAGACAATACAGATATCCATATTCGTCCAGAATATCCTCAGCCATTTCAATAGCATAAACAACTCCAAAACAGAAGCCTGAGGTACGATCAATAGCGACATGTAGGTGAAGCATCGTTTTAGGGTTAATGTTTGACAATTTGCAACATTACAAGTAGTTGAATCGGTGCCTGAAATAGGTGCCGATTAATAACGCGATTTTTCGATTATCGGGTATGCGAATACGCTCATCAGCAATACGGGCCGCTGAGCAATTTTTAATTTTTTTGAAAAGACTGAGGTAGTATACGTACGCCAGATACACTCCTGGTTTTGCTCCGTTGGGTAAGCGAAGAATACCATTGTAGGCAGCATCAAAATCAGCCTGAATATCGTCTTCAATGAGGCACTTGGCACGTTGGGTAAATTCTGCAAAATCAACATCCGGAAAATAAACCCTACCCCGTTCCTGATAATCGCTTTTGATATCACGCAGGAAGTTAACCTTTTGAAAAGCCGCCCCTAATCTTCGGGCTGGCTCTTCCAGCGAAGCATAAAGCGTTTCATTTCCCTCACAAAACACCCGTAAGCACATTAATCCGACTACTTCAGCCGAACCGTAAATATACTCCTCGTACTGAGGGGTATTGTAGGTTTGATAATGCAGGTCCATCTTCATGCTTTTCAGGAAAGCCTCAATCAATTCAGGTTGAATATGGTATTCGTTCACCACTTTCTGAAAGGAATGCAGTACGGGATTCAGGCTGATTTTTTCACGAATTGCCTGGAAAGTATCTTTCTCAAATCTATTGAGCAATGCAGTTTTATTGTGTTCATGAAAAGTATCCACAATTTCATCGGCATACCGCACAAAACCATACACAGCGTAAATGGGATAGTGAAAACGTCGATGAAGGGTGCGAATACCCAGGGTAAAAGAGGTACTATAATGCTGGGTTATCAGCTTACTGCATTTGAAAGTAGTGGCATCAAACAGATTCATAAACAAGCAACGATGTGAGTTAATGTACTTACGCTACACGCTATATTCTTTTTCAATTTCCTGAGCCACCACTTTTCCTGAAATCAATGAAGGTGGAACCCCGGGGCCAGGCACAGTTAATTGCCCGGTATAATATAAATTTTTTACTTTTTTGCTTTTAAGACTCGGCTTTAAAATGGCCGTTTGCATAAGCGTATTCGCTAATCCGTACGCGTTACCCTTAAAGGCATTGTAATCCTGCTTAAAGTCATTATGGGCATAGCTCCGCTTATACACCACCGCATCACGTATAGATTGCCCAGTCAGTCTTTCCAGTCGCTGCATCACCAATTCATAGTAATGCTCGCGTATTTCGGCTGTGTCTTCCAGGTCTGGAGCCACCGGTATTAAGATAAACAAATTTTCATGGCCATTTGGTGCCACCGAGGGATCTGTTTTGGAAGTGACCGATACATAGAATAACGGATTATCTGGCCACTTTGGATTTTTGTATATATCCTCGGCGTGGGGTGTAAAATCCTGATCGAAGAAAAGATTGTGGTGATTCAGGTTCTTTAGCTTTTTATTTACGCCCAGATAATATAATAGGGAAGAAGGGGCCAGTTTTCTACTTTCCCAGTAAGAATTGCTATAGCTGCGATACAAAGGAGGTAGCAATTGGGTCTCAATATAATGATAGTCAGCACTGCCGACTATTACATCAGCTGTAAATGATTGCTGATCGGTGATGACTTCCTGAATTTGATCACCGATCAGACCAAAAGCCTTGACATTTTGTTGAAACTCAAATTTAACACCTTTTTCCCGGGCAAGATCAACCATTCCTTTCACAATCTGATGCATACCACCCATCGGGTACCACGTACCAAGTTTAATATCAGCGTAATTCATCAGGCTGTAAAGAGCCGGAGTATTTTGGGGGAGTGCGCCTAATAATAATATAGGAAACTCCATAATGCGGATAATCTGCTCATTCGCAAAAAAGGAACGAATATGCCTGTAGAATGAACTGAAGACGTCCATTCGCATGACATCATAGAGCAAACGGGCGCCCACAAACTCCGTAAGTGAACGGCTGGGTTTATAGACTAGCTTATTCATCCCCACTTCGTATTTATAAGCAGCTTGCTTGAGAAATTTTTCTAACATGCTACTACTACCGGGCTCCAGTGTTTCAAAAAGCTGATATAACTGAGTTAACGTTGCCGGCAGATGAACGAACTGATCATTGCTGAAAACAACAGTATAAGAAGGATCTAACCGCGTTAGCTGGTAATAATCAGTAGTTTTCTTACCAAAAGAAGCGAAATATTGATCAAAAACATCGGGCATCCAATACCAACTGGGCCCCATGTCAAAAGTGAAATTTTGTTCAGAAAAAGAGCGGGCTCGTCCGCCAGGAATGTCGTGTTTTTCAAGTACGGTAACATCAAAACCTGAATGAGCTAAAAAAGTAGCGGCGGAGAGCCCGGAAAAGCCAGAACCTATGACAATAATGCGTTTCTGCATTAATCTTTTACAGAATAATTTTTAAGGACGGATTTTAACTCTTTACGAGCAATGTGAATCCTGTTTTTTACAGTTCCGATAGGGATGTTAAGACGATCGGCGATCTCATGATACTTAAATCCCCGGAAATGCATCATAAAAGGAGTTTTATAGGCATCGTCCAGCTTAGCAATTGCTCTGGTAATGTCCTTCATCGTAAAGCTTGAATACGCTAAATTTTCGGTGACGTTACTGGTGCTGTTGATGTAGTGGAGATTATCAGTCGTATCAATAAAGGTGTTCCTGCGCACCATACGTTGATAATTCGTAATGAATGTGTTTTTCATGATGGTGTACAACCAAGCCTTCAAATTGGTGCCATCAGTAAATTTATCGCGATTGGTAAACGCTTTTAATATGGTTTCTTGTAAAAGGTCATTGGCCTCTTCCATGTCTTTGGTCAGTTTTAAGGCGAAAGGCTTCAAAGACTTGGACATTTTGTCGAGTGAATAGCTGAATTCTAGTGCGGTCATAAGGATAACTGTTTGGTTTTTGTTAAAAAAATGCACTTAAAAGATTA
>JAVKCN010000006.1:0-39389 GCA_040222715.1 Cyclobacteriaceae bacterium | reverse complement strand
TTCCCGATGGCGTTAGTGCACAAAAAAATCCCCCAAACCGGGGGATTTAAATAAAACACAACTTTCAATAACACTTCAACCTTTCCCATGCTTCGCTGTTCTGCTGCTACGGCTGTGTTTCTCTCATATACGCAAGAATATACCGTAGCGGATTGGAGAGCTATATTATATTAGGAGAGGGACGACTGCTTTTTTAGACTTCACCCATGACATACATGGCTTCCATGGTAGGGGATTCACTGCCACCAAGGGGTTCGAGGGTGATGGCAAAGGCGGAGGCGTTGGCAATCTGCTCCATCTGGAATAGATCGTTCTCTGATTCCAGCGGTACTACTCCGGCACTGACGGGAGCACCGTCTACAATGGCCCAAAGCTGGTATTGCTGGTTAGCTGACAGTGCAGGCAAGCCGGAAGGATTGAGATACACCTGCGAGGCATTGGCATTCCAGAAAACCACGGCCCGGGCATCAGGAGAAATATCCAGCCCCTGAAGCGCAATCCGTTGCACATTCGGGTCGGATAATACACTGATTTGCTGCTCGAGCCCCTCTCTGTTTTCTTGCGCCCGCTGGTATTGCTGAGCCACTTCCAGGTTTTGGGCCGATGCCAGTTGAAGGTCTTCTTCTGTTTGCTGCCACTGCTGCCAGAAATACAATGCAGCTCCGGTAGAGAGCACAATCCAGACAATGGAGGCGGCCATACCCACCGGCACCCAGCGGGGCAAACGGCGGCCGGTTTGGAGAGGCTTCGTTGCCGGAACCACCGGCTTTTCGGTTTCTTCAGCAGTGATATGGGGCACGGTTTCTTCCCGGCTTGTCTCGGCAGACTCAATTTGGGCGAATAAGGCCGCTCGCACCCCCTCGGGTGGGGCCACAGCACTCTCGAAAGCCAATTGCTCCTGAGTGCGCTCCAACACATCCAGCTCCTCACGAATTTCAGGATATTCGCTAGCTGCACGTAAAACCTCCTGCTCATCAGCCGCATTCAGCTCGCCGAGGATATACGCTTCTAATTTACCTGACGCTATGTAACGTTCAACATTCATCAAACACGTAGTAGTTTTCGAAGTTTAAGCATAGCACTCCGTACCCGGGTTTTTACTGTACCCAGTGGAATATTGTATTCTTCTGCAAGTTCCGACTGACTGTAGCCCCGAAAGTAGAGCATTTCAACAACAAACTGCTGCTCCTCATTCAGTTGGCCAAGCGTGTTTCGCAATCCAACATCAGACACATTGGGGTTCACGGCGTGCTTGCCTTCCACCGTATGTACGTAGTTGGATATGGAATCGGTTTTCTTAGAAGATTTATATTCTTTCGACCGAAGTCGGTCGCGGGCGGTATTACGAGTCAGGGTCAGCATCCAGGTGAATAATGCTCCCTTCGTTTCGTTATAGTGATCAATTTTATGCCAGAATTTGAGGAACACATCCTGAAGCACCTCTTCGGCTATTTTGGGCTCAGTGACAATACGGGAAATCACCCCAAAGATGGCTGAGGCGTAATGATCGTACAGGTAGGCGAACGCCTCCTTATCCTTCTTGCGTAATCCCTGAACCAGTTGTTCTTCCGACAATGAGCTTTCCGTTAGGTATTGTGCTTCTGTAGCCAGCGAATTTATAAAATCTTTTGTAAGATACCAGTACTAAGAAGAAAGAATTGAAAGATTCTGAGCTTTTATATTGTCTTTCTTTTTCAATTGCCGAACTTTGCACCCGTCATTAAACACAACTTCTATCGATAACGATCGCCCCCTTTTTTCGACTTCGCTGGGCCGCCGCCAGCGCCAGTACCTGCTCTTGATTATGGTCTTGGCAGTTGCCTCTTTTTTTGTTAACCTCGGGCTGGCTCCTTTAAAACACGAAGAACCCCGACGGGCCCTCATTGCCCTGGAAATGCTCTTTCAGGATAATTGGGTGGTGCCTACCGAGATGGGAGAATATTACTATAAAAAGCCTCCGCTCTATAACTGGGTGGTTATTGCCGGGTTTGGCTTATTCAGGAACTATTCGGAGTTTGCCGTCCGCTTTTTCTCTATGCTTTCGTTCCTGGGAATGGGCGTGCTGGTATTTCTGATGTGCCGCCGCTATGTGGGCTATTCTCAGGCTGCCTACGCAGGCTTATTAACCTGGGTAATGGTGGATATCCTCTTTTACTTCTCAGCCACAGCCGGGGAGATCGACCTGTTCTACTCTTTCATTACCCTGGGCAGCTTTTTTACCATCTATCATTTTTACCAGCGGCAGCAGTACTACGCGCTCTTCATCACTACCTATGCGCTGGGCGCGCTGGGGGCGCTCACCAAAGGCTTGCCATCCCCGGTGTTTCTGGCGGTTTCGCTGGGCATCTTCTTTCTGTATCAGGGTAAGCTGCGTAAACTGTTTGGCCTGGCCCACCTTACCGGCTTGCTGACATTCGCCCTGATTGTGGGCGGGTACTTCTGGTGGTACGACCAGTACCATCCGTTCATCAACTATTTTACCAGCGAAGACTCCCTCTGGTCGCAGAGCAGTGAGCGGACGATGCTACAGAATAAGTTTACCACCCTGCTACCGCACCTGTTTCTTTTCCCGCTGGAAACCCTGAAGAACGTGGCCCCGGCCTCGCTACTGCTGCTCTTTACCCTGCGAAAGGATATCCTGACCGTGATCCGAAGGCAACCGTTCATACTGTTCTGCCTGCTGCTGTTTCTGGGCAATGTGGCCGTGTACTGGATCTCCCCCGGCACCCGCTCCCGCTATGTGTACATGCTGTACCCTCTGCTGGTGACGGTGCTTACCTACTGCTTCGTCAGTTTTCAGCCGGTGGGGCCGTCGAATCGTTTCCGGTGGTTTCACGGCATCATTACGGCCCTGATTGCGCTGGCGGGGATGACCAGCGTAGCGCTACCATTTATACCCCAGCTAGAGCTGGTACCCAATAAGGTGGCCGTGGCAATTGTGGCAAACCTGGCACTGGTGGCCTTACTGGTCATTCACCTGAGAAAACCTGCTTACGCTTTGCTTAACCTGATTCTGCTGGCCGTTATCCTGCGGTTTATTTTTGCCTGGGTGGTGCTACCCTACCGGGCACAGGAAGGCAGCGCCGCCATGGATAAAACCGATGCGTACCAGATGACCAAAATTGTGCAGGAAGCCCCCTTGTACCTCTACCAGGATTCCCGTTGCTCGCTGACCACCGTCTTTTATCTGGAACGGGAGCGAGAGGCCGTGCTCCGGCATAAGTCCGAACCCGAGGCCGGGGCGTTTTTTTTAGCAGACCGACGTTTGCTGACCGATGTGAAGTACGATGTTTTTTATACTTTTACGTACGATGATTTAGAGTTTGTACTGATTAGATTCCGTGAACGCTAACCCGACCCAGCCTGCTCCCCAGAAGTCTGCCACCCGCCGGAGGCTCAGTTTTGTACTAAAGCTGCTGCTCTCGGCCACCGCCTTGTTTTTCGTGTTTCGCAAGATTGATGCGCGCGAAGCCCTGGATACCTTGCTCCAAACCCACCCGGGCTATTTCCTGCTGGCTTTTCTGACGTTTAACCTCTCCAAGATTGCCGCGGCCTGGCGGTTCAAAGCCTATCTCGAACCCCTGAGCGTCCGCATCAGCGACCGCTACAATATTGAGCTGCTGTACCTGGGCATGTTTTACAACCTCTTTCTACCCGGCAGCATCAGTGGCGATGGGTACAAGGTATACCTGCTCAAGCAGCGGTTTGCGGTGAAAACCAAGCATCTGATCGGGGCCACCCTGCTCGACCGGCTCAGTGGCCTGGCCCTGCTACTGGTGATGGCCGGAGGCTTTCTGCTATTCAGCTCGTTCTCCAGTGACATTCCCTACTTCCATGCCGGGGTCATTGCCGCCTCGCTGCTGGTGCTGCCGGGCTACTACCTGGCCAACCGGCTGCTCTTTCCCCTTTTTGTGCCTGCCTTCTGGTCCACCACCCACTGGTCGTTCTGGGTGCAGGCGGGGCAGGTGCTGACGGCCCTGCTGCTGTTATACAGCCTGTCGGTAGAGGCCCATTACCTGGATTACCTCACCCTGTTTATGGTGTCGTCGGTAGTGGCCGTATTGCCCTTCACCATTGGGGGAGTGGGGGCCCGGGAGCTGGTGTTCCTATACGGCTTCCAGTACCTGGATATACAGCAGGAAACCGCCATCACCTTCACCCTGCTATTCTTCCTGGTGACTGCACTGACATCATTGGTTGGTTTTTTTGTGTCGGTTCGTAAAGACACTCCGTAAGAACAGTAGCACTCTGTAGATAAGGAAGCAGGATTGAATAAGGAAGTTGGCCCTCAACATCATTGTACCTTCATCGATCCGTTTATCCCGTTAAATCTTTACCTCATTATTCCTACAGCTCCTCACCCCCTTCAACCCTTCTCTTCTCAATCCTCTTCAAAAATTACATCCGTAAGATTGCTGGCAGATGGGGCTGGAATGCCGAAATGGTCTCTTGCATCTTTACCCTCTCAGCGCAGTTTAGTCATTCTTTTACCTGATGTTTCATCATTAATTATTACCACTTATGGCTATCCAGTATTACCTTATTGATAACCCCCTCACTGCCGACCCTACCGATTATATGGCGGTGGTGACTACCGGCAAAAGCAAAACGCTGGACGATCTGGTAGAAACCATTCATTATAAGTATACCAAGCTCTCGGAGTCGGATATTAAAGGCGTGCTGGAGGAGTTTTTATCGGCGGTAGATTTCTGGATTAGAGAAGGTAAGAGCATCAATACTCCCTTGTTCAACCTGTTGCCCAGCATCAGTGGCGTGTTTTATAATTCGGATGAGAACTTTGATCCGGGCAAGCACCAGTTGAATCTGAACCTGAACCCTGGCAAGCAGTTGAGTAAAACAGCCCAGAAGGTGACGCTTGAGCGGGTGGTCGCCCCGGAGCACAGCCCCATTATCACAGACTTTCTGGATGTAGCGAGCAACTCTCGCCGCAGTCAGCTCACGCCCAACAGTCCGGTACGCATTATTGGCGATAAGCTGAAGTACGATAACTCCGATGCGCAACAGGGTATCTTCTTCATTGACGAAAGTAATCAGGAGTTTAAAGCAACGGTGATTGTGGATAACCACCCCCGCAAGCTTACCATACAATCGCCCGACCTGAGTGCAGGTACTTACCAGCTACAGGTGCGCACCAATATGGGAGGAAAAACCCTACGCAGTAGCCTGGCGGGCTTTCTGCTGACAGTTCCTATAAGCGGCACTCCTATTAATTAAAAACCTTCAGCTACTTTACGTTTAGTACACTGTAAAGTAACTATCTATTCTAACCGTCATTGCGAGGATTGAAATGACGAAGCAATCTCCTCCTCGAGCAGGAGATTGCCACGCCTATCGGCTCGCAATGACGTTATGTTAATTACTTTACAGAGTACTCAGTACAGTTTTACATGGTGGGTTAATTTCCCCTGGTGCTACGGTGCCGGGGGTTTTTTCATGCCTTCTCGCCTCACCTCCAGTAGCCCATTCACCGTAACCAGTCAATGCGCTGTAAATAAAGCTTACAGGCAGCCCTGAGTCAGTACGCATATCCTTCATTTATTTCCTTACCCAGACCGCAGAAGCAGTTAGCCTCGCCCCTTCTTCCCGGCTATTCCCTGAAGGAGATCGACAATATCCTTAGGGGGAGATCGACGATATCCTTAGAAGGAATTCGACAATATCCTTAGAGGGAATTCGACAATATCCTTAGAAGGAATTCGACAATATCCTTAGGGGGAAATCGACGATATCCTTAGAGGGAAATCGACGATATCCTTAGGGGGATATCGACGATATCCTTAGAAGGAATTCAACAATATCCTTAGGGGGAGATCGACAATATCCTTAGGGGGAGATCGACAATATCCTTAGGGGGAGATCGACGATATCCTTAGAGGGAATTTGTCAAATTCCCTGGGTCGCTTTTATTGATATCCGGTCGGGCTGCTCGGCCAAAGGGTAGCGATACCCAGCGTCATCTCAGGTCGGCAGCGATGCAAACCCCCGGGCCAAAAACAATCCAAACATTTTGGGTAGCGTCCCCTACTCCTTAGGTTCGTTTTAGGAAAACCACTATCGTAAGTTCAGGTAAATCCCGGCTATTTTGCCCCATGCTTTGCTGCATTTACGGTAGAAATGCAGTAAACCTTACGATCGGTTTTTTACCGTGATGAACAATGGTTATTACACAATCCACCAGAAGAAGAGCCGGGCAGCAGATTACCTACTTGCTGCCGGTTCCCCCGCTCCGAAGCGGGTTGCATCACGTGCTGATCAGGTACTAGCCCCACCCCAAAACATCTTCCCGGTCGGAGGATCATGACGCTGAACAAAATAATGCGGACGATGCCGTTACCCAGGGGATTCCGATACCCCTGCTCCTACGTCAGACCACGGTCAGCCAGGCCAGGATCTGCTCCCGTTGCTCGAAAAGTCCTTTGTAGCGCAGGGTGGCCTCTGACATGGTTTCAACGGCCTGGGCCAGGGCCTGTCGTTCGGTGAAAGATAGCTGTTGAACATCCTCAAAATAGGTGCGGATGGTGAATAGCACCGCTCCCACTTCCGGGAAGCCGGTCAGGGTTTGTCGCTCTATCCGCACAAAGAGCTGAGGGTCAGCCGGTTCAAAGGATCTGCCCGACCAAGCTTCGGGCGCCAGGCCGGAGGGCGCTTGCGGGTGGTGGTTCAGCCGGGTATCGGTACCAAGTCCCCAGGCGAAGCGCACCCAGGTATTGGGTTTTAGTAAAGAGCGCAGCATGGGCAGGTAGCGCCGACGCAGCGTTTCCATCTCCGCTACCGGCTGGTGTACCAGCGAAAAGGGCTTCCCCACCTTGTCGGCCGGTGCCCAGTGGTTGGGTGCACACAAATGAATGGTAGAGAGGTAATCTTCTTCTCCCACCGTCTGCCAGAGGGCCAGGTCTTCGGGCACCTGATCGGCCAGGGCATCCCACAAGGAGGCATAAACTTTATTATTCAGCAACTGCCCATCGTTATCCCACCGGATACGTAATCCGCGGAGGCGGTTGGTCAGCTCATAGACATCTCCCGTCTTTTGCAAGGCACAATGCTCCGGGTAGTCTTCAGCCAGCCGTTGCGCTATAAAGCGGGTGATGGCCCGAAGGGTGTCGGGGCGCTCCCGTGCCTGTACGTAGTATTTTTGCATCCCTTCCCTCCGGCAGGCCGCTTTATTCGCTATAAAGTCGGGGTAGGCTTCGTCCAGTTGAAAGATGTACTGATCCGCCGGGCCATTGCCAAAGTCGGTAGTCAGGGCATGCAGGCCGGGGGCGATAGTGTAACGACCGGAAGCAAACGGGCGGTATTGGGCAGCAGTGGCTAAGGGCACGGAAGTAGCGGCATCAGGGGGGCAGGAGATGCTACCGGGAGTGTACCAAAGACCTGCCTTAGGCGATGGGTTATGCTTGCTAGCTTCCTTATCATTCCTAGATATACTGCTGGTAGTGGATGATCTCCTGCTGGCAGGCGGACGCATCAAACGCATGTACGTCCCAAAGCTCGCCTTTTTCCAGCCCTAACCACTCCCGCATATCTTCGTGCTCGGGGTGCTTGGGGTCATTCACTGCTTCTACCAGTCCGTAATAGCCGTAGATGCCTCCGCAGTCCTCCGGGGGGCAGGCTCCTTTTCCGCCCAGACAATGGGGGGCAGTCATTTTGTCTTCGGTAATTTTCTCTACCAGCACGGTGTGTGCCCAGCCATCGCCAAAATCATATTCGTAAGCTACCTTCTGCTTGTCCCGGATAAGATACTTCCTGATGGGGGTTTTACGGGCATCGATGGTTTCCACTCCCATAAAGTCATCATCGAAAGGGATACCAATATCCTCACCCCGTCGGCCATCGGGCCGGAAGGCATACAGGTGCCCGTTCTCCCACCCCATCACAGCCTGGATAACGGCATGCAACTCGTGAAAGGTAAAGGTGCCCGGCACCAGCACTTTTCGCCAGATCGGGGGTTTACTGCTATCATCCAGTGATATCTTTAATTGATAGGCCATGGGTAAAGCGCGTTATTTTAAGGGTTGTGCATGCGTACGGCAATGTTGGGCAATATAAGCAGTAAAACACAAAGCACAAACCAGCATCCTGGCTGATTACGGTTGGTCCGGGAGCGCAAAGGCAACGTATTGATCTCCGTGTTTCTGGGTAATCTTGCCACCCCCGGCGGCAATCACGATGTATTGTTTGCCATCTACCTCGTAGGTGCAGGGAGTGGCCATCCCGGCAGCGGGTAACGCATGTTGCCAGAGCTCTTCTCCGGTAGCCGAGTTAAATGCCCGCATCTGGGCATCCTGGGTAGCAGCAATGAAGATCAGCCCTCCAGCGGTCACCACCGGCCCTCCGTAGTTGTTGGTACCAGTCTTGGGAATGCCTTGTTCGGTCAGTTCGGGAAACTCTCCCAAGGGCACCTGCCACAGGATCTCCCCTTTATTCAGGTCAATGGCATTCAGCGTACCCCAGGGGGGCTTCACCGCCGGGTAGCCGTCGGCATCGGAAAAGCTTTTGTACCCGGCAAAGCTATAGCGTAGCTGCCCGGTTTCCTGCGGGGTCACTGCCTGATCCAATTGCTCCGCGTTCCCTTCTTTCTTAAGCAGGAAGGCGGCAACGGCATCAATCTGGGTATCTGACAGAAACGCAAAAGAGGGCATGGCGCCCTGCCCTTCACGCACGCGCTCATGCACCTGCGCTTCATCCATCCGTTCGGCCAGGTTGACCAGCTCCGGAGCCTGCCCGTGGAAGGTAGAGCCTTCCAGCTCGGCTCCGTGGCAGGCCATGCAATTGCTCTGGTAGACACTCAGCCCCAGGGCCAGCAGGTTTTGAGGCTGCTCCGGCTCCTGTTCGATCATCCTCAGTATCCAGGGCAGTTCGTTGGCGTTTACATAAAGCACCCCCGTAACCGGGTCGTACCCGGCTCCGCCCCATTCGCCGCCGCCATCGAGGCCGGGAAAGATGATGGTACCCTCAACGCTGGGCGGCACAAACTGCCCCCCGGAACGGGTCGATTCAAATACGGCCAGCAGGGAGTCGCGATCGCGGGAGTGGGGGTTAATGTCTTCGGCAGTCATATTCTGACGAGAAAAGGGAGGTGGCTGGGTGGGCAGTGGCTGGGTGGGCCAGGTTACTTCCCCAATCAGGTCTGACTCAGGGTAGGGTTGCTCTTCAATCGGAAACAGGGACTCGCCCGTTTCCCGGTTAAACACGTACACGTAGCCCGACTTGGTGACCTGCGCGACGGCGTCAATTCTTTCCCCCTCATGTTCTACGGTCACCAGGGTAGGCGGGGCGGGTAAGTCCCGGTCCCAGATGTCGTGGTGGACGGTCTGGAAGTGCCAGCGCTTTTCTCCGGTCTGCGCGTCCAGGGCCACCAGGCTGTTGGCATAGAGATTGGCTCCCTTGCGGTTACCCCCGTAAAAGTCAAACGAAGCTGAGCCCAGCGGGGCAAACACGATACCGCGCTCCTCATCCAGGGTCATGCCCGTCCAGTTATTCACTCCCCCGATAAAGCGGTAGGCCGTGGAATCTTCCCAGCTATCGTAGCCTTCCTGACCAGGCTGGGGAATGGTATGGAATATCCAGGCCTGTTCGCCGGTGCGCACGTTAAAAGCGCGAATATGACCGGGGGCAGCGGGAAACCGCTCGGAGTTCAGTGCGCCCATAATAATCAGATCCTGGTAGACCGTACCGGGACTGAGGTAAGTATAAGACAAACCCGCTATATCACGGCCCAGGCCCTCCCGCAGGTCAATATAGCCCTGCCCACCGAAGCCGGAAACCGGTTTACCCGTGAGGGCATCTATGGCATATAGCTTTTCCCGGGCGGTGACAAACAGCCGGTGATCCTCCCCGTCGGTCCAGTAAGACAGCCCCCGGGTGAAACTGGTATGGTCGGTGCCTTCGTAGGGGTTAAACTCCCAGATCGGCTCTCCGGTCGCGGCCTGTACGGCAAATATTTTCATACCGGGAGAGGCCCCGTAGAGGACAGTATCTACCACCAGAGGATTGCACTGCATGTAATTGTCCTCCCCAATGTCGCCCGAGGCATAGGTCCAGGCCACTTCCAGGTCCTGCACATTGTCGCGATTAATCTCGCCCAGGGAGGAATAGTGGGTGCGGGCGGGGTCGCCCAGGTAATGACTCCAGCCCTGGTAATGTGCTTCGGGGCCCATATCTGCCTCGGTAATATCGGCGGTTTGGCAGGAAATGAGGGATAAAAAGGGCGTAACGATGGTCAGTAGTGACCGCAGATTGTTTTTCATGTAACAGGCAGGTGTTGTATCCGGGAAAATTACATGATCTGAGGGAGAAATAAAAGAGATACTTCCGAGGGCTTCCGCTGACCGGGAAAAGCGGGTAAGGTTGGTCATCAGTGGCTTTTACTGGCTATCGTGTGGTAGTCTTGCCGCATTGGCTTACCTTGCCGGTTTACCAAACATCGTAAGCACCTATCGAACATGACCTTTGCTGAACACGTCATCCAGTTTAATGAACAGTTACATCTGGCGGCTCCATTGCCGGAGAATATCCGGGTGATGAATCCCTTTCGGGAGAACCCGGAGGTGCTGGAGATCTCATCCGCATTTTACCGGAAATACTACGGTGATGCCAATCCCAGAACATTGATCCTGGGCATTAACCCGGGCCGATTGGGGGCAGGCGCCACCGGCATTCCTTTTACCGACCCGAAGCGGTTGAAGTCGCACTGTGGAATGGAGTGTTCGTTCTCGCTGCACGAACCCTCCTCGGTGTTCGTATATGAGGTGGTGGATGCCTACGGTGGTCCGGAGGCCTTTTACCAGGACTTTTTCATCAGTTCGGTCTGCCCACTGGGCTTTGTGCAGGTAGATGCGCAGGGGAAAGAAACCAACTATAACTATTACGACAGCCGGGCCCTGACCCAGGCCGTCACGCCCTTTGTCATACAGTGCATTCAGGCCCAGCTTGGCTTCGGCATCAACCGTAAGGTTGCTTTCTGCATGGGCACAGGAAAGAACTATAAATTCTTCAACACGCTGAACCAGGAGCAGGGCTTCTTTGAACGGGTGGTGCCGCTGGAGCATCCTCGCTACGTGATGCAGTACAAAAGCAAAACCAAGCCCCAGTATGTAGATAAATACCTGCGGGAGCTGCGATCCTCAGCGCAATAACATTCTTCTCCCTGCTCAAACCCGCAGTGTTATGTCTAACTTTTGTATCTTTACAGTATGATCAGTTCTGAGCAACAGCAGATTATTATTGAAAAGGTGGCCGCCTTTGCTCCCAGGCGGGTTGGCATTTTCGGTTCATACGCCCGTAATGAACCTACGGATAAGAGTGATCTGGATATTTTAATTGACATTGACGGGCATATAAACCTATTACAGCTTATTGGCCTGGAACAGGAGCTTAGCGAGCTACTTGGTATAAAGGTGGATTTAGTTACTGAACGCTCAGTACACCCCCGCTTAAAACCCTATATTCTAAAAGACCTGAAAGTTATTTTAGAGTGAGCAAAGACCCTATTCTTTATCTTCACCATATCCTGGACTGTACAAATAAGATTTTACAGTACACTCAGGGTTTTTCGGAAGAGGACTTTTTAACAAACCCGGTTATCCAGGATGCCACGCTTCGGAACTTTGAAATCATGGGAGAAGCCACCAAGCAACTTCCTTACGAGAGAAATACCCTCACATTCCCTGGAGAAATATGGCCGGGATGCGCGATAAGCTCATACATGATTATATTGGGGTAGACCTATGGGCGGTTATCACGGACATCCTACCTGTTTTCAAAACCTCTCTGGAACAGATTATAGCCCAAGAGCAAGGCAGCCATTAGCCCTCCCCTTTTATCTTTAGCCATGTATCCTTTAACTCATACTAGCATCCTTTCCCGATCGTGCTTACCTTTGCAGCGGGCATCGTGCCGCATACGATATCCCCAACATTACCCGACTTATCAGACAATCACATGCGCTATTTACTTTCACTACTGTTCATCTTTCCCCTAACCCTGGCCGCTCAACCTTCGCCCGAAGATGATTCGGTATACCTGTTTTCTTATTTTAAAGACAATGGCGAAGACGGTTTGCACCTGGCCTACAGTGAAGATGGTCTCACCTGGACCGCTCTGAAGAATGATGCCTCATTTTTGCAGCCGCAGGTAGGCGAAGAAAAGCTCATGCGCGACCCCTGCATCATTACCGGGCCGGATGGGGAGTTTCATATGGTATGGACGGTGAGCTGGCAGGAGAAAGGCATTGGCTACGCGCATTCGTCCGACCTCGTTCATTGGTCAGAACAACAGTATATACCGGTGATGGAACACGAGCCTGATGCAAAGAACTGCTGGGCTCCGGAGATTTATTATGATGATGCCAAGGAGCAGTACCTGATCTTCTGGGCGACCACCATCCCCGGCCGTTTTCCTGATACCGATAACCAAAGCAGTGAAGGGCCTCCGGCGCCCGGTAACAACCATCGCATGTATTACACCACCACCCAGGATTTTGAAACCTTCAGCGATACCCGGCTTTTCTACGAACGAGGCTTTAATGTGATTGATGCAACCATTGTAGAAGAGAACGGGCAGTATGTGATGTTCCTGAAGGACGAATCGAACAAACCCTTTCAGGTGCAGAAGAACATCCGGCTGGCCTTTAGTGTAGCCGCAGAAGGGCCATACTCCTATCCGTCGGAGCCTATTTCGGGAAAGGAGTGGGTGGAAGGCCCCACCGTAATCAAGATTGGGGACACCTGGCATTTGTACTTTGATAAGTACACCGATCATGTCTACGGCCTGCTTACCTCCTCCGACCTGGTTGAGTGGGAAGACCACTCCGATCAGTTAAAGTACCCCGAGGGTATGCGGCACGGTACAGTATTCAAAGCATCCCGCTCGGTGCTGGAGCCATTGCTTCCGTAACAAACCGATCTACCTGATAAGTGTAAAACAGTTTTATTCTTTAACAGTTTATAAGACATTTAACGATTAAATCTGATTTTTTAGATGTTTGCGCTTACGTATGTCAGCATGGCTGAGCAGCATTTTGAGGAAGAAGATATTCACGAACTGGAAACACAAGCCTGTAGCAGAAACCAACAGCTATCAGTGACTGGATACCTCAATTACAAAAAGGGTAAATTTTTACAGTACCTGGAAGGAGAAGAAAAAGTGGTTCTTGACCTGATGGAGGCTATTGACCAAGATCCTCGCCATCGGGTTCTCCGGACCATGTATCTGCCTGATATAGAGGAACGGCGGTTTAAAGACTGCTACATGCGCTACTGGACTCACGAGGAACTGGTGCAAATCAAAATGGATGATATGATTGAGGGCGTTCTGCTGAAAATGAGTGAACGTATTTACGGGGAAGAACTCCTCCGCAACCGGGTTCTGCAGATTGTCACCCGCATGGCTAAATTTCATAAACTGCATCCGCAGGCCTCCCGATAGTTTTCTACCCGCCCGATGTGCTTTGTCTGAGATCATGCACTTGCGCTCCAGGTATTTGTCCCCATGCCTGGAAAGCTCAGAGAAGAAAATCCGTAATTTTCCTTACTTTGCTGGTTTACCGACTACCGGCCTATGAGCAATTTTACCACCCAGCGTTTCCTGATCGGGCTGGCCATCTTCAACGTAGCATTCCATCTGGTGTTTTATTATACCCTGGAATACCATCGGGACGAATTACTGTATTTTTCCCTGGGGCAGCATCCGGCCGTCGGTTACGCCAGCGTACCACCGCTCATTGGCTGGATTTCCGGGGTGGTCGCTGCCATTTTTGGATATACTGAGTTTGCTGTTCGCCTGGTGCCTGCGCTGCTGGGCGGAGCAATCGTGCTGCTCACAGCAGGCATTGCCCGCGAATTGCAAGGCAAGTCTTACGCCCAGGTACTGGCGGGGGTGGCTGTTATCTTTACGCCCTTTGCCATGCGGACTTTCTACCTCTACCAGCCCGTTTGCTTTGACGTCACGTTCTGGACCCTCCTGTTGTATCTCATCTTGCGCTATCTGAACACCGGCAAAGGCCAGTACCTTATTGTACTCGGCGTGGTTTCAGGAGTGGCCATGCTGAACAAATATCTGGTCGCACTGCTTATTCTGATCTTACTCCTCACCCTATTGCTATCTTCTCACCGTACTGCCTTCCGCAGAAAGGAAATGTACCAGGGACTATTGGCGGCATTCCTTATCTTTCTTCCCAATCTTATCTGGCAACTCGTACATGGGCTACCCGTCATTCACCATATGCAGGAGCTCAACAGCACCCAGTTGGTACATGTAGCTTACGGAGATTTTCTATCTTCTCAATTACTCATGCCCTTTGCTGCCACCCTGCTCACCGTACCCGGATTATGCTACTTACTGATGCACCCGCAGGCTAAAAAGTACCGCTTGCTGGGATGGACCGCGGTGTTGGTCATCGTCGTGCTAATGCTACTGCGGGGTAAGAGCTACTACACGATGGGCATCTTCCCGATGCTGATTGCAGCGGGAGCGGTATTTTACGAAAACCTCATTAGAATTACCTTGCTTCGCTGGGCACTGCCCCTGCTGCTGCTGTTACTTACCCTACCCCTGTTACCGATGGGCATTCCGGTCTATGGCCCCAATGGACTGGTTGCTTATTTCAATATGCTGGAATCGGAGTACGGAGTGGATGTGGGACGACGGTTTGAGGATGGGACCATTCACTCCCTGCCGCAGGATTATGCTGATATGATTGGCTGGGAAGAGCTGACGGCCATTACCCGGCAGGCTTATGCCGCCATTCCTCCCTCGGAAAAAGGGGCTATTTATTGTGAGAACTACGGGCAGGCCGGAGCGATCAGTATCATCGGAAAACAGTATGGCCTGCCTCAGCCCATGAGCTTCAGCGACAGTTTCTGGTACTGGGTACCTGATTCGCTACCACCCGATGTCACTCACCTGATTTATATCAATGATGAAATGGGCGAGGATGTGAAAGCCGCTTTCGGCCAGATTAAAATTGTAGGTAAGGTTAGTAACATCCATGCCCGGGAGCACGGCACCACAGTGTACCTCTGCTCTTCGCCCCGGGAATCGGTCAATACCCTCTGGCAACAGGCATTAGAACACGTGCGGAGTAGCCCGTAAAATACCGGCTTCTATTGGGACATTGGCCTGATTTTTTTACCTTTCTTCCACCAACAACCTACACTACAATGAATACGACACTTCAGGAATTTGGAGTTCAGCTCGATACACTGACTGATACTGAAAAAGCTTTTTTGGATGAGTATGGCTACCTTTCTCTCGGCCAGATACTCTCGCCTATGCAGATACAGACGATCTGTGATCGACTACAAGCATTGCTGGAAGATGAAGGCGAGCGAGCCGGTTCGGAACTGCTGGATTCACCGTATATCCGTCACCCCAAAGAGAATGGTGCCGACCGCCTGGCCGATCTGGTGAACAAAGATCCGTTGTTTGATATTTTCTTTACCCATCCCCGCGTGCTGGCCGGAGTGGCGCAGGTGGTTGGGCCGGAAGTGAAGCTTTCTTCGCTGAACTACCGGGCGGCCCTGCCCGGTCACGGACGGCAGAAGCTCCACGCCGACTGGCACGAAGCCGTGACTCCGGGTGACTACAAAGTATGCAATACCATCTGGATACTGGATGATTTCTCGGCGGCAAATGGAGCCACGCGCCTGGTACCAGGCACGCACCGCTCAGGCATACTACCCCAGGAAGAACTGGACGATCCCTGGGCTACGCACCCGGGTGAAATTGTTTTAAAAGAACCTGCCGGGACGGTAGTTATTTTCAACTCCCACACCTGGCACGGCGGCACCGACAACCAGACTGATGCTCCCCGAAGATCGGTACACAGCTACTTCTGCCGTCGCGACCAGCCGCAGCAGGTGGATCAGCAACGTTATTTTCGTCCGGAAACCCGAATGCGCTTCAATGAGAACATGAAATGGATACTGGATGTAGTCTAGAAACTAAGCACTTTCCGAACAATAATGCTTACTTACCAATGCCGGTAACAATGAACTCAACTCGTCGGTTTTTCTGCTTGTTCTCATCCGAAGTATTTTCCACCAGCGGCTCAGACTCGCCGTAACCTTCAGCTTGTAGACAATCATTAACCACTCCCAACCCGATCAGGTGTTCCTTCACGGATTTAGCCCGGTTCTGGCTCAGCAACAAATTGGCAGCATCATCGCCATCAGCATCGGTATGTCCACTGATCATTACTTTCATGGTCGGGTTACGCTTCATAATATCGGCCAGCTGATTCAGTTCAAAGAATGACGACTCGCGGATGTCATGCTTATTGGTATCAAAGTATAGGTTGTTGATAACGATTCGCGCTCCTTCTTCAATGGGAGCTAAATACAAGTTACGTTCAACTTCCTCATATTTCGTTACTTCGGTCAGATCCATGCTGGCCGAAACCGGAATATAACCGTCTTTGGTGGCTGAGAACCCGTAGGCATCTCCTGCCGGAAGCACTATTTTGTACGCCCCGGTATTAGGATCAGATTGGGCCCGACCCACTTCAATGCCTTTGGTGAGCGAATGATAGACAATCTCCGAACTGATAAACGTTTCGTCTTTTTTGCTTCGCACCACTCCCTGTACCAATACAATAGGAGATGGTTTAAGTGATTCCGGCATTTTAACCCGATAAATATCAGATTCTCCGTAACCTGAAGCATCATAGGAAACAAAGTATACGTAGGAACCATCGGCCGGAATGGTATAGTAAGCATCCCATTTAGGCGTATTAAGCTGGCTTCCCAAATTGACTGGCGCTGACCATTCCAACCATCCTTCCCCAATCCGTTTGCTCATAAAAATATCTTTCTTCCCGTAACCGGGAAACCCCGCTGTAGCGAAATACAGGGTTCGGTTATCAGCCGCCAGAAAAGGAGAGGTTTCGCTATCCACGGTATTAAGCGTAGGCCCCAGATGCTGAGGTTCGGCCCAGAGGGAATCGTTTATTTTTTCAATGACATACAAATCTTTGTTTCCTATCCCATCATCTCGTTGAATCGTGGCGATCAGCACATTACCGCTATTGGATAAGGTGTATTCACCATAATCATTGTTATTGTAAAAATTCTTTACCGGTACCTGCTCAGGAAACGACCATCCGTCTTTGGTTTTTTCCGTAAATGAAATACCTGTCTCCGTCGATCCATCGGGATGGTACACATTAAGCAGTAGGGCTTTTTGGCCATCAGGGGTCATACTCAGTAATGCACTATTCTGCTTTCCGTTGATGGGCTCAGGGAAAAGGTAGGATGCTTTCTGGTTGGCACTATCCACCTCGTATACCCATATATTTTGTTTGCCCTCCGCCAGGTTTTGCGGATGATTTAACCGAACGTAATACAGGGTTTTTCCATCAGGAGAGATTACCGGACAAAGCTCCGCATGGGCTGAATTCACGTTAACTCCCAGGTTTTCGCGGACCAGCGTATCCGTCATTTGAATCTCATTGATTTGAATGTCAAAATCGGTAGCGAAGTCCGCAATACCCACCGCATCGATCTGATTATATTCATTATCAATATCGGTTTTCAGGGTAATTTTCACTCCTCTAACCTGGTATGAAGTGCGTTCTACGGGTATTTTAAGTAACCTTCCTCCCGGTACTGGTGTCGGATTTCCCTCCTCAAAAACAACATAATAGTTACCCCCGGTATCAGCCAGTTCCACTTTCCGGACAGCCCCGGCATTAAAGTTCTCATTGATGAATACCTGCTGCACTGGCTGAGGCGTGGCAAACCCCACCTCCAACATCTCACCTTTGGCTTTGTTCTGAGTAGCTGGAGTAAAGGCGCAAGGGGTGCTTCCGAACGAGGGCAACACACTGGGCGCACCCAATACCTGATCTGCCCGGTATTGGGTAGGGTATTTATCGTAGTTAAACTCAGATGAAAACTGAACCACTTCACTGGCCCACTGCACTTCCTGTGCCCAGATATTTGCCGCAGACAAAAACAGTATGCATAATGAGATACAATATCTTCTCATCACCAAAAAGAGGATAAATGGTTTGACTTCGTACTAATGACAACACGAAATCCAATAATCCTGCCATGAGAAGCTGTTTTTTCTACGTTTTCGGGCTTTTTATTATTCTGAGGATTTCAGCAAACTTTTACCAGCTTTTAAAATCATTACTGCCTAGCCTCACCCGTTGATGATGGAGTTGAGGGAAGGGCGATACCATAAAAACATGCTTTCCTTAATAAATCAATCAGAGCCTTACATGCCAGCGTCGGCGAACCAGCCAGTGATCGGCCACCTGAATAGCCAGAAATAATGCAACAATGAACCCAACGAGGATTTTGTGGGAAAGCATATACTGAAAAAAGGGTGGGTAGGCATAACGTAGGGTCAGCAGGCTTAGGATCAGCGATAGCCCAATGATACCGACCAGGAGCAGCGACTGCCAGCGGGCTTTGGTCCGGGCTTTAAGCTTCCGTTGTTGCAGGGCCTGAGCGGCCACTTTTTCAGAAAAAGCCAGCGGCATTCTCAATTCCGGTTCCTGCTGTAATGCCTGATATAGGGTTTTGTACGCTTTCACCTCCGAGGCATTCTCCAGACCCGGCTGAATTATTCCCTCATCCAGCATTTTCTGTATTCGCTCATCGTGCTGTTCATTCATCATAACTCCTCCTGTTGAAATTGTTTTTGCAACTGCTCCTTCAATAATTTTCTGGCCCGAAACAGGTAGTTCTTCACTGTTCCTTCCGGCATATTAGTAATGGTTTGTATCTCCTGCAAGTTCATCTCCTCTAAATGATACAACGTCAGTACCGTGCGGTAATGTACTGGCAACCGGGCAATTTGTTGGTGAATATACTGATAGGTTGCCTTTCGTTCCAGTATTTCCTGCGCCGAGGGCTCAGCACTGGCTACCGGCAATGTATCACTGAGGGCATCTGCTGCGTGCTTTTCTTCTTTCTTTACGTAATTTAAGGCTGTTCGATAAGCAATGGTGGCAATCCAGGTAGATAATTTGGACTGAAACTGGAATAGGTCAATTTTCTGAAATACCCTTAGAAACACTTCCTGGCAAATGTCCTCGCAGTCTTCTGAGCGGTTCACGATCCGGTGGACCATATGAAATACTAGACGCTCGTGCTGCTGCACAAGTTGCTGGAAGGCACGGGAGTCACCTTCTATCACCCGGGAAACCAAAAGCGCATCATCCGTCATTGGTGCATGGGACAGCATTGGAAGAAAAAGGTTGCAAAAAAAACTGAGAATTCTCTGCAACTTTCCGGAAATCGGGCTGTCTTATGGGGCAAAACAGTATTTCACCATTAACCAAAACAAATATGAACGACGGATTAGCAGGTGCCATTATTGTAGGAGTCATCTTTTACGGCATCGTCAGTATTGTTCGGGCCATTACCGATTATCAGTTACGCAACAAGCTGATTAATCTGGGGCACGTTGACAAGCAATCGACTGAAATATTAAGTAAGAAACGAGACAGTCATATGGAGTCGCTGAAGTGGGGACTAATCATATTATTCGGAGGCATTGGATTCATAATTATCAGCATGCCTATCATCGACATTAATTCTCCTTTGCCATTTGGCATTATGGCGGTCTGCATTGCAATGGGCTTTCTGTTATATTTCTTTATCGCCCGGCGCATGCTGGAAAAAGATCCGCCCGAAAGGGTGGTTTATACTTCCTGAGCTTTACCTTTTGCCAGATAGTATATTGCCTAAAAATGAATGTAGTCTGCCATACGATCAAACAAATCGTACTGACAGACTACAAATATGGGTGGTCTGAGACAACCCTTCATCATGTTTTATATCTGATCACAGCAGTTTTTTCTGTCCGAACCAGGTAAAAACATTTTCTCCGGTTTAGTTACTGGCCTGCCCTTCGCTCCAAGGAGGTGTAATCTCGTTCATGCGCGAATAGGCAATCAACTGCCCCAGGTGCTCATTGGCATGGCTCAACATGATGAGCATGGTAGACATCCCCGTATACTCACCTGGGAACGGAAACTCAATTTTTTCGCTCAAAGCGGCTTCATCAGCATTCTGGATAGACTCGGTAACCAGATCAAACGACTGCTTTAAAGCGGCGGTGTAATCATCTTTGGTAGCCAGATCATCCTTCAGTGTTTCCATATTAACCCCCTCAGGAAGTTCCGCACCTAATTTGGTAGAAAAGAAATAATTAGCCGAGATAACGTGCTCTAAGACTCCAGAAAAAGAACGCACGCCCTCCTGGGGGCTCCATTCGTATTTGTCTTCTGGTACGGCATCAGCCAACTGCATAATTTTGTCTGAAGCAGCGGTTAAGAAGGCCGAAGATTCTTGTTGAAACTGTCCCTGACCAAAGGCAGAACAGGAAATAAGGAAGGATACTGCGAAGAATAAATTTCTCATAAGTATAAGGGTTATGTGATAAAAAATAAACAATGTACAAGGTGCAATGACTGATAGTCAGTGAGTATGATCGATGAAACGGACGAAAGTCCTGCGAGTTATCTGTAGCGAAAAAAAAATCAAACTTTCTTATTCGTCATACTTTTCAAAACCCAAACTGCATCGTGCTATTCGCACATTATCATATGAGTCCGGCATCTGATAAGTAGCCTTGCAGGGTATGCACATCTTTCTTCATGACGGCAATTGTTTGCTTTACTTTTTGAGCCTCCGATAAGGAATTGTCTTCTTCCGGCATCTTGTACTCAAAATGTACGGAAATAGGCACGGCCACCCCGAGTTCTTTCACTTTCTGAAAGTACGCCGGAAAATCCACCATGCCTTCTCCCAAAGGAGTGTCGTACACCTTCCACTTTCCGTCAATCTTTTCCCAGCGAAAATCTTTAATCACCAGGGTATTGATCTGCGGGTGGATCAGTTGCAGCCCCAGCGGCCAGGAGTAGCCGCCTTCGACCGTAGCATGACGGATGTCATACTGGCACCCTAAATTGGGATGGTTGATTTCACGCAGCATATACGCGATATCCCAGACGGGCGCTCCAACATAGTGCGGGCCCGAGTGGTTCTGGTAGCCCCCAAACAAGCCATATTGCTCATTAAGCCGGCCCAGAGCGGCCAGTTGCTGCTGGAATTTGGGAATAACCTGAGCAACATCGGCACCATCCTCATAGCGTATCCAGTTGGTCCGATAGTATCGGATACCCTGCTCACTAGCGGTTTTCAAGACTTTTTTATTGGTAGCATCCTGCGCATCCATCACCGCAGTGGTCATTAGTTTGGCTTGTAGACCAGCCTCTTTAATGGCAGCAATCGCTTTGGATAGATCCGTATCTACCTTTTCCGGTAATACATGCCCTTTGGGGCGCACAGCAAGGTCTACTCCGTCAAAGCCAATTTCAGCGGATACTTCCGCCATGTCTTTATAATCCAGAAATTGCAGGTGCTTGGAAAAAACATGAATGCTCATTGCATCCTCGGATGGAGGTGCTTTCGGAATACGGGCTTCAGAAGGAGTAGTCATTAATCCACTGCTCAAAGCACCGCCCGCCACAGCCAGCGATCCTAGAAAATTACGTCGGGTATAGTTAGGTTGTTCCATCGTGTAATAGTTTCTGATACGTTGGTAAGGTACAAAAAAAGGGATGGAGTGCCCTATGCCCTATCTATTTTTCGATGAAGTGATCAGCCGGACTATGAAGGCAGGGTAAATGCCACATAACTGTCTCCCGAAGGGGTGCCGCATTTACCTCCTCCTCCCGCCGCAATAACGAGGTATTGCTTGCCATCCAGCTCATAAATGCTGGGAGTAGCATATCCCCCGGCCGGTAGTTTTGTTTCCCACAGGATTTTGCCGGTCTGCTTGTCAAAAGCCCGCAACTTCTCGTCCATTGTTGCGCCAATAAAGACCAGACCTCCGGCAGTCGCCACGGCCCCTCCTAAGTTCTGGGTACCGGTGGGTGGCAGGCCCTGCTGCGTCAATGCTTCAAATTCTCCCAAAGGCACCTGCCACAGCAATTCCCCTTTGTTCAGGTCAATGGCATTGAGGGTGCCCCAGGGGGGAGCAATGGCTGGATAACCGTCTTCATCCAGAAACTGATTCCATCCGGTGTGTACATAACGTACCGGACCGGAAACAGCAGTATCATCAGTAACTTTGGCCGGATCGTACTGCCAAACATACTCGATGATGGCTTCCCGTTCTTCCTCCGGCAGGTGTGCAAAAGAAGGCATCTGCCCTTTGCCCTGCTGCAACAGCGTTAGTCCCTGCTCCGGTTTAAGCCGCTTGGATACCTGCGTGAGGGCCGGAATGGCAGAAGCTTTCAGCGAAGCCTGCCCCTCCAGACCAATGCCGTGGCAGGTAGCACAATGAAGCTGATAACGGGTTTTCCCGGTCATTTCGGACGAAGCCAGTTGCCCCCTCGATCCATCCGCATCTTTCTGCTGACCAGCCAGCGGGTCCTGTACGGTTTTCAGGGTAATCACATTGGGCAGTTCGTTTGCATTAACATACAGAATGCCGGTTTCCGGGTCAAACGAGGCACCACTCCATTCGGCCCCACCCCGCGTGCCCGGAATCTGCAGCGATCCCCGGGTGGTGGGAGGTGTAAAAATGCCTTCGTTGCGTAATTTTCCCAACCAGTTCCGGGCAAACTGATTCGCCTCTTCCGATACGGGAGTCAGTTCTTCCTCGGTAATCGACTGCCGGACGAAAGCCGGAGGTTTGGTGGGAATAGGTTGGGTCAGCCAGGCCGATTCTCCCAACAGATCGCTGCCCGGAACCGGACGTTCTTCGACCGGAAAAAGTGGCACTCCGCTTTCCCGATCCAGCAAATAGATAAAGCCGGTTTTGGTTGCCTGAGCCACGGCATCCACCATCTGCCCCTGGTGCTCCACCCTGACCAGATTGGGTGCGGTAGGATGATCGTAATCCCACAGATCGTGGTGAACGGTCTGGTAGTGCCAGATTCGCTCGCCGGTTTGGGCATTCAGGGCCAGCACACAGTTGGCAAAGAGGTTTTGTCCGGTTCGCTGTCCTCCGTAAAAATCAAAGGCACCCGAACCGGTCGCGGCAAACAGCCAGCCCCGTTCTTCGTCCAGACTTAAACCACTCCAGGCATTGGCTCCCCCCACCGTTTCCCAATCGTCCTCCTGCCAGGTATTGTATCCCACTTCATCCGGGTAAGGAATGGTATGGAAGGTCCAGGCTAATTCCCCGGTACGTACATTATAGGCCCGGATATGCCCCGGTGATGCTTCGTAACCCTCCCCCAAAGCCGAACCCACGATGAGTAAATCCTGATAGACGATGCCGGGTGCGGTCATCCAGACATTCAAACTTTCCGGGTCACGGCCCAGATTTTCCCGCAGGTCAATTTTTCCATTTTGCCCAAATGATGTTACCAGGCTTCCATCATTGGCATTCAGGGCATAGAGGTACGGGCCAGCGGAGGTGATGATCCGCCTTTCTTTTCCGTCCTCCCAGTACGTTACTCCACGATTCACTCCTGTTGATTGCCATTCCTGCGTTGGGTCAAATACCCAGCGCTCCTCTCCTGTAGCGGCATTCAGGGCCAGCACCTTCAGTTGCGGGGAGGTCGCATACAGCGTTCCGTCCACCATGATCGGGTTACACTGAATGGCCGAGCGTTCGGTAGCATCTCCGGTGTGGTAAGTCCAGGCCATTTGCAGTTGATCCACATTATCGATGGTAATCTGATCCAGCGCAGAATATTGATTACTCTCCTTGCTCCCCCGGTAAACCGGCCAGTCTCGGGCCATTTCCGACGAGATCCCTTCAGGTTGCTGAGTAGTGGTGCAGTAGCTGCACAAGAAGCTAAGAAAAAGTAAGACAACGAGTTGTTTCATGGATGAGCAATTTGAGATTCGTACTGCGCCAGCGTAGCTTTTAGGCTTTGATAGTGTTTTTTTTCTTCCCCCGACAGGCCTGCTATCTGAAGCGGGTGCTGTTCTTCCCGGTCTTTTGTAAAATGATAGAAGCTTCCATCACTATACAGTTTGTACTGATGATCCTGAGCATAGCGTACAATGGGAAACTGGGGCTTTCCTGAGTTGTAATCACAGAAAATCCATTCTCGCGGATGGCCACGTTCTCCCAGTATCTGGGGCAGAAAACTTCGCCCGTCCACCAGAAAATCGGTTGGTTTTTCTACCTGAGCGGCCTCTAATAACGTTGGCAATATGTCGGTAAAATCGATGAGATCACGCACCACCTGCCCCTGGCCTGGTCGCCCGGCCCACTGGGCGATCAGTGGTACATGCGTACCGGCATCCACGGGTAGCCCTTTCATTCCGGCCACCTTTCGGTTGCCCATCCAGGATACCACATCCTGGTCAGTACCGTTATCTCCGGTAAACAAGAGAAGGGTGTTGTCCTGAATGCCCAAAGCCTCCAGTTGAGCGACAATATGTCCTACCTGCTGATCCATGAAAGCCACCATGTCCCGGAAGTAAGTCGTGTCATTCAAGCCTTCAATTTCATAAGATGCAAAAGCTTCATGATTGGGTGGAGGTTGAAAAGGATCGTGCACCAGACACATTGGGTAATAGACCAGAAATGGAGACGCTTTTTCCGTCGCTTCCTGCATAAAGTCCAGGATAAACTCAGTAAATACCTTTGGTCCGTAGTTTCCCGGCCTATTTTCCAGAAGCACTCCATTTTGGTAAACGACAGGGTTTTTATAGCGATACCAAAAATCACCGGTCTGGATTTGCCACAGGCAGTACTGGTCAAAGCCAAAATGATCTGGGGCATCTTTACCGCCTTCCAGTTGCCACTTTCCGGCGATGGCGGTCTGATAACCCGCGTCTCGCAACAGGTTGGCAAAGGTTTTTTCTTTGGGATTCAGGCAACCAAAGCGTTCGTAGTTGCGAAAGTTGTACTTACCTGTCATGATTTGCACCCGGGAGGGCGTGCAGAGCGGCATGGCGTAGGCGTGGGTAAAGCGTACGCCCCGATTGGCCAATTGGTCGAGATGAGGCGTTTTGTAGGAAGTACCGCCATTGCTTCCCAGCACTTCGTACCCCAGATCGTCGGCCATGATCAGTACAATATTCGGTGGTGATTGCCCCCAGACCTGGGAGGCCACCAGTAGCAGTAAAAAAAAAGATCGAAACATAGCAGGTTGTTGTCCAGGAAGTAATCAAGCAAAAAAAAATATGGCAAACAAAAAATGCGTACCTTTCTGAGGAATAGGAATTAGAAAATGATTACCTGAATTCAACTACATTCTAATACTCATAACCCTAATTCCAAAACCTGAAAATCATGAAAACCACCATATTCTACACCCTCTGCCTATTCCTCCTGAGCGCCTGCGATATTTCCATCAATACGTCGCGGGAAGAACCGGGAGAAACCCAGACTGTCACCCAAAGTATTGATGCAAAAGGTGCCCGGTCTGTTTCTACCTCTATTGAGATGAAAGCAGGGAAACTTACGGTAACAGGCGGGGCAAACAAACTGATGGACGCCGACTTTACCTTCAATTATGATTCCTGGGAGCCGGATATTTCTTATGAAACCCAGGATGAAAATGGGTTTCTGACCATTGAACAGCCCGACCTCAAAAGTTTTAACATCAACTTCGATGAAGATGAGCAGGTCAATGAGTGGGTAGTACAGTTGAACGACAATATCCTGCAAGATCTTTCCTGTAACATGGGCGCAGGTGAAACCGAATTAGACTTGCGCGGTCTTACCCTGAATAGCGTGAACATCAGTGCCGGAGTGGGCGAACATACCATCAACCTGCATAATAGTTCCGTACCCGAACTGGATATTCAGGCCGGGGTGGGCGAAGTGTCGGTCGATCTGAGCGGAGAATGGAACAACGATCTGGATGCCGAAATCAAAGGCGGTATCGGCGAGCTAAACCTGATTCTTCCTTCAGATGTGGGTATTCGACTCAGGATTGCCGGAGGGCTGGGCTCGGTGGATGTGCCGGATGGGTTTACCAAAGATGGCCGCACCTATACCAATGAGCAGTACGAGACAGCAGAATACCGCCTGGAATTTGACATCAAAGCCGGGATGGGCAGCATCAATGTAGAGGTA
Organism: Cyclobacteriaceae bacterium; assembly: GCA_040222715.1. GTDB lineage: Bacteria > Bacteroidota > Bacteroidia > Cytophagales > Cyclobacteriaceae > Tunicatimonas. The sequence goes on along the minus strand of JAVKCN010000006.1, from coordinate 13,358 downwards.
GAGGAAATGATTTAAGCAGTTCGCCCTTCGATACAATGGGTTCACCTCAATATTCGACTGGTTTACCCTTGGATGAGTAGTATCTGCCTAATTTCAGCCCTCCCGAAATAGATTTATATCGGCTGTAAAGTATCTTTGGAATATAAATCTCCGCATCTATGAAAAAAAGATATATCATTCTATTGGCAGTTGTAACTTTCTTTTTACTTACTGCTGGCCTTATTTATTCAAATCGCAGTAAATCTTCTGTTGAGATCACTTCTGAGCGGTTTGAGCAGATGCTTAGTGAAGGTGACATTAAAGAAGCAGTCTTAGTATCAAACCAAGACATGGTAGAAGTGACGCTCAATGATTGGGCTAAGCAAAAACCTACATACTTTGAGGAACTGGCTGAGCTTTCGCCTCTCGCCAGTGCTACGGGACCACACTACCGAATAAAAGTAGGTAATCCTGATATCTTTGATCGTGAATTTATGGAAGCTCAGGAAAGCTTACCTCAAAGCGAGTGGATAGGTTATCAGGTAGAAGAGCGGTCTGGCTACGGAAGTTTTTTGCTCAACTGGGGTTTGGTGCTTGTTTTCTACGCCGGAATTTTTGGTATCCCTATTTACGTATTTGTACGGTCAGGTCATAAGCCTAAGTATACCTCTGAGGATCTGATATCTTCATCCGGTGCTCAGGAAAATCTACTAAGCAAAGCGCCTTCTGCCGAAAAACTTCTGATCAATTTTCCTCATAAACTGGGAGATCGGGTGATCTTTACTCCTATTGAGGAGATTACCTGCTTTTTTGCCCAGGATAACCATGTTTACTTGTACGATGTATACGGAAAAGAACGTCTGGTAGAACACACTTTAACAGATATGGAAAGTAAACTTCCGGCTCAGTTCATTCGGGTGCATCGTGCCTACATCATTAATTCCCATCTGATTCAGGAAGTTAAAAAGCAACCCGGCAGTCGATTTGCTATCAAAATGCGGGATGAGCAGCACAAAGAGATTGTGACTGGACAAAGCTATGCAGCCCCTGTCAAGCAATTGCTGGAGATTTGATAGTCAAAATGTTAAATTACTGGTTGTCAGTTAGTCTTAATTTAAGCGTTTAGCGTTTGCCGGCACAGTCTCGGTCTTCCTGCCTCCATTTGCCCTTCACCCATTCCTCCCCTCTTTGGAATAATAATTTTCCCCTTCCCTCTCCTATTTTTCTGAAAATCAGGCTAAATTGCCAAATTGTTTGTCCTGAAAAAGTATGGAAACGCAACCGTTTTACAAATCTACACTGGAGCCGGTATCGGTTTGGAGCAGGCTGACTGGTCAGCGATCTGAGAAAAACGCTATCATTGAAATCAACAACCTGCTTTCGGAAAAACCTGTGCTGGAAATTTCCTCGGAGGATGTCCAATCCATCCTCAATGGCTACCAGCTTAATCTGTACACCGATTTCAGAGATGGTTCGCTACGGGAACTGTACAAAACCTATCTGCGGTACTGCTTTGACGATAACCATCTGGATGAAGATGAAATTCAACGCCTAAAACATCTGAAACGGTTGTTGGGACTGAGCGAGCAGGATGTGGAGATGGCTCACCACCGGGTATGTCAGGAAATTTACGAGCGAGAACTCAATGCAGCGCTGGAAGACCATCGGCTTGATGCAAAAGAACGGCGTTTTCTACGCGATCTGCAAACTCAGCTCCAACTTCCACCCCAGGTGGCCGACCGGCTCTATCAGCATAAAGCCCAAACAATTATCCTTCAGTTCATCAAAGGAGCTATTGCCGACGAACGTTTATCCCCTGAGGAAGAAAGCGAGCTACAAACCCTGATCAACCACTTACAGGTGACTCCCCGGCTGGACGAAGCCACCCAGAAACAGTTAGCCAAATACCGTTTGTTGTGGCAGGTGGAAAATGGAGAAGTTCCCACGATTTTCGTCCCAATCAAACTACAGCGCGAGGAGAAATGCTACTTTCTGGCCAATGCGATATGCTACGATGACCCAAGCAATCCCAAGCAAAAACCCCTCGGAAAGCCGTTACACGCCCAGTTACAGGAAGGTACCTACTGGAAACCTTCTGCCGAACAGGTTCCCCCGGATGTAAAAGAAAAATCCCCCACCACCGGAAAACTCTACCTCACCAGCGAACGTCTGATTTACCGGGCCGAAGATCAGGAAAAATCCATCCGACTTTCCAATATCATTGCTTTCCAGGCGTATAGCGACGGATTGTGTGTGTACAAAGACAAAGGAAGAAACGTCATTCTCGCCATGAAAGAGCAAGCCGATGTGCTCGCCATCCTGCTGGGGCGGATACTGCGGGATTTGCAGTAGGCAGTAGTATACAGCTTACTGCCACCCTTCTCCCCTACCTCCCGTATCTGGTTTTCGGTCTTCCGAGGCATCTCTTTTATTCTTCGCAATGCTTGTTTATCTTGGGCCACATGATCCAGCTTGAAGATGTCTCTTTCCGATATTCTCCTCAATCCGATATACTCCGGTTTCCGAACTGGTCGGTAGCCCAGGGTGATCATTGTGTGCTACTGGGGTCATCTGGCAGCGGAAAAACCACCCTGCTGCATCTGATCGCCGGTTTGCTTCGTCCCCTTGGCGGGCGCATCACCATTGCCAGCCGGGACATCGCCCAATTAAGCAGCAGTGCGCTCGATCGCTTCCGCGGACAGCAGTTAGGGCTGGTTTTTCAGAAGCCTCACCTGCTTTCTTCTTTATCGCTGGAGCAGAATTTACTACTTACCCAGTACCTGGCCGGATTGCCACAAGACCGGAAAAAGATTCAGAAGACACTCACCTCCTTATCCCTGGAACACCGCCAAAAAGCCCGGGTTACCACTCTCAGCCAGGGAGAAGCCCAACGAGCAGCCATTGCCCGGGCCGTGCTCAATAACCCAAAAGTAATACTCGCTGACGAACCCACCTCCAGCCTGGATGACCAAAACTGCGAACGGGTGTTGCAACTACTGCAAGCTCAGGCTCGCCAGCATCAGGCAACCTTATTGATTGTCACCCATGACCAGCGGGTGAAATCCCATATTTCCCAACAGCTGACGCTTACCACCGTATGAACCTACCCGCCCTCAGTTGGAGCTATATCAGAACCAAGCCACTCAATACATTTTTAAATATTTTGCTGCTGGCGTTGGGGATCGCCATCATCACCGTATTATTACTGGCCAGTAAGCAGATAGAACGTTCGCTGACCCAAAACAGCCGGGGCATCGACCTGGTAGTAGGCGCCAAAGGAAGCCCGCTACAAATTATTCTGTCCAGCATTTTTCATATGGACTACCCCACTGGCAATATTTCCCTGGCTGACGCCCGACAGCTTTCACGTAACCGACTGATCCAGAACACCATCCCCATGGCTTTGGGAGACAGTTACCAGGGTTACCGCATTGTGGGTACCAACCACCAATACCTCACGCTGTATCAGGCAGCAGTGGCCGAAGGGAAACGTTGGGAACAGCCGCTGGAAGTCACCGTAGGAGCCACCGCTGCCCAACAGATGGGGTTATCCATGGGCGACATTTTTACGAGTAGCCATGGGCTGGTGGATGATCATATCAATGTGCATGATGAGCATCACTTTCAGGTAACCGGCATCCTTGCCCCCACCCAGACCGTGGTAGACAACCTGATACTGACTGCCGTAGAAAGTGTATGGTTGGTACACGACACCCACGGTGCAGACAGCACGCAGGTAACTGATGAGCATGAGCACCATGAAGACGAAGCGCATGACCATCCACACGAAACTGGGATTGCCCTGGAAGGGCTGCCGGAGGGCGACGGAGAAATCACCTCGCTACTGGTAAAATTCCGATCTCCCATGGCCGCCGTCCAGCTACCCCGATATATCAATGAACAGACGAATATGCAAGCAGCCTCCCCTCCGTTTGAGACCGCCCGCTTATTTTCGCTTATTGGAGTGGGAGTAGATATGCTTCAGGGGTTTGCCTACGTCATTGTGGTGATTGCGGCATTGAGTATTTTTATTGCCCTGTACAATTCCCTGAAAGCCCGGCGCTACGACCTGGCAGTAATGCGCTCGCTGGGAGCTTCTCCCGGCATGCTTTTTACCCACGTCGTATTGGAAGGATTTATCATCACGCTGGTAGGATGTGGAGTGGGGTTACTCATGGGCCATGCCGTACTCTATGCGGCCACCCAGCTATATGCCCGTCCCGGCCAACTGGGTATTTCCCCCTTGCAATTTGCCTCCGAAGAGCTCTGGATTCTACTGGTAAGCCTGGTGATAGGCCTGTTTGCTTCACTGATTCCGGCCATCAATGCATACCGTACTAACATCTCCGAAGTATTGGCAGAACGGTAAGTAGCGTTAATACTTTTTCAAAGAATACTTGAATTTGTTAGTATAATGAGATCATACCTCGCTATTTATTAGCTTTTTTATACTTTAAACATTTTTTTTCTGGCGTTTTATTTTTGCATTGACTATAATATTGCCTTAATTAGTATTTTATATGGATTTCTGAGCTTTATCACTTCAATTCTTATTGCTATTTCTATTTTTTCTCTCATGATCTACTATACATTCTAACTATTACGATATAATTTTATGAAAAAAGTCGAAGCCATTATCCGAACTTCCAAATTTGAGGAGGTGGTCAATGCCTTAGCCGCCGCCGGGGTTACTTTTCTTTCTTTTTACGATGTGAAAGGCCATGGTTTGGAAAAAGAATACCGCACCTACCGGGGCACTACCTATGACGTAGGGTATATCCCCCGAACAAAACTGGAAATTATAGTATCCGATGATTTTGCTCCCAAAACCATCGATACTATTCTTAAGATAGCCAACACGGGTAAAGTAGGCGACGGCAAAATCTTTGTCACTGATTTATCGGAAGTATATCGTATCCGAACCGGTGAACAGGGCCATGATGCGATCAATTAGCAGAGCGCATCGTGCTTTCTCAAATCTACTACGAATCTGTATTAATCAATTATTTCTAAAATCTACCTGAACCAATGGAAGGAATTTTCACAGCCAATAACCTCTGGATGCTGGTGGCTACCGTACTGGTTTTCATTATGCACTTGGGCTTTGCAACTCTTGAATCTGGACTTACCCAGTCAAAAAATACTGTCAATATCTTATTCAAAAATGCCACAATTGTCCCGCTTGGCCTCCTTACGTACTGCTTCTGGGGATTTAATATAATGTATCCGGGTGGCGACTATGCCGGAGGCTTTTTCGGGTTTGCCGGTTTCGGACTGAGCATGCCTGAGGGCGATGCCGGACTGGCCGGATATGCTGACGGAGCTTATACTTACTGGACTGATTTTATTTTCCAGGCCATGTTTGCTGCTACTGCGGCAACCATCGTTTCCGGAGCGGTTGCTGAACGGGTTAAACTACACAGCTTCCTGATCTTCACTTTCATATACGTAGGCTTTTGTTACCCTATTGTAGGGATGTGGAAATGGGGCGGTGGTTTCCTGAATACCATGGAAACTCCGTTTTATGATTTTGCCGGTTCAACCCTGGTTCACTCCGTAGGCGGATGGGCTGCGTTAGTAGGTGTCATGCTCTTAGGTGCCCGCCTGGGTAAATACGTAGATGGAAAAATTCGTCCGATCCCCGGCCACAGTATGCCTTTAGCCACCGTTGGTGTCTTTCTACTATGGTTTGGCTGGTACGGATTTAACGGAGGATCAGTGCTGAGTGCTGATCCCGGACTGGTTTCTTTGGTATTTGTCACCACCTCGCTGGCTGCCGCCGCCGGAGCTATTGGAGCACTGATCACTGCGCTGATTGTTGTGCGCTCTAATGATCTTTCTATGGTACTGAATGGTATCCTGGGCGGCCTGGTAGGTATCACTGCCGGAGCAGATCAAATGAGCCCGACTGATGCTATAATTATCGGGCTGATCGCTGGTGCTTTCGTAGTGCTGGCCGTGGTATTCTTTGATCGCATGAAACTGGACGACCCCGTAGGAGCCATATCTGTACACCTGGTGTGCGGAATCTGGGGAACCTTAGCGGTAGGCCTCTTTGGAGCATTAGCCGGTTTTCCTCAGTTCATCAGCCAACTCATCGGAGTCGCGGTGATTGGGGTATTCTGCTTTGTCTTCGCGTTATTATTATTCTATATTCTGAAAGTCACGTTAGGCATCCGGGTTTCGGCTGAAGAAGAAATTGAGGGGCTGGATATTGGCGAGCATAAAATGCGGGCTTATCCTGATATGGTAGAAGAACGAACGAACGAGAAAGTATTTAGCTAAAACGTCCTTATCCCTATGATCATAGCCGTCATTGCCCTGTGCAGTGACGGCTTTTTATTTTAAGGATGAAAGATGTCAATATTATTGGACACCCTTGATCCGTTTTAGTGACGCAGAAAAGTAATGGTAAAGGCTTTTGAGGAGTACTCCTCTCAGGAAAGGGAAGTGATGGTATATAATAATTGAAGTTTCGCGCTGAGATACTGCCCAAACATCAAGAAACAAAAAGGCTGGCAACGCCAGCAATTTCGTCATGATCACATCTTTGTATCAGCAAAAGCATATTTTTCTGAAAAATCAAGCTATTCTGTCATAAATACCTACCTGCCTTGCAGGATTATATTATGCCACTGTCGGCTCATCTACTTCATCGCGCTCCCGCACCGGACCACCGATCGGAAGGATAACACCGGGGGGCAAGTCTAATTCGGGCGCATCCCATTCAAAGGGCAGGCCACCGTCGTTGTTTGAGCTGTTAGAGCGCTCATCACGAATAATCTTCAGCAGCACTAATGTGAGGGCCAGCAGAAACAGGAAAAACAGAATAATATAGTCAAGGGTCATGACAAACTTGGGTTATTTGGGTTACTAACTAATATGTTATTTCAAGCACTTACATTGCCGGACTGCCCGACAGACTCATTGTTCAGGTATCAAAAACTGAACCTGTTTTACCATGAGTCTATCCGTTTCCGGATAAAATGAATATCTCAACTAGTTAGTTTCCTCGAAGGCACTTTATTTCGCCGCCCTTTCCGCAATTACTGAGGTAGATAGTACATTGCAAACTTTGTGATGGCAAGCCAGTAGCTTCTCGCCTAAGCGATGTGAATAATAGCAATTCAGTTTGTTTAATCAAAATGAATCTACATTTTTGTAACCTTTTATTAAGCCCAAGATTAACATTGCCGTATGGAAATTCAAGGAAAACTTATTGAACTCTCGGATACCACACAAGTGACAGATACTTTCCGAAAACGCGAATTTGTCGTAGAGTACGCCGATAACCCCCAATATCCCGAATTTGTAAAATTTGAGTGCATCCAGGATCGCTGCGACCTGCTGGATAGCTATAAGGTAGGCCAGGAGATTGGCATTAGCTTCAACCTGAAGGGCAGAAAATGGGTTGATCCTCAGGGAAATACCAAATATTTCAACTCCCTGCAAGCCTGGCGCATTCAGCCCGTTTCTGCTGAAGCATCAGCTCCACCACCACCACCTGCTTCCACTTCCAGCACCTCTGGTTCATCATCCGGAAGCGATGACACCTTGCTTTCTGCGGGTGATGAAGAAGATGACCTCCCTTTTTAATTAAAAAAACAAGGTAGTTCCCAGGTGGTATTGCTGGATATCGATCCACATCACTTTTCACGGAAATCCCGAACAGCATGAATATACATCGCCCCTCCGATTGGCAGGTATTACGCCGATTATGCCAGGTTCACGCTCCTTCGGGCAATGAAGCCGGCCTCAAGGAGTTTATTCTGGATTATGTACGCCAGCATCAGGGCACCTGGCAGGTGCAACCTACCGTAGTAGAAGGCCCTGAGTTTCAGGATTGTGTACTGCTGGTCTTCGGAAAACCCCGAACGGCCCTCTTTGCCCATATGGATTCGGTAGGGTTTACCGTGCGCTACCATGACCAACTGGTGCCTATTGGCAGCCCGAAAGCAGAAGAGGGTTATAAACTGGTGGGTGAAGACCACCTCGGTCCTGTTTTTTGCGAATTACTGGTGTACGAAGGCAATCAGGACCAACGCAAGCAGGTGCGTTATAAATTTGGGCGAGCTATTGCCAGAGGCACTGAGCTGGTATTTGAGTGTGATTTCCGGGAAACCGACGATTACATTCAAAGCAGCTATCTGGATAATCGGCTGGGAGTGTATAATCTGTTGCGGGTTGCCGAAACCCTGGAGCACGGCATACTGGTCTTCAGTTGCTGGGAAGAACACGGTGGGGGGTCGGTTCCATATTTAGCCAACTACATTTTCGAGGAATATGGTGTCACTAAAAGCCTCATTTCAGATGTAACCTGGACCTCCGATGGGGTACGCCACGGTGAGGGTGCCGTCATTTCCCTACGCGACCGCAATATCCCCCGCCGGGCTTTTGTCAATCAAATTGTAGCGCTTGCTGAAGAATCCGGTATTCCCTACCAACTGGAGGTAGAAGGCGAAGGCTCGAGCGATGGACGGGAACTACAACTATCCCCCTACCCCTTCGACTGGTGCTTTGTGGGCGCTCCGGTGGCCAATGCCCACTCTCCTAATGAGAAGGTGCATCAATACGATGCAGCCTGTATGATTGCGCTGCACCGTTACCTTATTGAACACCTATAAGCGGTTTTGATCCTATGCGCATAAAAGACCTCGATTTTGATCTCTACCTACCGGAAGATGCTATACAGCAGCAACTGAAGCATTTAGCGGAGGCCATTGACCGCGACTATGCCGACAAAGATCCGGTTTTTGTAGCGATCCTGAACGGTGCTTTTATATTTATGGCAGACCTGGTGCGGCACATTACCATTCCTTCGGAAGTTACTTTCGTAAAAGTTAAGTCTTACGAAAAACTACAATCTACCAATGAGCATCGTAAGTTTATTGGACTGGAAGTGCCCATTCAGGATCGGCATGTAATTATTGTGGAAGACATTGTAGACTCAGGCAATACCATTCAGTTCCTGTTACAGCAACTTTCTGCCGAGCAGCCTAAAAGCATTTCAATTGCCACCTTACTCTTCAAACCCGAAGCACTACGACATTCGGTAGAGCTGGCATACGTTGGTTTTCGTATTCCCAACGATTTTGTGGTGGGCTATGGGTTAGATTACGATGGTTTTGGCCGCAACCTGCGCGATATTTATAAATTGGCCTGATCCCGAAATAAATGGAGTTCAGATTGTCTTTTTGGTGCCAATCAGCGAATGATACGACAGCATTTTCAGCTTCCACCTGAGAGAAAAATTTTTGATTTCGAACCTAGTGTCGTAAACTTGCCTTATTGTATATAGAATCATGGCAGCTATGTTAAATATTGTATTGTTTGGCCCTCCGGGTGCCGGAAAAGGAACCCAAAGCGCGAAATTGATTGATGAATTTCAGCTTACCCACATTTCTACCGGAGACTTGTTTCGCAAGCACCTGGGCGAAGGCACTGAACTTGGCCAGCGGGCCAAAGCCTTTATGGACGAAGGACACTTAGTTCCCGACCAGTTGGTGATTGATATGGTAGACGATAAGTTGAAAGAAGAAAGTAATACCAACGGTATTATCTTCGATGGCTTTCCCCGCACCATCCCTCAGGCCAAAGCACTGGACGAATTGCTCAATAATAAAAACACTCCGATCACCGGCATGATCGCCCTTTCGGTACCCGATGAAGAACTGATTCAGCGAATTGTGGAACGGGGAAAAACATCCGGGCGGGTGGATGACCAGGATAAAGCGAAGATCGCTACCCGCTTAGACGTTTATAAAAATGAAACCCTACCCGTAGCGAACTATTACGAAGCGCAAGGCCGTTATGTACAGATTGGCGGAGTAGGCACCATTGACACTATTTACGAGCGAATAAAAGAGGCCTTGCAGCAATTGCAGGCGAAGTAAGCGAAAGCAGAAGACAGGAAGCAATTGTCTCTATTATTCTCATGAATATTTGGGGCTTTTGCTTAATGAACAATGCGTCAGCCTCCGGCATACCCATAATAAACGTCTGATAAAACACCCATGTCTTCACCCAACTTCATCGATTATGTCAAATTTCACGCCCGATCGGGCAAAGGGGGAGCCGGGTCTGCACACTTCCGACGTGAAAAGTTTGTACCCAAAGGCGGTCCCGATGGTGGCGATGGCGGGCGAGGCGGCCATATCATTCTGCGAGGCAATGCCCAACTCTGGACACTCATTCATTTAAAATACCGTAAACATGTGATGGCCAAAAATGGCCAGGGCGGCGGCCCTTCCCGCAAATCCGGGGCTGAAGGAGCCGATGTGATCCTGGACGTACCGCTGGGCACATTAGTCCGCCTGGACGAAACCGAAGAACTGATAGCCGAGATCACCGAAGATGGACAGGAAGTCATTATTCTGGAAGGTGGCCGGGGTGGTTTGGGTAACGATCATTTTAAAACTTCTACCAACCAGTCGCCGCATTATGCCCAACCCGGTGAGCCAAACAAAGAAGCCTGGTTCATCCTCGAACTGAAAGTACTGGCCGACGTGGGGCTGATTGGCTTCCCTAATGCCGGAAAATCCACTTTACTTTCGGTGATCTCAGCCGCCAGGCCCGAAATTGCCGATTACCCCTTCACCACGCTTACTCCTAACCTGGGAGTTGTTCAATACCGAGAGTTCCAATCTTTCGTGGTAGCCGATATTCCCGGCATTATTGAAGGAGCTGCCGAAGGCAAAGGCCTGGGCACCCGCTTTCTGCGCCATATCGAACGCAATTCCATCCTGCTGTTCCTGATCCCTGCCGATGCGGATGACATCAACCAGGAATACCAGACCTTATTACAGGAGCTGGAGGCCTACAACCCTGAAATGCTGGACAAAAAACGATTGTTGGCTATTTCCAAATCAGATTTGCTCGACGAAGAACTGAAAACAGCCATTCGCTCGGAAATAACCGTTAACATTCCTTTCGTTTTCATTTCTTCTGTCAGGCAGAGCCACATTCAGGAGCTAAAAGATCTCATTTGGCTCACCTTACACGACTAAATCTGTCAATCTGTCATAGTTAAGAGCTTGGCAAAAAAGTTGCCGTCTAACTAACGTTTCTTGAACCAAAAGTTTGAAACGATGGTAGATAAAGAGAACCAAAACCACCAAGAAGATCCTATGGTAGAAGATAAAGCCTCAAACGAGGAATTAGAACAGGAAGCGCCTGAAACAACATCTGACGCTTCAAACGATGTAGCAGACCAGGCAGAAAGCGAAGAAAACGCAGCAGATACCGCAGTAGCGGAAGAAGATAAATCAGAAACCGAAATAGCACTGGCCGAGGCCAAGGACAAATACCTTCGCCTGTATGCTGAATTTGAGAATTACCGACGACGCACTTCTAAAGAGCGCCTTGACCTTATCAAGACGGCGAGTGAAGACATTGTATCGGCCCTGTTACCCGTAGTAGATGACCTGGGGCGCTCACTCGATATTTTCAAAGAGAATGAAACCGTAGCTCCCATGTATGAGGGGGTTCAGTTAGTACATCAGAAGATGATTAAGGTTTTGGAGCAAAAAGGGCTTACCCGTATGGAAGTCTCTCAGGGCAGTGATTTTGACAGTGAATATCACGAAGCCATTGTGCAGACCCCGGCCCCGAGCGAAGAACTGAAAGGTAAAGTGGTAGATGTAATTGAACCAGGGTATTTTCTGGGCGAAAAAGTACTTCGCTACGCTAAAGTGGTGATTGGAGCATAAAATTATGGCAAAAAGAGACTATTACGAAATATTAGGAGTTTCACGCGAGGCCTCTCCTGAAGAAATAAAAAAAGCCTACCGGAAAACTGCTATTAAATTTCATCCAGATAAAAATCCGGATAACCCGGAAGCTGAGGATAAATTTAAAGAAGCCGCTGAAGCTTACGAAGTATTGTACGATGCTGATAAACGGCAACGCTACGATCGCTTCGGGCACGATGGTGTACGCGGTGGTGCCGGTGGTTTTGGTGGAGGAGGAGGAATGTCTATGGATGATATTTTCTCCCAGTTTGGCGATATTTTCGGAGGCAGCGGCAGCCCTTTTGAAAGTTTTTTTGGCGGCGGCGGCGGACGCACTTCCCGGCAACGAAAGGGCTCCAACTTACGCATCAAGCTTAAGATGACGCTGGATGAAATCGCGCACGGCGTTGAGAAGAAAATCAAGGTCAAGCGCTATAATACCTGTGATGTTTGCGGGGGAAACGGCGCTGAAAATGGCACCGCGCTCCGTACCTGCCCCACCTGCAATGGAAACGGGCAAACCCGAAAAGTGGTAAATACCATGTTGGGACAAATGATTTCTACCAATACCTGCCCCAACTGCGGTGGAGAAGGTCAATTGGTGGACGAACGTTGCGGTAACTGCCACGGCGAAGGTCGTATTATGGAAGAGGAAGTGATCACCGTGAAGATTCCGGAAGGAGTAGGCGAAGGCATGCAACTTTCTATGGCGGGCAAAGGGAACGTTCCCAAGCGAGGCGGTGTACCCGGCGACCTGCTGATCGTGATTGAAGAAACCGAAGACGAAGAGTTGAAGCGGGATGGTACTAATATCGTATACGATCTGCATATCACTTTTATTGATGCCGTGTTAGGTAAATCAATAGAAGTTCCTACCATTGGAGGAAAAGCAAAAATTAAGATTGAGCCTGGTACCCAAAGTGGTAAAATTTTGCGCTTACGCGGCAAAGGTATCCAGGATATTAACGGTTATGGCAAAGGAGATCAGCTTATTCATGTCAATGTCTGGATTCCCAAGAGCCTGACGTCTGAGGAAAAAGCCATGCTGGAGGAGTTACGAGACTCTCCCAACTTTCAACCTCAGCCTGATAAAGGTGATAAAAGCTTCTTTGAACGTATGAAGGAATTCTTCTAATAAGATGATATGTGCGTCTTTTTTCCTAATGAGAAAAGGCAAAAATACTTACATTTCCATCCTAGTTATCAGGTGTTTATAACCTTTTCGGTTGACTGTCGTAGTATCTCAACATGAGATTATACGCCTTATTGGTTATTTCTGCCCTACTACCTGCCGTAGTAAGCAAAGCGCAGGAGAAGAAGCACTATCACGTTGCACCGGTAGATGAGCAGAGAAAGGTAAATCTCAACGTGAATGCAGCAGCGGTTAACTGCCGAATCAACTCTACATTCAACACCCATGTCGTCAGCGTTTACGGATACCCTAAATCCAGGGCGTTCACTCCGGTGTCGCACACCGAAATAGTAGATGATATCCAAAATGTTACTCTTGATTTTGAAGATGGCTCTAGTGAAGAGCTAAGCACCAGTATTTCCTCTCGAGTTTTCAGTGGGTTTACGGCCAGCGGTAGTAGCCCGGATAAACCCTGGTACATCTATCTTTCACGTAGTGCCCCTTATGACCTCTCGCTA
>JAVKCN010000005.1:0-73519 GCA_040222715.1 Cyclobacteriaceae bacterium | reverse complement strand
AATAATAGAGATACCATCAACAGGGTATTCTTGAGCTGTGAGGTTTTCCAATCCAAAGCTATTTTCTTAAATTCGTTCAATAAGTGAGTGTACATACTTGTCGTTATTGTTCGCACATAAACAACAAGCTCTTGTGCCTCTCTTATCCATTTGTACCGTAGTATGCCTATTGATATTGGTTGACATAATTTCATGTGCAAAACTCATAAGAGATTTATTAATCCTATAATCTTTTAATAGTTGTTGATTATTTGGTAGGTCACTTATACTAAATGATGAGATTGCATCGGCCGTATCTTTTATATAAATACTTTTACCATCAAGAAAATCTTGAATCCTAGCGCTATCAGAACGTTCACCTGCCATTTTAAATCCATCAGATGTCTTCGCACGAAAAACTGAGTCTACACCTTTTTTAAGAGAATCCATTGATGAATTAAGGGGCTCATATTCTAAAACGGCTCTTTTCTTTTTTTCTAATTCCAAAGAATCTAATTCCTTTTGATAATTTATAATTTGAGCATTATAGGCCTCAATCAATTCATCAATTTTATTTTCTCCACCTATATCTTTTTCTGTGATTGTAGATGCGAAAATGAATACCAGAATTCCTGATGATAATGCCAAAAACACCGAAGCCAAAAACCAATTTGATTGTTTCTTAAGCTTTCTAGATCTATCTCGAAATTGGCTAACAGTATCTCGAATAGCTTCGTTGGCCTTACCGAGATATTCTTTTGACGTATCCATTTAAGTTATGGCTAAGTTGCATGAACAGACAAGATAGCAGAGATGGTCTTAAATTGTAATGTCTCCTTCTTATTTGATTTTGGGAGGTAGCTATTTTGCTCTCATATTAATTAATGCTTTGAAGGAAATTTTGCCAATTACCATGTTATTATTATTGACATGTAGCTCGCTATTACAGGAGTGTGCGGACAGGTTTCCAATGTAAAAAATTACAATGTAAAAGACCTTAGAACGATAAAAGTGTTTTACAAATAATCTGCTGTGCGATCAAAGCCCATATAGCTGGTTACACCGGGTCTTTAACCAGATCTAATACGATGCCGTTCTGCCAGCGGAGTTTGTTACGCTCAGCCCCACCTGCCATAGCTCCTACATCTGGTATCGTAGGCTTACTCCATTTTTTCCTCAAAATCAGAAGGGTTCACCCAGCCGGCCTCAAGGGATTCGCCTTCCATGTAGCGTTCGTAAAAGCCGCGGGTGGCTTCGGAGGCATAGATGTATTCGTCAAAAATTTCACCCCGCCCAAACATGCGCGGGTCGCCCTGCTCTTTGAGTTCGGCAAACAACTGGTTCTTCATAGATTCCATGATGGGAGCCAGTTCGGGATCGTACGCCAGGTTATGCATACAGGCCGGGTCTTCATCGATGCGGTAAAACTCTTCGGAAGGGCGCTTCCCAAAGTTCATCTGCCAGTACTCTTCCATGCCGGGAGTGCGGTGGTGCTGTAAGATCCAGGTTTTGGTCGGGCTACCGTCGGTATTGAGGTAGCCGGTTTCGGGGTTTCCGGCGGGCCAGCGGTCTGGTTCATAGTTTCGCACGTACAGATAGCTGTTTTGCACAATACCGCGTATCGGATACCCTCCGTCGTGGGGACGGCCGATGTCGTGGCGCTCTTTGCCAATCAGCACGTGGTCCCAGGTAAGGCTGTCGGTGGACTGAAAAAGGCCGGTAAGGCTGCGTCCCTGTATGGCTTCCATGCCACTTTCTTCGGAAGGCACCCCGGCAACCTCTATCAGGGTAGGGGCAATATCGATGAAACTGATGTAGTCTTCCAGCGTTCTTCCGGGTTCCTTAATGCCGGCGGGCCACATCACGGCAAAAGGCAGGTGATTCGACATTTCGTAGGTTTGCCCCTTGATCCGGGGAAAGGGCATGCCATTATCGGCCGTCACAATCACAATGGTGTTTTCCAATTCTCCGGCTTCCTCCAGCATATCCAGCATGCTGACCAGGTGCTGGTCGAAGTACTCAATCTCGAAGGCGTAATCGAGCATATCAGTACGAATGGTGTCATTGTCCGGCCAGAAACCGGGAATATTCTGAACGTCCGACAGTTGTTTTCCGCCTTTCCGGATGCCCGCTCCGTACTCATAACGCCGGTGAGGCTCAGTGGAGCCGTACCAGAAGCAGAACGGCAGCGAATCGGGTTTGGTGGTTAAAAAATCGCGGAAGTTTTCGGCGTAGTCATTATCGCTGATGTACTGGGCGGGAGGAGTGGTGGTTTTCTGGTTGAAAGCCGGCCCCGTAAGCTGGCGGGGCTTCCCATTGCGCTCGCCCGCTTCGCCGGGAGCCCAGCCTTTGGCAGTATGGCCCACAAAGTAGCCGTGCTCGTCCAGGCTTTCCATAAAGGTTGTGAACTTGGAAGGGAAGAAGGGGACATGGTTTGCCGCCTCTTCTAATTGCCAGGAATTGCGTCCGGTAAGAATGCAGGCCCGCGAAGGAGAGCATTTGGCATTGGGAGTATAGGCATTGGTAAATAGCAGGCCATTTTCTGCCACCCGATCGAAGCCGGGAGTATGTACCCAGGTGCAACCGTACGCCCCCATGTGAGGAAAGGAGGCATCGTCGGCAATAGCAAACAAAATATTGGGTGGGCGCTCTTCAGTAGCCGCAGGGTCCGACTGGCAGGCAAAAAAAATGCCGATGAGAACAGGAAAATAAAGAAAGTGTCGTAGCATAAAATTAACCCTGGTTTAGGTGCAATATAAAGAAAAATGTATGGCAACGCCTAGCAAATTATCCAGGCATTCTACTAGCTAAGGCGGGGTAAATCTATAAAGATTGATAAAAATATACTTAATAAAAGTATGTATTTATCTTAAAAAAAGTATTCTTTAGCAGAAAATACATGATTTGCCTTATGAAAGCTAACCAACTTATCCGATGTGTTGTCCAATATTCCCTATCGCTGCCTTATTTCAGCTCCCAGGTGTCGGCCGGATTTCCCTCTCCGGCCGATGACTACGTAGAGCAGGATCTGGATCTAAACCAGTTCCTGGTGGAGCATCCTTCGTCTACTTACTTTGTACGGGTGCAGGGCCATAGCATGACCGGAGCTGGTATTCAGGATCAGGATATCCTCGTCATAGACCGTAGCATTACCCCAAAGCATGGTAGTATTGTGGTCGCTCTGGTGTCTGGCGAATTGACAGTAAAGCGCCTAAGCTACGAGCAGGATGTCATCTGGCTGCGACCTGAGAGCCCGGATTACCCGTCTATTTGTATCAAGAAGGATGACGATTTCCAGATTTGGGGAGTGGTGACCAGCGTCGTGCGTCGATTTACCAAAACCGGATTCTGATGGTGGCACTGGTAGATTGTAACAATTTCTACGTAAGCTGCGAGCGGGTATTTGATCCGGGTATTGCCCGGCGTCCGGTGGTGGTATTGTCTAATAATGATGGCTGTATTATTTCCCGTTCCAATGAAGCCAAGGCGCTGGGGATTAAAATGGGAGCTCCTTATTTTAAGGTGAAACCGTTCTTAAAGCAGCATGCGGTGAAGGTATTATCCTCAAACTACGCGCTCTACGGGGATATGTCGCAGCGAGTGGTGAGCACCATCCGTTCACTGGTACCCGAAGTAGAAGTATACAGCATTGATGAGCAGTTTCTGGATTTATCAAGCTATACCAGCACGATGGTGCCTTCACTAGTACAGAAGGTGCGGGAGACTATTCTTCAGCATACCGGCATTCCCACCAGCATCGGTCTGGCGCCTACCAAAACGCTGGCCAAACTGGCCAACCAACTGGCGAAAAAGACGGAAGCATCTCAGGGCATTTATTGTTTGCAGGAGGAGAAAGTCATCCAACTTTGTCTATCGGAGGTGGCGGTATCTGCTTTGTGGGGAGTGGGTCGCCGTTATGCCGAGCGGTTGTCGGTGTATGGCATCTACACTGCCGCAGACTTATACGATGCTTCCGAACAGTGGGTGCGGCAGCACATGACGGTGCAGGGCATGCGGTTGTGGTATGAACTGCACGGAACGCCTTGCCTCCCCCTTGATGCTGTAGTGCAGCCTAAGAAAAGCGTGACGGCTTCCCGTTCTTTCGGGCAGCTTCAGACAGACTATGCAGTGCTGAGCGCAGCTATAGCCATTCATACGAGCCGTTGTGCCGAGAAACTGCGAAAGCAAGGCAGTGTGGGCAGTTACATCAGTGTATTCATTAAAACCAATAAGCATCAGAACGAACCCCAGTATCAGAACTCCTTTACCTGGACCTT
The DNA here is from genome assembly GCA_040222715.1 of Cyclobacteriaceae bacterium. Lineage (GTDB taxonomy): Bacteria > Bacteroidota > Bacteroidia > Cytophagales > Cyclobacteriaceae > Tunicatimonas. The sequence goes on along the minus strand of JAVKCN010000005.1, from coordinate 69,263 downwards.
ACCCGTAGCTACCAGCCACACCGGAACCCTGGTGCAGTATGCCACTCAGGCGTTGGAGCGTATTTTTCGTTCGGGCTACCGTTATATGAAGTGCGGAGTGGTGGTATCCGGACTTACTCCCGAAGCCCGACGGCAAACCAGCTTGTTTGAAGCCCGAAATCAGGGTCAGCAAACCAAGGCAATGCAGGTGATGGACGAGATCAACCGGAAACTGGGGCGTAATACCCTGAAAGTGGCTACAACGCTTACGGAAGGCCAGCGCTCGGAGGAACGCTGGCAAATGCGGCAGGCTCATCGTTCACCCCGCTACACCACCTGCTGGCAGGAGCTTATGGTGGTACATTGCTGAAGTGGTCCCTTTTATTGTTTGCCCACAATATATGCTAAGCCCCCACTGATAGACCAGCCCTGAAAAGCATTGATCGAACCTACCGGAGGATTTAAGCGGTTGCTGAGCCAGTAGTCGGCCGAAACCCGGAACGAGAACATGGGTGAGAAACGGTAGTCAAACCCACCCCCGAACTTGCCCTGTAGTATGAGTTTTTTTTGTTCCGTTATTTGCTGTTCAATATCAAGCACCTCAAGATCGAAAAGACCGACAGACACATTTCCGCCGCCAATGTAGAAATAAGTAGCCCCCAGGGAAGATGCTACAAAAGGTCTAAAAGCGTTTCCGGCCCAGGTGTATCGCATACCTAAACCGCAGGGAACAATTATTCCTCCCTTTCCGGTAGCGCCTACCGTGATACCGTCAGTAATGCCTAAGGAAATATGTTGGATGTTTTCTTCCCGGGGAATGATGATGCCGTTCACATCCAGAAAAACCGACAGGGCTTCAGTAAAATTATACTCCACTTGTACCCCTATTTTCAGGTGATAATCCGCAATGTCTACCAGGGTGAGCGGGTCCAATCCTTCTTCGGTGCTTTTCGCCTGCTGCCAGTAGCCCACCGAAGCACCAATGGTCAGGTGCTTCTGATAAGGCCGCCACGCAACTGTAGCCGGAGGTTCAGGTTCCTGAGTAACTTTGGTATTTTGCTGATTTTTCAGACTGTCGGAGCCGGGCAGCTCATAAGCTATTGCCTTAGCAGATAAGAACTGAAATGTAAGGAGGATACAGAGGTAAATAAATGCTTTCATGGTTTTATGTGTTTGGCCAGGGTTCATGGTAGTAGGCAAGGTCTTTATACAGCTGGGTCAGGGCACGCCTTTTTCAGGTACAGCTCGATAGCCTAATCTTTCAAATATGAAGCCCAGCTCCTGATGCATTCGGATCTTGATATCATCTGGTAAGGGAGAAAACTTATTGGTTTGATATTTCTTTTGCTCAATGGAGGTGATATACGACTGAAGAGTCGCCACATAGCCCGGTTCTATGCGAATACCCAGTTCGCCATGCAATTGCAGAATTGTCTGCATTGGGTACTGAATGAGTGCGTCGTAGCTTACTTCAAACAGGTTTCCGGTCGGAATTAAATGACGTTCTGCAAAATACTGTCTCATCAGTTTTTGGTAGACGAGAAAGGTGGATTCCGTGGCAGTGGGAGTAAGAATGTTTTTGAAGTAAAAAATGGCTTCGGGGGTCAGCTGCTTAAACCTTCGTCCTTCCAGTTGCAATCCGTACATCATGGCCCGAAACGTATTGATCATGGAAGGAACTACCTTTTCCGGATTCCGGTGGATGAAAATAAATTTGGCGTTGGGAAACAGTTCCAGCAACGTGGCGATATTGGCAGTGTCATGCGGATTTTTCAGCACCAGTTGTTTCCCCTGATTGACATAGGTGAGCTTTTGTACCAGATAGCGTAGGCTTTGCTTCCACTGCAGTTGCCAGGCGTCAGGTAGGTCGTTGATAACACTTAAGTCCAGCAAGTCCTGGTATTGGCTGGGAAAAAGGAAAAAATCGGAATACACGGGAGTCACCATATTGAGCAAGGCAAACTGATGCTCCTGAGGAGAATGTGGTGATATTTTCATCGCATCCAGCGGTCTTTCTTTGGGGGTAAAAGCCCGGGCCAGGTGCTGGTGAAGAAGCTGGCCTGAGATGAACGATTCCGGATTGGCCGCCTGCTGATTCGTGATATGAGCCAGTAATTTGTTAGTACTCATTAGATTGTGCAGGTGCGTTGTCCCGCTACGGTATACTCCCAGGATGAATATGGGCGGGTACTCAATATTGGTGGATTTAATCCTGGAAGCATGCCCCTGGTCCGTAAGACGGAAGGGTTCAAATAAAAGTCTTCCGATCAATATGGTAAGAATGCGTCTGTACTGACGGGGAGATACAAACTTCTGATAAGTCAGGAGCTTCTCAATGATGTTAGGAAAACCCCCTCCCTGAATCAGGCCGGTAGGAAGATGATCAATCATCCGCTGGTAGAGGGTGTATTCTTCTGAAGTAATGCCCAAGTCTTCTTCACTATATGCTTGATTCTTCTGCACGCTATTCCTTTTTAGTTTGAAAAATGATTTTTTCTAAGTGACTGGAATGGCCATTTCAATGGCATAAAAGTTTTTCTGACTCAAGCTGTTGAACCAGTATTTCTATTTGTTTACTAGCGGTTTCTGCCCCGTTTTCTTCCCGTATCACCCGGGCTGCCAACTGAGCAGAAGCAGCATAGGAAGGCTCTCTCAACAAAAGGTGCAGTGCTTTTTTTAGTCGTGATTTTGTAAAATGAGTACTGTAAATAAAAACACCCGCGCCCAGTTTTCGCACCCGAAGGGCGTTATCAGGCTGATCAAAGGAATGGGGCACAATTAGCATGGGCCTGCCTGCCCGTAGGGCTTCCATGGTGGTTCCGATGCCTCCGTGATGAATCACCAGTACACTTCGGTGAAATAAAGAAGCATAAGGGAGATAAGGCGCTAATAAAATATGCTTATCCTGGGCAAAATGAGCCTTTTTTTGATCAGACAGTGTCTGTTGCGCTCCTACAAATACGGCTCTTTTTCCCATTACGGTGATTACCTCCCGGCAGCAGCGATACACTGCCTCTGCATTTAATACCACCGAAGACCCCAGTGCTACGACGATAGGTGGATCGCCCTGCTGGAGAAAGTCCTCTACTTCAGATGGTAACTCCTGTCCCTCCTGAAGAAAGGGGAAGCCAGTAATGCAAATCTGCTCTGGCCAGTCGATTTGCTGCTGAGCCAGCAGTTTAGAGAACAGCGCCAGCACCCGGTAAGGGGAATACTGTCCTTCCATCAGTGGATGTTTATGGGTAGGCAACCCGATCTCTTTTCTGAACTGGTAAATGGGTTTGCACCAATAATGCGTTACCTCCCGCACTGCCTTCATAAATACCTGATTAGGCACGAGCCCCAGGCTAGGTAAATGCACCATCCAGGGGTACATGGGAATGACGGGTGAGTCGTACGGAGACCAGAAATTATTCGGTGACAGATTGCAGGATACCCAGGGAATACCGGTTTTCTCCGATACAATAGGACCTGCAAAGCAGTAAGCATGGTTGATCAGCAGATCGGCAGATTGCACGGTTTGCATCAGGTCCTGGTAGTTTTCCCGGATGTACGGGAAGATAAGCTTACGGGCCAGGGTCTCCGAGCCGGTACGCAGGGTCATGGCCGATTTCATAGTGGCTCGGTCACTGAGATCCAGGTTAGGCCGCAGCGGTGCGAACGCCAGTCCCATACTTTCTACCTTGCTTTGCAATGCCTCGCCACCTGCCACTGTAACCCGATGCCCCCGTTTGGCCAGTACTCGCCCGATCGCCAGGTAAGGATACAAATCTCCCAGCGAACCATAGGTGCTGATGACTATATTTTTGACAGCCATACCTTAAAAGCGTTGAGACAACGAAACTGGTCTGAAGTAATGATGATATATACTGTTTTGCATCATCCGGGGTAAACCTCCAAAGGAGAGGGCATCGGTTTCCAGAAGCTTACCATTCAGCTTCCAGACTGGTTGCGGGTGATCTACGGCCCAACCCATGTGGAGGTTCTGTCCAAGATTCAGATAACCCATAGACCACGAACCTACCGGAAAGAACGTTGGATAAGGTTCCTGTATCGGATAGGTGGTGATAGCGTCCAGCAAGGGAGCGATATTCGTCTGTTGGTTATCTGCCTTCCATAAGGCTTCCTTCAACACCCAGTAGCGAAACAGAGTATCCTGGCAAATCTTGTGTCGCTCCTGCACGGAAAGCCCATGCAGTACATGCGCTCGGGTGATGGCAGCCTCTTCCTGAATGTCCACTCCAAGGGCTCGGCGAGCCACTCCAATCAGCACGTGTTGTCCCGAATGCGATATATTGAAAGTCAGGTCTGCATCCACAAAAGGTTTTTGTTGCTCCGTATAAAACAGTAAAATTGCTTCTGCTGAGCACCTTAAGTAACAGGCTAATACCTGCTTTAGCAGGGCTCTGCCCATTACAAACTGGTGGCGCCTGAGAGGATTCAGTAGTCGGGTGTAGCGTTGGCGTTCCTGTTCATCCAGATAGTGCATGGCTTTGGGCACGGCACCGTAGGAGAAGCGGTTGGTCTGAAAGTACCACAGGTGTGCTTCCGATTCGTCCAGAAATAAAGGTTGATCAAACATGGACTAATAATTTAGTATTAGTTTCAGTAGACAGTGCTGCCGGAGCAGGTACCCCACACAACTTGAGCAATTGCATGCGCTGCTCTAAGGCCGCCTCCTGTAGCAGGCGTTTGGCGACTTCAGCTACTTTCCGATTTTCCAGAGCCTCCATTGGGCTCCCTTTCACCCAATCATTGAAGGCGCCCATGGAAGGACCGCACCAGATCTGATAGTCCATGGCGCGTTCCTGGGTACCTTGTACCGCCCACTTGGAGGATAACCCCAGATACCAGCGGAAGATCAGTGCCATTTGCTTCTTCGGATGCTGGCGGGCAGCTTCCAACTGGTGAGGGGCGGCTTTCTGGAAAAAGGTTTCTACTTCGCTCCATACCTCACTCACTGTTTTCTGGAAAAACTGCTTTTCTAACTTTTCCAGTTCTTTGGCTGGAAGGTCGGCAAGTGATTCATGCCGCGTATAGATCTGGTAAAGCTTTTTGGCACGGTTCGCGTAAAAGGTGCCCCGCTTCAGTACCTGCACAGACACTCCCATTTCGAACATATCAGCCGAAGGAGCGAGAACCACATCAACAGAAGAAGCCTGTGCCAGCATCTCTTTCACTTTCAGTGAAGTGCCTGATTCCTGACAAGCCTGATTAATAGAACCGGTTACCACATAGTCAGCTCCCAAAGCAAAGGCGGATACTACAGAGGCGGGAGTGCTGATGCCCCCGGCTGCCCCAATGCGTAGCGGCGAAGCATAAGTATATTTTTGTTGGATACGGTCTTTCAGGCGGATCATTTCCGGCAGGGCACATACCAGCGGTTGCTGATCCGTATGCCCACCTGAGTCAGCTTCCACAGTAATATCGTCGGCCATCGGAATTTTACTGGCCCACGCGGCCTGTTCCGGCGTAATCTTCTTTTGCAATAGCAGTACCTCCAGCAAAGCATCCGGGGCGGGCTTCATAAACAAGCGAGCTACTTCCGAGCGGGAAATTTTGGCGATGATTTTATTCTTTGCCAGGACACGACCATTGGCATCCTGAGCCAATCCCGCTACCCGATAGTAAACCAGCGCTGGCGTAAGCTCCATAAAAGCCGAAGCTTCCAGGGTTCGAACCTGATAGCGTAAGTACATATCTATCAATCGCATTTCTAGGGCACCGTCACCAGGAGTATGGATCAGATTGAACGCATAGGGGCCTTGGGGTAATGTTTCCTGAATGCGCTGGATGGCTTTTTCTACTCTTTCGGGGCTAAGTCCGGCAGCGCCGAATGACCCCAATAACCCCTGCTGTCCCAGGGCAATCACCATTTCTTCGGAGGCAATCCCGTTGGCCATCGCTCCGGCCATATAAGCATACTTAACTCCGTGGGCAGATCGGAATGCCGGATTTCCTAACTTTTTGGCTGTAAGTGCCGGGATAAATCCTATAGGTGATCGCTGACTTTCCTGAAAACTACTCGGGGAAAGGTAATAGCGCGTATCAACCTGATAGACATAGCACGCTTGGTTCAGTGCCCGGAGTATCTTCCCACCTTCCTCCAGTGGGATCGCTTCAGGTAGTGGCGGGGCAAATTCAGAAGGCTTCTCAGATGTCGGCAGAGTTGCTGAAACTTTTTCCTGTGAGCTATGATTTTCATCAGCAGTAGGCATAACTGTTTTGGTTGGTGCCTCTGATGAGGCAGCGAGAGCAGAAGTCGGAACATCGTAGAAGGGTAGATGTAGCGGTATACCATGGCTGCACAGCACGCTGCTGAGCTGCAATAACGAACGGTAATCAGATACACCTTTCTGGTTGATGGCCATAGAAACATGGGGTTGATCCTGCAGGATGTCTCCCACTAGTCGAGAGCACCAGGCTTTAGGACCTACCTCAATAAATACGTTGATGCCATCCTGATATACTTTCTCTACCAAGGATACAAAATCTACGGGCTGGCAATAAGTATCAGCAGCATTCTTTGCCAGTGATTGCTTATCTAGCGGTAGTGTGTCAATGGTAGCGCCGGAGTAAAACCGCATGTCTGGTATTTGCTCCACCTCAAGCTCGTGTATCTGCTGGAGGGCCGGATACATTGTATTCACCGCCGGGCAATGCGCTATGTGGTGCAGATCAACCCTCATGCTCTCGTACTGATGCTGCTGCTGCTGCATCCAGGCCTCGCCTTCCACTCGATCTCCGGAAATGATGACATTTTCAGGTGTGTTAATGAAGGTGAGATATAGGCTCTTTGTGGAAGCTAACTGCTGCTTTACCTGTTCGGGCGGAGCATTCAGCACCCAGTGAGTCCAATCCTTGAAGGCCGGATTTGGCTGGAATATCGGTGATTGCTGTACCCGGCTGTGTAGGTGCTGAGACCCCCATACCTCCATGGCAAATAACATCGTAATGTTCCCCATGCTATACCCTAAGGCTGCCTTGGGCTGTAAGTTGAACTCCTTTCGTAGTATGTGGGTAGCAAACACACTCATAGCGATGCTGCTTTCTGCGGCTGCCACGGTATTGTTTAAAAACTGAGCTTCCCGTGCCTTGCGTTCCGCAAGATCGGGCCGCTGCAAATACCGGGGATGCATAAGCGGTTGATGCACCATTTCGTGGAGCTGATCTATCTTAGTGCTATAATGATCAAAATACTGAGGAAATAATTGGGAAGCGTCTTTGATCATACCCGCATACGCACTGGTCACCCCCGGATACACAAACCCGATTTTAGCAGTTTTGCCCAGAGGTTCGGCTGAGAAGTAGGAGCCAGTGGGTGTCTGCCAGGTTTTTCGTCCGGCAAAAGCACTATCTATGCCTTTCCGGGCACTGGCAATTTCTCTTTCCAATTGCTTCTGGTTGCCAGCAATAAGGCTCACAGTATATTTTCCCGGGCGAGCCTGATGCTGACGGTAGTACTCCTGTGCCCATTGGTGTGAGAAGGAAGCAGCCTCTTTCTCCAGGGCATCCAGAGCCGTTTGTAAACCGGATGCATCATCGGCCGATATTAGGATGAGCTTACGATCCTGCTGTTGTAGATAAGCTGAGGATTTGGGCACCGGCGGTTCTGCTTCATGTAGTTGAAGAAGTGTTCCGGATTGAGCATCAGCGAAGACCATCGCCGCCACCCGTTTTCCGTCGGTATTCTCCGGAATCCAGGGAAAAGAAGATTCCGGGACATAAAAGTGCTGATCATTCCAGGCCAGTAGTGGTGTAATGTCTTCGGTAGGGGGAAAAGCAGGCAGAAAACGATAATGCAAACACAGAGTTGCCTTAATAAATCGGCTTACATCCTGCAACGGGCTATCGGCAACTGATAGTATTCCTAAAGCACAGCCGGGCACTTCCTGCTCTACAGATAGTGTTACTGGAGACGTATTGTCGCCAATATCCAGATACCCTAATACGGGCATGAGAGAAGCCAGTGTAGAGGTTTGAAATGGCTGAGTATCGCTTAAGCTTGCATACGCGTGTTGCCTGGTTTTCTTAGCTTCCTGAGAAAGCATCAGACGGACGATAGCCTCACTTTGAGAGGATTGATGTCGAGCTCGTAGGATAACACTACCTTCCGGATGCTGGGTTAGCCAGCGTTGGGTAGCAGTCAGTGCTTCCACAAAGGTAGTAGTAGGTAAGACCTCAACAGTTGCATCAGGTATCAACGCTTCAGTTCCCAGATTGATGATCGCTAAAGCTTTATCAGAACTGCTCTGTACTTGCATTTTGTGGAGCAAACTCGCCGGAGCAGCTGCTTCCTGGGAAAGATCAACCGAAAGAGTTCCGTCGTATACGGCCTTATGAAATGCATCCAGATTCTGAATGCCCGGAAGGCGAATGTCCATATCGACCACTGCCAGCGAATCATTAGGCTTCTGATAAAAGGCTAAGAGTTCCTGGCTGACGGTCATAGCGATGCCTTCAATTTCCATCAGCAATTTTCCTTCGGGACTGACCGCCATGGCTGAACCTACCAGCCGGTGCCCTTTTTGTTCGGTAATGCTGAGTTGTACCCAAAATGTTTTATCGAAGGGCAAAGGCTCGTACACCTGCATCTTGCCCATACTTGAGGGTAGGCAGGAAGCATTGAGGTATCGGTAAGCCCATACCAGAAAGCCCTGACACATGGCATCAGTTGCGAAGGTTTTGGAACTCTGCAACGGAAACTGCCCCTGCAGGGCTTCGGTGGGCGCCTCCAACTCACAAGTATACCACATGCCCTGTTCGTTCATCTGCCACAGCGCTTTCATGCCCTGGTAAGCAGGACCGTGAAACAGGCTGCCTTCGCTGTACAATTCCTCTTTGGTTTTGAGAGGCTCGCCGGCAAAAGTCGGTAGCTCCCGCGTAGGTTGTTCGGGAGAAGATAGTGCCAGCATAACTTCTCCACCATAATGGTAGCGTCGGCGTTGTCGGGCATCCATGCTCCAGACCTTTCCATTCAACTGGACGGATTGTTTATCCTGCTGAGTGACCTGTAAATCCAGGTAATAGTCGCTAGCCTGAGTTTCGTTGAAAATAATACCATTGAATAGCTTACTATTCTGCCCCTGAATGAGATGGTAACTCGGAAACAGTTGCTCGGCAGCGTTAGCTATCCAGCCCATGCCCGTCACAAAAGGCATCACCGGGTAACCGCCAATGATATGATGTTCCAGGAAAGGGTTCTCTTCTCGCATCACGCGCTTATGTAGGCGTAGAGTTTGACCTTGTAGCGGAAGGAATTTTTTAGGAGGCGGAATATTACTATTGACTACGGTGATTCCCGTACTGGCTTCTGAAGACAATAAATTCAAAAAGTGGCTAATGCCCTCCTCTTCCTGGATCAGCATAACCCCTCGTTGCTCAAATTCCTGCTGGATATACTCGGTCACCATACCTGTTTTCCAAGGACCCCAGTTGATGGCAGTGACTTTTGTGTCCGGATGCTGAAGCTGGTAGGAGATTGCCCATTTATTGAGTGTATCATTAGCCAGCGCATAGTCTGTCTGCCCCTCGTTACCGTAGAAGCCGGCGATGGAAGAAAACAAAACCAGTTGTTTTAGTTGAGCCGCATCCACTGCTTGCATAACATGATGCAAACCCTGCACTTTGGTGCCATATACCTTGGTAAAATCAGATTCCGTTTTCTTTTCTACCAGCTTATCCGCCAGTGCTCCGGCCCCGTGGATGATGGTCGTCACCTTTCCTAGTTGAGCTTGCAGTGCGGATAGCTCTCGCTGAACCGCAGCATCATCCATAATATCTACTTCTACATACATGGCTTTCCCGCCAGCCTGATGGATTGCCGCCAGCGTATTTTTGATGCTTCGGGAAGAGGTGATTTGTTGATATAACTTGTGCACCTCTATCGGTCGGGGCATTTCGCCAGACTGTTGTAACGTTTTGAAAATGGTTTGTTTCAGTGCTTTCTCTTCGATAATGCCCTGTGCCCAGGCAGGTTCTTCGGTATGGTAATGGGTTCTGCCAATCAACAGAAAGGTACAAGGACAAGACTGTGCTAGCGCAACAGTACATTGGGCGGTAATGCCCCTGGCTCCTCCAGTAACTACAACCACATCGGAGGGTTGAAGGTCAAGCTGAGGGGTACGAATGAGTGAACGCTCCGTCTTTCCTGCTGAAAGAGTAACCCTCTTCAAATCATCATCGTAACCGACCTCAGCGAGTGCCAGATCAGTGTCATGTAGTTCTTTCCATAGGCAGTCAGCCACTTGCTTAGGCGCTAATGCGGTATGTAGATCAATGGTCCGGCAAAAGACCGTTAACCACTCGCGGTTGAGTGATTTGGTGATACCGGATAACCCTCCGGCTCGCCAGTCGAAGGGGGTGGTTGCTCCGTAGCCAAAGGTGCCATTTAAACGGGTAGCAATCAGAAAGCCACTGTGCCCGGATGCAGATTTATGGAAAATAGGTTGCAGATACTTGGCCATCCAGAACACTGCCTGAATGATGTCTTCTCTACCGGAGTCAGCTGGGTGTAAGTGAATGAATAATTGCGGCGTGCCATGTTGTTGTATCTGTTGGATAACCGCACCAATGGCTTCATCACTGATCTGAGTTAGGGAAATTACCGTACTATTTTTCGGTGTCGGTTTTTTACTCTCAATGCCAGGTAGTTGGAGAACAATGGTTTGTAAACCGCCCTGTTGCAAGCGCAGAGCTAACTTATGTATTACTTCGGTGCCATCATCCGTCAGTAGGGCCAGTCCGCCTTCTTCCCAGCAACCCTCCCACTGAAATGGGGAGGGTAAAGGGATGATACTGACTTGTTGCTGAGGAACATTAGGTAAGTAGGGCTGCTCGAGTAGTGAGGGAGGTTGAACGGCTATTGCCGTTAGGCTTTTACTTTTTTTTTTCACCGTTTTGAATAAGTTCCGTAACATCTCCAATGGTTTTTAAGGCGATAAGTTGTTCAGGTTCTACCCCGTGCAGGGCGGGGTACTGTTCTCGCATGGCTCCCATAATCTCCACTTGCTTAATAGAATCTATCCCCAGATCTGAGACCAGTTCCATCTCCGGACTGAGCATTTCAGACGGATACCCCGTTTTATCGGCAATGACTGCCAGCAGGGCTTCGGAAACTTCACTGGCTTCTAGGGTTAAGGTTGGTTCAGAAGGAGGCTGTTCCATTGGTGCAGGTACCTCAGATGTGACTATTTCAGGTATCTGATCCTGACTCTCATCATTTGTGATTTCTTCCTCTTCTGCCTTTTCTTTCTCAGAGGTATGAACCGGAGGCGAATCCAATGCGGCCATAGCTACGGCGGCCATTGAGGGATCAAGATGCTCATGTATTTTGGCAATGATATCGCCCAGCGTCTTGATCTGAATAAATTCTTCCGTTTGCCATTGTTGTAAAATTGGATACTCTTCCCGCATAGATCCGAAGATTTCTACCTGCTTGATAGAGTCGATACCCAGATCGGCGACCAGCTCCATATCGGAGCTAAGCATTTCGGCGGGATATCCGGTTTTGTCAGCTACCAGTGAAAAGACGGCTTTTTCAAGTACAGCATTTTTTTTCGGACTCATAGCAGGTTTGCTTAATACTACCGGTGCGGGTGCTTCCTCTTTTGTAGAGAGTTTTGCCGGGGAAACTGACGCGGGTTCCTCTATGGGCTCTGAGGGAGTATGACCATTGCTTTGGACTGGCGGTTGATGACCATTGGATGAAATCTTTTCCTTCTCCAACGAACTTCCCCATGTAGTATCATGGCCATTACTTGTCGATGTATGGTGGCCACTACCGTGGTGGCCACTTCCATTCAGTACGCTATGGCCGTTACCGTTGGATACCAGGGCCGTCATTGACTCGGCTAGCTCCGGTACAGCAACTTTTATGGGAATTTTTATCGCATCCTTGTAAGGATGTTCTTCGGAAAAAAGGTGATTTATTTGCACTTCATATTGTTTTAGAAGTGTCTGGTGCTTTTTCAGTGCCTTCTGCTGTTCAACATGAAACTGTAGCATTTCTTCCATTAAATCAATCTGCTTTTGTACCGTTTGCAGTGATGCATGCACTGAATAAGTTGCTTCAGGCAAATTAGATAAGGCTGCAGCTTCCTGGGGTTTATGTCCATTACCATTGGAAGCAAGGGGCGGCTGTTCGGTAAGTTTCATGGTTTGAATTTTTTCTTTATGTGGTTCGATCATTTTTGCAGGAGAGGCTTGCATAGCTTGTTCCCAGTGCTTTTTGGTTTTTTCGCTCACGTAGTTACTGGCATTGATACGCACATTCATTTTTGGTTTAGTGGCTATCTGCTGTTGCTCGGGAGCTATCTGGTAAATATCCTGCGCGTCTAGAGAGATTCCTGCTACCAGCAACTGGGTAAGTGCCTGCTGATAGAGCTGCGCACTATCCTGCTTGGGGTTCGCATTCAAGGATATGGCTTTAAAAGAGCGATCTCGCAATGTGCTTTGCACCAGGTTGGAGATAATATTTCGAGGGCCCACCTCTACAAATACCCGGGCACCGGCCTGGTACATTGCCTCAATCTGTTGCTGAAATTGTACCGTAGAAAGCATATGCTTTTTAAACTTCTCTTGAATACCTCTTCCCTCAGAAGGATACGCTTGTCCATTGATATTGCTAAAGACAGCGCGTTGTGGGTTTAGGAAATGGGTATGTTCAATAGCCTCGACCAATGGTAGCTGTGCGTCCTTCAGGCGCAGGGTATGAAAGGCGGCTGAGACAGGAAGCACTTTAGCATATAGTTTATGCGAGGTAAATACGGCGGCAGCTCTTTCTACATCGGCAGTAGACCCGCCCAAGACTACCTGGTCAGGAGCGTTGATGTTAGAGATATCCAGGTTCAATTGATGCTCGCTGATGATTTTAACTACCGTATCTACGTCAGCCTGCACTGCAAGCATACCTCCGGCATCTGCGCTTTTGGCGGCCTGGGCCATTACCTGTCCACGCAGACAAGCTAGTTTAAGGTAGTCTTCCTCTTTCAGCACTCCGGCTGCCCAGAGGGCAGTGAGTTCACCAAAGCTATGTCCTCCAAACATATCGGGTTGAAAACCAGTATGAGTCAGTAAGTTATATAAGCTTATGCTCATGGCCCCGATAGCTGGTTGGGCATACTGGGTTTTCGTAAGTTCTTGTTGTTGCTTTTGCGGGCTTTCTTCGTCAAAGTCAGGATTCGGGTAGGCTTTGTCAGAAACAGTCTCCTGGTACATGCTTTGCATGATCCGGTCTGCTCGCTGAAAGCTTGTGCGAAACTCAGGGTACAGACAAGCCAAACTACTCCCCATATTCACATATTGCGACCCTTGCCCTGAAAACAATACGGCGACTTTACTATCCTGAGCCAGACCTTCCGGACTATAACTGATACCTTGCGGGTGCTCCCAGGCCTTCTGTGGATTACTTTTCCGTAGCAGTTGCAGGCTGGTAGTCAATCGCTCGATCAATTCTGCTTTGTTCTGATAGACAAATCCTAGGCGAGGTGAGGGTTGGGGGATGGATGAAGGAACCGGCAGTGGTTCAAATGCATTATGGCTTTGGGTCTCACTTAGTACCTGCTGGCATTGCTGAATAAGTGCGGCATGATCCGGGGCGTGCAATACTACAGTGCGAAAGGGCGACCATCGTCGATAAGGCTTCTGATGTTCAGGCTGGTACTCTTCCAGCGTAAGGTGAAAATTCGTCCCCCCAAACCCAAAGGCGCTAACACTGGCTCGTCGGGGGGCACCTGTCTCAGACTGTATCCAGGGACTTAGTTGGGTATTGATGTACACCGGTGAGGCTGCTATATTAAAATCCGGATTGGGCTGCTTTACATTGATGGTGGGTGGCAGCACTTTATGATGCAGTGCCAGTGAGGTTTTAATCAAACTTGCTGCTCCGGCCGCCGTTTTGGTATGACCTATCTGGGATTTTACACTACCCAATGCAATCTTTTTGTCGGCACCTTTAAATACGGAAGCAATGGAGTGAAATTCTACCCGGTCACCGGTAGGGGTGCCAGTGCCATGCGCTTCTATAAGTCTCACAGTATCAGGTGTATATCCAGCTTCCTCGTAAGCTCTCTGCATGGCCAGTTGCTGTCCTTCGCTCACCGGACCGTAGATGCTGGAATTGCGTCCGTCGCTGGAGCTGCCAATACCTTTGATCACCGCGTAAATGGTATCTCCATCTCGCTCGGCGTCGGCCAGCCGCTTCATCACCAGCATACCAATTCCTTCTCCAATGACAATGCCATCAGCTTCAGCATCGAAAGGGCGAACCCGGTTCTTTTTAGAAAAAGCCGGAGTTTTACTGAAGCTCAGGTAGGCCATGGGAGAATTGTCAGTATCTACACCTCCCGTAATCATCATATCGCAGCGATGTTCCACCAGCTCAGCAATTGACATCTTAATGGCACTGAGAGACGCGGCACAGGCAGCATCTACTACACAATTGGTGCCACCCAGATCAAAGCGGTTGGCGATACGCCCGGAGATCACATTGCTTAAGAAACCGGGAAATGCATTTTCCTGCCAGGATACATACGCCGATTTCATCTTTTCAGTGGCCTCTTCCACAGCTTCTTCCGACAGACCGTATTGGGCCAGCACCTTTCGCCAGATAGGGTACTGAAGGCGGTTGATCAAAGGGCCCATTAACTGCTGCCCTCCGCCCACTCCGAGGATCACCCCGGTATTTCTTCTTAAGGCTTTCGTAAACCGATCTCCCCCATAGTGAGCATCCTGCAAAGCCTGCTTGGTCATAACCAGAGAAAGAATCTGGGAGGAATCAGTAACTTCCAGAATATTGGGAGGTAAACCATATTCCATAGGGTCAAAGTCAATATCAGGGATGAACCCGCCTACTTTGCTATATGTTTTATCGGGCTTTTGAGGATCAGGATCGTAATAATCATCCACCTTCCAGCGAGAAGGTGGTACTTCAGTTATGCAATCAGCCTGTGCCACAATATTTTCCCAGAAAGCATCCAGGTTTTCTGCCCCGGCAAATAGCCCGGACATACCAATAATGGCAACAGGAGTTTGTTGTAGAGATAGTTGTGCGTTCATGATAATTTAAGTGATCATTTTTTTGGTAAAAGGTTGAGGTCGTTATAATGGTTGCGTTTTGTTAAGAAGCTTTAGTTATAAGACATACCACATCCACCTAAGCGCCAGAATGGCACTTCATAAATATAGATTAACATAATCGAAGTCCTTTGGCAGTCTAATAGAACTTCTAGCGACATGACTTAACAGAGACTACATACAAATGCATTTAGGATAACCGGATGCCAGAATTAACTCTTAAGCATTGAGAAGCGCAATCTGTAGGTTTTAGGAGGTATTATTATCAGGCGATATGTCTCAAACTTTATTTTTCGCTCTCTTTCTTACATGGGTTTGTTTCATGTTACAAGAAGTAAGAATTTAATAAAAGTTTGTAATATATATAAATTGCAGTTTTATATATTATATATGAAGGTATATGCAATGTAAAAAATAAAGAAAACAATTTAAAGTAATATTTTATTTTTTTAGTTGCTATTAGGGTTAGAAGGCTGGATATTAAATGTTAATAATTTAACAATTTAATAATATTGAGTTTATTTATTTATGTAATCCGTAATTTTTACGAAAAGTAATGATATGAATTCTATTTGTCAATACCCATTTAAAGGTATTTTTGTTAAAAAATATTACATACTTCTTTTTATTTAACAAAACATATTGCCATTTTGGCATAACAATATAATTTTTATGCGAAAATACTCGAATTTCTTAATGTAGAAGTATATTATTATTTTATCAATTAATCCAAATTAACCCATTATATCAAAATAATATTTTGCAGAAAATTAAAATAAAGAATATAAATTTTAGTTTTTAATAAAAATTCTCATATTTAGTATAGTGGAACCTTGTTCAGGTAAGCTTTACTGCCCTTTCTTTTTTGATTAAATATTCTTCTTATGAAACTCTTACCGGCTTTTCTGTGCCTGTTATTGGGCATCACAGCTTCATGGGCGCAAACCACCAGGCAAACGATTCGGGGAAGGGTGGTGGATGCTCAATCCGGGTTTCCTTTACTGGGAGTAAACGTGATTGTGCTGGACACCGATCCACTGATTGGAGCAGTGACTGATGATCAGGGATATTATATGCTTCAACACGTGCCTTTAGGTCGGCAAACATTGCGGGCTTCTTTTATCGGTTATCAGGAGCAGGTGGTTCCCAACGTGGTAGTTACTTCGGGGAAAGAAGTTGTAATGAATCTGGAACTGGCAGAACAGGTACTTATGGGAAAAGAGATTGTTATTACAGCAGAATCAGAAAAAACCGTAACCAATAATGACCTTGCTACGGTAAGTGCTCGCTCGTTTAACCTGGAAGAAACCGGGCGCTATGCCGGGAGCCGGAACGACCCGGCCCGGATGGCCGCAAATTTTGCAGGGGTTGCCGCCAACAATGATGATCGTAACGATATTATCATCCGGGGCAACTCGCCCAGCGGGTTGCTATGGCGGCTGGAAGGCATCAATATTCCCAATCCCAGTCACTATGGTTCGCTCAGTGCAAGTGGCGGCCCCATCAGTCTGCTGAACTATAATTTGCTGGATAAATCAGACTTTATGACGGGGGCCTTCCCGGCAGAATATGGTAATGCCCTGGCTGGAGTGTTCGACCTGCAACTCAGAAGCGGAAACAACCAAAAACGCGAGTATCTGGGGCAGGTCGGGGTGAATGGTCTGGAGCTTGACATAGAGGGGCCTTTTTCTAAAAAGTCAAGAGCCTCTTACCTGGCTAGTTATCGTTATTCTACATTAGGAGTCTATAAATCAGTGGGGCTGAATTTTGGTACAGGAGCAGCGACGCCTGATTATCAGGATCTTACCTTTAAGATTGATGTCCCTACTTCCAAGTCAGGCCGCTTTACCTTATTTGGTATAGGTGGAAAAAGCAATGTGGATCTTATTAGTAGCGACGGTGGGGATGGCGCCTTATACGGCTCGGAATTTACCAATGATTATGCCAACTACCGTACGGGAATCGCCGGATTATCACACCTGTACTACTTTAGTCCTTCGTTATTTTATAAACTTTCACTGGCGGCTTCTCGGCAGGAAGAGCACCTGTATCGCGACTCGTTGAGTGCGGTTGATCTGACTCCCATTCCAACGGGAAAAGCAGATTATGAAAACACAAAATATTCTGCCCATCTTCTGTTAAACAAAAAGTTTAGCGCGCGTCATACCCTATCGGGAGGAGTCATTCTGGATTTATATGATTTTGATATTGCCAACCGCCGTATTGTGCCCGGAAAAGAGCGAGTGATTCGGAATAGCCAGGGGCAAAGCCTGCTAACTCAGGCATACGCTCAATGGCAAATTCGGTTTACCAATCATATTACTTTGAATACCGGGATCAATTACCAGCACTTTGAGGTAAGTAACAGTGAAGCCTATCAGCCCCGGGCCGGATTGCAATTTCAGTTAAGCAAACGGCAGACATTAGGGCTTGGCTACGGTCGGCATAGTCAGATTCAACCGCTGGATATTTACTTTGTTCGGACGGTCCGGCCTGATGGCACGGTGGCAGAAACCAATCGTGATCTGGATTTTACCAACAGCGAACATTTTGTGTTATCGTACGATTGGATGCTTACACCCAATTTGAGATTTAAGATAGAAACCTACTATCAGGATATTAATAACGCGGCAGTAGAGACGCGACCCAGTTCCTTCTCCCTGCTTAATGCCGGAGTCGATTTTGAACCCATCAATCAGGACTCACTCGTTAACAAAGGGATTGGAGAGAACTATGGTTTGGAACTGACGCTGGAGAAATTCTACAGCAACGGCTATTACTTTTTACTAACCACTTCTTTGTATAGCTCTAAGTATCAGGGAAGTAATAACAAATGGCATAGCACGGCTTTTGACGGTACCTACGTTGGCAATTTACTGGCTGGAAAAGAATTTAGGATTGGTAAAAAGGACAACACCTTTAACATTGATGTGAAGTTTACGGCCTCAGGCGGCAATCATTACACTCCCATTGACTACGCTAAATCAGCTCAGGTGGGTTACGAGGTACGTCGAGACGATATGGCTTTTTCACAAAGCTTAGACGAATATTTGCGGGCTGATGTCAAACTATCTTATCGGATCAATGCCCGGAAGACTACCCACGAGTTTGCGTTGGATCTTCAGAATATTACCAATCGACAAAATGAATTTGCCCGAATTTACAACCCGCGCTCTAATACGGTGCAGACTCAGTACCAGATTGGCTTTTTTCCTATACCTCAGTACAGAATTACCTTTTAATGATTTTTGAGATGAAACAATACCTTGCGTCTGTAGCAAATTATTCGGTAGCGGCCGTGTTGCTGGTGTTGGCACTGATTTATCTGATCAAACCCAGTTTTATGCCTTATCATAGCCAGGCACTATCGCTTCAGTGGCATGAAGTTAGCTTGTCTACCCAAACCCTATTGCTGGCCTTGATGCGGGTATGCGGTGGTGGGTGGCTTGCAGTGGCTCTTACCACATTTTATTTACAATGGCAATTCGTCCAGCATCGACAACTCTGGATACCTACAGCGATCCTGGTCATCGGATTAGTTTCCATTATGTCAACCCTATACGCAGCTTCGTTGGTCTATGCGTTGACTCCAGGCAATCCTCCCATACCCGGTATATTTATTTTGATCTTCTTACTTGTGATGGGCTATCGGTTGAATAAAGCAGGAGTTAGAAGCTATCAACTTACGTAACCTCCTATTTATTTTCCATGAGCTATACACTTATTACCGGAGCCAGTCGAGGAATTGGAGAAGCCCTTGCCAGATATTGTGCAAAAGATGGGCACAATCTTATTCTGGTTGCCCGTTCACAGGCCCGGCTGGAAGACCTGGCTGATGAACTAAGTCGTACCTATCATGTTAGCGTACAAGTAGTTTCACTTGACTTGTTACAACCTCAGGCCGCTAGTCATCTTTGGCAGTTGTGTCAGAAAAATAAGTGGGGTGTAAGGATACTTGTTAACAATGCCGGGTTTGGGTTGTGGGGAGCGCATTCTGAACTGGCTCTGAACGACCAAACGGACGTTTTGCGCCTCAATGCGATGGTATTGGTAGAACTATGCCACCACTTTGTGCCGGTGCTGCAGCAAGAATCTGATGCCCATATCCTTAACTTGGGAAGTATCTCCAGTTATCAGCCAGTGCCTTATTTGAGTATGTATTCAGCGACCAAAGCA
The DNA here is from genome assembly GCA_040222715.1 of Cyclobacteriaceae bacterium. GTDB lineage: Bacteria > Bacteroidota > Bacteroidia > Cytophagales > Cyclobacteriaceae > Tunicatimonas. The sequence continues at coordinate 50,033 of JAVKCN010000005.1, read as the reverse complement.
TTTGTGTTGTCTTTTTCCCGTAGCCTGCGGATGGAACTTAAACCTCTGGGAATCGGAGTATCTTGTCTGTGCCCGGGCCTGACCCAATCTCACTTTTTCAACAAAGCCGGAGCTGCTCCTATTTTAAGTTCGGAAAGGGTTCAGATGAAAGCTGAGGAGGTTGCTGAGACGGCGTTGCGTATGATAAAGAAGGACCAGGCTGTGGCAGTGCCTGGCTATATCTACAAATCCTGTACGTTTCTGAGTCGCTACCTACCCGTTCGTCTGACGACCTATGTGCTTAGTAAGCTTCTGAAACCATCGGTGAAGGTAAAGGTAGTATCATCTTAACTGTCCTCCGCTGTATGCGCAGCTGGTACATCATACTGAGGGAATTGTTTTTTTATCCATACAAAAACCACACGTTATGAACACACTACAAATTTCCATGCTCTTGCTATGGTTGGCTTTCTTCTCGGAGAAAAACCAGGATGCTATTCTGGGAATATGGAACACTCCCAAGCAAGACGGAGAGATAGAAATTTATAAGGCAGGTAACCACTACTACGGCACGCTTATCTCGTATGCCATTCCCAACGCAACCGATATGTATAATCCCGATCCTAAACTACAAACCCGGCCCGTGGTAGGTCTGAATATCTTTCAGGATTTTGTGTACGATACAGCCAAACAGGAATGGGTGGAGGGTACAGTATATGACCCTGAAACTGGAAAAACCTACACTGGCAGCCTGTGGCTGGATAAAGAGAACCCGGATCAGCTGAATGCCAGAGGATATGTATTGGGTATGAAGATGCTGGGCCGAACAGAAGTATTCGTGCGAATAGAACAATAATTCTATCGATATTATTCCTTTTATGGTAGTAAGAATTATCAGAGCAGAGTATAGATTTTGGCTTCCCAGGGGAAAATGGGCTCTCGTCCGATCCACTGCGGAGGCACGTCCCGTTCCTGAGAGATCTCCCACCACCGTTTGCCCGCTGGGGTAAAAGGCCAGTTAGGTACGCGATACTCTGAAGCAGGGTTGCCTGGGTCAGCTGTACCAAAGTCGGAAAAGTTTGCTAAGACTACGACCACATCATCGGAACCAACCTGCCCACGACGCCAGACGATCACTCGTTTGCCATCATTAAAATCGGTATGGATAAATTCGGTATCATTCACCGCCAGCGCATTGCTCAAGGTGCGGAATTTAATGAGCCGGGCTACATAGTTTTTGAGCTGTTGCCGCCACCCATCCTGACTGAGGCGGGAGAAGTTGACCGGGTCTACCTGTTTCCCGCCTTCCTGTTTCACATTCCCTTCCTGGTCAAACAGGTCATGCTGGTCGGCAAACTCATCGCCCGCTAAGATCATCGGCACTCCCACGGCAGTAAGCAGGCAGGCAAACGCCAGTTTGATGCGTTTCTCAATGTCAGCTTCCGCCACTCCGTTGTTCAAAAAGAAATTATACAAACGCTCATTGCGATACCCCTCCACATCGTGGGATGTAAGATAGATGATTGCCTGGGCACCATCCCGATAGCCAAAATTTCGACAATCAATTGCTTTACGCACAGTCGTGGCAAAGTCAGTATCCACGACCTCGCCCAGCAGGGCTCCCCGGATATACTTTTTAAAACTTTCGTGCCATAGCCCGTCGAGCCTTTGCTGATCGAGAAGGGCCAGGGGTTCCTGAAGTTCTTCGCCTACCACCAGAAAACGTTCATCTGCTTCTTCGGCGTTCGCACCCTGGGTGGTAAATCGCTGCTGCCATACGTCACGTGCCAGGTCCTTATACTCCTGAATAAAATCCCAATGATAGACGTTTTCTACGCTGTCCATGCGGATACCATCCATATGAAAATCAGTCATCCAGCGAAGCAATGCTGCTTTCATGAGCTGCCGGGCTGGGGAAAGAAGCCTCTGCTGCCCTGAGATGGGATCATAGCCATCCACCAATTTGGCATATCGGAAAAGCGTACTGCCAAAGCCATTACGAATATTATGACTGTCCTTACCCCGGGAGTTATGCGCGTCCGGGTCTGAAGGGTGATTTTCAGGATCAAGAATGAAGAAATCGTTAGTAGCGGCGGCCAGGTACGCATTGGTGCGGGAAAACGCCATCACCACATCTACAAAGAAACGAAGACCCCGGCTATGACAGGCATCTATGAGTGCTCGTAAGTCTCGATTGGGGGTGGGCCAGGAATAATCGGCGGCATATCCCAGCTCGAAGTCGGGAGCAAAGAAGTTGGTGGTGCCGTACCCCCATTGCCGTTGGTAGAAGCTGTCGGCCGGAGGAAGTAATTCCAGGGCAGTGATTCCCAGTTCGGTAAGATAGGAACGCCCCGTCTGGGTTACTTCCAGATCGGAGAAATTCTCACCACTCACGCTGGAGATAATCAGTGAGGTTACATCACAGAAAGTACCCAGCCCGATTTCTCTTTCACCGGCCGAGCCTATTCGAGTCCAGGTGGTAGGGAGTTCATAAAGCACCGTGCGGTTATTAGGAGGCAGCGAAGATAACGGAGGGGGCTGCTGCAATGCGCCGGTTTCTCCACCGGCATCACAGGGAATGAGTTTTCCTTGTTGGTACAGAATAACAGCCGACGGATAGCGATCATCTTCTGTATACAATGGATCATTGGGTTGGGGAGCCAGTAACCGCCAGTCTACTGTATACGCCAGCGGATCGGTCACCCGGATGCGCTGCCCTGAGCGACTTGGGTGGCTGTCTGTCACCTCAAACCAATAATGATACACCTGGTCTTCTGCCAGATTGCAGGCATCAGCAGATATCAGCCATAGGTCCAGAAACTCCACTGACGGCTGAAGCACAAACCGCTGCTCTCCGATAAAGGAAACCGGTGCCCCCAGTTGTAACTGACCAATGATTAACTCCGGGGGAGGTGTACTGACGGCCACTCGCCATAAGACAAAGTTCAGGTCTCTTCTGGCAAATATATCTGGAATCATGAGGCATCATGTTAATAGAAACAACCAGGACTCTATGAATTTACGAAACATTTTCACCGTATCATATCACGGGTTCACGCTATTTTAGCATACCAGATATGGTCAATCTAATATTTTCATGCACACAAAGTTTTGCAGGCTATGGGGAAACCTTCTATCTGTCTCTGGAAGGGGTTCTTCGTCTCATGAGGGGAGGAAAAAGAGCCTCTCACCGGACTTGAAATACTATTGATTATCAGGTAGTTACAGTTATAATTTTAAAAAGTCACGTAAGAGTCACGTTGTTATATTGTTTATACGCTAAAATAATTGAGATTATTCTATTATAAATTTATCATAGCGATCTCGAGGGTTTAGAGTTATCCTTTTCTTTTGAAAAGCAGTCTGTTAAAATGAATATTTTATAAATTATGGAAAATATTACTGTGACAAAGTGATATTACTTAAGTGTTAGATTATAATATAATGTTCTTTTTGTGAAAATCTAACACAGTTGATATACCCAAAAATGGGTAGAGTCATATTGTCTATTAGTCAAAAAGGGCAGATCTTTAGTTTCAAGAAAAGATAAAATGAAAAAACTATTATCGTAATAGTGAGCAAATTGATATAATTTTCCCTTTAAATAGCGCTCTTGAATATGTGTTGAGAGTTACAAACTATTAAATATGGTTACTTTAATACCTAATCGTATTGCCTTTCTATACGATTCTTGTTATGTTTATTTACTGACGATCCTTATGTACAGATAGGTTATTTGTTTGGCTTACTTTCAAAGTAGCACAGAATTAATCACTTTCCTGAAAAACAATTAGCCCAGTCAATAGACCCTCTACTTACCAGACCAAGTTTGTTTATATGGATAATCGTATACTCTTCTCAACAATATTGCTTTTCTTTTCTGGCAGTAGTCTTGCTCAACATGATTCCGATATAATTTACCAGGAAGGTAATGACCCTATTGCTTGCCTGATTTCTGATGTTCAAGTTGATGAAATAAAGTATAAACAACTGGAATATATTGATGGGCCAGACTATGTTATTAATCGTAGTAAAGCATTATTACTGTTCAAGAGAAATGGGGATTTTTTACTTCCGACTGATACAGTAAACACGTGGGTATCGGGAGCAAGTCCTGAATCCCACAAGATTATCATGCGTAATGAGCAAATTTTCCCAGCCCAATTGATAGAAAATATTGGACAAAAAATCACTTATCAACATGCTCAAGTCCACCAACAGTATGAAATTGATACTGAAGATATACTTTTAGTAATCTATAAAGATGGAAAACATGAACTTTATTCCTCGGTAGAGGATGTTGTAAAAGGCTTGAGTTTTGTGTCTCAAAATATGGACAAATACTCAGTACCTGAGAGATTTGGATCAATTGAGGATGAAATGGAATTGACTGAGTCTGAAAAGGCGCAGTTTGAGAAGCTTGCTGAACTGAAGGCTAATGATTTCGGTAAGCTATTACGAATAATTACAAACAAAAAAGAGGAAGAGAACGACAAGATAAAAGCTATTGATAATGCATGTAAGCTTTTTATTAATGATAGCAGTAAGGTGGAGGTCTCTTCAGTAAATCATGATCAAAAGAGGCGATTTCTGGTACCCGAATATCTGGATCGTATACGGTACTTGGGGTATGAGAAAGTAGACCTGCAATTTTATAAGGCGCAACTCGTAAGTAAATTTCGAAAAAAACAGGATGGAAATTACTACGGTATCATTGCAACGAAGCAGCTATTTCGTGGATATCTTGACAATAAGATTGCTTATCAGGATGTAACGGAAAAGAACATCGAAGTAGTATTGGCCTATTATGAAGTCTTTGATGATGGGGTCAAGAAGCGAAAATGGGATGTTTTCTTATCTAATGTTACGGTAACGCAAACTAGTGAAAAGTAATGATGAAGACCAGTTTGCTTTTATTCATGTTTTTGGGTTGCACATCTATTTGGGCTCAGGGTATTTTGTTTCCGTATGAGGAAAACTTTGAGTGGCAAGTAAAGCAGGTAGATGAGTTCATTGATCGATTTAACAATGCGGATTATACACCTATACGAAACTATCTTAAAGAAGAACATGATATTGACAGCGTTAATCGAGCTGAATTGATCAGTAGCTTATTTAACCTGGAGAAGGAAGATTGGAGCCAGACGGATATAACCGATTTTTTAAGTGAACTTACCGATTCGGTTCCTCCACCCTACCTGAATTTTTTTGATCATGATTGGTATGCTGCCTTGGAGTGCCAGGGGAGATACCAGGGTAAAACAGAGTATTTCACCTTAATATTGTCAATACGCACCGACCCTCCTACTCCAGGCTCTCGCTGGGTTATTGAGGCAGTTGATTCAGGTTTTTTACAAGATAAGGATACCACAAAATTGCTTTTCGCCTTAGGGGGAGATTATGATAAATCAAAAACATTAGGGCCAGCAAGTTTTGGAACAGATTTCATGGAGCTGGTAGATGCTTTAAAAGATACTGCCAACTTAGAAGGGTACGTTATTCCTAATCCGCAGGGACGGCCACTCATTGCATTTCTCAATAAGTTATACAGTAGAGATCTAGTGTTTGAGCAGGTAAATGAGATAACCTATCACTTTCTGCAAATCAGAAACTGGATTTTTCAAGTGCAGGACTTTCACCGCGAAACCACTAATTCCGGATGGTTAATCAATTCCTTGATGGCAGTTTCGGAAGATCAAAAAGGAACCTATCGGGAGCAAGTACTTTATTTAAAATAACCAGATCCCATGACGAGATACATATTTTATGTTTTTTTGGTTTGCATAGCGATGCTATCGCCTCGAGCGGTCCTCTTAGGTCAGGCAGTAGACTCTTTGACCGAGGATGATATTGTTGCTATAAAACAAAGAGTAGAACAAACATTTCAAAACTACCAGAAGCTTATGCTGGACTTAGGAAACCCGCGAATTTCTAAGATTTATCAAGATAAAGATATTAATGATAGTTACGACCTTTCTAATTCGGATAGAATTTTCCTTAATAGTCAAGTGAGAATATCCCGAGATTATGATTCTGACTTCCTTCCCCCAAAAGAGCCGTACTTTAACCCAGTAAAAGTCTATTTAGAGAGGTTTTTCTTAGATTATCAAGGACAAAATTTGGATGATGAAGTTCCAATATATTTCATTTCCAATGATCTGTCGGATGTAAAAGAAGTGGAAGAAGGTTTGTATGCGACTATTCTTTTTACAAGCCGGTATGGTGATATGATACCGCAAGAACGAAGGGTTACTTTTAGTATAGAAAAGAATAATGCTCAATGGAGAGCCTACATTACGAGTATAGTATTTGATCTGCCGGAGGAAGAAGAAGAAGAGAAAACCATCATCTTCTCCACAGATTCTTTAGAGAATACCGAATTTGAAATGTCCGTAGCCGAACAAGCCGACACATTGTTACAAATAGCCAAATTTGATGAGGCCAAGCTGCTACTAGATTCGGCATTCAAACAAAAGCCTACTGCTCAACTCGCGGCTCTATTAGGGCAATATTACGAGCAGGAGAATAACTGGAACGAGGCTTTACGTTTTTATCAGCAAAGTATTTCCCTGGGGGAAGCAGAAGATGCCAATTATCAGAATGAAGATACCCAGGACCGAATTGAGGAGTTGGAGCAATTAATATTAGCAGAAACTGACCTAGATACTCTCCCGGTTGATTCAACCGAAGAAAGTACTAATAAGCAGGTGGCAGGAAACTTTCTGGAAGTAAAAGATACCTATAAGATAGGAAAGGAATACCAGGTGAGGTGGGATGATTCTGGTGCTGAACCCTTGACCCTAATCCTTTACCGAAACGATCAAGCAGTGAAGACTTTACAAAGTGGACTGACCAGTAGTTCTTATATCTGGCAAGTTCCCAAAAATCTGGATAAGGGCAGCAACTATCAGTTTCAGCTTTCTACCCCAATGGACAAGCTTCCTATTGAAAGTGGGGTCTTCAGAATTAAAAAGAAAACACCACTCGGTATCTACATAGGCGCCTCAGTAGGAGTTGGGGCGGTATTGTACTTCCTGCTCAAACCAGATAAGCCTGAAGTAGATGGGCCTCAACCGTCTGAGCCAGTAGAAAATAGAGAACTGGATACACCACCGGGGTTACCTAATTAAAAAATGAAATTGAAAAATTTATACGCTCACTTTTCACCCTTTAAGTTCCAGAAATGAAATTGTTATCCTTTTTTCTTGTATGTCCGCTTCTAATAGGCGCGACTTATGCTCAGAGTGTAGTCATCAGTAAGAAAAGTAATGCAAACCCGGCAGCCTCAGCCATTCTGGATGTACAATCTACTGAAAAAGGGATGCTAGTTCCTCGTATGACTAAAGCACAAAGAGATGGTATTTCTAGTCCATCATCCGGATTATTGATATACCAAACCAATGATTCTCCTGGGTTCTACTATCATAATGGTTCATCTTGGGAGGCACTCAAGAGCAACGAAAGTGGAGGCATTACCGAAGAAACTGATCCGCAAGTTGACGATAATCTGGCAACCAATGCTATTCCTCGGTGGGATGGTGAAAAACTCGTATCTAGCAAAATTACAGAGTCTGGCGATGAGACTGTCTTTCGTGGTACAATGAAGCTTTTAGACTCCCAAGGAAAGAGACGGCTGCAATTTGATTCCGAAGGAAATGGTGTAACTGCCATTAACTTATATAGTCGATCAGATAAGGGAATAATAGGTTTATACGAACAACCAGGAGGGCAGGGCCATATTATAATAAAAGGCCCTAACGGGAAGGATAATGTTAGTCTGAACGGTCTTGGTCCCAATAATACTAATGACAATGGTTTCATAGGTGTGTACAACGAAAATGGAGATATAAGAGGGCAGATGTACTCTAATGGTGAAACAGGGGTATTGCAGATTTCCCATATTCAAGGAGTTGATAAATTAATAGCCACTACCATTGAAAAACAAGTATCAAATTTTGTAGAGGATCATCCTTTAGACCCTACCAAGCAAATCGTATATGCATGTGTAGAAGGACCGGAAGCGGCTATGTATATGCGGGGCACTGCCAAACTGGAAAATGGGAAAGCAATCATCAATCTACCCGAACACTACCGGGTACTGGCGGTGGAAAGTAGTATGACGGTACATGTCACTCCTTTATCCGAAGAGTCTAATGGATTAGCCGTAACGACCAAAAGCTTGGAGAATGGCATTGTGGTAAAAGAGTTAATGAAAGGTACCGGATCCTATGCATTCGATTGGGAAGTAAAGTGTGTGCGCCGAGGATTTGAAGATTATCAGGTTGTTCGGGATAAAGCTAATACCAATGCTTTTCTGGGTGGTACTCAAGATTAATGGTGTTAACGTGTGATAATTAATACAGATTAAGACATGAAAATTTCTTTGCTTCTACCCAAGTCAAACTTCCGTATTGGATTCATCGCGGGTTGTTTTAGCATGATTTTGTTTCCTAACTTGCTTTTCGCCCAAAGCGTAGGTGTAGTCATCAGTAAGGATAACGAGGCAAACCCGGCAGCTTCGGCCATTTTAGATGTGCAATCTACTGAGAAGGGCATGTTGATACCTCGTATGACGAAAGCGCAAAGAGATGGTATCTCCAGCCCCTCATCTGGGCTATTAATCTACCAAACCAATGATTCCCCTGGGTTCTACTATCACAATGGGGCATCTTGGGAGGCACTCAAGAACAGTGGAAGTGAAGGTATTACCAAAGAAATAGACCCAAAAGTTGGCGATAATATTGAAAATTATCTTTCCAAATGGGATGGTAGTCAATTGATAGCTAGTAAAATTAAAGATGACGGATCTGGAGAAATTGATATAGAAGGATCAGTACGAAATACAGGGCGAATTTACTCTGACGGAATTTCTTCTTCTAGCGATGCTTATGTTAACGGTTGGGTAGTGGCCCGAGATCCTAATAATAATGATAGAGCCTACTTAGCAGCACTCCCTTCTAATACAGGTCATTATGGATATATGGAAACTACAGGACCAAATGGTACTTTGAACAATAGAATATCGATTTATCCCAATAAGCCCAACAATGGTTATATCGCTTTGGCAGATGATAGGGGTGAACTAAGAGCTGAAATGTGGGCTGATAGTGACGGAAAGGGTAAATTACGATTGGATAATATACTTGCAGACATTGTCACCGCAAATCAAGTAGTGACTTACAATGGTACAAAGCATTTTGTAATAGATCATCCAAACCAACCTGGTAAGCAAATTGTCTACGCCTGTGTAGAAGGGCCAGAAGCAGCTATGTATATGCGGGGCACTGCCAAGCTGGTGAATGGGAAAGCAATCATCAATCTGCCCGAACACTACCGGGTGCTGGCGGTGGAAAGTAGTATGACGGTACATGTCACTCCCCTATCAAAAAGTTCTACGGGTTTGGCGGTTACGGCTAAAAATTTAGATGGAATTGTGGTAGAAGAACTCATGAATGGAAGCGGTAGCTATGAGCTCGATTGGGAAGTAAAGTGTGTGCGCCGAGGATTTGAAGATTACCGGGTAGTGCGAGATAAAGCTAATACCAGTACTTTTCTGGGTGGCACTCAAGATTAGTTGTGGTAATGTAAAAGATATATGAAACAGTAAGACATAATCATTTCTTTACTTATGCCTAAGTTAAACTTCCGTATTGGATTCATCGCGGTTTATTTCAGCATGGTTTTGTTTCCTAGCTTGCTTTTCGCTCAAAGCGTAGTAATCAGTAAATCTAGTGATGCGACCCCAGCGTCATCGGCAATTCTGGACGTACAATCTACTGAAAAGGGTATGCTTATTCCGCGAATGAATGAAGCACAAAGAGATGGCATTTCTAATCTCACATCGGGACTATTAATTTACCAAACCAGCGAGCCATCGGGTTTCTACTATTTCGATGGCGATGATTGGGTTAGCTTGGCTGTCACTGGCTCCCAAGCCGAAGAAAGTATCAGAATACAATCGGGATCTTTTTCTATTGATCAGAGTAACCCTGATTGGACACTTAATGAACAAACTCAACTTACTATTCCTGTAAACTTTAATGTACAATTTGAAAAGACCCCCAGAGTGACGACATCAATTTATTCATTGAGTGCTTCCAAAGATTTCAATACCAATGTGTCGGTATCTACTGCAAATGTAACCAACAATAGTTTTCAAATTGAAATCAACATATGGGGAGGTACTCAGCTTTTTGGCATTGGAGTTAGCTGGATTGCCCATACTGAGTGAAATAGATTCGACAACAGTTAAAGACTTTCTGATTAGTGCATGAAATGACTAATTACTTCATTAAAATAAAAGTCGCCGGACTTATGGTTTTGAAATGCTATGTATAAATTCTTAAAATCCCTACTACTATTATGATGATCAAGGTCAATAAAAAAAATAGGGTAGTTATCATCGTTGCTCTCCTACTTGCAACAATGGAGGCTTATGGGCAAGGAGTTACTGTAAGCGGGGTTGCAGTGAAAGCGAGCGGCCCGGTCTCTCTTAAAATTGTAGGTGACGGAGGAAACTTGAACATAAAAAATTCAGGCCTAGTCGCTATTGGTACAGAAAGTACTTTGTCATTATCTGGCGACCTTAACAACCAGGGTGAGATTGTTCTTAATGGTAACTTTGCTATTGCCGGGAGCCGCATCCAAAAAATTCAATCCAGCACTATTATCTCAATTGGGAATATGAGTATTAACAACGGGAATGGGGCGGTACTACAAAGTGCAATCTTGGTAATCGGTAATCTGACCCTCACTAACGGGACTATTACTACCACTCCTCAAAACCTGTTGACGCTAGACTCAAGAAAATCCTTTAGTAGTGGTAAAAGCAGTAGTTACATTAATGGCCCTCTTGCTATCAAAACTTCAGCCGAGGCAGGTAGTAACTATAGTTTTCACTTTCCAGTAGGCAATGAGAGCAAATATCAACCGATTAATCTGACATTCACTCAAACCAATACTCAGAGCACTACTTATCTGATCATTCTAAATTCAGAGAATATTCCTTCTTATAGCCTTTCTGATGATTTAAAAGGAGTCTCCTCGGCACGGTACTGGAACATTAACAATGGAGACGTCAGCAATTTTCAAGATGCCGAAATAACTTTGCCGGTTGGTTCAGATGACATTGAAGATATTTCCGAGGCAGTAATTGCTAAATCTAACAGTAATCAGTGGCAGAGTCTTGGTGGTAAGATTAACTCTAGCTCGAGTACCGTGAGCTCTACCGTAGACTTCAGCAATTTGGGTGATTTTATCGTGGCTAGCCGACAAGAGCCAGTTACCCCTCCTTCTTTTACCCTGTCACCTTCCTCCGTCGAAGTGAATGAAAATTTTACGGATGTCCAAACGGTTACGATTAATCCGGCTGATAATACACCGGCAGCCAGTTATTCTTTCAGCCCCGAACTGAGCACGATTAATCTTGCGAAGGTAAGTTATGATGCCTCGTCTAGACAGATTTCTATCGCTCCTGTAACCAACGCCAATGGATCAGTAAGTATTGACATTACTGCGCAGGATCAGACTAACGCTAGTAATGCTGCTGAACAAACTCTCGAAATCACTATCAATGGGGTGAATGACCCACCTACGATAGTCAATCCTCTCGCTTCGGTATTTGTTTCCCAAGATGCAGAGCCGAAAGAAATAGACGTATCCGATGTGTTCGCCGATATTGACGGTGATGATCTGATGTATGCGGCTGAAAGTGATGATCCTACGCTGGTCACTACCCAGCTTGATGGCACCAACCTTACGCTAAATTTTGCCTCAGGAAAAATAGGTGACGTTACAATAACGCTTACTGCTTCCGACGGTATTGCAGAACCAGTAAGTCATACCTTTGAAGTGTCTATCCGGGCAATAGGAGAGAATCTGCCGCCAACTGCAAAAGCAGGACAGGATCAAAGGGTAACGGATGCGGATAACGATGAAAGTGAAGAGATAATGTTGGATGGTTCTGCATCGGATGATCCCGATGGTGAAATTGTAAGTTATGGTTGGAGCGAAAATGGTGAGCCTTTGCCTGGGGGAACCGGCGCTCAACCTACTGTAAATTTAAATGTAGGAGTACATATTATTGTCCTTACAGTCGCAGATAATGATGGTGCTATCTCGACCGATACCGTGACCATAACAGTAGTGACACCTGATACTCCCGGACCCTTGGGCGAAGATCAGGTCAGTCCTGACATTCTTACTGAGCTTTTTTCTGAATCGTTTGAGATAAACGGCAGCCAGAATCTTTCTTTGGGAGTAGTAGCTACGGATGATCGCCAAATTGATATTTCAACCAGTACGTACCGATACGCCGGCATCACACAGAATTTTGAGACTGAGGCCAAAACATTGGAGGTAACGTCATCAGAAACTGATACTTATGCAGTTTCTTTGGCACAGTCTGACTTGATAGCCTTAGATCCTTTGGGTATACAATATCAGTTTATCATTCAGGATACTTCAGCGAACGAGGCGCCTTCTTCCATTGGAAAAACCTATTGGAAGTATGATATCACCATGCCCACGCAGAAACCATTGGTGGCCGAACCCAAGCAAACTAACTATCAGCTTGTTGCGATTCCGTTCAATCAGCAAGCAGTCACTTCAGCATGGCCGGGGTTGAACTATAATAAAGAAGACATACGTCTATTTCGCCACAACCCATCAAAGCCGATAGATAATAGTTACGAAGAATATGAGTCTGCCGGGTTTACGAGTTTTGAGCCAGGGCGAGGATATTGGTTGCTTGCCAAACCTACTATGCTGAATAATGTGCAGGGTGAGGTAGTTCCCCCTAATGCCGAAGGGAATGTGTCTATTGAAGTGGAAACAGGATGGAATCTAATTGGTAATCCTTATCCGTTTGCGATTAACTGGAATGAGGTTCGCAATTTCCAGGAAAATAATAATCTATTGCAGAACAGTGGCATCATCAAATTCTTTCGGACAAGTGAATATAGCACTGATGATGTAACCGAGATCAATCCCTATGAAGGTTTTTTTGTTAATATAAGCAGCCCAGGTACACTATTATTTCCTATGCAAGCCCTTGCTTCATCAAGCGGCAGAATAGGAACCATATCTAAAAAATTGAGTGACCTGGATGAGGCTAATTGGCGAGTTTCGTTGACACTAACGGCTTCGGATAGTAGTCAACAAAACTTAAAATTAGGTATGCATCCCAACGGTACCTTAGGACGTGATTATTACGATGCCGATGTATTTCCAGGGTTTTTCACTAACTCTGGTATCGCCTTCCAACGGGCGGATTTTCAATTTAGCACCGATATCATTCCCTCAGCAACATTTGCCGAGTGGTCTATCCAAATACCCGAAGACAAGGATGCGGAAAGGTATTCATTACGATGGAATAACCAATCTCTGCAAAGCAGCCAATATCAGTTATGGCTTTTCAATCCGTCAACTTCGCAGATTATTAACCTGAAGGAGAAATCATCTTACTACTTTCAGTCCTCTACCCATGCACAAAATCTAAAAATACTGTATGGTACTCAATCAGAAGTACTAGAGTACTTAGCTCCTGAACAACTTGTCATCGGGAAAGTCTATCCTAACCCGGCTTCACAGGTTATCAGAATACCGATAATGGTACCAGAAAATGATGAAGAGACAATTCAATTACGAATGTTAGATGTGATGGGAAAGATAGTACAAGTCAATTCACAGACAATCCATGCAGGTGTACACGAGATTCTTGGTCAGATAGACACGAAGCCCGGAGTTTATTATTTGCAGATATTATCTGAAGAAGATGAAGTGATTTGTAGCCAAAAGATAATTATCACATCATATTCGTATGAGTAATTAGTTTTATTGCCGTCTGTCTTTATATCCATAAATAAATAAAAAATTCTAAAATCAATAGTATTATGGGAAAAGAAGGTTCTATACTAGGTGCTCCAAAGCTTGAAGGATTGGATCCAGACTTTAAGGTTAAAGCTCAGCAAGTTATTAAAAAAATGAAAGCCAAAGGGTGGAATTTGCGTGTGGTTTGGGCAAAAAGAACAAAAGAAGAAAACGATGATTTAGTAAAAAAAGGATTTGCAAGTAAGAATAGCAAACACCTTGATGGCAAAGCATTGGATTTAATTGATCGGAAAGTCGGATATTCTGCTGATCGGAACCATGAATATTACAAACACCTTGAAGAAGTAACTAAGGAGGTTGGTGTCAAGTGGGGCGGATCGTTTAGAGAACGTTGGGATCCATGTCATATTGAAGCAAAGTAAACCTTCAACCATTATCTGTTTTTTATCGCACAATGCAGAAAATGACCCTTGTGGGTAAAGTTTCACCATATGCTTAGTTGTCTAGAATGATGCTTGAGCTATCTAGTAGGGCAATGGCTCACCCTGGTATTCAAGTAGATGGCTTATTCATCAATGCCAGTAAGAATTTGATAGTGAAACTTCCCAGTAAATCTGTAGCAGTTGGGCATTGAATTTAACTTGCTACATAACTACCGAACCTTAAGAGCAACTATTATGGGAATTTTAAAATTAGTTTTTGTAATTGCATTAGCATTAACTTTTCTAGCACATGTTTATTTAAAAAACAAAGAAGACTTGGACTCAATGATAAATGATTTAGAGAAAGCATTTGGAGCAAGTTCAAAAAAAGACTACTTGAGATCATTAGCTTTAAAGTACGGATATTCAAACCATCAGTTCAGCTTAGCATATGAGATAGCTCAAAAAGTAAAAAGTGATAGTTATATCAGAAATTTGGCAAAAAACATTAAGTCAGTAGAAGATGCCTTTAAAATAGCTCAAGAAACACCTCAAGTGAAAATAGCTCAGATTGTAAAGAAATATTATTTTGAAAAAATAGCTTAGCTATACAGCTAGTCATACACTTCATAAGTCGTGCTCCGAATCCTCCCCATTCATCGTTTCTGTTATCTCACGAAAACTCTCCAGTCCGGCTTCAATATTCTCAATGATCTCATTAGCCAGGATGTCTGGATCGGGAAGGTTGTCCAAGTCGGCGAGGTTTTTGTCTTTGAGCCAGAAGATGTCCAGGTTGGTTTTGTCACGGGCCAGAATTTCTTCGTAGGTGAACTTGCGCCATCGTCCTTCTGGGTTTTCTTCGCTCCAGGTTTCTTTTCTATCATTACGGTTAGTGGGATTGTAGCACTGGATGAAGTCTTCCAGGTCTTCAAACCGCATAGTGTTTTTCTTAAGGGTGTGGTGGACATTGGTTCGGTAGTCGTACACCCATACTTCTTGGGTCCAGGCGTCGCGGGAGGCGGGTTTGTTGTCGAAGAAGAGGACGTTGGCTTTGACACCATGGGCGTAAAAGATGCCGGTTGGTAACCGTAGAATCGTGTGCAGATCGGTGGTTTTGAGTAGTTCTTTGCGAACCGTTTCTCCGGCGCCACCTTCAAAGAGCACATTGTCGGGTAAGACTACGGCCGCTTCGCCGGTGGTCTTCAGTAAGGCGCGGATGTGCTGTAGGAAGTTGAGCTGTTTGTTAGAGGTGGTGGCCCAGAAATCCTGACGGTTATAGCTGAGATCCTGTCGCTCCTGCTCGCCATCTTCGTTGGTAATGGTCATGCTGCTCTTTTTGCCGAAGGGAGGATTGGCTAGCACGTAGTCGTAGCGTATTCCTTCGTCGGCGACGAGGGCGTCGTTGGGGGAGATGAAGGACTCGCCGTCTATTTCGCCGATGTTGTGCAGAAACATATTCATCAAGCACAACCGACGGGTACTAGCGACGATCTCGTTCCCGGAAAACGTCTTATTTTTCAAGAAGGTCTTTTGGTCGCGGTCTAGATCGTGGTGGTCGATGATGAAATCATAGGCGGCCAGGAGGAAGCCACCAGTACCACAGGCCGGGTCGTGGATGGCTTTCATGGGTTCTGGACGGATACAGGCTACCATGGCCCGGATCAGGTCACGCGGCGTAAAGTACTGACCGGCGCCGCTTTTGGTATCGGCAGCGTTCTTCTCCAGCAGTCCTTCGTAAATATCTCCCTTTACGTCCGCACCTACCCGGGTCCACTGCTCTTTGTCAATCATATCGATGACTTTAAGCAGTTTGGCGGGGTCCTGTATCTTGTTCTGGCTTTTGGTAAAGACTTGACCCAGGGTGCCTTTCTCGGTGCCCAGGGAGCGCAGCATTTGGGTGTAGTAGGCTTCTAGCTCAGCTCCTCGTTTGCCCTTCAGAGTTTCCCAGTTGCAGCGTTCCAGAGTAGAATCTTCTTTGCCTTCGGTGTCTTTGAGGTGTGGAAAGTGAATTGCTTTGGAGTATGGCGGTTGGGACATTTCGTCCGCCATCTTTAAGAACAGTAGATAGGTGATCTGTTCCAGGTAGTCGCCGTAGCCGACGCCGTCGTCGCGAAGGACGTGGGCAAAATTCCAAACTTTCGAGATTAATGATGAGTCAGTCATATGTTGTTGTGATTACTTTATGTCGAGAATAAGCAGGCTGGCAAAGTAAAGGTTTGTCACAAAATAAGGGTAAAATTTAGCAAATCTTGTCACAGAATAAGGGTAGTTAATGAGATCGATACCTTTCTGATTACTCGGCAATACGATTAAGGACGCTGATGATGAGTTGCTTAACGGTTTCCATTTCTTCGCTTTTACTGGCCGCTACCAGTAGCGTCAGGCTGGCCAGGGCTTCGTTGCTCATGATTGGACGGCCATCTTCCCGCAGTAGCAGGTTATTCTTTTCCAGAAATAGCAGAAAACAAGCGGCGGCAATCCGTTTATTGCCATCTACAAACGAATGGTTCTTGATGATCAGGTACAGTAAAGTGGCGGCTTTTTCTTCCAGACTCGGGTAGAAATCTGTGTCGCCGAAGCCTTTGCCAATTTGGGCGACTGAGCTTTGGAAACTCTCGTCTTTTTCTTTGCCAAATACGGCCGAATCAAAATCAGCCTTCATACGCTCCACTACTTGCCGATAGTCTTCCAAACTAGGATAATTAGCGGGTTGAGTGCTGTTGCCTTTCTTATCCAGTTGCTCGTGGTCATAATCGTCTAATAGTTGTAGCCCTTTAGCAAAATGCGAAAGCCAGTCATTTTCTTCCTGTTCGGCTTTGTCGGCGATGGCCCTTTCCAGGATGCGGATACCGGTTTTTAAGTGCTGTACTTCCTGCTGCTTTTGAGCCAAGCGGGTTTCGTTAATGGCGTAACCCTGTACCAAATAATCTTTCAGTCGCTGGGTAGCCCAGATGCGGAATTGGGTAGCTCGGCTTGAATTTACGCGGTACCCCACGGAGATAATCATATCCAAATTATACCCTTCCACCGTTCGGTTTACTCGGCGTTTACCTTCTGTTTGAACTATTTCCATTTTGGAAATAGTTGCCTCGGGCGATAATTCACCATCCTGAAAGATATTTTTAATATGCTTGTTAATAGCGGGCACTTCAGTACCGAAAAGCGACGCAATCTGCCGCTGACTCAACCAAATCGTGTCCTGCTCGAATTTAACTTCTACCTGAGTCTGGCCATCTTCACTTTTGTAAATTTCAATTTGGGAGCTCATAAATTAGGTTTAAGGTGCAGCATTGGCTCACTTTTATAGCCTGTCCTCAGTTTTCGGCATTTTTGATATACATTCTAAAAGCGATGGGATCAGCCATACACTCATCTAAAGGGTTTTCAATAATATAAAAATCAGCGGTGTTGGTTACTTGATTGTAATTATAAAGACGATAAATGAGATAGTTATCAAGATGTGATTCCGCAAATTGCTTCTCGTTGATAGTTAGATAGAAGGGCTGGCTACTATCCCTATGAGAAGTGGTTTTTACTTCAATAAACTTATCGCTTCCGTCAGGTTGATACGAATGAATATCGTAGCCTTCGCCATCCAATACTTTTCTCACCCGCTCCGCTAGATCTTCTCTGCCTTGTTCTATTAAATAATGCATTTCATAATCAAGGACTAATTGTTCGCCAGCATCCCCAAGCTTTTTAAGTACAAAGCTTTCCTTAACAAAATCTTTATCAACCCCAACAAATGTGGCTTTTGCTTCTGGTATTGCTGAATATCCGGTCTTAGGGCGAGGTTTTATATGCAGCTCGTTGATAGAGATATTATCAGCATCATTTCCGGCTACGAGTTGAATAAGGCGATCATATACATCAGCGGATTCGGCTATAAAAGAAGCTGTTTCATTTATTAAATCTTCCCAAGAATACACTTTTAGCTTAGAGATGGGAATAGACTGCCAGCGTAGTTTAGGTGGAATATTATCCTCAATAAGTTTCTGCTGATCATCAGATAAATTTGTCCGAGAAAATTGATAATCTAGTTTGTAAATCAATTCTCCTCCTTCCTGACCATCAACCCCTACAGTAAAGAATATACCTTTGCCTTTATCGCCAGCCTTAAAGATCTTTCTCCAGGTATATGGTTTAAAAACCATCGATCTATTACTCTGATCAAGCCAGCTACGTTTACCCTCCTCCTCGAAAGGCGGAATTCTTCGAGCAACTTCGCTTGACCAGTATTCTGTTTTATCTAGAAGTGGGTAGAAGACCTTTTCAGCTACACTATGGTGATCGGCATTATCTTTATCATAGATAACTCCGACCCATTTAGTAAACTGCTTTATCTCTTCTACAGCGAAGAAATCAGGTTGTTGTATCATGTTTCAAACAAGTTTCCAGTGGTAGGTACAGCATTCTTGCCCTGAATGCGTCGCAGTAGTTTATCCGCCGGTTCCCAATCTGGTTCCTGACGGCAGGCTTCTAGTTCGGCCTCGCTGAGTAGTTTACCTCTAAAGGCTTTCTTAAGGATACTTTGGCGCAGCGCTTCGGATTTTTCCAGGCTTTCGTCAATCGTCGTAGCTAACTTATCGCAAACGGAAAGGCGGGATTCTATTTCTTGAACGATTTGAGTTTGTTCATTTAGAGAGCAAATTGGAAAAGGTAGATTTGATAGAACAGTTAAATTGATAGATGCAAGGTTAGTGGTTTGCTTAGCCTTACTGAAAAAGTAATCTTTTGCTGTTCTGGTTTGTGAATAGTACCCTACAAATTTGGGCGACATATCCTTTCGATATAGTCTAGCTCTGAAAATGTGGTTTTGATGAATACAGTCTTTGATTTCGTCATTCCAAATTGTGCCACGACCAAGTTTATCTTTGTCACCACCTTCAGTATAAAGTATGTCTCCCTTGTGCAACTTATATTTTTCCAGATCGCTTGGAAGTACTTCTATCTCTTTTATTTGACTCAAATCTAGATATCCATCTTGTACGTTTGCGACCCGTAAGTACGGCAAAGAAATGAGTTCTTTACCTTCAAGTTTCCTTCCTTTTGTAACGCCACCAATTAATTCGGCTATATTCATTAAAGTATCCCATTTCCAGCTACTAGCAATAGTAGGCAATATATCTAATTCAGCTTCATCAAGAGGCTCTACCTCTTTTGCCTTCTTCGGCTTAGCTGGCTTTTTTCCTTTTCGGCCTTGGGCATCCCATTCGATGACGCTTTGTTGCCAGGCTTTGAGTTGCTGTTGGTAGTGGGCTTTCCGTTCGGCTTGGATTTGTTCCAGCAGTTCGTCGGCGGTGGGCAGGTGGGTTTGTTGGGAGCGCCACTGCTTCGTAAGTTCACCCTCAAAGGCTTTTTTGAGTACGGCCTGGCGGTAGATAGCCAGTTTTTCCTGGGCGGCTTTCAGGTTGGCGATGCCGTTGTCCAACTCACTCAACAATTGCTCTATCTTCGCCACAATAGCTCGTTGCTCAGGTAGCGGAGCGATCTTTACCGGCATCCTTTTCATCGCCCCTTGTGTTAATTTCAGCCGAGTCGTTCCTGTTACATACTCTCGGAATTGGAATTGATTTAGATAATAACAAAGATATTTATCATTGAAATGAGATTTTAATATGTGAGCATGATTGTTTACCCAAGTTTTACCATTAATAATAAATGCGACGGCTTTAGTATAATCTAAAAATGGAGCCGCATCTTCACCAATTAACACATATTCTCCATCGGTCAAGTAATCATCGATATAACCTACTTGACCCGTTGCTCCATAGTATGGATACAATTCATTTTTTGGCTTACCCTCAATACGTTTAGTTCTTTCTTTAGCATTTATAGGCTTTCTTAAATTATCTAGTATATCACAAACTTGCGGTAAAAGGGCTTCAGTCCAATCTTCTCTCATTGTGTAGATTTATTCACGTTTAGCTCTAAGATTTTATCGGTTGCGGATTTAAAAATAAAGATGCGATCAAATGGCGACGCTAAGGTAGGAATTTGAGAATCATCGTAGTTGAAAGAAGTAGGATAATGACGAGCATCATCAACCATGACTAGCCAAATCTGATAATAGGCACCTTTATAATTTTTAGGTTTGTCATTTTTTTCTTTCAGGCGAATTTGAAAGGCATCGCTCTCGAAAATACGAGCCACAGCTCCTGCTTCTGGTGCTTGCCAGTTTGAAACTTTGTAATGATCTGCGTTTTCTATAGAAATAGACCTTATTTTCTCAGGAAAGCGGTTCTTTCGAGTTACCCGATCAAAACTTTCAAATCGTTTTCGAGTCTTTGCCGGTGGTATGTTATTAACAACAAAGTCGGTAATGAACTTTGATAAAGGTTGAATATCTGCGTTTCCCAAAAAGAGCGGCTTATCCCCTCTGATCAGCCCGTAATCACTTCTAAAAGAAACCTCTACAAAAAGGGGTATATCTGATAAGCAATTAAACTCTTGCTCAGCAAGTTCTATAATATCGTTGGCTGTTATGCTATGAGCTACCGGACTAACTCCTCGCTGATCTGTCTGACGCATTAAACGAGTGTGCTCAATACCGATTAATCCTTGGCTGGTTTGTACAAAAAAATCAGGCTCAGGAGGTGCTTGCTTTTCTGGAGCACCCTGTGAGTAATCTTGCTGGCAATCCCAGAAAGCCTGTATATGCCTTTCCTCAATTTCTTCTTTGTCACCTTTCCTCATTGCTTGGTGATTGTGTTTCTTCTGTTTTCTTAGGTATTAAATAATAAAATAACCGAGGTTCATTCTTCTCAAGAAGTTCACTAATCTTATCATTATCAAAACCAGTCTCCTTCAGAATAGCACATATTAGCACCAATCTTATTTTTTTGGTTATCATGAATAGCTCCTCTGCTTCCTTTTTGGATTTCTCTTCTAAGCGAGGATTAAGATGAGTATGATAATTTCTTGTATCTCTTACATCTTCTGCGAACCCTTCATAGATAATTTTACTAAGAAAGGGATTCGTAATTTCGTTCAGGACACTCTCTATTCTGTTTAGAAGTGGAGGTCCTTTCGTATTTCTTATTTGTTCCAAATTTGTTGTATGACGATGGAACATTTCCAGTGCGCGAGCTAAATCTAAAAACTGATTTTCGAGAGAATTGGCTGAGTTATAAAATGATCCAAAAAGAAGGTACAATGGATAATCAATTATATCATTCAGCGAATACCATCGGCTTATTATTTTTAAAAAATCGTTTTGGATATCCCGGTAAGAAAACAGAAAGAAATGCTGTGTTTTAACGGGCCTGAAGTAAGAGGGAGCATAGTAAAGGTCAATTTCTAGAGGGTGCTCTACACTACCTATTTTGCGTTTCCGTTTATTAGTGTAAAGTCTAATATAGTTTGGATAAGTGGGGGCATGAGCAGCTAGGGTAAGAAAGTTTTGAAAGTGTCGAATATCTTTTAGCAGTTTATCAAAAGGACGGGACTGCTCGTAATTCAGACAAAATACAGTACGTTGCCTGATCCACTCAGCATCAAATGCAAGATCACTTGGTGAAGAAGAATCCACATTGAAATCAAATCTTCCGATTGCACCATCAAGCTCAAAAGTAACAGCGTCTGGTTTTTTATACTTAATATTAGATGTTTCTTTTGGTTCACTAGGATCGCGTGAGAAACCGTGGATACCTAACCATTTGTTGAGATTAAAAAAGCTACTTGCTGATTTATTAAACTCAAGTTGATCTGCATCTGTGAAATGGTCACCTTCGAGGACAAAAATCGCTGAAAACTTTGAAATACTACTTCCACGATGAAACTGATTGCACTGGTAGAGAGTAATCCGCTTCCCTTTATAAGTATCACCAAGTATGAAATCTGGTCTTAGAAAATCTGCGGAACCTTGATAAGCCAACGAACCATCTAAAGTTAATTCAGCACCTTCTTCATTACTGAAAGTAAGTGTTCCAGCAATCTTTTTCTCTTCATATCCCGGCAAGTACCACTTGCCTTTATAAGTTATATCTTCCATTTAATTGTATAGTATTCCTATGTCAGTCTTTGTTCTATGTTAGGCTACCAATTCCTCATTCATTTCCTGCATAATTTCGTTCATCTGCTCACCAAAGAGCTCCCACATTTTACCTCGGCCGCCCTGGGCATCAAAGGGGGTGTAATCCAAATCATCCATTTCTACATGGAAGCTGGTGGCAATATGGTCTTTGAGCATCCGCAGCCAGGCCATTTGCTCCTCGGTAAACTTCAGTGCTCCCGATTGTTTGTTGAATACCCACTGCTGGAAGTTCTTATTCACGGTGAGGTTATAGGGAGTCAGTTGCTGGTCCAGGCCGGTTACCCGCCGGATCAGTGAGACCAGCGCTACCAGTTCGTTCTTGGGACTATTTCCGTTTACCTCCTCCAACTGGGCGTAAGCCTCCCACACATAATGCGGCGCTAACAGCGGTTTATCCTGCTTTAGCTTTTCCAGTACTTCCTTCACCATCTTAAAAGTCAGCTCCCGCCGGTGGTAGGGCTGGTCGTAGAAGATGCTCAGCGCTTTAATCTCATCCTTATGCGTTTCCAGATACGATGTAAAGTCCTGCACTACCTCCTGGGCTTTATCCTTAGAGAACGCATCCCACTCGGCCCGTAGCACCCGGTCCTGGTTCACTGCGTCGATAATCTGTTCGTGTATGCGGCGCACGTTATCAATGTATTCGTTCAGCTCGCCGTTAAACGTCGCCGCTGCTTGCGCCGCAAGTTCCGTCTGCGCCTGTTTACGCTGCTCTTCTTCCAGCGCTGGCGTACGATCTTCCGCCGCCGTGGCCTGCATCAGTTCCTGCGTACGGGCATCAATCACATCCGGATCATAGGCATTCAGCAGTTCTCGTACAACCTGCCTAATGGATTTTCCACCCGTTTTATCTTCAAACTGCTCTTTCTCATCCTCCGTAAGTTGCTTTTCCAGTCGGATTAAACGATTGGCTAGGGAGGTAAACAAATCTTCATCCTGGGCGCCGAAGGCTACGGCGCCGAGAAGATCTTTTAGCGCCGCCGAAGGTTTACGCTCCAGTGGCCTACTATCGGTTTTCTTCGAGTGCGTCGCACCCACCGCATCCACAATCACAAAGTGGGTTTTGGTATGCCGGGCGGTACGAGTTACTTTCTTGAGATCATCAAAATTTAGCGTACGGGTACCCCGGCCCTTCATCTGCTCAAAGTAATTGATGCTTTTTACGTCTCGCATAAAGAGCAGCACTTCCAGCGGCTTTACGTCGGTGCCCGTCGCAATCATGTCCACCGTTACGGCGATGCGCGGCGCCCAGCTATTGCGGAAGCGGTTCAGCACCGATTTAGGGTCTTCCTCGATCTTGTAGGTGACCTTCTTGCAGAAATCATTGCCCTCACCGAACTCTTCCCTTACCATATGAATGATATCGTCGGCGTGGCTATCGGTTTTAGCAAAGATCAGCGTTTTGGGTACTTCAAACTCTCCGTTCTCATCAAAACGGTCGGAAAATATTGCTGGTAAGGCATCTTTGAATGCCCGGATGATATGCCGGATCTGGCTGGGATTCACCACATCTTTATCCAGTTTATTGGTTGTATAGCTATAGTCATCGTCCAGCCGGTCCCACCGCGTGCGACGCGATAGTTTTTCGCGCCGCTCTATACTTTCCTTTGCTTTAAGGCTGGCTCCCTGTTGGGTAATCTCGGTCTCGATGGTGAATACATCATAGGGCACATTTACGCCATCAGCCACCGATTCTTCGTAGGTATACTCGCTCACCACGTTTTCGTTGAAGAAGCCGAAAGTGCGCTTATCCGGCGTCGCCGTCAGGCCGATCAGGAATGCGTCGTAGTAATCCAACACCTGCTTCCACAGGTTGTAGATAGAACGGTGGCACTCATCGACGATGATAAAATCAAACTGCTCAATCGGATTCTTAGCACTGTACTCCACCGGCAACGGCTCTTTCTTATGCCAGCTTCTTTCATTAGGATTTTCCTCTTCCAGCTTATCGTCCAGTTCCTCCCCTTTAAGCACCGAATACAGCCGTTGAATAGTGCTAATACATACCTGACTATCAGTAGCGATATAACTGGAGCTGAGTCGCTGCACATTGTAAAGTTCGGTGAACTTCCGGTTATCATCGTTGGGCTGAAACCGCAAGAATTCCTGCTCAGCCTGTTCGCCCAGGTTCTTGGTATCTACCAGAAACAGAATACGCTTGGCATTAGCGTGCTTCAACAGCCGATAGACAAAAGAGCAAGCGGTAAAGGTTTTTCCGGCCCCGGTCGCCATTTGAATCAGTGCTTTGGGCCGGTTCTCCGCAAAGGATTTTTCCAAATGGGTAATGGCTTTGATCTGCGCCAGTCGCAATCCTTCTTCATTCAGCGTCGGCATAGTAAGCAGTCGTGCCCGCAGAGTTTCTGGTTGCTTCAGCCACTCGGCAAGCTTCGCCGGTTGATGAAAGCTGAAGAGCGGCCGGGAACGCGGCTTCGGGTCGCGGTAATCGGTAAAGCGCGTCAGAGCGCCGGTGCTTTCGTACACAAACGGCAGAGGATCATTATTCAGGTACTTAAGCTTGCTATTGGCATAATCCGAAGATTGTTCCTCGTAAACCGTTAGCCGGTGACCTTCTTCTTCTCGTTTGGCTTCAATCACCCCCACCGGTTTTCGGTCCACAAACAGTACATAGTCCGCCGGGCCTAAGTCGGTTTGGTATTCCCGCACAGCGACGCCCCTTGCGGCGGAGAGATCTACTTTTTTCTTGGATTGTACCACCCATTGCGCCGCAACCAGCATCGCATCAATTTTATCCCGGGCAATCTGTTCCGGATTCTGATTTACCGTTTTTGCCATTTCAGGTTATTGCATTGTTTCCTTACTTAAAAGTTAGAGCAGGATGTAATAAGAAATCCCGCCAGCACTACGCCGATGAAGCCGCAAATACTACGACGCAAGCAAAATAAGCTTCCAATTTGACGCTATGTCAATTGTGTCTGAAAAACGACCGTTAAATTGCCATTTAGTGCAAAAGACTAAAACACCTCTTTTTCGGATCATAGCTAGTTAACAAACTCAGCCAACTTTTCAAAGTAAAATCTTAGGAGCTATCTTACCCTTAGTTAACCTTATTGCTATGAAGATTGGATACGCCCGAGTCTCTACCGCCGAACAAAACGCCGCATTACAAAAAGATGCTCTCACAACCGCCGGTTGTGAGAAGATCATCGTCGATCAGCTTAGTGGATCAATAGCTCTTCGTCCTGGACTAACCCAAGCGAAAGAACTACTGCGCCACGGCGACACACTCGTCGTCTGGCGATTGGATCGCCTGGGCCGCTCGCTCAAAGACTTAATTACCTGGGCTAATTACTTAGAAGAAGAGGGGATAGGCTTGGTAAGCCTTCAGGAATCCATTGATACTACTACCTCTACTGGTAAGCTGGTCTTCCACATCTTCGGTGCGCTCGCCGAATTTGAGCGCAATCTTATTCGGGATCGCACCATGGCCGGGCTCTCTGCGGCGAGGGCACGTGGCAAACTCGGCGGAAGACCTAAAGCACTTAGTAAGGAAAAACGTCAGCTGCTTCACAAACTTTATGAAGATGAGAGGTATTCAGTGAAGAATATTTGTCAAATGCTCAATATCAGCAAGCCTACCTTGTATAAGTATTTGGATCAGCCGGTTTAGGAACCGCTGAATCCTATTTGGGTAAATTATCTTAGAGAATGGGCTTTCCATAAGGCTCTTAGCACCCTGATTCTATTTTAGTTGATTAAATCAAGTCGACTCAACCCGTATATCCAAACTTGGATTTATCCGTTCTTCTACCTGATCTGGCTTGCCATCCACTTCATGTAAGGCATGGAGTCGGTCATTAAGTAAGCCAGGAATTCTTCAATAAACTTAGGTGATTGTGGATCGCCGTACACTTTCTCAATAATATGGGCATTCTTATTGGTGACTTGTGTCACACACTCACCTACTGTGGTTTGTGTAATGCTACCACTCTTCATTCTTTCTGTAAAAAGTGTGGTGAACTCTTTTCCTATTTGTCGAGCTGTCTCGGTTATCTTGGGAACTGGTTGTGCATTAAACATGGTAATTCGTTGGTATGCCACACACTCATCCATTAAATGGACAGTGACTTGCTGTCCAATGAGCTTGGAAATTTCCAAGTCAGATTTGCCCTTATACATTTCTCTGTAGGCTACAAAAAGCTCCGCGGACCTTGGTTGAAAGTCCTGATACACTTTTTGAATGATTGCAAGTGACTTTTGATTTAAAGTAGCAGGAGCTTCGGTGAGATCAAGCTCCGAAAGATTGGAACAAATTACACTAGCTATGTCCTCTTCCTGAGTCTGACAAACTGCCAGGGATGGGAGTAAAATGCAAGTGATGAAGTAAAGGCTTTTCATGTGTTAAGTGATGTCTGAATAAATGGATAAGTGTAATACTGAATTTGCGTGAGAATAGAGAGAATTAATAACGTCAATAAATAAAATGATTTTATTTATAATTAAATGTAATATTTAACTGAAACAGTTAATTAAAATATAAATATACTAATTATTATCATAATCATTAATAGCTATTTAGGTTAAACTATAGATCGTTACTACGAATTTACCTCCCTTGCAATCATTTCAGCTATATTATGATGCGCGAATAGCTAGTATTTTAAAAAGTAGTTTAGCTATGGAGCATTCCGTAATTCTTCCTGAGTTTATAGGTCATAACATTGAAGTCAATAGGCAACTAGCAGGTACCGATTGAATCAGTACCTGCTAAGATGTGCAAGCATGTCTATAAAGCCTTTTGTTTTTCCTTCTCCCAAAAAGTGTTTCTTATTTCAGAAAATTCAGGTGTGAATACTAACTTTTCATTTTTGACGTAGAAAGGACAATGAAACTTGTTTTTGAACTTTATAAAATGTTCAATCAAGTCGGAGTAAACGGTCTGTTGCATCTTGTACTCAACCGTATCGCCTAGTTTCAGCGGATCGTCTTCCAAAAAACACTTTAAAAAGGTGTTCTCAAAAAAACTTAATTTGTAAAGTCTACCTACCTCTTTAGTAAGGACTTCATGGAAATAACCTTTTGTCATGATTAATATGATTTTAAATGTAAATAATTGATTAGTGAAGCAAGTATTAGAATTTTGTCCCTGATATTTGATCCCGGGCCACTGCTATTCTGGCATTTCGGATTGTCATCTCAACATACCTAGGCCTATCTCTGCCCTTATCTCGAGCACTGAGTACCTCCCGAATCTCTTCATAGGTCTCTCCTTTCCGAATCATCTTGCAAGCAACCCAAAAATCCTCACGACTTCGATCCTCTCCAGACATTCTGTGGTTAGATGAGAAAGCACCCTGGTGGCTGTAACTGGTTAAGCACAGCCCCCCCGATGGTGGGGAAAAAGAAGAAACATTGTTCTGTGCATACACTACTTTGACGAATGGAAAATGCCCACTGGCCATCTGGTATTTTGGCTTACGGTTGGTAAATCCGGGAAGTCTTCCCACATGCATGGCATCTGCACTACCGCGATCTGCGTTGTATTGTGCAGCAAACGCCCGACATATTTGATTAGCATGCTTTATACTCCGAGGCACCTGGGCTAATCGTAAGAAGACCTGGTAGTTATTCGGACTAGTTTCTATCACCAAGGAAGGGTTTAATGCATATATTTCAGCTAAACGCTCCTCACGAATATCGTCGCCCAAAATGTATTGCATACTTACTGGTCTGGCATATATGTGATACCCCTGCGCATTTTTAGCTTGTAAGGCTCCAACACCTGCTATCAGCTGGTCTGACGTCCATTTCCGCCCTTGCGCTTCCTTTTGACCATCCCTTTCCCGGATGAGCCGAACCTGATATTCTTCACACGGTAATGCCTGAACATACTGCTCGACTGCTTTATAAGTAATGCTTGTATTTTTCATCGAAATAAAATTTGTGTTAAATACTATTTCTCCCCCTGCGGGGGCTGTGCTTACAAAAAGCGTAGTTTGTAGGTAATAGCAGGTTAAGAAGCTAAAAGTGAGCCACTTAGTGAACCTACCCTGGGCCTACGTAGAAATAGCACGGAGGGTCGCGTCCGAGTGTAAGTGTAGCGATGTAGGCTGTACGTAGGGCTAGCGTAGGTAGCATAAATAGTTGATTAAGAACGATTTTAGGGTAGATAGCTACTGATCAAGACAATTAGGTATGAGTCAGATATGTACGCTATGAAATAGAAGTATTCGGGGCGAACTGGTCTCTGGAAAATGTGTAGTAACGGCCGCTAAGGGTGCGAGAATTTTGAACCGGCTGGCCGTCTGTATAGTCGATAAAATACTGCTTATAAGTAGAGCCATTATCCCTAGGCTGTAAGCCCCACTTAGTAAGAATTTCCTTCAACTGGTGGGTTATGACGCTACGAACATTAGCATCCTTCAAAAGATTAAGCAAGTCTTTCCTGGTGAAGCAAATTTCTGCGATATTGTATGTCAGCAGCTCTTCACGAATTAATTCTCGAAGTTCTTTTTCTACTGTGCTGATGTTGCCTTCTTTGAGTCTTTGTAGTGCAGGGGTCCAAAGGTCGTCAGGAGAAAACCACATACGAGTTTTAGCGGCTGAACAAATTTCTCTGTCTTGTAAGAAGAATAAAAAGGCCGGAATTTCAGCAATTAACTTATTCAACAGGTTAGGATCAACCTCTTGAATAGTTGGTACATCTCGTACCCAATACCGTATTTCTTCTTGATCGGTATAGATAAGATCATCGGGATTGTTAGAACATAAAATAAACTTCCCGAAGAAAGGTATCTCGCGCTTATCTATGCCTTTAGATTCTGTTTTTATCCGATACGAGGTGCTGAGGCTTTTCAAACGTTCACTATCTTCCCGCTTGCGGAGCAAGGTTTCTTCATTCGCGATAATTGATTTTGTAGCCCAATCAGAGTTGAACTGACTTCGAGAATTTTCATTACTATTCAAAGTCATATTATCCTCAAAGATAGCCTTTAGAAATTCTAGAAATGTTGATTTGCCGGTATTGCGTTCGCTACTTACTAGCACCAGGATAGGTAGAATTTGCGTAGGGCGTACATACAAAAGTGTGAGATAATCTAATCCAAGTGTATACTGTTCGCCAAAGATATGTTTCAAAAATACTGCGATAGCAGGCCAATCCCCTTGTTTTGGATAAAAAGGGAGCGGGTGGTAACAATTATAAAATTCACCGTACTTCCGCTGGTAATCAAGGTGACTAGGCCGACAAATGAAATCTGTAAATTTAGGTATTTCTTTTAAATAGTCTCGGCCATGATCATCAACAATAGCTTGTCGACTCCAGGGAATAAGTCTTTCTATAGTCTTACCTTCACCGTTTGGACAGTTAGCGTTCTTAAAATACTGCGTACCCACACGGACATAATCCGGAGATTTTGTATCTTTGCCCATTCTTAAAAAGTTAGAATTTATGAAACGGCTACCTTAATAGGTAGCTTTTTTTATTAGCAGGTATCATTACTCCGCTTCCTCGAAAAGTTTGTTGATATCAGATATTCGCAAATAGCATTTTCGTCCAATATTTTTTTTGCGAATTTTGCCGTCTCTGATAAGGCGATAAAGAAAGTGTTTGCTACAGTCGAGTTTCTTCATTGCATGATTAAAAGCAATGAAATTATCCATAGAATCGCTCATGATAAAAAGTGTCTAGATGTCTTAAATGATCTCAACAAATGTCATGAAAATTTTATATATCATGTTAGGACAAAACATGAAATTATTCAAGTGCCCTTTTGTCTATCTGAACTAAAAATAAAAAGATAATACCAAAATAGTATATTAATATTTGCGTAAAGTACAAAATTTAATAACTATAATCAAAAGAGAAAAATTTGTTGTAATAAATTGGTTCGATTTTTTCAGGGAATCTTGTCCCACATAAAATATTTTGGATATATGAAGCAAGTGACAATATAAACTGTTCAGTTTCTTCTATATTCTTATAGACATCAGGTAGATTATTAACAAACCTACTTAGTCTTCTTCCCAAGGAATCACTATCGCCTATATTTTTATAAGGGTACGGTGTTTTTCCAAAAAATCTCAAAGTGAGCTCGTAGCAGCCTGCCTTACTTATTTTATAATTCTCCTCAACGTAACTTACGAACTTTAAGGCTTGATAATCTCTATAAGTCTTCAACTTAGATACTTTAGGGCCTTTCTGGACATTTAAGTTTGGTCCATGCTCAATCTTTTTATTAAATTCATCTATTTCGTCTAATCCTTTTGAGATTGCTTCAGTCAAAAGAGCATTATGACTTGCAAATTGTATTTTGTAAGTCATATTACCTTTTGTTGTCATTTTTGAAATACCTTCTTCTAATTCCTTTTTTAACTTCTGAAGTCTTTTCCATTCTTTCGTATACTCTTCTATTGCCTTTTCCCCATAAGCCAAAAAATTTTGTCTGTCTGACAATTTGTATAATAGGTATTGAAAATTACCTTGAGCATCAGATACTCCAAATTCATGTAGTACACTATTCAACTCATGATTACAAGGTATATCTGATTCTTCTTCGAGAGCCCTCAAAGCTAATGGGTTCTCGAAAGCAACATGATCAAAAGGAATAATTTTAGGTAAAACAATTTCAGTGCTATGAAAATACTTCCTTAGTATTTCGCGATCCGGTCTACATTTCATCTTAATATTCAGTTAAAAGCCTTATTCATTTCCCGAATTATTTGATCTTCGTTTGTACCGTAGTAGTGCTTCAGGATCACAGCCACTGTCTTTCCTGTTATTGTAGCAACTACTTTTGGTGAAATTCCTCTTTCAGCGCAATGAGTAATAAATGTCTTTACTGCAGTATGGGTAGATACTTTACTCCATACAGGCACTTTTAAAAATTCTTTTTTGCCTCCCTTATATCGTTGTATTTCAATTTCACGGTTAATACCAGCTTTTTTGCATGCTTGCTTGATAATTCTGTTGATTTCCTGCCCAGTGACTCTAGGAATTTGATAATCGTATTTTTCTAATAATTTGGCAGCTCGTGGAACAATAGGGATGATGATCTCTTTTTTGGTTTTATAGGATGACATTCGAATTACACCATTTTGGATATGGTGCTTGCCCAGTCTAGACAAATCACTCCATCTTAATCCTGTAAAAGATTGAATACAAAATACATCTCGAACTTTGTTCATACGCTCATTTAAGAAGTCGTATTGAAAAAGCGTCTGAAGCTCGTCCTGGGTCAGGTATATGATGGGGGTATCTTCGTTGAAAACAATGAAACCCTTAACATCGGGATGGATTTTATAGCCTCTTTTTTTATTGTAGTTAAGAAAAGCTTTGAAATTCTTTATGCATTTCCCAACTGAGTTTTTAGCCATATCTCTGTTTTCTGAGAGGTATTTTACATATCCGTCGTAATAATTTTGATTAATTTCATATAGTTTTGGCCAAGGATCTCTACTACTCAATTTTCTTTTCTTGACTAAATACTGACAAAATTCGGTAAAATCTATCTTTACTCTTTCCGCCAATTTTCCACTTTTCTCGGCTTTAAAAGAATAGCTGTAGGAAACGTATTCATCTAGCAATTCCGAAAGTCCTTTTATTTTATTCTTTTCTTGCTTACGATAAATTAGGGCTTTCTTTACTTCCTCGACTGATGGGTCAATATCAGCCGCTTGAAGATTAAGCACAATCTTCATTAGTTTTTGATGCGTCTGCTGAATCTTGAGGTTTTTTTCTTTCTGTCCGACCCCTTTGATAGGATAAATTTGATTATTGACATAGTTCCATTGGTCTGGAGTAATCCGTACATCAGTAGTAATTAATAAATGTTCAGAGTCGTGGGTGTATTTTTGAAATACAGTGAGTTTACCACTTTTAAGGAGGATGAATTGGCCTCCTTTCGTCTTGACAAAGGGTCTAATTGTAGCCATGATTTTACGTTGGTTTAGTAAATATACTCGGTCAATATAAATAAAAAAGTCACGTAAAAGTCACGTGGGTAGAGGTTTTTTTTGGTCTCTAGGGAAACAAAACCCCCCTCTATTGTCTCTAGAAGGGGCTTTTAGTCTCATGAAGGGAGGGAAATGAGCCTCTCACCGGACTCGAACCGGCGACCTACGCTTTACGAGAGCGTCGCTCTACCAACTGAGCTAAAGAGGCTTTTAAGCTTTTAAAGTCACCATATAGCAAATAATACTTGATGATAACTCGTATTGGAAAAAAAAAGCCTGCAATCTATTGAATTACAGGCTTTCACAATATATGTTGGCGGTCCGGACGGGACTCGAACCCGCGGCCTCCTGCGTGACAGGCAGGCATTCTAACCAACTGAACTACCGGACCATTCAAAATTGGAATGCAAATATGAAATCTTATCTGCTTATTTCCAACTAACCTCTTCAGTTTTTTGAATATTCCTTGTATGTCATAACACCCATTCCTGAAGATAGTTGGTAAAATACCGTATTAGTTCTAGCTTTGAGCCGTAAAAGAATAACACCATGGCAACCGAAGATACATCCAAAACAACATTATTAGAATTTGAAAAGCCTATTGTTGAGCTGGAAAATAAACTGGCTGACATGAAACGGATGGCAGAAGAGAGCGGTGTAGATGTAAGCGAGGCAATTAAAACGCTGGAAGAAAAAATACATCGGCTGAAGCAGGAAACCTATGCTAACCTGACCCGCTGGCAGCGCGTTCAATTATCTCGTCATGCCGATCGGCCCTATACGCTAGATTATATTTATGAGCTGTGCAGCGATTTTGTAGAGCTGCATGGCGACCGGACGGTACGAGATGATCCTGCCATGGTCGGTGGGTTTGGGCGGATCGAGGGGCAGACTTTTATGTTTCTGGGTCAACAGAAGGGGCGTAATACAAAACTTCGCCAGATGCGTAATTTTGGGATGTCTAATCCCGAAGGGTATCGGAAGGCATTGCGCCTCATGAAACTGGCCGAGAAATTTAACAAGCCGATTATTACTCTCATTGATACTCCCGGAGCATTTCCCGGCATAGAAGCAGAAGAGCGGGGGCAGGGGGAGGCCATTGCCCGCAATCTGCGAGAGATGTTTATGCTGAAAGTACCCGTTATTTGTATCATTATTGGAGAGGGCGCTTCCGGTGGAGCCTTGGGTATTGCCATCGGCGATCGAGTTTTTATGCTGGAAAATACCTGGTACTCAGTCATTTCGCCTGAATCATGCTCGTCTATTCTCTGGCGAAGCTGGGAGTTTAAGGAGCAAGCGGCCGAAGCTTTGAAACTGACGGCGCAGGATATGCACCATTTTCAAATGGTCGATGGCATTATTGAGGAGCCTCTGGGAGGAGCACATATTGATTTGAAGTGGCAAAGCCAGACAATTAAGAAGTATATCTTTGATAGCTTAAAAGACTTGCAGCCACTTTCCATCGAAGACCGAATCCAGCAACGGATGGATAAGTTTACCAAAATAGGAGTGGTGCAGTAGCCTGTCAAGGTCGCATGATTAATAACTTGCTGATTCAATCATGAGCAGGGAGACGAGCGCTAAATGATATTATCCTTGAGCCATACCTCATAAAAGTTTCCGTCGCCGCTGTGCTATTTTATAGAAGTTGACTGACAAATGATTGTATGAAATTAGGGCTTGTTTTGTCCGGAGGAGGATCACGGGGGATTGCTCACCTGGGGATTCTGAAGGTACTAGACGAAATAGGAATACAGATAGATGCTATTGCGGGTAGTAGCTCTGGAGCCATTGCCGGAGCACTTTATGCCAGTGGATATTCCCCTGATGATATTCTTAAAATTGTTGAGGAAACCAGCTTTTTGAAGCTTATCCGCCCTGCGATCAGCAAAACCGGGCTGCTGAAAATGGACAGCGCCGAGTGGCTTTATACCCAATACATCAAAAAAAATACTTTTGAGGATTTGCGGATACCGCTGACGATCACTGCCACTGATCTTTGTCGGGGAAAAACGGTTTACTTCTCGCGAGGCGAGCTTATTCGCCCGTTAATGGCATCTACCTGCATTCCGGTGATGTTTGAGCCTATTTCCGTCAATGATAAGTTGTTTGTGGACGGAGGACTGCTGAACAATTTTCCAGCCGAATCCCTGATTGGTTCCTGTGATAAGATCATAGGTCTGCATTGTAATCCTATTGATGACACCTTTAAGGTTATCAATATGAAAACCATGCTGGAGCGCACTTTTTTGCTGACAATCAATGCGAATGCGTATTCTCGACGTAAATACTGCGATTTTTTTATAGAACCTCCTGACTTAAAAACGTATAAGGTATTTGATCTGGGTCGGGCTGCGGAGATCTTTCAGATTGGATATGACTATGCAAAAACACTGGAAGAAGAGCTGACCCAGTTTTGGACAAACCTGCAACAACCTACTCATTAAATTACCATGTGGAAACTCATAGCCAGAATTATACTTGCCCTTTCCGGTTGGTCTGTAAACCGGGATTGCCCCCGGAACGTCCGTAAGGCAGTGATGATTGCGGCACCGCATACCAGTAACTGGGATATTGTGTATGCGCTTTCGGCATTGCACATTCTGGAAATTCCGATTCGGTTTACCATCAAGAAAGAATGGATGAAGCCACCCATCGGCATACTGCTTAGGGTATTGGGGGCCATTCCGATTGACCGAAAGCCCAAAGGACTCAAAAAAGAAAATACGGTAGATGCCATGGCCCGGTTGTTCGAAGAACGAGATCATCTGGTCATATTGGTGACCCCGGAAGGTACTCGTAAGTATGCAAAGCGTTGGCGGTCAGGGTTTTATCATGTGGCAAAACGAGCTGATGTTCCGATTATTCTGGGATACCTGAATTATGAAAAGAAGGAAGCTGGCATTCGCCCTGAACCCTTTTACCTGACAGATGACATCAATCAGGATATTGAACACATCAAGGACTACTACCGGGATATCCCCGCCAAATTTCCGGAGCAGGGGGTGTATTAATAAGGGCTGGTGAGAGACATAAAAATACAAGACTTTCTTGTGTAAAAAGCGATAACTTCCCAAATAACAAATACGTATTTTACCACAAAGCCGTACCTATGAAAACTATAAGAATCGCATATTACATCGTTCTGAGTCTGTTCACGCTGATGATGCTTTTCTCCGTGTTTAACTATTTTGCTAATCACGATGCTATGGCGGAAGGATTTGAAGCTTTGGGATTTCCTGCATATCTGGTCTATCCTTTGGCTATTGCGAAGGCTCTGGGAGTGATCGCCATCTGGGTTAAGCGACCAGCTACGCTAAAAGAATGGGCCTACGCTGGTTTCTTTTATGATTTTATCCTGGCATTTTCCGCCCATATTAACGCGGGCGACGGTAATGCTATGGGGCCTGTAGTGGCTTTGGTGTTACTGGCGGCAGTATATTTTCTGGAAAAACGCCTGGTAGCTGCCCGATCATTGGCCACTGTAGCCTAAATAGTAGCCAGGAAAAGTTTTAGGCAAGTGAACTGCTGACTCAGGCCTTATGAAGTTCACCTGCATGAAACATTCTCTTTTTTTGGACCTGTGCCTACTCGTCCGTTACATGAAGCAAGTAGTGATTTTTCTTGCCACGCTGTATTAGTAGGTATTTATTCTGCAATAAGGTGAAGTTTGCCTCGGCATCGGCTGAAGTAATTTTTTCCTTATTAATGCTGACTCCCCCCTGCTGTATCATGCGGCGGGCTTCTCCTTTAGACTTAAAGACCAATTGCCGGGTGGTTTCCGATAGTAGGTCTACCACATTGGCTGTAGCCTCATAATCGCTGCGAGTGATCGTCTCTTGGGGTAAACCCTCAAATACCTCTAGCAAAGTTTTCTCATCAATGCGTTGGATACGTTCCAGTGCGGCGTTTCCGAACAGAATAGAAGAGGCGTCACGGGCGTTCTCGAAATCTTCGGCTGAATGTACCCGAGTAGTCATTTCTTCTGCTAAAGCCCGTTTTGCTTCATTAGGATTCGGAAGCTGTTCCAGCGCTTCTATTTCCTCTTGAGTTTTCAGGGAAAATACCCGCAGTAAGCGGGGCAGATCCTCATCAGCCACATTGAGCCAGAACTGGTAAAACTTGTAAGGCGAAGTCATCTCGGCATCCAGCCATACGTTGCCGGATTCTGATTTGCCAAACTTGGTGCCGTCGGATTTGGTGATAAGCGGTGCCGTAAGGGCATAGGCTTCACCACTGGCTTTACGCCGGATAAATTCCGTTCCGGTAGTAATATTTCCCCACTGATCGGAACCTCCCATCTGTAATTTCACTCCCTGATGCTGGTACAGATGGTAAAAATCATAACCTTGTAGCAACTGGTATGAGAACTCCGTGAACGACAGACCGGTTTCCAGTCGTTTCTTCACAGAGTCTTTGGCAATCATATAATTGATCGTCAGGTGCTTACCGGCATCTCGGAGAAATTCCAGAAAGCCAATCTGACCAAACCAGTCGTAGTTATTGACCATGATGGCCGGGTTTTCGGAGGCCTCAAAGTCCAGGAATTTCTCCAACTGCTTGCGGACACCTTCCTGATTCTCCCGCAGCGTATCTACGTCGAGCAGGTTGCGTTCAGCAGATTTACCCGACGGATCGCCGATCATGCCGGTAGCGCCGCCTATCAGGGCAATGGGCTGGTGCCCTACACGTTGCAGGTGAACCAGTAGCATGACCGTAGCCAGGTTGCCAATATGCAGGGACTTAGCGGTGGGGTCAAACCCAATATAACCAAGCGTTTTTTCTTTAGCGAGTTGTTCTTCGGTGCCGGGAGTCATGTCGTGGATCATGCCGCGCCAGCGTAATTCTTCTACAAAGGTAGACTGGGTGGAAACAGACGAAGTCGTCATAATATACATTATTTAATGCCATCAGCTTGTTGGTGCATGATATTCAGCAGGCCAACAAGCGAAAGTGCAAATATAGAACTTCGGATTTAGTTTCTGAATGAAACACTAAGAAGAACCATTATGATCAGAAAAGGAAATGTTTTGCTTTCGATGAAATTTCTTGTCCAGAAGGTGCTAACTAATTCGTTCATTGTTCGTTATAATATCTGATCCAGATTTAACCATTTATTTTTTGAACTCTATATGAATCGCATTCCGGCTTATGCCAAATATTTGATCGTGCTGGCCGCGATCGTTCTGACAGTGTATGTACTGATCGTCGCCAAGTCTATCCTGAGCCCGTTACTGACCGCGCTTATTCTGGCATTGTTGCTGCACCCTTTAAGCTCTTGGATGGAGCGTATTCGTATGCCCCGGGGCATTAGCTCGATATTGTCTATTATCTTCGTTATTCTGGTCATTACCGGGCTTTCGTATTTCTTCTCGGCGCAGGTGGGAAGCATTGCCCGCGATATGGATACCATTGAGGCTCGGTTCAACGAAGTTATTGATCGGGGTTTTGGGTGGATGGAAACAACTTTTGGAGTAGAACAGCAGGAACAGACTACTTATTTGAAAGAATCTCTGGGGAATATGCTGCGTAATAGTACTTCCTTTTTTACGCGCACATTATCGGCTACGGCTGGGTTTTTTACTGCTTTTTTTCTGGCCATTATTTCGCTGTTTTTCTTTCTGTACTATCGGAGGTTTCTGATGGCCTTTGTCTATCGAGTTTTTGGAGCCGAACAACATGAGAAAGTAGGCACTACGGTGTTGAAAATTGAGAAAGTTGTACGTAGTTATATCCTGGGATTATTTACGGTTATCCTGATTATTGCAGTATTGAATACCGTAGGGCTGATGGTGCTGGGTATTCAGCATGCCATGTTTTTCGGTGCCCTGGCTGCCGTGCTTACCATCATTCCCTACATCGGTATTTTTATCGGATCGCTGTTGCCAATTCTTTTTGCGCTGGTCACCAAAGACTCGCTGTGGTATCCTATGGGCGTGGCGTTGATTTTCTGGGCAGTACAATTTTTAGAAGGTAATTTTATCACTCCCAATATTATTGGAGGCCGGGTGAGTATCAATCCGTTTGCGGCGATTCTGGCCTTGTTCTTTGGCGGAATGATCTGGGGACCTATCGGCATGATTTTGTCTATCCCGGTACTGGCAATTCTTAAAGTTATTTTTGATGCCATAGAACCCCTGAAACCCTACGGATTCTTACTGGGCAACCCTCCGGACGAATATACGCTGGAGCCTAAAAAAGTGAGACTAAAAGAGATTAGAATCGGGAAAAAGCGCTCTTCGCGTGGACGTGGGAAAGCAGAGAAAGTAAAAGCTTGAAAAGGAGATTAAAAGCTGACCAGCATTCCGGCAATGGTGGCTGTCATCATGCAGGCAAAGGTGGCGGCTACTAAAGCCCACATGCCTAGTTTAGAGAGGTTGCCCTGCTGACTGGGAGCCAGGCTGCCAATGCCTCCGATCTGGATAGCAATGGAGCTGAAGTTAGAGAAACCACATAAGGCGTAAGTAGCGATAATTAAAGCCCGGCCGCTGAGGGCTCCTTCGGCTTTCATTTCCGACAAATCCAGATAGGCTACAAATTCATTAATTACTGTTTTTTGACCCAATAAACTGCCTACCTGTAAGGTCTGGTTCCAATCTACTCCCATTATAAAAGCAAAGCAGCGGAACAACTGCCCTAATAAATACTCTAGCGAAAATCCATCAAAAGCCCCATCGGTAGAGCTTATGACAAAAGCATTTAATCCGGTCATCTCTCCGATCACTCCCGACAGGAAATAGTTAATCGCCGCAATAACGGCAATAAAAGCCAGTAACATCCCTCCAACATTCAAAGCCAGTTTCAAACCCTCCGAAGCACCCCGGGACAGGGCGTCGATCACATTCACTCCCAGGGTTTCATCACTGAGGTGCAGTTCTTCGCGGATATTTTCCGGATTAGTTTCCGGGACCAGTATTTTAGCGATCACGATGGCTGCCGGGGCATTCATAATGGATGCACTGAGCAGATAGGCCGCAAAACGGGTTCGTTCTACCGGATCATCCCCTCCCAGAAAAGCCACGTAGCCTCCCAGCACTCCTCCGGCAATGGTAGCCATACCACCCGTCATCAGGCACATAATCTCTGAGAGTGTCATCCCGGCAATGTAAGGCCGAACGAGTAGCGGAGCTTCGGTTTGTCCCAGAAAGATATTACCCGCCGCAGAAAGGCTCTCAGCCCCGGACAGACGCATGGTGCGGGCCATGATCCAGGCAATACCGTATACTACGCGTTGCAGGATGCCCAGGTAATATAAGCCTGCCGTGACGGTGGAAAAGAAAATAATGGTAGGCAATACCTGAAAGGCGAAAATGTAGCCGAAGGAAGACGTATCTACCAGTCCGCCAAACAGAAATTCAGCCCCCTGTTGTGAGAAGCTCAGAAATTTAACAAATCCCTGGCTGATCTGATTAAAAATTCCCTTGACAAAGGGCACCTTTAAAATCAACACCCCTGCCACCAATTGAATCGTGACGCCCGCTGCGACCAGCCGCCAGTTAATGGCCTTCCGATTTTTAGAAAAGAGAAATGCGATGAAGATTAAGGCAGCAATTCCAAGGATTCCACGGACGTAGGGCATGGGCGGTTAGTACAGGTAGATAAGAAAGGCGTATAACAGAAAAACCTCCGGGCAGGGAGGTTTGCTGATTACAGAGACTAGTTTCGACGATTCATTTCGTCCCGGATTTTGGCGGCTTTCTCATAGTCTTCGCCCTTGAGCGCTTCATCCAGTAAAGATTGCAGCCGATCAAAAGATAAATCTTTGAGTTGCTCGGTCAGTGGTTTGCTTTGCTTGGATTCTACCGGGGCAGTCTGGGCTTCCGGCTCATTTTCTTCGTCGGTGAGTACGATCCCTGCTTCAGAAAGCACATGCTCATTGGTGAAAATCGGGACATTAAACCGCAGGCCGATGGCAATCGCATCCGAAGGGCGGGCATCAATTTCGGTGGTACCGGTTCCATCGTTACAGACGATTTTGGCAAAGAACACCCCTTCCTTTAAATCGGAGATCACGATCTCTTCCACATGAAAATGAAAGCTTTTGGCGAAAGATTTAAAAAGATCGTGCGTCATCGGACGATTGGGGACGATCTTTTCAATCTCAATAGCAATAGCCTGGGCTTCAAACATGCCAATGATGATAGGTAAGCGCCGATTACCGACAGTTTCTCCCAACACCAATGCAAACGAACCCTGTTGCGACTGACTGGAAGAGAGTCCTAAAATTTCTAGTTCAATTTTATCCACTATACGAGTAACTTAATTCTGAGAAGCTTTAATGGCTTCGGTTAGCTTGGGTACTACTTCAAATGCATCGCCTACCACTCCATAATCGGCGGCTTTGAAAAAAGGAGCTTCTGGGTCTTGGTTTACAACTAAGATATATTTCGAAGAGTTCACCCCCGCCAGGTGCTGGATGGCACCGGAAATTCCTATTGCTACATAAAGGGTTGGGCTTACTTTCACTCCGGTCTGGCCTACGTGTTCATGGTGGGGGCGCCATCCCATGTCCGATACCGGCTTGCTGCATCCGGTCGCGGCACCCAGGGTTTTGGCCAGTTCCTCAATCATGCCCCAGTTTTCCGGCCCTTTTAAGCCCCGACCGCCGGAAACCACAATATCCGCTTCGGGAAGGAGTACTTCGCCCTCGCTTTTCTCGGTACTGGTGATAGTTGCGCCAAAATCGGCGTCTGATAAGCTGGCCGAAAAAGGTTCTACAGAGGCATTTCCCTCTCCTTCTTGCAATTCTATCGCATTTTTCTTCAGCGCGATAATCTTTTTATCCCGATCGAGCTTCATAAAAGCAAAAGCTTTGCCGGTATAAATACTGCGTTTTACCACAAATCCATCACTTAAATCGGGGAGTTCCACCACATTAGGAGCCAACGATGCTTGTTGCTTAATGGCCACTCGCGATGCGACCGGATCGGCCAACGAGGATTTGGCCAATACGAGGGTGTTGGCTCCGGTCTCATTCATTGCCTGATCAATGACCGAAGCATAGGCCTGAATTACTCCCTGGTTCAACTGCTCATCGCTGGCGTGCAACACACGGGTGGCCCCATACTTGCCCAATTTTTCCAACGCATCCGTACCTACCTGATTACCTAAGGCCAACGCAATTACATCGCTATCCCCGGTTTGCTGGGCTAATGCAGTTGCGTAAGCCACCGCTTCCAGCGATGACTTTTTTATTTTTCCATCGGCATCTTCAACAAACGCTACTATTGCCATAAATAAATTTCTTTCGGGTGTTGTCTACAAATTACTAAAATACCAATAAATCTAAAGGCGATCAGTCGTCTTCCCGAATCTTTTTTGCTCTCAATCCTGGAAAACCAACAGAACGCCCAATGTCAGGGGTTATGTTAAAGCACTTTTGCTTCGTTTTTCAATGCTTGCACCAGCGCATCAAGCTGATCCGGTTCAAACATCTTTACATTGCCTTTCGGGGGAGGCAACTCATACTTAATGGTTTGGGTCATTTGTTCATCACTCACTGGGTCCATCACCTCCAATGGTTTCTTACGGGCCATCATGATGCCCCGCATGTTCGGGATTTTCCACTCGGCAATCGGTTCCTGGCAACCCGCGATGAACGGCAGTTTGGCTTCCAGTGATTCCTGACCTCCTTCAATTTCTCGCGCCATTTTAACCGTATCTCCTTCAATGTCCAATTTCATAACCGGGGAGATAGAAGGCATGCCAACCAGTTCACCGACCATGCCGTGCACCTGCCCGCCGTTGTAATCAATCGATTCCCGACCCATTAAAACCAGGTCGTAGCTGCCATTTTTTACCACAGAGGCAATTTGCTGGGCAACAAAAAATGCGTCCGAAGGGAGAGCATTGATCCGGATTGCATCATCGGCACCAATCGCCAGTGCTTTGCGGATCGTCGGTTCCGTTTCGGCCTCGCCAACATTGAGGGCCGTGACCGTGCCGCCATGCTGCTCTTTTAACTCGATCGCCCTGGCCAAGGCATAATCATCGTAAGGACCAATGATGTATTGTACGCCCGCCTGGTCAAATTTGGTGTTGTTATCTGTAAAAGATATTTTTGAGGTAGTATCGGGCACGTGCGTGATGCATACTAAAATCTTCATATACGTCGCTTCTCTTCGTGTTCTTTGTATTAACCCATTTTGCGCTGCGAAGTTACGTAAATCAAAATGAAATAAAAATCAGTATTGAGGATGAACGCCGAACGATTAACACGCTTACTCAATTTCCTGCGGGAAGAGCCCAATGACCCATTTACTTTGTATGCCATTGCGACCGAATATGCCACGCAGGACACTGCCCAGGCCCGAATATACTACGAAAAATTACTCAACGATCACCCCGATTATGTGGCAACCTATTACCATGCGGCCAGATTATATCAGGATATGGAAGAATCAGTCCTGGCCGAAGCTACCTACAAGAAAGGAATTTCCGTAGCCCAAACGCAAAACGACCGACTTGCCTTGCGGGAGCTGAGAAATGCCTACAATGAATTTTTGTTTGATGAATGATTAACGCGGAAAAGGAGACAGCAACCCGAAGACTGTGACGTAGCGTAATTTCGAACTAAATCACTTACTCCGCTATCCAGGTTCCATTTTTCAGTTTCCACAGACAAGCTGTATATGCCCAAAGACGAGCTATCGTTATACTTTATCGCGCTGATCCCGCCAGAACCTTTTCTTCAGCATGCCGGGCAGTGGAAGGAATACTTTCGTGATCAGTATCAGAGCAAGGCCTCGTTAAATTCTCCGCCACATATTACCCTGCACATGCCGTTCAAGCTCAAGCAAAAGCGGGAAACCGAGTTGGTAGAAAAATTACAGAACGTCGCAAACACGCTTGCCCCCTTTCCAGTAGAATTAGAAGGCTTTGGAGCTTTTCCTCCCCGGGTGATATTTATTGACGTGACCGAAAGCAACGACCTGAATATGCTTCAGCAATCGATTAAACGGCAGATGAAACTGGAATTTCAGGTATTCAATGCGAACTATCGGGAGCGAGCTTTTCATCCGCATATAACACTGGCCTTTCGTGATTTAAAGAAAGCACAATTTCACCAGGCCTGGTCAGAGTTTCAACACCGGGAAGTACGCTATACCTGGGTTGCTCCGCATTTCACCTTACTCAAACACGACAGCCGCCGCTGGCAGGTATTTCACAATCTCTCTTTCAAATAGGTTGGCAATTATAAGCCGCCTACGCTGGTTCCGCTTTTCTGGCTGCCAAATACCCGGCGAATGATGGATTGGCTGTACGAATAGGGATCGCGACGAATTTTCTTCTCTTCCATAGAAACCAAAGTAAATAATCCTTCCAGTGCTTTGTCCGTGGCGTAGTCCTCCAACTCAGGCAGTTCGCGCACGCTGACATTGATGTCGCTGACCAGGGGCGTTTTGTTGTAGGTGCTGATGGCATCTTTCAGGCCATCATAGTATTTGGTTGCTTTTACCTGATCCAGGGCTTTTTTGATGATCGGGCGGAAAGCCTGTTCTAATTGAGTGGTGGTGGTTCGTTTTAGGTAGCTGGTTGCCGCGGTACTGTCGCCTCGTAAAATATTGGCCGCGTCGCTGATGGTCATGGAGGTGATGGCTTTCACAAAAATAGGAGCTGCTTCCTTAGCCGCCTGCTCCGCTCCCCGGTTCATGGCTTCCACAAAATCATCCACTACTTTATCGCCCACTACCGGTATTTTCCGGATATTTCGTTCCACCTTCCGTAATTCGGAGGGCATCAGAATACGGATGTCGGCCACGGGGTTATTCAGGTAACCGTCTTTCTGCGAAGCCTGGTTGCCGGCAAAGCGCGCTCCGGTTTTTAAGGCTTCCTTCAGCCCGGCGGTAATTTCGCTTGTAGTGAGCCCGCCGCCTGTGTTTAAATCGCCCAGCACCTGGTTTAAGGTGTCGCAAGCCATCAGAGAGGCGACTCCTAACATCATTATTGTGGTTTTTATACGTAGGTTCATCAGTCAAAAATTTATTGGTGAGAAAATCAGGATATAACAGGAAATAAGCTTCTAAGCTATCGGTTTGATTACCAACAACTTATTCATTAGTGCTATTGCTCAGTTTATCAATATCTATACTTAGAAGAACAAAAAAGCGTTCAGTGTTCTTATGTTTACGTTTAAATTAGAAAGTCAAAAACTATTCCATTGCTTCTATGAAACCAGTTTGGGCGGAAGTTATTACGATCGGTGACGAAATTTTGTACGGGCAAACTCTGGATACCAACACCCATTGGATCGGGCAGCACCTGAGTGAAATTGGTGTTAAGATCATTCGTAAAGTGTCTTTAGGTGATCAGCGTGAAGAAATTATCAAGGCGCTGGACGAAGCTTCGCGCCGGGCAGACATCATTTTGATTACCGGAGGTCTGGGCCCTACCAAAGATGATATTACCAAGAAAACACTCGCCGATTATTTCCAGACTCCCCTGGTGATGAACCAGGAAGCGCTGGCGCATATCACCACTTTGTTTGGTCGGCGCAACCTTCCGATGAGTGCAC
Source organism: Cyclobacteriaceae bacterium (assembly GCA_040222715.1). GTDB lineage: Bacteria > Bacteroidota > Bacteroidia > Cytophagales > Cyclobacteriaceae > Tunicatimonas. The sequence goes on along the minus strand of JAVKCN010000005.1, from coordinate 5,341 downwards.
TCAACGAAGCTCAGGCCATGCTTCCCCAGGCCTGTACCATGATTACCAACACCATGGGCACGGCTCCCGGTATGTGGTTTGAGCAGGAGGGGAGGGTGTACGTATCTATGCCGGGAGTTCCGTATGAGATGGAGAATATGATGGCCCAGGCGATACTGCCAAAGTTGCGGGAAACATTTTCTTTACCCGTGATATATCACCAGATGATTCAGACCGTTGGTATTGGTGAATCGTGGCTGGCTGAAAAGATTGAGGTTTGGGAAGACCAATTACCACCGCATATCCGGTTGGCTTATCTGCCCAGTTTCGGGCGGGTAAAATTACGGTTGACGGCCGTTGGCGAAGATCGTCAGCAAATGGAGGATGAGGTGGCCGAGCAGGTGCGTCAGGTAGTCCCCCTAATTCAGCAATACATTTTTGGGTACGGAGATAATACCCTGGAGGAAGCAATAGGGACGCTTCTCGTAGAAGAAGAGAAAACACTGGCTGCGGCCGAAAGCTGTACCGGAGGTTTTGTCGCCCATACAATCACCAGTGTACCGGGCAGCTCACGCTACTTTAAGGGAGGAGTAGTTACTTATAGCAATGACTTGAAAACTGGTTTGTTGGGAGTATCTGAAGAAGTTCTGGCAGCACATGGAGCGGTAAGTGAAGAAACAATTCGAGCCATGGCCGAAGGAGTGCGCACGCGGTTGCAAACGGATTTTGGTATCGCGACCAGCGGTATTGCCGGTCCTGATGGAGGGACGCCTGAGAAGCCGGTAGGCACAGTTTGGGTGGCCGTGGCCGATGCTCACCAAACGGTAGCCAAGAAGCTGACATTATCGCAAAACCGACTTGTCAACATACAGCGGAGCAGCGTGGTGGTGCTGGACATGCTCCGGCAGGCAATCCGAAAGCCGCTTGCGAACCAAACCTAATATCGTAACTTTGATGACTGTTTTTATTCAATATTATTAATACCTATGGCAACTGTGGAAATGGTATTGCCCGCCATGGGCGAAAGCATTATGGAAGCGACCGTATTGCAATGGTTAAAAAAAGAAGGTGATGCGGTTGAGCAGGATGAATCTATCGTAGAAGTAGCAACCGATAAGGTAGATACTGAAGTGCCGTCTTCTCATGGCGGTATTTTGCAGAAAATACTGATACAGGAGGGCGACGTGGCGCAGGTAGGCAAAGCGATGGCTATTATTGAGCAGGAAGGTGGCGGAGAGCATGCTGAGGCGGAAGGTGAAATGGTAGCCGTGGATGAGCACAAGTCGCTTCCGGCGGAAGAAAGTCAGATTCAGGTGACTGAAGTTGGGCGAGCAGGGGCTGCCCCTAAAACCGAAACTACCCGTTTTTACTCTCCTTTGGTAAAAAATATTGCCCGGGAAGAAGGAATCTCTCTGGCTGAGCTGGAGCAAATAGAAGGCTCCGGGAAAGAAGGGAGAGTCACCAAAAAAGATATTCTCAATTACATCGACTCCAGCGGTAAACGCCCGAGCAATGGACATAAAACATCCACTGCTTCGGGTACCAGCTCGTCTCCAACTCCGCCAGCAGTAGCTGCAACCGCCGGAAAACAGGATGAAGTAATTGCGATGGACCGAATGCGCAAAATGATCGCCACGCGCATGTTGGAGTCTAAGCGTATCTCAGCCCACGTTACCTCTTTTGTAGAGGCCGATGTGACCAATCTCGTGCTGTGGCGAAATAAAGTAAAAAAAACCTTTGAACAGCGAGAAGGCGAGAAACTCACCTTTACTCCCATCTTCATTGAGGCTGTTGCCCAGGCGCTGAAGGATTTTCCTATGGTGAATGTCTCGGTAAATGAGGATAATATCATTAAGCGTAAGCACATTAATGTGGGTATGGCAGTGGCATTATCCAATGGGAATCTGATCGTTCCGGTGATCAAAGACGCTGACCAGTTGAGTTTATTAGGGTTGACCAAGCAGGTAAATGAGCTGGCAGGCAAAGCACGAACCAATCAGCTAACGGCAGATGATGTTTCTGACGGGACCTATACTTTGTCTAATATTGGTTCTTTTGGTAATATCATGGGCACGCCCATTATCGTACAGCCCCAGGTAGCTATTCTGGCCGTGGGAGCTATTGTAAAGACCCCCAGTGTTATTGAGACACCTTCAGGCGATGCCATTGCCATTCGTCACAAAATGTATCTTTCCCATTCTTATGATCATCGAGTAGTAGATGGGGCGTTAGGGGGTATGTTTGTAAAGCGGGTCGCAGATTATCTGGAGCAATTTGATATCAACCGTATTCTATAGGTCCGGCACTATTCTCAAAAGGTTTATCCTGCTGTATAAATGAGAAAGACTTCAGCATAAGACAATGCGAAAAGCAATGTCCCTGCCGAAGCCTTAACTCAAACCACAAAGTAAAAGTCTAACCCATATTGCGATTCTTATGAGAAATAGTGCCTCATATAAAGATTAATAGGTTTTAGTTGCCAGGGTAGCTAACGCATTTGTTACCTTAAATCCGGCATCAGATGCTGCCTGAGCATTTAACTCAAATCCTAGTTTGGAATCTTGCGTGGCAATAAAGTTAATGTGAGAGCCTTGTTGTACGATGTTGTCAAGCTCAGTGATGACCAGCGTACCGGCATCACGTAACTGCTGTATTTCTTCCGGTTTTACCCGCGTACCCCGGGTAATAAAAACAATTGCACTTTTACGATCTTCGCTGACATTCGCACACTGACGCACGACAAAATTGCGGTTCTTAATAGTTTTCTTCTTTTCAGAAATATCCACCATTTCGCGGTAAGCTTCTGATTTACCAATAACACTTACTACAAAATCAACGCCTTCGTTACCGCTGGGCCATTCAATGTAGCGACTAAAGTTATAGATGAAGATAGGGTGATACTTATATTCCTGGGATTGAGCATATCCCGAAATGAGTATCATGAAGAATAGTGTTCCAATAATTTTTTTCATAAACCGAGTGATTGAGTGATACGCCTTCTTGCTTGTTTACAAAGATTCAATATATATTAGAAAAATTATATTATTTATATGATAAATACTTACAATGTGCTGTTGAAAGGAAAGATACGAGTGTTAATGAGGTGAAATTTTACTTTTTAAAGAAAATGCTGCGTTTTAAGGTGCTGCTTTGATATTGAAATACTAGTGGTTTTTACCTAAAGTGCAAATGTAGTGTCGTTTTGGTGGTAGAAAAGTACATGATAAAGCGCAACTGACTCTCAGCAGTTTTCCAGAAAAGAACATAAATGTGGTACTGAATTAGTGAAGTAAAGAGGAGAAGGTAGAATTATGTGATGTCGTCTTTCGTTTATATCTTGGATACATATTGACCTAATCGCTCCGTTTTTATGCTATTGGATATTGCTTTTTTTGCGCTCGCCTTTCTTTTTGCGATCCCTGCGGTTACAGGATACTTTGCTTATAGTCATGGGCGATCGTTCTGGCTATGGTTTAGTTTGGGCTGTTTGCTTCCAATTATTTCCAATATCATCCTCGCACTGTTGTGCTGGAAAAAAGCACTGAAAGAAAAACAGCAGAAAGTTGATAATATGACCCGCTATGAGGACGAGTATATGCAGCGTGAGATCTTACACATGATCAGCCCCCGTCAGCAAACACAAGATAAATCCTGCTAATTTTATCTTCTCACAGAGAAGTAGTATTTTCGGGGGCTTGAATACGATCCTCTGTCTATGAACCGCTTATTAGCTATTATTCTGACTTTTATTATTGGTTTTTATACTTCCTGTACATCTCCCTCCGAACATTCCGAATCTTTTACAAGTACCCGTCTTCCCAGCCAGGAGATCTCTTTAACAGATCTTTCCGCTTTTCAGGAAGCGTCGGCTAATTGGAGCATTGTCGGTAGTGTGTATGCGGATCGTCATCAGGAGCAGGCATTAGCACCTCAATCTGGCACCGGGGTGCTGGTAAGCCTCCCTCAGGACGGTGCCAAAAACCTGTTTACCTCATTTGAGCACGGTGACCTGGACCTGGAGCTTGATTTTATGATGCCTAAAACGTCTAATTCTGGAATTTATCTGCAAGGGCGATACGAAGTGCAATTGCTGGATAGTTGGGGGAAAGATAGTGTGGGTTTTGGGGACTGTGGGGGCATTTACCAGCGTTGGAGTGATGGACAGGGATACGAAGGAACTGCCCCGCGGACGAATGCCAGCTATGCTCCCGGCTTATGGCAGCATATTTCTATCAAATATCAGGCACCACGCTTCGATGCGCAGGGAAAGAAAATTCGGGATGCGCTTTTTCAGGAAGTAACATTAAATGGAGTGCTCATCCATGAGAACTTACCGGTTTCAGGGCCAACGCGCTCTGCCGCTTTTGATGATGAGCAAGCCATGGGGCCACTGATGTTTCAGGGCGACCACGGGCCGATTGCCTTCCGGAACATTCGATACAAGCGCTATGGGGCAGAACAGATCACGTTGACTGACATCACCTACAAACGCTACAACGGCCAGTTCTATACGGCCGATACGCTTCAGACTGTAGAACCTCAGCAAAGTGGAGCGACGGATTCTATAAGTTATTTATTTGCCCAACAGCCGGAAGGGTACGCCTTGGTGTTTACTGGTACGCTCATGGCACCCACCAGTGGCGACTATCTGATGACGCTGCGTTCTGCCGGAGCCAGCTGGTTACGTATTGATGAGCATGAGGTCGTCAACCATATGCAAGGCGAACGGGTAGATGAACCTGCCTATGGTCAGGTGTCTTTAGAACAGGGAGCGCATGCATTTGAATTGATTTTTAGCAAGACCGGGCAGTCGTGGAGGCAGGGCTTGGGCTGGGAGTACGAAGGGCCTGAAATTCCGGTGATGGAATTGCAGGCTCCGGGATCAATCCCTATATACGAGCCCCCACCACCCCATATAGTAGAAGTTTCTACCAGGCCGGTAGTACAACGGGGGTTTTGGTGGCAAAACGATAACAAGAGAACCCATACCATGGCTGTCGGACTGCCTTCTCATGTAAACTTCATTTATGATTTGCGTGACGGAGCACTACTTTCGGCCTGGGGTGGAAAGTTTATAGATGCCACCCAGATGTGGGATGGCCGGGGAGAAGATCAATCAATCACTCCTTTAGGAGGTGTGCTGCCACTGGCAACCCGCCCTTCGGTAGCCCGCCTGTCTTCTTCTCACAGCGCCTGGCCCGATTCAGTAGATATGGAGTCAGCCATGCATCGTTACACCGGATATCATTTAACGAGTACGGGTATTCCGGTATTCGAATACCAATGGCCTGAGGCCATTATGGAAGATCTGATCGAGCAGCAAGGTGAAGAACGCAGTATTACGCGCACGATTACAGTAGAT
>JAVKCN010000004.1:0-18267 GCA_040222715.1 Cyclobacteriaceae bacterium | reverse complement strand
AGATGAAATTGTGAACGCTTATGCCGGGCTTGGAGCCAGGATTCAAATATTAGAAGGAGCGGTAGTACCGATAGGCATGAATATCTATCCATTTGAGAAAAAGAATTTTGGTTTTCAGATGGAATTAGCGGGTTTAGTGGGCGGATAGAACAATCTGCTAAGAGGGAGCTGGGGGATTCGGTATAGATTTATCGATAAATGAAGTCTATGCACATCATTGGCCAGTCGCAACCAGGCGGAAATGAGCACATGAAAGCTGGCTGCTCCAACAATAGAAAATAATAGTTTGAAAGAAAAACGCCTACAAGGCCCGGTCTGACAACTAGTCAAATCGTTAATGACTATTAAAATAACGACTATGTCAAATTATATTTCAATACAGCCAGAAAATGTGTTATTACGAAAGTTTATAAACGAATTTATCTTTCTTGAAATTGAAAATGCTCAGATCCTAAACAAGGATTTTGTTCCTAAAAATGGAATTGTTTGGGCTTTAACTAATGCACCTATTACAAACAATGGCTGGCAATTCCGTAATTTTTTGATTGGCATTCAAACCGAACCCTTACCAATGAAATGGAAAAAAGGCAAGGGGATTTTTGTTAAATTCTCTCCGTACGGAATGAGCCGATTTACCAATATTCAAATAGATGAATTCACAGATAAAATTATTAAAAGTGCTTCTGTATGGGGCAACAAAGCGAATGAATTGAACAACCATTTAATGGTGAATACTAATCTAAAAGAACAAATATACCTAATTGAAGATTTTTTAATTGCACGTTTAAGAAAGCCATCAAATATAGAGCAGACTATTTTTAATATGACCGATACGTTAAACTTAAATAATGATTTATCAATCACTGAAATAAAAAAAGCCGTACCATTAAGTAATAGGCAACTGGAGCGGACTTTCAAAAAATTGATAGGTGTCAGCATTCGAACATATAGAAGAATCAGCCGTTTCCAGAAAGCATTTAACCAAATGCAAATTGAACACACTACGCTTACCCAAGTTGGCTATAATTCGGGTTATTTTGACCAATCTCATTTTTCAAAGGACTTTAAACTCTTCACGAATTTTCGGCCAAATCACTTTTTTGAAGAAGCCAAATTTTATAGCCAACTAAATAGGCTAACCCAAGCTGATGTAACAATTTGACAAGATGTCGCTTGGGTACAATTTTGTTCGTTATACAGTAGCTTACTTTGCAAACAAAACATATTCTTATGGTTGCAAAGATCATTGTAATGACGGGTGGCACTTCAGGATTTGGTACTATTACCACAAAAAAACTGCTCCAAGAACCAGGTACGTACTTAATTTTAGGCAGTAGAAATAAGCGTATTGAAGGTGCTGAACATCTTCCATTAAATTTAAAAAGTTTGAAATCTGCCAGAGAATTTGCCTCGGCAGTAATCCAAAAGATTGGAAGCAAAAAAATCGATGTCCTTATTTGCAATGCTGGCATGAACTACCCCAATGTGGATACAAAAACGGAAGATGGCTTTGAAACAACATTTGCCGTCAATCATCTTTCACACTTTTTGTTGATATATTTACTCCAATCATACCTTATAAAAAACGCTAAAGTTATTTTAACAACAAGCGGAACACACAATCCTGCAGAAGGCTCTCGCGCCGCTCCACCTAAACACGCCAATGTTTATTGGTTAGCCTACCCCGAAAAGGATAAAACACTTGATGAAAGTGGGAAAATTAACTCACAAAGAGCTTATTCCTCTTCCAAACTTTGCAATTTGCTTACAGCGAGATATATTGATATCACCAAAGAAAATTTACAAGGCATCGCTTACGACCCTGGTCCAACTCCTGGTACAGGGCTTTCTCAACACTTAAGCTTCCCAGTTCGTATATTATGGAAATTGGTTTCTGTTTCAATTTTAAGAAAACGAGCGTTTCCGAAGTCGAATAGCATTGAAGATGCAGGCAATGCATTAGCGAATATTGCACTTGGAAAAATAACTTTACCAAAAGGGAAAAATTATGCTGCACTACGGGCTGGAAAAATGACCTTCCCTTTACCCTCAGAACTTGCTCAAAATGATGAAGTAATGGAAAAAGTATGGAATGACAGTCATAAACTTTTACAACTTGAGAATTAAGCTAAAGTAACAGTCGCTAATATTGGCTATACATAATGCGGGAGAAAGTATAGCCGACAGGTTGGTGTTTCTACTCCACCAAAGCAACCTACAGACGCAATGATGGTTCCATGGAAAATTTTAGTTAAATACTTTGATAGCTTCTATTATGGGAGAGATGACTTAATAATTATTGACCAAAGTTTGATTTGAGGGCTTTTGTTTTATCACGAAGATGAAATTTATTTCGGGACAAACTAGGAGCACAAGCCAAATGAAACTTTTGCCGACAGTAACTTTATTTGGTGAAAAAAAATCTGAAAAATGTCGAAACCACTAACATTTCTATCCGTCAGGCAACAGATTGAATGAGGGGATCAGGAGATAAAAAAGGTGGCCAATCATCAGGCCACCTTTTCACGATTATTTACTAATTTCTTATACAACGCCCGGCATTAGCCGGACAAGCGGTTATTTCAGGTCAAAACGATCCAGGTTCATTACTTTGGTCCATACCGCCACAAAGTCCTGCACGAATTGCTCCTGAGCGTCGGCACATGCATAGACCTCAGCGAGAGCCCGCAGTTCTGAGTTTGAACCGAAGATAAGATCGACCCGGGTGCCGGTCCACTTCACTTCGCCCGTTGCCCGATCATGCCCTTCAAACAGGGTCTCAGCCTCTGAAGTTGCTTTCCAGGTAGTACTGAAGTCCAGCAGGTTGACAAAGAAGTCGTTGGTAAGTGCCTCGGGCCGATCGGTGAAGACCCCGTGTTTAGAGTGATCGTAGTTGGTATTCAGTACCCGCATACCGCCTACGAGAACCGTCATCTCCGGAGGGGATAGTGTCAACAATTGCGCCCGGTCAACCATTCTCTCTTCAGCCGAGGCTGATATATGGTCATGCACTTTCAAATAGTTGCGGAATGCATCTACATTGGGCTCGAGAACTTCAAAAGCCTGTGCATCCGTTTGCTCCTGCGATGCATCCGTGCGGCCCGGAGCGAAAGGTACTGTAATCTCCTGACCGGCATTCTTAGCGGCCTGTTCGATACCGGCACAGCCGCCCAGTACAATCAGGTCAGCCAGTGATACCTGCTTTCCACCCGACTGCGCACCGTTGAATTCCTGCTGGATACCTTCCAGAGTCTGTATTACGGTTCCCAGTTGAGATGGGTTGTTCACTTCCCAACCCTTCTGGGGGGCCAGACGAATACGGGCACCATTGGCCCCACCGCGCATATCAGAGCCCCGGAAAGTGGATGCGGATGCCCAGGCAGTAGATACCAGTTGAGCTACCGTTAGTCCGGCACCCAGTAATTTGCTCTTAAGTTCAGTGATATCCTGATCGTTAATCAGCTCATGCGTAACTTCAGGGACAGGATCTTGCCAGATCAGTTCTTCCTGCGGTACTTCCGGGCCGAGATAACGGGCCAGCGGCCCCATGTCGCGGTGGGTCAGTTTGAACCATGCCCGCGCAAATGCGTCGGCAAACTCATCCGGATTCTCATAAAAGCGTCTGGAAATTTTCTCATACTCAGGATCAGTCTTTAAGGCAAGATCGGTTGTAAGCATGAACGGTGCATGGTTCTTAGCCGGGTCGTGGGCATCTGGTACCAAACCGGCACCGGCACCATCTTTCGGTTTCCACTGGTGCGCACCAGCCGGGCTCTTGGTTAACTCCCATTCATACTCAAAGAGGTTCTCAAAGAAGTTGTTGCTCCACTTCGTAGGGGTGGTAGTCCAGGCTCCTTCCAGCCCGCTGGTAATCGTGTCACCGGCATTACCGCTGCCGTAGGTGTTTTTCCACCCAAGGCCTAATGCTTCCATATTGGCCCCTTCAGGTTCCGCTCCTACGTACTCCCCTGGGTCGGCGGCGCCGTGGGTTTTACCAAAGGTGTGCCCGCCCGCAATAAGGGCTACGGTCTCATAATCATTCATTGCCATACGACCAAAAGTTTCCCGTATGTGTTGCGCGGCTCCCGCCGGATCAGGGTTACCTTCAGGCCCTTCCGGGTTTACGTAGATCAACCCCATGGTGGAAGCGCCCAGCGGGTTTTCCAGTTCATTGCCTTTGGCATAACGTTCCTTCGTACCTAACCACTCTCCTTCTGATCCCCAGTAGATATCTTCCTCTGGCTCCCATACATCCGCACGCCCACCTGCGAAACCAAACGTTTCAAAACCCATAGATTCCAGGGCGCAGTTGCCGGCGAGGATCATCAGGTCGGCCCAGGAAATCTTTTTACCGTATTTTTGCTTGATGGGCCATAGCAACAGGCGAGCCTTGTCAAGGTTGGCATTGTCAGGCCAGCTATTGAGGGGAGCAAAGCGTTGGGTACCAGTGCCTGCGCCTCCCCGGCCATCGGCAATACGGTACGTACCTGCACTGTGCCACGCCATCCGAATGAAGAACGGTCCGTAATGACCATAGTCGGCTGGCCACCAGTCCTGAGAGTCAGTCATCAGGGTGAAAAGATCTTCTTTTACCGCCTTCAGGTCAAGGCTCTTAAATGCCTCAGCGTAGTCGAAGCCCTTGCCCATTGGGTCGGACAGGGAGGAGTGTTGCCGGAGGATTTTCAGATTCAACTGATTGGGCCACCAGTCCCGGTTGGAGGTACCGCTACCGGCGGTGAAGTCCAGTGCGCCTCCCATAAAAGGGCATTTGCTGGATTCGTTGACATCCCAAACCTTATGGTTTGAATCTGTACTTGTCTTCTTGTTATTTTCCATAATAAAAAAGGTTAGTAAGTCAATATTGTTCGGTATTCCGTGAGGGCTAAATTATGGCTTTTTAGAGCACTCATCAAACATTTTTCAATTCTTAAAATCTATCTATTGATAGATAAAATCTATGCTTAGGCTTATTCCATCATAAAAAGTGATAGTTTTCATTGATACTGTTGGCGTAAGAAGAAGCTAACGAGCCGATTAGCGTAAAATCATTGATCTTCATAAACAAAAACAATTTATTTTCTAATCGGACGAAAATGAAAAGATACCCCTGACATACCTTTGACACAAGGCCCGTATACCTTTGCCATCAATCAAAAAAAGTACATGATGCAAAACGTAACAATTCAACCTTTCAAGATCATCGGGATTGGAGTGCGAACTACCAACGAAAATAACCAGGCGGCCCAGGAAATTGCCGCATTGTGGCAGCGTTTTATGCACGATAATGTGTTAGCGACAATTCCGAACAAAGTGGACGATACGGTCTATTCTTTGTATACTGACTACGAAGGCGACCACACCCAGCCTTACACGGCCCTGCTGGGCTGTAAAGTAGAAAACCTGGATGAGATCCCGGAAGGATTGGTAGGGAAATCATTTGATGGTGGGAGTTATGTGAAGACCACCGCCCAGGGAGATTTGATGAAGGGGCTGATCGTGAACCATTGGTCCAAAATATGGGAGATGGGATTGGACAGGACTTTTACGGCAGATTTTGAAGTATTTGGCGAAAAGGCGCAAAACCCCACCGATGCGGAAGTAGATTTTTATGTGGCCGTCAGATAAATGTGGATGCTATGACTCAGGAACCTGATCATTATTATTTGAGTAAAGGAGAGCCCAACAAAAGCTGCTTGCTTGCGCTGAGAAGCATTATTCTGGAACAGGATGTCCATATTACGGAAACCCGGAAGTGGAATATGCCCTGCTTCTGCTATAAAAAAAAGATGTTTTGCTATCTATGGACGGATAAAAAAACGGATAAACCCTATATCCTGATGGTGGAAGGAAAGCATCTTGACCATCCTGAGCTTGAAGAAGGCAATCGCTCTCGAATGAAGATTTTTCGAGTAAACCCTAACGAAGATTTACCGATGGAGACCATTACAGTAATTCTGAACAGCGCGCTGGACTTGTATAGAAACGGTACGATAAAAATTCCATAAATGTATGGACAGTGATAAACCAAACCGCCTTGTATAAACACCGCTACTGCGTTTATACGAGACGGTTGGCAACTATTTTAAGCTTATTTCTTTATAAGTAAGCACTATGACGAAAATAATGATAACGTCATTGCGACGAGGCACGAGGAAGCAATCTCCTGCCAATGAGCCGACGTGGCGCGGGGAGATAACTTCGTCATTCTTCCTCGCTATGACGGGTTCGTGGTTTAATCTAAATGTATCCTTTTACATACACATGGCATCAATTATTCGGCATAGGGTTTCTGGACATTGTATTGATACTGACCCTGAGATTGTGGATTTTTCCGCCAAACACATTGGCCTGCTCTTTCGGCAGGATCTTATCCCGAATCAATCCGCAGGAGAAATAACCCGCTTGAATTTTCGTGAAGTCCTGCCGGAGTTGGGTCGACAGGATTTCCTGGTTATTGTACTGTATGCTCAGGGTGCCTTCCTGGGTTAACCTAACCAGCAGTTGCCCTTGCGACGCTGATAAAGGCTCACTTTCGTATCGTTGACCATCTTCCAGGGCAATACCAATTTTATGGTCATCGGTGAAAAGGTGAAACCGTCCGAAGTAATCGCATAAGATGCCGTCCTGCTCAATACCTTCCACATAGGCGGAAAGAAACAAGGTGTGCGGATTCCATTTTGTTTTATCAAACGACTGGTCACTGACACTGATGTGCTGGGCTACCTGATAGGAACGGTCGAAAAAAGTAGGCAAACTACCGTGTAAGATCATGGCTTCGGTCTCTCCCTGTCGCTTCAGTTCCTGGCTCAGGATGTTCTCTAAATCCGTAAGTTCCTGTGCATGGGTGGACTGTTCAGCCAGGTTGTTAAATTCCCCAGGGTCCTCGTTCATATTATAAAGTTCTTCCGGCGGGCGGTAGCTATAGCGATGCAACAGTTGCTTCGCCTTCTGATTATGCCTGGCTTTTTCTATCCAGGAATCAAAATAAAAGTGGTCTTGCTCTACTTTGTCGATATGGGTAATGAAGCGTACTCCCGGGAAGTAATTTTTGATGTAATGCAGTCCTTCTTTGGTAATGATGGTGCGGGCAGGCACATAGTTGTACCAGTAGTGCGGCTCCACCGATGTTTCGGCAAAGGCATAGTCCCGGTGTTCCTGTTTGTTTCCCAGCAATACTTCTTTAAAACTGGCACCGTCCAGATTGGGCACCGCCTGCCCTCCGGCCAGGTCAATCAGCGTTGGAGTCAGGTCAGTCAGCGAAATGAGTGCCTCGGATACACTGCCTTTTTTGATTTGAGCAGGCCAGCGAACGATGAACGGAATGTTGAGCCCCTGCCGGTAGGTTGTCCATTTGGCCGAAGGGAATTGAGGCCCCTGATCCGAGAAAAACATGCATACGGTATTGTCCTGCTGTCCTGTATCATCCAATGCCTGCATCACTTCTCCCAGCATCTGGTCGGCAGCCGAAATGCTCTGGTAATACGCGGCCAGCGCCTGTCGGGTCTCCCTGGTATCTACAAGATAGTCGGGCAGGGTCAGCGTTGCCGGATCAAATGTTTCGTTTTTTACCCAGGGCACATGGGGCAGCCAGGTGGAGACGATCAGGCAAATGGGTTGCTCCGCGTTACTTTTAAAATTTTCCTGAATAAATTGCGTACTCATGTGGCGTGGATCATTCCGGTTACTTATCGGGAAATATTTACCGAAATATTCCCCAATATGTTCGAAGTCCGGCTGCGGATAGACATCTACCTTGCCCGCGATGACCACCCGGTAGCCCAGCTTTTTTAAGTAATCGGGTAACATCTTCGTACCGGGTTGTACGGCAAAATGGTTCATCTGGGAGCCGTTTCTAAAGGGATAGAGCCCCGTAAACATATTACTACGAGAAGGCGCACACATGGGAGTGGCGGCATAGGCCGAAGTGAAGCGCATCCCCTCAGCGGCCAGTTGATCCATATAAGGCGTTTTTACATCCTGGTTTCCATAACACCCCACATCCATCTGACTTTGATCATCACTAATGAAGATGATGATATTGGGCCGGGCTGGTTGCGCTAAAAGTGGGTACGTATGGGTTAGAATGTTTAAAACACTAAAAATGATGAGTGGGAGATGTAGGATGGACTTCATATAATAAAAATTGAATGCAAGGGTAAATTATGCAACAAGATGGGTTCATACAAACGGAGCTTCTCTATGCCAGAACTGCCCTGAGGTAAAACTACCGCTTTCGTTTAACCAGCAATTGAATAATAGATAGGCGGTAGCTATTTTCAAACCGAAAATAGGGTAATTATAAAAATCAAAATAACTTGAGGCCCGGTACTGTTGTTAGAAATAGATTAGCATTATGCGATGTTGAGCAAATATTTAATGACCATGCACTTAACGATCTGTCGTACTTTCAAGTTGAAACGCAAGTTTCTCCTCCTTCCTTTCCTGTTTCTTTTATTCATGGAGCCTCATCTCACTGTTGGGCAAGCTGCCAAAACGTATACGGAGGCTGATTACGAGCAGGCAGCCGCGATGCTGGAGGGCAATGTGGATAAACTCATCGATCATGACATTGATCCGTACTGGTTACCGGACGGCCGATTGTGGTATCAGTCTCTGACGGAAGCTCAGTCAACCTATGTATTGTTCAATCCGGCGGATGGAACCAAAATGATGGCAGATTCTAAAGAAGCACTGTTTGAGAAAGCCGCCGCCGAACGCGAAGAACCCATCACCCTGGATGAGGTATTGTCGCCAGATGGGAGGTATGCTGCTTTTATCCGGGACTGGAACCTATGGATGCGGGAAGTGGCCACAGGGGAAGAAACCGCGCTGACCACCGATGGGGTGACCGACTTTGGCTACGCCACGGACAATGCCGGATGGCGGCATAGCGACGAGCCCATCCTGATCTGGTCGCCCGATTCTAAAAAGATTGCTACGTTTCAGCAGGATCAGCGACATGTGAAGAATATGTACCTGGTCGAAACCAAAGTAGGGGCGCCGGAGCTTCAGGCCTGGAAATATCCTCTCCCCGGCGATTCGGCCATCATTCAGATCCACCGGGTGATCATCGATATTGATGGTGAACCGGAAGTGATCCGGTTGAAAATGGGGCCGGATGCCCGAAGAGGCACCTTGTGCGATGACATCTCCTGCGATAGCGGGTTCGACGATGTGGCCTGGAGCAACGATGGTGAAAAACTGGTGTTTGTTTCCACCAGCCGCGACCACAAGCAGGCCAAAGTGCGCATGGCCGATAGTGAAACCGGAGACGTGCAGGACATCTTTGAGGAAAATGTGGATACCCAGTACGAGTCAGGACAAGGCGCGATCAATTGGAAATACCTGTCGGAGACCAACGAGATTATCTGGTATTCGGAACGCAGCGACTGGGGACATTTGTATCTGTACGATGCCAACACCGGAACCGTAAAAAACCAGATCACCTCGGGAGAGTATGTGGTGAGAGAAGTGCTGCAGGTGGATGAAGATAAACGGGAGATCTATTTTATCGCGGGCGGAAAGGAAGCGGGCGTCAATCCCTACTACCGGTATCTGTACCGGGTCAATCTCAACGGAAAGAATGTCACACTTTTAACCCCGGAGGAAGGCGACCATTCTATCAGTTTTTCCCCTGACTACAACTATTTCATCGATGCTTATTCGCAACCGACTGTCCCACCCGTGACTGAGGTGAGAAATAAGAAAGGTAAACGGATTGCTACGCTGGAAAAAACGGATATTTCCCGGCTGAAGGCCAGTGGGTGGAAACCGCCCACCCCTTTCACCGTCCGGTCTGCCGATGACCGCTGGGATTTGTACGGCATGTTATATACCCCATCCACCCTGGATTCCACCAAGAAGTATCCGGTGATTGTGTACATCTATCCGGGTCCGCAGTCCGGTAGTGTGGGCTCGTGGAAGTTTTATGCGGCACGAAGAGATAATCAGGCCCTGGCCGAATTGGGGTTTGTGGTGATGGCCTTAGAGGGAAGCTGCAACCCGGGGCGATCCAAATCCTTCCACGACGCCTGCTACGGGGATATGGGAGAGAATACCCTGCCCGATCAGATCTCGGGGTTAGAGCAACTGGCCGAGCGGTACGCATTTCTGGACCTGGACCGGGTGGGCATCTGGGGGCATTCCGGCGGAGGTTTTGCCACGGCCGCAGCCATGTTTAAGTACCCTGATTTTTTCAAGGTAGGCATTTCAGAATCGGGTAATCACGACAATCGGAATTATGAGGACGACTGGGGCGAACGATACATCGGGTTAGAAACCTTCAACGACGCCGGGCTCTCCAATTACGGCCAGCAAGCCAACCAGCGATTTGCCCAGGATTTAAAAGGAAAACTGTTGCTCATCCACGGTGGGCTGGATGACAATGTGCCCCCGTACAATACCTATCTGGTCTTGGATGCCCTGATTGATGCGAACCAGGATTTTGATTTTCTGCTGCTGCCCAATGCCCGTCATGGATATGGTGCGGATGCCAACTACATCATGCGCCGCCGCTGGGATTATTTTATTGAGCACCTCATGAAGGCAACCCCGCCCCAGGAATACCTGATTGACATTGAGGAAGACCCCAGGATTAAAGCCAGTGAGTAGGGTGAATTACGCTGTATCTTGTTTATGAGCTGTAGCGTTGGAGGCGGGAAGCGATTGGCCTTAGGCTAAAGTTGTTGTAGCGGGTTGTGACTTCATGGCGTTGCCATGAAATTCAAAACAGCCCCACAATCTGCTTATGCTACCTAATCGCCTACTGCTCACGATCTCATTCGGAAGCGTGGTGTGTTAGGATGATTCGTAGAATGAAAATATTGGACTTGAAGTAAATAACTCTGGCGTTGATGCTTTTAACTCCGACGTTGAAGTAAATAACCTCAAACTTGCCATAAAAAGCTTCAAAACCCCAGCTCCTTGCCCCAAAATACGGGTAGACAGCCTGTCTTCTTCAGGCTCAGGATTGACCCATAATATGCCAAACAACATCAGCCTGATCACGAAAACTTTGGTATATTGTCAATGTACAAGCTGTGGAGGTTGCCGACGGGCCGATTTACTGTTGCTACCAAAGAAGCGATTGACAATATAACGGATGCATCCATTATATTGCAGTTATATTAATATATACGCGGGTCTTGCCAGACCGGCAGTCGCCACTGCGGGGCGTCCCACGCCATATGGCGTATACACACTCGTTACATGTAATTAAAAAACCAAAAAGTATACACCTTTCGAAAATGTGTATAAGGCGGTAGCTTGACTCTGTACTGATCTTTGTATCAACAAAAACAAAAAAGATGAGTACTAAAAACCAATTTGAAAAACAAGGGTGGACACCCGACAAAATAAAAGACTTAAGCGGGAAGGTCTTTGTCATAACAGGTACTACCAGCGGTACAGGATTTGAAGCTGCACAAATACTGCTTTCTAAGGGCGCTAAAGTCGTGATGCTAAATCGTAACCCTAAAAAAGCGGAGGATACCATCGCAGCTTTGAAAAAAAACCTTGGTAATGCTATAGATGTATTGAACATACGTATGGACTTGGCAGAACAAGCTTCTGTAGGAAAGGCTGCAGCAGAAGTATTACAGAAAGTAACCCGCATCGATGCCTTGATGTGTAATGGCGCAATAGCCCAAGTGCCCACTCAAAAAATAACAGTGGATGGCTGGGAAAGTCAGATGGGAGTGAATTACTTCGGAAATTTTACTTTGCAAGCTTTGCTATACCCATTGATTGAAAAATCGAAAGGACGTATCGTTACAGTTGGCAGTATGGGTTATAATATGGGCATTAAAACCATAAAATTTGACGATTTAAACTGGGATAAAGATTACACTCCAAACAATGCCTATAGTCAAAGTAAACTGGCGCAGATCATGTCTGTGTATGAACTACAGGACAGATTGGAAAAAGCGGGTAAAACGGATGTTAAAGTTTATGCTTGTCATCCCGGTTCTTCCAGAACAAACCTTATCAATACAAGTGGTGGTTTAATGATGAGAATCACCTTTGGTCTGATGAAATTGTCACCATTGACCCAATCTGCTGAAAAAGGTGCCTATCCTGAATTGATGTGTGCTACCGAAGAGAATTTGGATCAGAAAGCTTTTTATGGACCCACAGGACGAAGCAATTGGGTTGGTCCGGTTGGAGCACATCATTTAGAGCCACACGCCAAAGACAAAGCAGTAGCCAAAAGGTTATGGGATCTTTCGGAAAAAGAAACAGGTGTTAAGTGGAACGTTTAAATTAGAAACCTCTAAAAATCTTAGATATGGACATCTTAAAAGCAGCTACAGATTGGGCAAAAGCAGAACTTGTTTCCACCCCATTTTTCATTCTCTTTGGTATGGTGTTTTTGGCAGCAAGCCTGGGGTTTTGGCAGTTGGGAAAAACTGATTTGGCACGAGCCTACATCATTCCCACCTTGGTAGCCGGAGCTTTACTGGTGATTATTGGCCTTGGTTTATTTTTCACCAATAAAGCGAGAATTACCCAGTTTGAAATCGCCTACAAGGCAGATGCATCGACATTTGTAGCGTCAGAATTGGTGCGTGCCGAAGCTACCTTAAAGGAATACAAAAACGTAGTTTTTACTGCCATTCCCATCATCATTGTGACGTGTGCCTTGGTGCTTTTCTTTGTGAGCACACCCATTTGGCGTGCAAGCATGATTTCTACCATAGCTATGTTAGCAGTTATTTTGCTGATTGATGGCTTGGCCCACGCTCGAATTAACGAATACAACAAACAGTTACTCCAAGCCCAACAAGAAATAAGTATACGACCAAATTAAAGTATCATTTTTCCAGACGTCACCGCGAGGCTCTGCGAAGCGGTCTCTCGTAGCGTAAGATCGCCTCACATTCGTTGGCGATGACGTATTTATTATACTTATTTCTGGTCGAGTACTTAAAACAGTAAGATGCAGCATTTTAAAACTTTATCGGCTTACTTAGAATATTTGGAGCTTCCACACCCAGAGCACCCCATGTTTAGTATGTACACCGCCATAAGCGAAGGTTTTTTGCCGTGCCCCAAAGAGAGTTCACCGCCCATCACCAACGATTGCTACACCATTAGCTTTAAAAAATTTGTAAAAGGTAATTTAATGTACGGGCGCACGAAATATGACTTTACCAACGGTGCTTTGTTTTTCATCGCCCCCCGGCAAGTGCTGCAGTGGGATGATAGCGCAGTTTTTGAGCAAAAAGGCTTTTCCATTAACTTTCATGAAGATTTTCTAAAAGGAACCGAATTGGCGCATCAAATCAAGAAATACGGTTTCTTTTCATACACTGCCAACGAAGCCCTGCACCTTTCGCCCAAAGAGGAAAGGCAAATTGAGTTGATCATAGAGAATATCGACCTTGAATACCAGAACAATCAAGATTCATTTAGCAAGGACATCATCATTTCTCACCTCAGTACACTGTTGAAATACGCCAACCGTTTTTACGA
Source organism: Cyclobacteriaceae bacterium (assembly GCA_040222715.1). Lineage (GTDB taxonomy): Bacteria > Bacteroidota > Bacteroidia > Cytophagales > Cyclobacteriaceae > Tunicatimonas. The sequence continues at coordinate 4,794 of JAVKCN010000004.1, read as the reverse complement.
AAGGCAGTTTATTAACCGAAAGGAATTGTCGAATGATCTGCTGGAGCAGTTCAATCAGCAACTGGAAAACCATTTTGATTCAGGGCAGCTACAAGAAAACGGAATTCCCAGCATCGAGCAAATCGCAGAACAGCTATCAGTTTCACAGCGCTACCTGAGCGATACGCTTAAAAAGGAAACAGGAAAAACCACAACTGAACATCTGCATCTATACCTGATTGACGAGGCCAAGAATATCTTGCTGAATCCCAACAAAACCATCGCTGAAGTAGCTTACGAATTAGGCTTTGAGTACCCACCATACTTTTCAAGACTATTCAAAAAGAAAGAAGGTATCAGTCCTACGGAATTCAGGGAGAAGTATAAAATGAATTAAACCGTTTGACAACACAGGTCAAATTGTAAATAAAAAAGACAATAAACTACACTCAACATTGGGTGTAAAATATAAGGCGGGCAGTGGTTTCCGCAAGCTTAGGTTTCTTAGTAAACTTTGTTTCGGTGGACAAGTACGCAACTCTGAAATGCCCTACGTTGCACACTCGAGACCGTTGACTATACTAGTAAGACGTACTAAACAGGCCAACCTCATTTTTAACTACGACAACAGTAGATTTGGCTACAACTGTTTTTTCATGATTGCAGAAATTAGCATCAACAAAAAACAGTACAAAAATGAAAATTGTAGTCACAGGTTCGTTAGGACACATTAGTAAACCACTCACCCAAGAGCTGGTAAAGAATGGACATTCGGTTACGGTGATCAGCAGTAAAGCCGAAAGGACAAAAGACATTGAAACATTGGGCGCTAAAGCTGCTATCGGCAGCATGGAAGACGTTGATTTTCTATCAGCCACTTTCAAGGGGGCCGATGTAGTGTATGCGATGGAAGCCCTGGCGCCTGGCAGCTTCTTTAACCAGCATCTTGATATCCTGGCTGTCATGAACAAGCTTGGCAGTAACTACAAACAGGCCATTGCCCAGTCGGGGGTAAAGCGGGTCGTGCATCTCAGCAGCATTGGGGCGCATACCGATCAAGGCAACGGAATGCTGCGTTTCCATTTTGATGTAGAAAACATATTGAAACAATTGTCCGATGATGTTTCAATCAAATTTATGCGACCGGTTGGTTTTTACTACAACATGTTTGCGTTCATACCAACCATCAAAACGCAGGGTGCCATCATTGCTAACTACGGGGGCGATGAAAAAGAACCCTGGGTTTCGCCTTCGGATATTGCGGCGGTAATTGCCGAAGAAATTGAAGAACCTTTTGAGGGCAGAACAATTCGTTACATCGCCAGCGATGAAGTTTCGCCCAATGAAGTGGCAAAAACGCTGGGCGAAGCCATCGGAAAACCTGAATTGACATGGCAGGTGATTCCTGATGAACAATTACTGCATGGGATGATTGCCACGGGCATGAGTCCTCAGGCTGCCCAGGGTTTTGTGGAAATGAATGCCGCCAGACGGGGTGGGATACTGTATGCAGATTATGACCGCCACCGACCCACACTTGGGCAGGTAAAGCTGAAAGATTTTGCAAAAGAGTTTGCGGCAGTGTATAATCAACAATAATTCCGTTTAGGAACATGGCGACCAAGCAACCCTACAGGATTAAGACCATCAGCGAATTTCATCAGCTTAGAGGTCTGCCTCAGCCTGATCATCCGCTCATCAGTGTGATAGATTATGCCGCAGTCAGGCATTTGCCCGAAAACAAGCTAAGCAGTTGGGTGCTGGATTATTATTCCATTTCCATTAAAAGGGCTTCCAATGCCAAAATGAAATACGGGCAGCAGGAATATGATTTTGATTTGGGGGTAATGTTCTTTATGGCACCCGGGCAGGTTTTCAGCGTGACCATCGACAACAATGCCGTGCCAAAACATTCGGGGTGGATCTTATTGATCCATCCCGATTTCATATGGAACACGCCTTTGGCCAGCACCATTAGGCAATATGAATACTTTGATTATGCGGTGAACGAAGCTTTGTTTCTCTCGGAAAAAGAAGAAGCAACCGTGAACAACATCGTGCAAAACATTCAGCAGGAATACCACTCCAATATTGACAAATTCAGCCAAAACATTATTATTTCCCAAATTGAAACGCTGCTTAACTATGCTGAGCGGTTCTACCAGCGGCAGTTCATTACCCGAAAAATCACCAATCACAAAATACTGGATCGCCTGGAAGCAACCCTGGCCGACTATTTCAATAGCGATGATCTGACAACAAAAGGACTGCCAACGGTGCAATTCATTTCCGAGACCCTAAACGTGTCACCCAGCTATTTAAGCGGCTTGTTGAAAGTGCTGACCGGGCAAAGTACCCAGCAACATATTCACGACAAGCTCATAGAAAAAGCCAAGGAAAGACTCTCAACCACCAGTTTATCCGTCAGCGAAATTGCGTATGCGCTGGGTTTTGAACACCCCCAATCGTTCAGTAAATTATTTAAAACCAAAACCAGCCTTTCGCCTTTGGAGTTTAGGCAGACGTTTAACTAGTTAGAAAACAGGCGTATACCGAGTTATATTGGCCGCCAGTAATGGATAAATGCAATAGCGGAAAATGCCGCCACTGCGTTGATACCCGATCGTGACTGAAAATTTCAGGAAAATATCTGACCGAAGACTATATTGGACGTATACAGGAAGTAGATACCTATGCGATATCGTTAGGTTGCGCGAAAAATGAAACCTTAAGAATACAGGGAGTATGAAATTATACACTTCAATGCCAACGCGGCTGAAACCATTTTACGATTCTGAATTATCAAAGTACCAACTTGAATACTCGAACAGACATTTAACCGGTGCCTGGAATCATTTAGAAAGAGCGCACATTATCGGTCAGAAATACCCCTATGCGCACACCTTGGTGCATTGGGAAATGCTGAAATTTGGGATTAGGATCAAAAGTGGAAAGGAAATAATCGGACAAATCCCCAGGCTGATTTTTGGAGGAGTAAAATCTTTTGTCGGGAAAATTCCAGTTGGAAACCCCGGGGGAGCCAATGTGCCGCCACTAAAACCATTTCCGATAGAACCAGGGCTGCAAGATATTTTTATAAAAGCAGGAGTTACCCCAGTTTAAAAGAAAAGAAACGTTGCATAACACCGTTACGGTAGACTTTCAGGAGCATGCCCATTGATGATTATATTGCAGCCATCTAGAAGGGAGAGGCCTATGTGCTATCGATGTGTTAGGGGTTATGCAAAAATGAAGAAACTGCAATAAAAATTATTACGGTTCATTTATTAAGCTCACAAAACTATGCTAACATGCTTTTCTAAAATACTCAGCGCCCTCTTCGAGCGGCCGGCGCCCGGTGACCCTGAGGAAGGCAGCATCTTACCTACAATATGAGCCGTAATAAAGGCTATTAAGCATGATGTAAAACACGGGTGACATTAACATGAATATTGCAATTATAGGAGGGGGCGCGGCCGGTTTTTTTTCCGCCATTACGGTTAAAGAAAACTATCCGGAGGCTAGGGTGGTCATTTTTGAAAAATCACAGAAACTCTTATCCAAGGTCAAAATATCCGGGGGCGGAAGATGCAATGTGACCAACCATTGTCCGTCCCTAGGGGAACTATGCCAGGCGTATCCCCGGGGCGGGAAGCGTTTAAAAAAGGCCTTCCATTTATTTAATACTAGTCATGCAATGGAGTGGTTTGCGTCCCGAGGCGTTCCACTAATCACGCAGGATGATCGGCGGGTTTTTCCGGCATCTCAAACTTCACAAAGCATCATCGATTGCTTTTTGCGGGAAACAAAAAGGCTCAACATTGAGATTGAACTGGGAAGAGACATAGAAAGTATCAAACCGATAGACGAACAGTTAGCACTGGATTTCTCACGGGAAAAACTCCCTCCGAGACTTTTTGACAAGGTCATTGTGGCCACAGGTGGTTCTCCCAAAAGAAAGGGATTGGAATGGCTGGAAGCATTACATCACCAGATCGAAGATCCGGTTCCATCCTTATTCACCTTTAATATGCCGACGGAAGCCATTACCCAGTTGATGGGAGTGGTGGTAGAGAATGCGTTGGTAAATATTCAGGGAACCAAACTGAAAGCCGGAGGCCCGCTGCTGATCACACACTGGGGCATGAGTGGACCAGCGGTGTTAAAGTTATCCGCTTTTGGCGCCAGAGTATTGAGTGATATGGGGTATAACTTTAAGGTTCAGGTAAACTGGGTGCATGAGACGAATAATGAGGTAGTCACTACGCAGTTGCAGAGGATGGCTCAGGAACATCCTAAAAAAAAATTGTCCAATCTGCGACCTTATGCATTACCGGAAAGGTTGTGGCTGTTTTTGTTAGAGAAAAGGGATATCTCTGTTGAGAAAAGATGGGGAGAACTCGGAATGAAAGCACTGAATAAATTGGTAAGCGGGTTAACCAATGATGTATATGCGGTACAAGGGAAAACCACCTTTAAGGAAGAGTTTGTGACTTGCGGCGGCGTTAGCTTGGATAGCATCGACCTGAATACTATGCAAAGCAAAGTGTGTAAGAACCTCTATTTTGCCGGAGAAATCATAGACGTGGACGCCATTACCGGTGGTTATAATTTTCAGGCCGCCTGGACAACTGGCTTTTTAGCGGGCAAACTGCATGGGTGAGGGACCTTCGGTAAAGAAGCAGACGTATGAGAAGAGGCCTCAAAGGTTTTTGATTCATCCGTTATATTGCAGATTATATTACGGTACATTTTGGTTTAGGAGTAGTTTTTGATTTTCCGAACGCTTAGTCAAGTACCTCAGGTATTGAGCGA
>JAVKCN010000003.1:0-9497 GCA_040222715.1 Cyclobacteriaceae bacterium | reverse complement strand
GAATTATGTCTACTTCAGATATGCTGGAGGCTCAGGCCATGCATCAGGAAGCCAGAGATGCCTTGGTAGATGCCAAAAGTATGTATCAGATCAGGCAGGTTTCTTACAGAAAGGCTATTGGCCAATTAGAATATTGAAAATCAATAACATAAAACTAGGAGCTCAATTCTTTTCTACGTTAAACTTAACATTCAACCATCATGGAAAAAGTAATTCAATTTTTAGTAAGCAGTCAGGAAGAGGCTTATCAGGTAGTCAAAACCTTGAAAGATTTACACAAGCAAGAAGCAATCTCATTGGCGGAGACCTTTGTTTTGGAAAAAGACCAGCAGGGTAATGTCAAGCTTAAAGACAGTTCGGGGGCCATTGCCGATAATACGCTATTTGGAGTATTTGCAGGAGGGTTGCTAGGTTTGCTAGGCGGTCCGGTAGGCTTCTTAGTAGGTTCTTCGACCGGGGCATTGTTCGGTTCCTTATTAGACCTAAGCGATACTGAGGCAAAACAGCAATATATCCAGAAAGTGGCTGCAAAAATTCCCAATGGGAAATTATTGGTTGTATCTCATATGTACGAGAATTGGACTATGCCCATTGATTCTTCCTTAAAAGGTATAGCAGAAGAAATTACTCGCTTTGATGTTGATGAGGAAGTGGAAAGAGCGATTAAAACCGATATTGATGTTTTTAATAATGTAATCGATGACACGAAGTTTCAGTTACAATCAGCTATTGAAGATCAAAAACAAAGACTGCGGCAAAGACTGGAAGAATTGAGCGTTAAAAGAACCGCCAAAGAAGAACAGTTAAAAGCCAGGTGGAAAATGCAGAAAGATGCCTATATACGCTGGTTTACCAGAACACAGAACGAGAATAAATCATAGATAGATTGCGATGACATGAATAAGAGACGAGGTATGGTTTAAATACAATTTTGAAATGACTGGTATTCCCAAGTTACAATCATTTATTTCAAACATAATATTTGCGGTAAAATGCCCTTAATGTTTGCCTACTTAGTCATCATTCTGCTCATGCTTTTTTCAACCCAGCCAATTGAAAAGTTCAATTTGATGAAGTGGATAACGATTTTAATGACGACTGTTCTATTGGTTATGTATCTCTTTTACTTCATACAGCGCTAATTGTGAAGAGTAAGCTAAGATACCATGTTTACAGTCAATAGTTGCTATTGCCTGGACTGCTGAGTAAAGCGATCAGCCTTGCTCAACTATTCTCCAGGAAGCTTTGACTTACATAGTCAAAAACAAACTGGCGCCCATTCCTAAAATAATTGGAGCTGGATTTCGTCTACCACCTAGAAATAGTAAAGCCTTGAACCTTGAGGGCGAATTTCTTTTTCAATACAAAACAATCCGTTATGGGATTATTTTTTTCACTCACTTTTCACCTTTCTTTAGGAATTATCTATTCCCTGAATACCACTCCTGTCTTAATTTCCATACCACTATTTGCCATACTGGTTCTGGTGGAATTAGGAATCCACTTTTATCAGGATGGAGGGTTGTATCGGCTCAATGATGCAATCACCAATATCAGCTGCGGTTTAATTCAACAAGCGGCCAATCTGGTATTGAAGGTGTGTGCCGTTGGGTTGTACCAGTGGTTATATGAAAACGTGGCACTCTTTGACATTCCGATAAATGCATGGTCTATCGCTGCTTTGTTTATTCTTGCTGATTTCTGTTACTACTGGTCGCACCGGAAAAGTCACGAAGTTCATCTGTTATGGGGAAGCCACGTGGTGCACCACCAGAGTGAAGATTTTAATCTCTCAGTGGCACTGCGGCAAGGCATTTTACAAACCGTAGCCAACTTCTGGTGTTACCTACCTTTAGCTATTCTGGGCTTTGATACATTCACTTTCTTGGCCGTTTCAGCTCTGATTAACCTTTACCAGTTCTGGCTGCATACGGAAGTTGTTGGTAACTTAGGATGGTTGGAATACGTCTTCAATACTCCCTCTCACCATCGAGTGCACCACGGCCGTAATCCCGAATACATCGATAAAAACTACGGTGGAGTATTGATTTTGTGGGATCGGATGTTTGGTACCTTCGCTCCTGAACAATCCTCAGTCGTATATGGATCTACCCAGCCTATCGATAGTTGGAACCCCTTATGGGTCAACCTGAGCCCTTACCTTGAACTGGTACGGCAACTAAAAAAAACATCTGGATGGGCTAATCGATGGCGTATATTATGGCGCCCCCCCGGATGGAAATTATCCAATGACAGCAACAATCCAGTTGCTGAAAAACCACCCTTGATACGGGCAAAGTATGATGCCAAGCCCCATTCTTCCTTGTACAGCTACCTTTTGTTTCAGTTTTTGGTAGTAGGCGGTAGTCTGGCTTTCTTTCTATTGAATGACCCGGAGGTAACCTATTGGGAAAAGTGCCTTTGGGTGGGGGCTGCCGTACTCTCCTTAGTCAATATCAATGCCATGTTTGAGCGCGTGAATCAAGCAACAACTATTGAGTTTTTTAGGCTCGCAGGGATCGGCGCTATCGCTATTTGGTGCTATCCAGTTCCAGAAGTGATTGCACTGGCTTTAGGATACTATTTGCTTTCCTTATTATCACTATGGGTAGCCAGGACTAGAGACAAAACCAAGATGATGCCATGTAATCATATGTTTCATAAAAAATAATCGAGTACGATGAATCATGAACAAGTTCACCAGATAATGCCAGCCCAATACTATCAGGGATGGTTGGTTTCCCAACAAAACTATACCCAGTACTTGGCTGAGCAGTCTCTGATCAAGCAAGCCAAAAGAAGAGGCAAGCCTACTAGAGCACGTAGAAGTTTTAATGGGCAAAAGTAGTTAGCGTCTATGATGCTGATCAAGACTTTTGAGTTACAGAAGAAAGTAAATCCTATGGCCTTACTTATTAAATGTTATGGCGAGTTTTTAGGAAAGAATGGGACAAATGGCTCCGTTCTGCTATGAACAAAAAAAATCTCTTCGTCTATAGGCCTTATCTATTAGTAACTTTAACAAAATTTATATGGAACTCTCGGTGGTCGTTCCCCTCTATAATGAAGAAGAAAATGTAGTTGAGCTACTCACGCAACTGCATTACGCACTTGAAGACTATCAATACGAGATTATCTTAGTAGATGATGGCTCTACGGACCAGACCGTATCATTAATTATTGCTCAGGCGGATAAGCGCGTGCGTTTGGTGACGCTGGGCCACAATCAAGGACAGACTATTGCCCTTAAAACCGGTATTGGTTTATCCCAAGGACAATATATTGTGACCATAGATGGCGACCTGCAAAATGATCCAGCCGACATTCCTAGTTTGGTAAAGCATCTCAAAACAGGCCCTTATGATATGGTTGCCGGGTATCGCCAGGATCGCCAGGATCCCTGGCACCGAACAATACCCAGTCAGTTGGCCAATGCCTTGATCCGGACTTCTACCGGGGTTCGGTTACGGGATTACGGTTGTACACTGAAAATATTCCGGGCTAGTCTAGCCAAAAGCTTGGACCTTCATGGTGAGTTGCATCGCTTTATTCCGGTATTAGCGCACTTACAAGGAGCGCGTATCACTGAAATACCCGTTCATCATCGCCCCCGTATCCACGGTCGTTCCAACTATGGCTTAAACCGAACACTGAAGGTGGTCAGTGATTTACTGTTGATTCTATTTTTTCAAAAGTACTGGGCCAAAGCGATGCACTTGTTTGGTACCGCCGGAATTTTATGGGTCACCGTTGGAATAAGTGTATTAACTTACTTAGTCGGAGTTAAGCTACTGGGACACGATATTGGGGGGCGTCCCTTGCTATTGTTTGGTACAATTTCAGTATTAGGCGGTCTACAGTTAATCTCTTTCGGTCTGATTGCAGAAATGCTCTATCGGTTGCATCACCGGCCGGAGCCGATCAATTCCCAAGTAGTGTCTTTTTCCGGTTCTAATCCTACGTCAGAATTATCTGGCAATGCTTCGCCTTTACCACCGATTTCCTCTTCCCCTTGTGCACCATGAAAGCGCTGCCACGTATTTCACTAGAAAATAAAGGCTTTTATGGTTTACTAGTAGCCATCATAGGACTGTACGTAGCAGGCATGGGAGCTAATAGCATCTGGACTACACACGAAAGTTACTATGCCGAAGCCGTACGAGAGATGTTAGAGTCTAAGGACTGGCTAAATATTACCTTTAACTATGAGCCTCGCCTTAATAAACCGCCGTTGACGTACTGGTTGATGGCGGTCTCGGCCTGGCTATTCGGCTTGCAGGAATGGTCACTTCGTTTACCGATGGTGCTATGTTCCTTGGGTACACTGTTACTTGTCTACCGCTTAGGCACCACCCTGTATGACCCTCAGACAGGTAGGTGGGCGTTATTACTGATGGCGGTGAGTTTGCAGTTTGCCTGGTTAAAGCACTATGCTTCACCTGAGATTCCACTCACTTTTTTCTTTACCCTTACCCTTTATGGATTCTTGCAGGGGCTACTCCACAAAAAAAGAAGTTATCTGGTAGCAGCATTTAGTGCTTTGTCGCTTACCATGCTGACCAAAGGGTGGCCATATTTTTTGATCATCTATGCTGTCTTAGCAGTCTTCTTATTACTTCACTATCGCTTTTGTCTGCCTGAAATTAAGAAAATAGTATCATTTCGCTGGTTCTTCTGGGGGAACCTATGTGCCCTTCTGGTAGGATTAAGTTGGATTATCGCCATGTATTTTTGCTCTCCAGACTATTTGCTGGAGGTGCTGCATTTCGAGACAACCCAACGCCTAGCCCGCAGTAACCAAAGTAGTTTCTGGAGGCAGTGGTTCTTTTATCCGGAAGTGATTTTGTGGAGTTTCTTTCCAGGTTCATTGGTGCTGTATTACGCAATTTATCGTTATCTGCGCGGTGGGATCACTGCCATACAACCGGTGGCGTTACCCATAGCCTGGCTCGGAGTCATGATGCTTGGATTTACCCTCTCACAAGGCAAACTTCCATCCTATATATTACAAGCCCATCCGGCTATGGCCCTGCTGGTGGCTCATTTCATCGTACATCCTTCACCAAAGGAGTTAAGAAACCGGCATAGTGAATGGATGTACAGCATGCTCTGGGAACTACCCGCCGGAGCAGCCATCCTTGGGGCAGTCATACTCATCGTGGCGTTTAGCCTCTCGCAGGTATGGTATTTTGTTATTGGCTTATTAATCGTCTTCAGAAAGGTCTATGCTCATTATGAATGGCAAACACCTTACGGGGCTATATTGGCCACCCTGGTGACCCTTGGGATCTTGTTTATGAGCCTATATCCTAGCTTGGAATACTACCGTCCGTATCATACTATACAGCAGGTGGTAAAAAAATATCCCGTACCACAGGAAGTACCGTTGGTGGTTGAAAATCGGTTTATTCATAATCTACCTTTTTACACCCAACGCATAGAACTTCGAGATCGGAAATATACCTGGCCCGATATCCTCCGATTAGGAAAAGAAACACCCGTACTTGCCTTGGTTGATGTTAGATATCCCCTACCTACAGGCTATCAAATGCTCTGGCAAGGATGGCTCTATCGCAAAGGCTCAGAGTCGCACGGTTTTCAGTTTATACTACACTGTTGGAAAGCTCGCCAAGGAGACTACCAACACTTTCACCATTATCAACTAGTGTTTTATGATCCGAAAATGCCTTTGAGCAAGTAAGGCTAGTGTAAAGAGTTATAAATAAGCGAACTTAAGTTCGTCAAAGATACCTTTGGGCTATGACAAGAATAGCAGCCCCCCTGAACTTATCAGCGCAGGATATTGAGGAACTCACCAGTATGTCGCATGCCAATAAAGTGGACCACCGTTACGTAATGCGTTCCCGTATCATCCTGAAATTGCATGAAGGAAAAAGTTATGACCAGGTACAGCAGGAGCTTTCCGTAGGTCGTGAAGCTGTCGCTAAATGGAAGAAGCGATTTATCGCATTGGGGATCAGTGGTCTAAAGGATAAACCCGGCCGGGGCGTTAAACCCACCTATACCGATGCGGATAAAGCCAGGATTGTCCAGAAAGCCTGCCAAAAACCAGAAGGAGGTTATACCAACTGGAGTCAGCGCAGAATTGCCAAAGAACTGGGGATGAGTCAGGGCACCCTTGGGGTTCCAATAGTATTTGGACGAAATGTATCGTTAGACGTTTATCCTAAGATGGGTTTCCCCCATTTTAGTAGACAGGTGATTAAGCAGCCTCAGCAGTAGATTTTTTCCATTGTTCTTCGTAACCTATTGGACTTTTATAGCCGATAGCCGAATGCTTTCTTTGCCGCCGGGTGGCCGGTGCCATTATACCAGACCTCGATATACTCGAAAATGTCCTGTCTGGCTTCAGTATGAATGAGATAATTTTTGTGGTATACTAGCTCTCGTTTCAAGGCCACCGCGGCCCGGTGGCAAACCAACTTTCTGTGGGTGCATTATCATAACAATTGCCTCGTCGGCTCATACTACCTACTATTCCCTTTTGTAAAAGTACATTCTGATAATCAAGACTGGCATATTGGCTCCAGCAGTCGCTATGGTGGATAAGTTCTTGCCCGGGATTGCGCGCTACAATAGCCATCTGTAAGACAGCTTGTCAAGATAAATGATCTAACGATACAGATTGACTTGTCCGGCAAGAAAATTACCCTTTTCTTTACCTTATCCCCCCCTCTCCTACCCTCGCTAATTTTGTGAATTTCAGCATTATCTTGCCGCTTTTTTTTAACACTACGGTGCCTCCTCTTTCAACTTCTTGATTTTGTTCTTCTTGATCCAATTGGATAAAGTAGCTTCGGTCACCTGATAACGCTTGGCGATAAATTTCTGAGTAGAACCATGATGGAGCAACGCTTCAATCTCAGGCCGATAGACATCCAGTGTAACTATTTAGGTAGTAAAATTCCAGTGAGGGAGAAAAGGATATCCTTGCAGGGCATTGGCTAGTTCTTCCAGTACATTTCCGCCTTGTTTTTTCACCGTAGCCACATACCCTCGTATACGCGCGAACATTTGCGCTCCTTCAGGGGAACGAAAACAGCCACTCACCTTTTGCTTAACAGTTACCACTGCGGCTTTGATCATTCTCAAATCCCGTTCAGCTAAGTTATTATCAAAAGGAATATGGAAGTCCTTAGTGAAAGCCAGGATTTCGGATTGATAGGTATCTAAACGAGCCAGCAGCCTTTGCTGATCACTGCGTTTCTTGCGCTTCTTACCCCCAAGTTGGAAAGTCATCTCTTCTAATAGGGACAAAGGAACGGGCGGAGAAATATCTTGGTAGGCAAACTGTATGTCAGCCTGGTACATGTTCCGCAGGTTACCAATCATGACTGGGTCCAGGGCATCTTCCCCTCGCTGTTGAGCTTGCTGAACCATTTGACGGGCCACTAGTAAAGTGGAGATCATATTGCTGGCCCACAAAGCCTGCTGTTCTTCAGCAAGGAAAATCAGTTCTCTAAGCAAATAGGCATTGCATAGGGCATGCTGGCATTTGGTATAACGGAAGTAGGGTTTCCAGCGGGGCTGCCCCAACCATCATGTACACTCACTCCAGTAAAATCAGGTAGGATGCCAATAGTATCGGTGGCTACTTTACCACGCTTCTCATCTACGCCATAATGCGTGACTTCAGGAGTGGTACTCACGTGTAGCCATAACTTCCTACTGGCACAAGCGATACTGGTCTCATCATTATGTAGCACGGCTACCTGTTGCAAATGGCGTTTGCAGTTTACTTCAAAACCGGTCAGTTGCTGGTGAGCCTTTTTAATATAGCCCTGAATAGTAGAAGGGTTCACGGCATATCCTGTCAAGGTGTGTAGTAACTCACTGGTACGGGCAAAGCTTAAGAAGTGATAGGTGTTCATTCCCACACATAAGGCTTGGATACGAGCACCATATTGTACAGGGGCATTAACTCCTTCTGGAAATACTGCTTTGTTTACCATCCCGCAGCTACATACTTTCACTTCTGCCTGATGTTCCGTGACATGCATTTTAAACGGCGGCATGTCGAATACCTGTCTTTTCTCCTCATGCTGCACCGCGATACTGCCGAGATATTTGCCACAGTCTTGACAGGTAGTCACCTGATGCAAAATCACCTCATCAGGATGTGCTACCGTTTGCAAGGTATTGCCAGGATGTCCTTTTTGCCCTCCGGGTCTTTTGCCTGTCTTCTTTCTCAGATTCTTAATCTTCTTTTTAAACGGGGATTGACTGGGAGGCAGGTGGCTGTTATGGCTATCTTTGTGAAGACGCCCCTCTAATACTTTGACTTTCTCTTCCAACTGCTCAATCGCGATTTCTATGGTTTAAGCAAGCGTTGGCGTATAAGTTTTTTCATATTTTCGGTTATCCCGAATGCAGGCGAAAATCCGGTGAATAATCTTATTACGCACGGCATTTATTACCAGCATTTTGTTCTTTCCCTGTTCTACTTTCCGGTGGTAATAGTTAGCCATTTCGCCTTTGCCCCGCACTACTGACAGGGCGGCCATGTGTAGTAATTTCTTCATCTGTTTGTTAGCTAAATGACTTACCCTAGTGCCACCCCGAATACTGGTTCCTGACTGGTGTTCGAAAGGAGCTACTCCCGAATAGCAGGCAAACTTTCTAGGACAACCGGGCGTCGGTCGCTGAATAGTTTGAATTCATTGGTAGCAATCACCATTTCACAGAAGACTACCTCACCTACTCCAGCCACCGAAGTAACTAGATCGAACAAGTGCTTGAGTGAATCGTCTTCTTCAATGAGGGTTTTAATTCTTCTTTCTACTTCATCGATTTGTTTTTCCAAAGCTTCAATGGGCTTCTTGTTTAGTTTTTCCATTTCCTTTTGCAGCTTTCTGTCTTGAAAGTCTGCAACCTCATTCAACGGTATGCTTAATGCATTTTTCGCGTTCAACAGTCTTTTACGGAGAGAAACCAACTGGCGCAATTTGAGAACAATTTGCCTCTCCGGTTGCCAAAGGATAGCTTGATCGGCGTACCGAAAGGCATACTCACTTATTCTCATGGCATCTATCTTATCGCCGGGCGCCGGGCGCCGGGCGCCGGGCGCTCTTACCTCGCTGTAATCCTAGCGAGCCTTTAATTCTCAAGGAAGATTCTAGCCAAAGAGAAAGATTAGCTTCTGTAGTTAGTGTCAAGATATTCTGACTATAAATACCCGTATGCTCGCAGCAGATCAGGCATTGAGAAAAATCAATATTTCTTGCCAAGCATTCCTTTTGGAACTGCTTCAAACCAGTGGGTGTATTGTCCACCTTAACATGGAAAAGGGGCCGTTTGTGATCCCTAACTGCAAAGTCCAGCGTTTTTTTGCTGATGCGGCAGCCGCCTTTAGGTTTGTAAGGTAGTAAAATTCTAAGAAAGCTGCTGTTACTACTAAGGTGTGAATATGTGGGTAACTCGACAGAGTTATCCATATATTCACACCCTCAACGCCAGCCTAGGTGAACTACGGCAGC
>JAVKCN010000002.1:0-74391 GCA_040222715.1 Cyclobacteriaceae bacterium | reverse complement strand
CTGAGTGCTGTACCGCCCAGGGATCAAGCATCCCCCGGGGTGAGATGACATGCGGTGTACGGTATTTTTGATAAAAACTGAGACTTACTTTCGACAAATACATCCATAAGCACTGGGTGTGTATAACATCCGGTTGCTGCTCCTTTAGCACTCTACGGATGTCAGGCGAATACCCAAAATTTGCCGGACCTTTGAGAGCATAGGAAATAGGAGCATATGCGTCATATGCTTTACTATCCTGTTCAGAGAACTCATCATGATGAGCCAGAATCCGGGCATTAACTCGTTTTTCCCGTAAGGAGTCTGCCAGACACCTCACACTATTGTAAAGCCCACCAGACTTTCTGGAATCTGAACCTGAAAGAAGTGCTACGTTCATTACTAAACTATTTTCTGTATCTAATAATTTTAGCCGGATTCCCTCCAACAATGGCCCAGCAGGGAACGTCTTTCGTCACCACACTACCCGCTCCGATAATTGCATGATCTCCCACCTTAACGCCCGGCAAAATAATAGACCGGGTTCCTATCCAAACATCATTTCCTACTACTATGGGTTTTCTAGGTGGTGCTCCCTGCTGCGTCATGGGAATTTCGGTGTTCTCAAAATTATGACTACCCGAAAGCATACTTACTTCGGGCCCCATCATTACATTATTGCCAATTACGGTATCGTTGCCTATCCAGGCACCCCGGTTCAATGAGGAGTTTTCACCAATTTCAACATTTATTCCACTTCCGAAATCTACCTGAGCATGTACTTTAAAGTTTATTGCTGTTTTCTTAAATATACCTTTAGCTATTTCTTTTCGTACCCACATTCCAAGTTTGCTGCCCGGTAAAGGAGTATCAGGTAAGTGTCTGGCGATAACATAGTAAACGAGCAGGTAAACTGATTTTTTTATAGTAATAGCCTGGCGTTGCCGCACAGCACTTGGGTTATCAATATAATAAGCTTTAGTTTTTTGCATATTGCTCTCTCTCTCTCATTTTAATAACTTTTACTGGAGTCCCGGCCGCAACAGTCAGCGGGGGAACATCTTTATTGACTACAGAATTGGCCCCTATCACTGCCCCATCACCAATAGTAACACCAGCCAAAATAATACAACCACGACCAATCCAACAGCCTTTCCCAATCGATATTTGAGCTCCATAGTAATCTTGCTCTTTAATCGGACTAGATACATCATCAAATTTATGATTATAATCACGTATGCTGGTGTATTCGCCTATTGATGTCCCCTCACCAATAGTAATAGAAAACATTGAAGTTAGATAGCAACCATCATTGATTGTCACTTGATGGCCCAGATGTATTTTTGATTGATGAGACCCTTGAAATACACACCTTTTACCAATACGAACATAATTGCCTAATGTGATATCTGCGCATGGCCAGATAAATTCCGGCATGCCATCAATTACCACCCCCCGCCCTAAAGAGCGAAAACCGTATTTTCCAATCGTACGAAAATATAGACGTAGAAAAGTTTGTCTAATTGCTCTCAGGAAATACCAGTAGAGTGCGAAAGGTAATAGCCCACCGAAGTTTTTTAACTTTGAAACTGTTGTTCCAGTAACTCTGCTGACAGGTATTTTTTCACGCATAACTCGGTTGATTGGTAAGTTCTGATATTAGCCGGTTGCTATAATGCGTTAAGGTATATTGCCTGGAAGTATTTAGTGCATTTTTACCTATCTCATAGCGCAGGTCCGTATCATAAATAAGCTTATCCAACAATTCTTTCATCTTATCCTGATGGCCTGCAGAGCAAATAAACCCATCGTACTCGTGTTGAATGACACTACCTGATTCATTAGTAGTAATTACCGGCACCCCCCAGCTCATGGCTTCAAAAATTACCATCGCTGATCCTTCCAGGTAAGATGGAAAGAAAAATATGTCAGACTTACGATATTCTTCATGTAAATCTGCTTGAGAAAGCTTTCCTAAAAAAGATACATTTGATAAATTTAATGAACTAATAGCTTTCTGGCAGTCTTCTTCAATGGATCCTGCAATGACAAATTGTACATTTTCACCACTCATTTCCTGAGCTATAGCCAGCAAATCATAAATCCCTTTTCTATAACCCGCATTCCCTGCAAATAATATCTGCACCGCCCTACTTCTATTAGTAAAACGTGATTCCACACACTGTTCTGCTAAGTGAACCGGATTCGTTGGGTCAAATCCAAAAGGAACAATTTTTATTTTTTCCGCAGACGCACCAGCCTCAATTAATTCGTTTCTAACAAATGATGAGGGAGCAATAATAGTGGATGCTAATTGCCACTCTTGTTCCTCTCTTTCCTGAAGATGTAAACAATGCTCAACCATGTGCTTGCTCTCTATTATATTCATAGAGGCAAAATGTTCATGCATCCGAATCTGTGTCTGACGGGGAGCTACACACTGCTCCATAACAAGATGGTAATCTTTGGATGCTCCCCAATTGAATACTTCCAAGCAAGCTGTGTCAAACCCAAAAAAAGCTAAGTTCTTTTTAGTTTGATCAGCCATGCCGTACTCGATTACTTTTCTATTCAACCTCTTATAAGCATCAATCTGGGTTTTATAATATGCCCCGTTGGTATTCTTTTTTAATTTGTACCTAAACTCTAACCCAAGAGGCCAATCATAGTGAACTATATTATCTGGCAGAGGAGAGTTATATCTTTTATAAGTTTTCGTTAACTTATGGGGAGCGATTTTGTCTAGCGTTTTGAATACTTTATGCGTAGGTGCATAATATAAATCCGTAAAGAGACTATCTAATAATCCGTTATTATATAGCACCTTAGCTACATCATAATTTCTCCTGGCCGTTAGCAAGGATACTATAAATTTCAAATCAGGCATACCGCTTTCTATTTACTAAATAATTATTCTGTTTCGAGTAATTCATAACAATAACTAGAATGAGCAACATGGGCAGAAAAATAGCGGGTATTGCCACTATCGAGTGATAGATAGAAAAAAGGATGAATGTAGCAAAGCAGCAATAAAATAACACCCAAAAAATACTCTTCCCATCTTTTGCCTTTAACCAAAAAAACTTGGTAAGCCTCCCGAATAAAAAAAAGAGTATAAATCCTAAATAACCAAATTCATAAAAGGCCGCGGCAAATCCGGTATAAGATAAATAACCTTTGTAACCGGAGTCCCCCATCCAGAAGTATTTATCTCTTAAACTTCCCATGTCTACCATATCTAAAAATAATGAGTTCTTAAAATCTCGCCCAAAAATTGTAGCGCTCGCGTATTGATGTACTAGAGAATTATATAGTGACACCCCATAGTTATAATTATTTTCTCTATGGATAACCTCCATATTGATTGCAGCCTCAATTACCTCATTGGTACGCTCACCACTTAGGTAGGCGGTTGATATTTCCGTTAATGATAATCCCAAGAGCTTATCATACTCTCCTTTTTTCGTGAACTCTCGCGCAACAGGTACAACAGCCACAATGAAGATTACAGCTACAATAGCAGGGATAATTAGCTGCCTGGGTACTATGATCTTTCTAATGAAAAATAAAGGGAAGATAACTGTGATGATTAGATTGAAAACTTCACTTCTGCGACCGGATATAAAAATAAATTGTAGTGAAATAAATAAATACAGTAACAGAAAGATCAGCTTTTTTTGTTTGGGTTGCATCAAATACGTTGTGAACAGTATGATGATAGTTGGTCTTAATAAGCGTGAAAAGAAAAGGATTAAAGCAAAAACACCTCCTTGCTCACTTCCAAATTCTGTAGGATCAATTAACGTAGAGGCATAGCCGCCTATCAGAATTATGGGGAGTATGGTAGCAAATATTTTTTTATCACTATAAACGATATTTTTTTCCTCAGTGCTAAACTTCTGGTTAGCCTTTAGGCTTTGATATCCCCACAAAGCTGCCCAAAAACAACTCACTGCATTGATTAAGTAGCGATTAAACTGAGAATCTGTTAACAGGTAGTTATTGTCCTTGACAAAGAATAGGGTAGGAACAATAAACACATAACTAGCAACTCCGTAAAGAAATGGCAACTCATAAAGTTTTGAAGGACACCGGTATGCCTGATAAATCGGTATGAATGCTGAAAGAGCAAACGTGTAAAATAATAGATCTCTATACAACGTAATAGAAAATTATCAATATATGATTAGTACTTAACTTAGAGATTGTTACTTTCAGATTGAGAAAAAACTTTCCAATCTTTTGTAACCCTCATTGCCTCTGTAAACTTTTTATTAGTCGCCTTACTCATAGTGAATTAGCTATTTGAATTCTGATAAGATTTAGTTTTCAGAAACCCAGTATAAAATGACAATGTATCTAATTTTAATATAGACAGTGAGTCTTTGCTTACCATGATAAACATGAATAATTCGGAAACTAACATGACAATCAAGACTGCATCAAGACTCATAAATTTTTGAAAAATAATAATGGGGCTAATGAGTAAGAATGCACTGAACATGTTCAATATTGCCATCTTTCTGGCTTTATTTGTAGCAACTTGAACAATGCTATTTGCACTCCATATTGCGTTGATCGAGATTACTAAAGAAAAAAAATAAAAGAAGAAATCACTTGTATCAACTTCACTCTTAGTCCAGTATTCGTAGAGCGATTTACCAAGAGTAAATACAAAGATATTGAACACTGCCACTACCGAGAGAACAACTCTATTTGAGGTAATAAAGATTTTCCTAGCCTTACCATAGTTATTTTTAGCATAGGCTGTTGTCAGTTCTGCCCAGACCGAAAGATTAATGATATTAACAGCCTGTTTAAGAGTATTCATAAACGTTCTAGTTGTTGAAAAAATTACAACTGCTGTCGGGCCTAGTAAAACTCCTATTACTGTAACAACCCCCTGAATTGAGATAGCATTGATCACAGGAAACGAAAGGTACGACATCGCCGTAGGTAATAGCTGCTTAATTAACCCTATAGATAGATTTTGAAAACTATACTTAATCCAAGGGCTTTTTTTATTTAATACTATCCTTAAGACAATCCAAGTCATCATGGAAATAGCGAAATAAATTATTGCCACCGAAATAGGTTTCATTTCAAACAAAAATATGGCAATGCCTACCGAGACAGACTCTAGCAACTTACTAGTATTATTCAGAAACATTCCAAGTGCATAATTCCCTTCACACCTTAGTCCAGCAGTTAGTAAAGAGTTTTGCTGCCCTACGATGATTCTAAAAAGTAATAAAGTAATGATCAACACGGATGCTCTCTCCGACAACAAACTAATATTAAGAAGAGATGCTACTGGCAAAATATCTAATACCACTATGGCTATTACAACAAAAACACACGAACAACAACTGATAATTACCCAGGTGTTTTCAAAGACTCTGAGCGCATTTACCTTATCCTGCCTGGCCAAACACGAACTCATTTCATTTGCCGCGACCGTTCCAAAACCTAAATCACCAGCCATTGCGATGATTGAGGGCATAGCACTTAAAATAAGCCATTCACCGTAAAGTTGAGTCCCCCATGATTTCAAGAAAAAGGTAACCAACAAAATTTGGCTTAAAATATTTACAATCTGGCCAAACGAGGCCGCTGCAAAAGCTTTAGCTATATTCTGGATAGAAGAGTTCAAATATTCCGGCTTAATACAATTGCAATATAGATGTCAGTTTTTCTTCAAACTGATTTATATGAAAGTCTTTAGATCTTACTTTAGCTTTGGTGGAAATCGCTTCATAAATACTCTCATTTTCCAATAATGAAAATATCTTTTCAGCTAAATCTGATGCATTGTGGTTATCAAATATTAACCCGGCATCAGCTATAACCTCTTTAATTGCAGGCTGACTTGACCCTATTACAGGAAGACCAAACATAACAGCCTCAGCAATCACAATTCCCATTCCTTCAGGATGTGAAGATGTTGGTATGATTAGCATTCTAGATCTTTGATAAACATCTGATAAGCCCTTTCCTTCTTTTCTGCCCAAAAAAGCAATATTCTCCTTTTTGCTAAGACGATTAAGCTCTTTGATTCTGTTTAAAAGTTCATTTTCCTCAGGTCCTACCCCAACAAAAGCTACTCGAGGTGCCAGACCTTGCCCAATTAATAGCTCCAGAGCATCACATAAAACAAAAATTCCTTTCCCTCTGATTAGCCTCCCTACAAAAAGAATATCAAACTCTTTATGGTCTCTAGAATACCACAGGGATGCATCTGCACTACTGGATAAATCCTCACTTACAGGATTGTAAATATGGCCTAAACACTTTTTGTTATTATGAACATCGTGAGACTCTAAGCATGCTTTACTACAAGCTAAGAAGCCTGCTACTGTCTTTTTCAGAAGTTTATCAATTTTGTCATAGGCATATGGGCCTTTGCTTGTCTTAAGCATTTGATACCATACAATATATGGTGTTCCTACTATAGCTGAGACCAAAGCTATTTTCCTGGATATATCACCAATGCACAATACTAAATCAGCATTCTTAATGAGTCTGTAAAAATTATTAGCGCTCAGTTCTCTTACTATGTTATAACCTTCGATTAATTCATTATTATCTCCCGGAAGCCTAGTTGATGTTAATACGGTAATTTTATGATTATGCTTTACTAGAGTTTTAGCAATGTTTCTTGTAACAACTTCAACTCCACCAATTGAAGGCCAAAAAAAGTTAGAATACAAAAGAATATTCATGATTTAATAGGTTATAATTATCTAAATTGAAGATTTTATTAACCGGGAGAATACAGAATTTTTCTTTTTACCATAGTAGTATCCATACCCATAATAACCTAAGGTAGTGTTCACATCATTGAATACAATACTGGCATTACTGATGGCATTTTGTTCTTTCATCTCAGCTAATAATTTGAGCGACTCCTTTTGGGTAAATTTTTCCCGTATGATGAAAAGGTTAGCGTGGCTATAACTCATCATAATCTGTGCATCAGTGACCAGGCCAATGGGTGAGGTATCAATTACAATGAACTCATACGATGACTTCAGCACATCCATCATCACTTCCATAGACTCTTCCATTAGCAACTCTGCGGGATTGGGAGGTATCGGCCCCGAAGCAATTACCTCTAAATTATTGACCGGCGATTTTTGAATAATCTCATCCAATGAAGTATCACCTACAAGGTAGTTACTCAGGCCTTTGCAATTTTTATCCAAACCCAGATCCGATACGGGTTGGTCTTTGCGGATATCAGCATCCAAAAGCAGTGTTTTCTTCCCTGACAAAGCCAGCGCTATTGCCAGATTGATGCTACAAAAAGTTTTACCCTCACCACTGATCATAGAAGTAATCAAAAACGTTTTATTCACTTCCTGATTTCTAACCGCATATTTCAAATTAGACCTTAATACTCTAAACGATTCAGCCGTTGGTGATTTGGGCGACTGATGCACGACCAGTGGTAAGTGTTTTTCATTTTGACTGATGGACCCTATAACCGATAAATCTGTATACTTTTCAATATCAGTTTTACTCTTGACTGTTGTGTTAAATTTTTCTTTCAGAAATATGCATGCAGCCGGTAGTAGCATACCGATGAATAATGAGATGATATAGTTTCTGGACTTTCTTGGTTGTACTGGTTGCGTATTCACTAAATAAGCAGGCTCAATAACTTTATTATCTACTGTGGCAGAAGCCTGGGTAATCCCGGCTTCTACTTTCTTTTGCAATAGCAGGTTGTAAATACTTTCGTTTAAATCATAAAACCGTTTGATGTTGATATATTTTCGTTCCGCCTCGGGAAGAGCGCTAATTTCATTTTCTACCGTGGCAATCCGATGGTTCATCTGCGATAAACTAAGCTGATTACTGGCAATCATGTTCTGCAGACTCTCTTTGAGCGTGGCCTTTATATTATCGATCTTACCCTCTACTTCTTTTATATAAGGGTTTTTTGCCGGCCCCTCTATCAAGTAGGTATTCTTTTCTATTTGCAATGTAGCCAGCTGGTTAATCAAATTATTCAATAGTACATCCTGCACTCCTAAAGATGAAGGCGCTACCAGTTCATCAATTGTTCTGTTTTCTTCTAAGTATTGCTGAATAGCCTGATAATATTGCTCATTAATTAATAAGGCCGCTTTCTCTGACTCCAGCGTTGAAATTTTATCAAAACTTCGTTCAAGCATACCACTGGCCTGAGAAAACCCATTCCTGGATTTAAAATCTTCCAGGGTGTTCTCAATGACTTGTAGCGTATCAAATGTTTTCTCCAATTGCTCATCAATAAAAGACAGAGACTGAGATGTTGATTGATTTTTATCTTCCAGACTTACAATGGTGTACTGAAGGGTAAGCTCGTTCAAAAAATCTATTTCCTTTTGGGGTACACTGGTCTCCAGTGAAATATCTATGACGGAAGACTCTTTGCTGTATGGGTAAATTGACAACTTGCTTTTATAAGTGCGGGCTAACTGCTCAAAGTTGTTTATTCTGAAAAAGAACTTTCCCTGTAAATCTTTAGTATCTTGATTCAAGTGAAGGGTAAGCGCAGTGCCATTAATTAAAAAAGATTCATCAAACGACAGCTCTTTTTCCAGCTGCATTTGATCATTCCAGGAAGCTTCAAGCAAAAACTTTTTTTCATTCAGAATGGTCACAAAAAAAGGTATGCTCTCATTTTGGGTATTGTGCTGAAGACTATCCACATATACCTCGAATGGCAAGTTGGTATAAAGTTCGCCATTTCCAATCCGGCCTTCTCTGAAATAGGTTACTCTTTGGTTAAGCGCCTTCACGGTGCGATAGATAAAGGGGTATGATTTTAATATGGCTATTTCGTTAAACAGCGATTTATTGGAGGATAATAAATCAGCCCCATAGATCAGTTCAGCCGTTTCGCTCATATTCTCCTCTTCGTCAATCAAGATTGAGGCCTTTACATTATAAATCGGTACTGCATAACGGTTGTAAAAAAAGGTGACGCATAAGCAAACGATAACACTGGACAAGAAAAACCAGCGGTATTCTTTTACCTTTTTCAGCATGTTTTGCAAATCAAACTCTTCTTCTTGTTGAAGTCTGCTATCCATGATAGTCTATTTTATAAATATATTTAATATGATTGCAATTACCGACAAAGATGATACGGCAATAGCCCAGGGTTGCAATGGGTTAATATTCCGGTAGCGGGCCGGTTCCACGTAAATCACATCATCGGGTTGCAAGTAGAAGTAAGGTGCAGTAAATAAGTCATCCTGCTGTAAGTCTATATGGTAGCGGGTTGTTACTCCCTGCTTCGTACGAAGCACTGAAACTTCATGTCTATCAGCGGAAGGTAAGAGGTCGCCACTCAGGGCCAAACCATCCAACAGCGACATATTTTCTTTATATACTGTGTATTGACCAGGCTGGGCTACCTCTCCCAAAATACTAACGGTAAAGGATAGAAGGTGCACTTTTACCGAGGCATTCTGGAAATACTCACTTACCAGACCAGCAATTTCTTCTCTCGTCTGATCTATTGTTTTTCCTGCAACGGTAACTTCACCGATTACAGGAAGCAGAATACTACCTTTCTGAGAGACGGTATATCCATTAAGAATGGGATTGGCATTACTCTGTAAATCTGCGTTGGAATAGGTATTGAGCTGACTCGTTGGTAACGTACTGATTGAAATACTTAACACATCGCCGGGGCGAAGCTCAACTTCCTCATGAGTTGTTTTGTACTCCTTCTGTTCTGGCATGTTCTGGAAATAGACCAGCTCTTTTTTTGACACACAAGAAATTATAGTATGCAGAGATATCAATAGAAGTGTGGTAGTTTTAAATAATTTCACCTTGATACAATTATGGGCATTTTGATGGTCTGGGTCTTCAATTTTACTTCAAATTCGCACATGAGTAAAAAAACGTGGTTGATGTCAGACCCACTCAATAATTTTATTCAATATTAGGGCATAAACAGGCCGCAAAGTTGACATTTTGCCACTTAAAGTTACATGGGACAGGAAAAATTTTTTTCTTATTAAAACCAAATTTGGGAAGGCTTTAGCCATACCGATGATTAAACAACACCATTATGACAAAATGACGAATTGTTTTTACTAAAGTAATTTTTATATGAATAAAGGCCTATTTATTTTATTAACCCTTAATACGTTTTGGGCAATGCCTCATTTGTTTTTTTTTATAAAACAACTTTTACACCTGCTATGAGTAGTAAAACGATCGTAAGAATTTGTGAAAATTACGCACTAAGCACCTCATTAATTGGTTTTTCCAAATTCCCTTATTAATCAATACAGGCATTTTTCAGGTAATCGGTATTTTTCAACGCTTCTCGTACTTCTTTATCCAATAATTACATGCGATTAGTACATGCATTGGTTTTGCTTCTGAGCCTGACGCAACTCACTGATTATTAGTAAGTTCATAAAAAAACCACTATTTACTTCGTTTTGGATAAGGGTTTTAACCATTTTATTATTTCTTCGACAATGATTTCGTGTCCTTTCTCATTGGGGTGGTTTACGTGGGACATATAATCCGACAGGGCTTCATCAGATGCCGCAATCTGCTGAAACTGGGTAAAAGGATCAGCCAGGCCAGTGTGGTATTGTCTGGCTAATTCCTTGATCTGATCGGCATGCAATGCCAATGGATTCTCCGGCTCCAGAATATCCAGTCGCTGGTCTGGGGAAGGGGTGAGTAAAATGATTTTAATGTTTTGCTCCAGCGCTGCTTGTATCATCTTTTCCCAGGCTTCCCGGGCTTGTTCCAATCCCACAGACCGATCATTGAGGGCATAATCGATAAAGAGTATATCCGGTCGATGGGAGAGCACATCCCGGGTAAACCGTTCCTGACCTTTCACTGAATTTTCTCCCCCAATGGCTGTTACAATCACATTGATCACGGCGTAAGGGTATTGCGCTTTGAGTTTTCTAAGGACGATATTCGGATACGACTCCAGCGTATGTACTTCATGGTTGTGCCAATAACCGGCGGGTACCGAATGGCCATGAAATACCAGATTGATCGTCCGGCTATCCGGCCAGACGGTCATCAGTTCATCTTTAATATCAGCCAGATAGGTAGCAGTATCAGCCGCAGTGGTTGTTTGGGCTGGCAGGAATAAGGGGAATAATAATAGCGAGGCCAGAAATCCAGTTAGTTTTTCCATGTATAATAATCGTCGTTGGTTTGTTGCATCCACTGATCCAGGGCTTCTTTCATTTTCAATTTAATTGGCCGGTACTGCGGTTCTTCCGCCAGGTTTTGCATCTCTCCCGGGTCATTCCATAAATCGAATAACTGCTCGTGGTGTTCTCCCTGGTTGTACAGGTTATACTTATATCGCTTATCCCGGATCATCCGGCCGTGCCGGGTGGAGTCTTCTTTGTCATCGGCCAGTTCTACCACCAGATAATCCCGAAGCGTCGCCCGAGCGTTCTCTACAATTGGCCGAATACTTTTTCCGGTATAGGTAGGCGAATCTTTTATCCCGGCATAATCACAGAGGGTAGGCACCAGATCGATGCCGGAAACCAACTGATCCCGGTTGATGATGCCCTCGGGAATATGGTCTTTCCAGCGGATGATGAACGGAACAGTTGCGGCTTCTTCGTAAAAACTCAGCTTGGCGGCCCATTGGTGGGCAGCAGCTCCATCCCCGTGGTCGCTGGTCAGAACAATCAATGTATTTTCATCCAGTCCGTTGGCTCGTACAGCGTCCAGTATTTTCCCTATTTCCTGATCTACCATTTCGGTGAAGCGGTAGTAATGGTATAAATACGCCTGCCAATCTTCCGGGGAATAATCCCGGGAAAGGAACAGTTCGTCTCCGTAATGGTCGAGCAATCGCTTTTCCTGAAGAAACTCCGGTTCATCATCTGCGATGTTAAAGTTCGGGGGCAAGGGTGGCAAATTATCCAGTTCATCGGCTTTGGCGTATTGATCCGGGCGACGGGGTACGTAGCATATGTCGTGCGGATTGTGTAAGGATACCGTCAGCACGAAGGGTTTATCATCTGAGTAATCATTGAGATAATCGACGGCGGCATCGGCAATCGGGCCATCGGTAGCAGCTCCGGTATCCCAGGATGCTTCCAATGACTGAAACGGCAGCACCTCAAACCCTCTGACCGAATCCATGGTTGTCTGAGCCGGATAACCTTCCGGGAGATGCCACTTTCCGGCCCAAACGGCATTGTAGCCTTCCTTTTGAAAGATCTGCCCGATTGTGGGATAGGCAGCATTGATCGTGGTTGAGTTCCATACCACGCCAGTCTCATGCGGCATCCGTCCGGTGATCAGGCTGCTTCGGGCGGGACCGCACACTGGGGAGGTGCAATAAGATTGGGTGAAGTACATACCCCCACGGGCTAATTCATCCATGGCGGGAGTGTGCAAATTGGGGTTTCCCAGATAGCTGAGCGCATCATTGGTGTGCTGATCGGTCAGGATGATCAGGATGTTGGGTTTCGGTGTTACTGTCGGATCAGCCGAATGGCTACATCCCCCGATAACAAGGATGGTTAGAGTGATGGTTAAAAGATGGTGCATATTTATTCTACGGGGATGTTGTTGGTAAATTTTAAGGTAACCGGACCTAATAAACCGGATTCCAGCAAAGGAGCCTGCTCCCAGGTAGTTCCACGAAAAGCGGTGGCGATATTCGTACTCGTATATGTTTCTCCCAAGCGGGCATCTCCTGCCAGTCGGTTCGACCAGGTATTGGCGACTTCAACTTTAAGTGTGTTTTCCCCTTCGTTTAATAAGTCAGTCACATCAAAGGTATAAGGTTTAGCCCAGGTAATACCCAACGATTGGTCGTTTAACCACACCTCCCCCACTTCCGATAAGTCGCCGAGATCCAGCCATATCCGGTCAAACTGTTCGGCGTCTTCGGAGTGGAAAGTAAACTTCTTATGATAAGTAGCTATCCCGGAAAAATAACGGATACCCTCCGCACTGGATGCCGACCAGGAAATGAGTTCGGGAAACGTTATCGAATCCGGGGCGCCCCAATCCGACGGAAAGGTAACGTCCCAGCTACCATCTATCGCCATTTCGCCAGGCTGATTTTCTATAGTTCTGGTAGAACCTTCACGACTTAAGGTGAAATCGCGCTCGGATAAAAAGGTAATCCCCTGCTTCTGGTACTGTAGCCTGGGTGGGTAATTATCTGTAGAGACCACTTGTTCATAATGAAAGGGGGGAGCCCCGTTGCTAAATACCAGCAGATAAGCCCCGTAGGGTGGTAGCGTCAGCGGGAGGCTAATCCCCTGCTCCGTTTCTTCATAAATACCTACCGGAGTCACCTTGCCGGTCACTGGGTCCCACAATTCCGGAGACTTGCCGGTTTGACGAAACGTGCATTGGCGGGATACCCAGGCATCGGAGGTGTTGCTCACCAGATAAAAGTCCAGTCCCTTCTCCTGATAATGGGCATAATCCAGGAGGTACTCTTCCTGATCTTCATAACTAAAATCAGCTGATATCTGAAGGGTTTGCAATGCTTCTAATGGAGACAGCTCCGAAAAAAGGCCGCCTTCCCGAAGTTGATCATTGTTCGCAGCAGAAGATGCCTGCCATCCTTTGGCCAGGGAAGCCACCTGCTCATTTGCCTGAGGCTGCTGACTCAGACCTACGGCATCCTTTGGCCGGGGTCCCACAATGATGGCCCCGGCTTCGGCCAACTGGCGCAGCTTTTCCATCACGGCCGGATTCACCCGGCTTTGCGCATCCAAGGCCAGCACTTTAAAGCGGGCACCGTTGGATAACACTAGCTCGCTTCCCTCAACCGACACTTCATTCAACAGAATCTCCGTATTCACAATTTCATAATCATAGCCAGGTCCTACGGAAAAACGGGCATTTTTGGGCACCACAAAATTAGGAACCTGATCCCCGTAATAATACAGCACATCCGCATAAAAATCAGTTTGCTGCCAGAGATAGGAGATTCGGGCCAGATAATCATTAAAGGGTTTGATCTTGGGCCACCAGACGCGCTTATCATTATAATGCGTGCCGGCATGGTACACAATACCCGGATAGCCTATTTCAGCGGGGTTGTGGGTAAACCCGTGCACTACGGCCCGATTCATGCCTTCTCCAAATGCCCGGTTGGCCAATGGTTTCAAATCAAATGGGCCTTCCTGCCAGTGCTGGAAGCTGGTAAAGGCTTCTTCCTCCACGATCCCGCGCTGGTAAATGTGGGAAGCCGCCGCAATTTCTTTCACCAGCCACAAAATATCCACGCTGTCTTCCGCATAATTATGGTGATTCACCCAGAATTCCCCTCGGGGTACATCCAGTGCTCCCAATGCTTTTAAAGCATCTACTGGCACATTGTGCAAAGGAGCTCCCGGCCCACCGGACTCCGAAGTAATTTGCAGACCATACGCATTGGAAATTTCTTTCGCTTTCCCGTAATGATTGTGGGTGATGAGATGCGATAAGGTCTTGTAATAATCCTGCTGAAACTGTTCGGCGGTTTCTTCGGCTAAGAACTGCTCATCAAATAAGGCCGGGATAAACTTGTCAATAGCATACCCATGCAGTTGGGCAAAGGTAGCGGGTAAGGAAGAAGTCCAAACCGATCCGGTGGCTTCGTAACTGGCCAGATAAAAGTTCTTCAGGGTAGTATTGCTGAAGTCACCCACGCGGGGCTTTAGCTGATCGATGAAATACATGAAATGCGCCTCGGTTGCGGCAGAATCGTAGTGATCGATGATCGGCGCCATAGAATTAGGACTGGGAAGTTTCAGTTGCTCCCCGGAGTTGGAGCATACATACCGGTAAATATCCCACGCTCCGTCGGGAATATCCCAACGCAAGATTTCGGTGTTGGTATCAAAGTTGGAGGTCAGCCGAATTACCTGGGAGGTATCAGTCAGACCGGATGCCCCGGCAGGCACCGCCAGTACGGCGACTTCTTCGTAATACACGGGTTTGCCATCATCTTCAAATTCAATCAACCGGGCTTTTCCATTCTTATCCATTGGGGCGATCTCTGGAAATGGCAAGCGAATGGGTCCCGGTGAGGAAGTGTTTACCGATGTTTTGGAAAAGTACAGCGATTTGGCCGCGTATTCCGGGGTGATCCAGGTGCCTCCGGCATTCCAGCTGCTGGCTAGGTTTAATCCAACTGACAAATCCAGTTTGGAAGCTTCCTCGATGGCCAATTGAATGGTTTCTAAGGAAGCCTCACTCATGAAGGCGGGTCCGGCCGGAACCATTGCATCCGGATTACTGTAGGCCGTGGTGCCAATCTCAAAAATATCGGCTCCGCCAATACCGGCCGCTTTCATCGCCTGCAATTCTTCCTTCACGCGAACAGTGTCTACGTAGCCATTCAGCCACCACCAGTATACCTTGGGTCGGGCTTCATTGGGTGGATTCAGAAAGCCTTCTTTCAGTTCATCGTACCGCGTTGATACTACCTCCTCTGTTTCCTCATGACAAGCACCCAGACCAAAGCCAAAACCGATCAATAGTATTAGATAAGAAATCTTCATAAGCAAAGCGCTATACCGTTTAATTACCAAGCCATGACCAGTTCACCGCTGACATTCTCCACTACAAAACACTGACCGTAGGCTTCATCTCCTTTTTTAACCGGCACCTGCCCCGTTTTCCAGGGGTAACTGGAGTTAACGTATACTTTTAAATCCTCTTGAGTCACATCCACTGGCGGATACAAGCGGACGGTGGCGTTCTCCAGTCCCGTAACTCTGATTCTCCGCTCAATCCCTTTCTCGCCGGAGTGGACCTCATGACAGGAAATCATCCCGTCTTCCTGCTCAATAAAGATACGAGCCTCCCGGTGCCAGGCTTTGGGTAGCGAATAGACCGATGCGCCATCTTCCAGCATCGTCTCATACCCAATCAGAAGCGGTGCCCCCTGAGGAAACTTAAAGCGTTGTTTCACGGTCGTATTGGGCACGTAGCCGGAAAAGAAAAAACCATTGTCACTATTGGCCACCGTCATGACCGGGCTTTTCACCGAAGGGTCTTGTTTGTCTACAGCGTACTCCCATCCAAACTCCTTTAATACATATCGCATCCACAGGGGGCCGGTGAAATATTCAGTGGGATCATCCGCGCGAAGCAAGTGCCCGCCGTGGAAGCTGCTGGAGTTGGTTCCCCGCACGTAAGCGACTTTCCCTCCCTGCCAGGCCGGATCTTCCCGTACCCATACCACATCTCGCTGCTGACCTCCCTGCTGCATGGTGGCCAGTACCTGGGTGGCTTCATCATCCGGCTGCTGTACCACGGTACTTACTCCCCCACCGGAAAACAAAGCTTCATGGGAAATCTTGCGGGGAAAATCATGTGCTAGTTGATCAAGAGTAAAGTGGGACGTTGTCTGAAATTCTCCGGCCAGCGGTTTTTGGTTATCCAGATTCATGAATGCTTTGAAGTCATCACCGGCATAATCAGCCGGGCCATACAGCAGTAGTTTGCCACCGTTTTGGACAAAACTGAGCAATGATTTTTCCAACGCAGAACCAGCATCCGGTACGATAGACACCAAAACCGAAGCGGTAAAATAGTCCGGTTGCTCTGCAAGGATTGACTGAAAAGAGCTGGTAGAGACCACTGTATTTAGCGGAAAGCCATTATTGATGGCCTGCCGGATGAACCAGTCTCCGTAGTAAATTTCCTCCAGTCGTTCCTGCTGTTGGTACGCCCAGTCGTGGTATTCATCAAAAGGGTATACCCAAACCAAAGGACCCGCCGCTGTTGGGGAATCGTAGCGAGCTTTCAGAATATGGGGCATGACCTCGTCGGGCACCTGCGTGGGCATATCTCCGTAGGTATTGTCAATCGTAAGAAAGTTCAGATGCGTTGGCAATTTCACTTCCCCCCGGGCATTGATGCGGGCAATGGACATGGGCAGGTAAATATCATGGGACTCCCGCCCGTAGCGATCCAGCCAGGGGCTATTGACCCACCAGGGATCGTGGGTATAGTAGCGAAACAGGTAACGATCATCCGGCAACTCGGCAATGCGCGACATGTAACCGGCCATCTCCAGTCCGAAATCTCCGTTTAATGCGGCCCAGGGAGAGTTAGGCGGAGGAAGCAGGTTGAATCCTCCCTGGTAAATTTCCCGCAGATCCACTCCATCCGCGGCCAGATCAATACCGGTCGCCAGATTGGTGCCCCGGGTTTCTATCCGAAAATCAGGACACTCCTGCCGGAACAGCTTCCAGAAATTAATGATCTTCTCCCGGGTGTCGAAGATTTTTTCTCCCTCAAACTGCTCTCCATCGAAGATGGCACCCGTGGCCGACCAGGTCTCCATGCCAAAACCAAATCCGTTGCTAAGCCAGACATAATCAAACCCCAGGTCCGTCAAAAAATGCTGGGTTTGCCGCCCGAAGAAAGTACCGAAGGGAGTATCCTGCGGAATCCCGTCCGGGAACCCGGCGTAGGCGTGATCGTCCGCATTGAGCACCGTGTAGGAACTCACAAAGGTTTTGTGCCCCATGGTGTTGCCCATCAAAATTTCCGGATGCCGTTTATATTTAAATTCGGACCGGGCAAACTCCGGGCCCGGATCAAAGGTAGCCCCTACCCGCACGGGTTTGCCGGTCTGCTCCTCCCCTACTTCTTTAAGGGTCTTCACAATGAATTGCAGATCGGCATAGGTAAACTCCGGTGGGTTGTCCATATACAGGTACGCCCGTTCGTGTAAAGAAAGTGATTCCGGCCCGGAACCCACTTCGTGCTCGGTATTGGGATTCCCCATGTACCGGGCCCACTCCAGTGGCTGTTCCAGATTATTGTATTCCAGAATCTCCGAGCCATCGGCCGTCCAGAGCATTACCGACACCGTATCGGCATGGCGGAGCAGGGCGTGCCACTGGGTAAACATTTCGGTGGCAATATTCCGGATATACTCCGGGTCATTTTTCTTAAACGGTTTTAAAGAAGCTTCCAGCGTGATATTGTGAAAAGGTTCCCCTTTTAAAAAAGGGTTATCGCCATCAGGGGGCAAAGGCGCTGGTTTCTCTACCCAGCCTAACAGCCCCAGCAACATCACAAAAATAAGCGCAATTAAAAAGGAAGTTTTTTTAAGCATCGGTTGTATCGTATAATCAGGGAAAAGTATCGCTCGGGCAGGCTCTTTTTGAAGAGTCTAGTACCCGGTGTTCTGCACTAAATTAGGATCTATGTCGATCTCATTCTGGGGAATGGGCATGAGCAGTTCATTCTCTGCCACCGAAAAATTCAGCCCCTTGTCCGCAAAATAGTCATTCAGCACGGTTTGGGCCCGTCCGGTACGCACCAAATCAAACCAGCGGTGCCCTTCACCCAGAAACTCCACCCGCCGCTCCTGTTCCAATGCCAGAGCGAAATCTGAACCGGAAAGCCCGCTCAGCGAGGGTAATCCGGCCCGATCGCGTACCCGGTTCAGGAACGTGGTAGCATCGGCGGTATTGCCTGTTTCGTTCAATGCTTCGGCGTACATCAGCAACACATCAGCGTAGCGTAGGGCAGTAAAATTGATCCCACCATCTCCCACCACTCCGGTAGTGAAATCCACGAATTTCAGTCCGTAAATATTAGCCGCCGAAGTGCCATCTACCAACTGAACAGAATCAGCGATGGAAGCGGCTCGCCGTACATCTCCCGGCTCATAAGCGCTGACGACATCCGCCGTAGGCACAATCCGGCCAGAGCCCTGCATGTTGCCGGGGAAGATCGCCATATCAAAGCGCGGCGGAGTGAATACCGAGGAAAAGGAATTGCCTTCGCCCAGATTACCCGATAAGTATTTGATCTCAAAAATAGATTCTCCCAGCTCATCATTGCCGTTGGTAAACAAGCTTTTGTAGTCAGCCTCTAAGGAATAGGTATTCCTATCAATGACTTCTTTTAGCTCCGTAGCGGCCGCTGGATAATCCTGCCGGGTCAGGTACACTTTTCCCAGTAGGGTTTTGGCAGCTCCCGCCGAAGCCCTCGATTTGCTCAGTCCCGTTACCCCCTGTAACAGATCGTCCGCCATCATCAAATCACCCGTGATGATCTGATACACCTCACTGGCTGGTTTGCGAGCCATATCAAAAGCAGCGATCTCACCGGGGCTTCGGAAGGACTCTTCCACAATGGGTACATCGCCGAATAAGCGAACCAGGTAGAAGTAGTTGTAAGCCCGTAAGAACAGCGCCTCTCCCCGGTACTGTGACTTCAGTGACTCATCCATATCTACCGATGCTATGCGGGACAGGATGTTGTTACAGCGAGAGATGGTAGTGAAGCAGGAGTTCCATACCGCATTGGCGAAGGTATTGGTAGAAGTCAGGTTCATTTCATCGCACTCCATTTCCGAAGTGGTCGGCGAGGTCCACTGAATTTCGGCATTGTCAGTGGTGAGTTCCCCCAGATACAGGATAGAGGCATCGTGCAGTCCCTGTAAGGCCGAGTAATTTCCGATCAGGGCCGTTTCAAAATCATTGGCGCTTTTGTAGAAAGTATTCTCGTTGACCAGATACTCCGGTTGCAGGGTGAGAAAATCATCGCAGGAGCTGAGGCAAACCAGTACGGTCGCCGCAATAAGCATATATTTTTTCATGGTTGTTGTCATTAGAAGGTTAGGTTCACACCGAAAGTGTAGGTCCGTGGCAACGGATAAGAAAGGTAGTCAACCCCGGCATTGACAATATTATCTCCGGCGGTGCTGGACTCCGGATCGTAGCCCGGATAATCGGTGAAGGTATACAGGTTCAGAATATCCGCATACACTGATACATTGCTCAACGACCATCGGGACACCAGTTTCTGAGGCAGTTTATACGAGATATTGACATTTCGGATTCGAGCAAAGGAAGAGTTAAACAGGAAACGAGAAGACGAACTGAAGCCGTACGCATAGTTATTTCGGATCGCTCGGGGAACCAGCCCGTCACCGGGATTGCTTTCCGATCTCCACCGTCCTTCGCTGAGTGCCAATTGATTCTGCACTCCCGCGGAATTAAGGATGATCCCTCCCCCCTCAAAATAGGAATAAGATCCCTGTGATCCGTTCAATACCACGTTCATCGTCAGATTCCCGAAGGTAAATCTATTGGTAAATCCCCAGGTATAATCCGGCCAAGGGTCGCCCACGATCTTACGGTCATTGGCATTGATTACGCCATCCTCATTCACATCTTCGAACTGTAAATCCCCCGCCTGCGTATTGGGATGCTGTAAGGCTGCTCCGTCTAACTCGCTTGCGTTTTCAAAGACTCCAATGGCATTCAACAGATAAAAACTGGATACGGGTGATCCGACCTGGGTAATCTGGTAGGAAGAATTGGTAATCCGCCCGCCGTCGGTCGCCAGGCGTAATACCCGGTTTCGGTTGGCGGTGAAGGTCAGGTTGCTGGTCCATTCAAATTTATTGCTTCGGACATTCACCGTCTGTAAGGACAGCTCCACTCCTTTATTCTCAATATCGCCAATATTCTGGGTAGAACTGTTGAATCCGGAAGCAGCGGGTAAGGCCACTGCCAGTAGCAGGTCAGTCTTCAGGTCTTTATACACATCGGCAGTAAACGAGATTCGGTCATCAAAAAGACCCAGATCCAGTCCCAGGTTGGTTTGTTTTGATTTTTCCCAGGTCAGGTCATCATTGGATAAACTGGAAGGCACCAGTCCTGGCTTCTGCGTGTTGTTTTCCACGTAGGTAGAAGCGGATAATAAGCCAATATGGGTGTAGTTACCGATCTGGTTATTGCCTGAATGTCCGTAACTGGCTCTCAACTTCAGATTGCTGATGAAACCCAGATCATTCATAAAAGACTCTTCCGAAACATTGTATCCGACGGAGAAGGAAGGGAAGGTTCCCCATTGGTGATTACGCCCGAAGCGGGAACTACCATCGCGACGGATAGTGGCAGTGAATAAATACTTGCTGTCGTAGGCATAGTTGATCCTCGACATCAGGGATAGCATGGCCCACTCCGAAACCAGATGCGTACCTGAATTTACGATACCCGCTGACAGAAAATTGACATAATCGGTCGGAAAATCGGAAGCTCCGGCGGAAATACGGTCGTAGCTGTCTTTCTGGGCAGTAAACCCGACCAGCGCATCAAACGCGTGTTTTCCGCCAAAAATCCGTTTGTAGGTCAGGGTATTTTCGTTCAGCCAGTTCAGCGACTCTGATTTGGTGACACCGGCGGTGGAAGGATAATTCAGCGTAGTGAAATAAGGCACGGCCGAAGACCGCCACAGCTTGATTACGTTCGTTCCGTACTTGATGCCGATAGAACTTTTAAATGTCAGTCCGTCCAGAATCCTGTACTCCAGGAAATTATTGCTTAGAATATCGGCTACTTTACGGTTATCAGAATAACCATCGAGTACCGCCAGGGGGTTAGCCAGCCAGCCCAGCCCGTCCGTCACATCGGCCTGATTGAAATAATAGTTACCTTCCTCATCGTACACCGGGATGGTCGGAGAAGCCGCCAGGGCCATGGATAGTACCCCGCCGGTGCCGTAATGGCCTTCCACATTGGGAAACTGCCCATATCCATAGGTACCAGACAATGTTGTGCCAATGGTGAGCCGATCGGTGAGCTGGGCATCAATATTTGATCTCAGATTGAAGCGCTGGTAATCTGAAGTCTGGATAACGCCCTGCTGATTGAAATATCCCCCGGAAACGAAAAACTTCATTTTGTCTGTGCCGGAGCTCGCGGATACCTGGTAGTTCTGTATCGGAGCCGTACGGAAAATCACGTCCTGCCAATCGGTATTCTGGGTGATGGATGCCGGATTTCTGAACTCCGGTCTTACAAAAGTGCTGGCCGGACGAACGTCGTTCGGATCACTGGCCGAGCCTCCGGCATACACCCAGGCATTATCCCGCCCTTCGGCGACAAACTGGGCATACTGCTGCGCATTCAGCATGTCCAGTTTATGGGCCACCTGCTGCACTCCGTAAGAAACATCCACACTGATCTGCGACTGCTCGTAACTACCCCGCTTGGTGGTAATGATCACCACTCCGTTGGCCCCGCGCGAGCCATAAATCGCCGTGGCCGAAGCATCTTTCAGAATATCAATCGATTCAATGTCGGCGGGGTTCAGGAAGTTCAATGGGTTCACCCGGTTCTGGGTATTATTGGCCATGCCCGCTGAGCTATAGGTAGCACTACCGAAAGACTGCATGTCTGATCCACCTCCTCCTGAGCCAATCGGATAGCCATCCACCACATACAACGGCTGGTTTCCGCCGGTAATGGAACTGACGCCCCGCACCAGTACATTCACATTACCGCCCGGCGCACCCGACGTTTGAGAAATCTGCACTCCGGCTACTTTTCCCTGCAACATCTGATCGAAGCTGGATACCGAAGGCTGGATCATTTCATCGCCGGTAATCCGGGAGATAGACCCCGTCAGATCACTCTTTTTCTGGGTGCCGTAGCCCACGACTACCAGTTCATCCAATTGCTGAATGTCCGTCTCCATCGTCATATCAATGACGGAGCGGTTGCCCACTCCAACTTCTTTAGCCATAAAGCCTACCGAACTAAACACCAGCGTGGCATTCGGGGAAACCGTCAGCGTGTACTTTCCGTCTACATCGGTGATGGTCCCATTGGTGGTCCCTTTTTCCACAATGTTTACTCCGGGCAAAGACCCGTTATCGTCGTCTGACGTGACTGTGCCGCTGACCGGAATGGTTCCGGCCGATTGAGCGATCAGGTTTACTGAAAGACCGCCACTCAGCGCAGCGATCATGAGCACAGTAAACAAGAAGGAGCATTTGGTAAAATGTCTCATATAGGTTGTATTTAGTAATGAATATTCCGTAGTGTTTTACTCAATGATCACCGACTCAATATTGAGGTACCCGGCAACCTTCTGGATTGTACGGGCATGATGCCCCACTCCCAGCGCAAAATGATGGGTCGGTCCCGCTTTGATCCAGCGATGCAGGAAGGTGCGCACATCCGGTTTGAAATAGCCTCGGGTATTGGTATTGCCCGTAGGAGGAATAGGTCCTTTCACTGACTCGCCCTCGGTGATCACAAACTTGAATTTCCCTTCGTAAGTGGAACTGACACTGAGCATGGTAATCGGTCCTTCTTTGATCTTGAACTCCACTCCTGCTCCGAATCCCGGCTTGCCGTGGTATTTTTTCAGACTCCGCAACACCGGACGACCTTCGGCAATGGCAATGTTGTGAGGCCCGTCGTGGCCCACCAGCACAAAGCCTTCGTTAAAATCAACCGGATGGAATTCAGCAAAGCTTCCTCCAATGTCCAGCCGGTCCATGATCAGCATGGCAACGCAGGTTTTCAAATCCGATTCCCCACACATGGGAAATCCGGCAGCCGTGAGTAGGGAGTTTCCAACAATCAGGTTTGACATCACCTGTTGGGTCACGCTTTGGTCTTCCCCTTCGTAGTAGTACGCCAGCCCGTCCAGTTGCTTCTCTCGGGTAAACTTTTCCAGTGCCACACTCACCCGCGCAGCGACCTCCAGATCAGCTTTTTTTAATTTTTCTGAAATGGGATCAGACACCGGGTCCGGCGTATCGAAGAACGACAAGATGCGGTCAGAAGCATCCCGGATTTCAGCATCGGTCACGTTGTGGTATTGAGTTACAATCTCGTTTTCTTCGCACTGCACCACGTGTAAACCAAAGTGGGCTGTAAACATGGTGGCATCAAAGTGCATGTCCAGCATGGCTTCAATGGGGTGGCCGATGTGCCCGATACGGGAGGTCTTCAGGTCGTGCAGTACCCGGGCAATCTGGCAGTATTCTTCAATTTCAGTATCCACCTGCGGATCATCGTGCAGGGTGCCGATAATCATCTCCGGCACTTTTTTGCCCATGCGTACGGCTACCCCCCCAAACTCCGGCAGCGAGCAGATATCATCGTTATACAACTGAAGATAAGTAGAAGCCCGCTCGTAATTCAGGGCTTTGTGTGGCTGTAAGGCTACCAGCACAATGGGGATGTCGATGCTTTTAATGATGATACCGAAAGTACTGGAAGTGGCATAAGTGAGCATATCACAGAAGATGAGATCCAGGTTGGCTGCCTTCAGTTTACCCACCATCTCGTAGGCTCCCGCGGCGGTATCCACCAGCCCGAAATCAGTCACTTCCACTTCATGCTTTTCTACTTTACTGATAAAATCAGCCTGCTTCTTATGCATGTCATCCAGCAACCCCTCAAACTGCCCCCAATATTTATAGTAACCCACCCCAAATACCCCGATTTTCGGAGTAGAACGCTTTCGGCGCACGATCCGGGGAATCTCACGGTTTTCCATTGACATACTCATTGTAGTTTTAATTTATGCATTAACTATTTTGCTTTACGCACTAAGAATTTTTCAACAAAATATTATTCAATAGCATCGTCTTTCAGACGCTGCTACTATTGTAATTGGTTTACTTTTAAACCGATGATGCCGCCATTGGCATCTGTATGGGTTTGATCTGACGCACAAATACCAAAAACACCACAAACGCGATCGGATACATGAGCCCCGACACCACCCAAAGCGGTTGGTAGGAATAATTCTGAATAATTAAACCAATCAGAGGATTTAACAACAGGCCTGATATAGCCCCCGCCGTCCCGGATAACCCGACCACCGTAGAGGTAGCCTGTTTCCCGAAAATATCGGAGATTGCAGTGATGTAATTGGTAATCCAGAAACCGTGGGCGAACATAATCAGGGCCATCAGCGCGATAGCTGCCTCAATAGAAGTGACCCACCCAACAAAAGGGGCAACAATGGTGAGCAGTGCTGCGATACCCATCACTACTTTCCGGGCCTTATTGACCGACATTTTTCGGGCTACCAGCTTATCAGAAAACCAACCACCAATGATATTGGACACTCCCAGGGCCAGAAACGGAATCCAGAACACATTTCCCACACTATCAAAAGACAATCCCCGCTCCTCATTCAGGTACTTGGGAATCCAGAACATGAAGAAGTAAAATACGGGGTCGAGCATGAAGCGAATAAGAATGAATATCCAGGCTTCTTTATTTTTCAGTAATGTGCGAAACGGCAGTACTTCCGTTTTTTTAGTGGCGGCCATCTTTTCAGAGACCTGCGCCACCCGCTTCTTCCAGGGAATCATCAACCAGACCACCACCCACAGCAAGCCGACCAGTCCGGGAATGACAAATCCACCGCGCCAGCCAAAATAGTTGGATACCCAGATGGTCATGGGTGGAGCAATGACGGCCCCGATGGCGGACCCGCCAATAGCGATGCCATTGGCCAGCGCGCGTTCTTTTTCGTGAAACCACTCGTATACCGTACGCGCCGCCCCCGGAAAACAACCACCCTCCCCCATGCCCAGCAGAAAACGAAAGATGATCAGTTGGTGAAAACCCGTCATCACCCCGTGCAGGGTATTGGCTACGGACCACAGAGCTACTGAGGCCGCCAGCCCAACGCGGGCTCCCACCACGTCAATCAGCCTTCCTCCCAGAGTGAACATCACAGCGTAGCTGATCAGGAAACTGGTATTCACCACTCCGTACTGTACATCGGTGATATTAAATTCTTCCTGTATTTTGATGATGGCGATGGAAAGCACCTGTCGGTCCAGAAAACTTAAGCCAGTAGCGATAAACACCAGGCCAACCACCAGCCATCGTAAGGAGCTTTTTTTTATCATATCTTAACGCACTAAGTTGCGTTCTCAAATATATATACAAACTAGTATTGAAAGCAAGCACGCAAGCGTATTGAATGCACTTTTATCAATATTAAAATTTATTAACCATTTATTTTACAATAAAATGTCTAAATAGACTTTTAATTATTAATTAAATATTAAAACTGACGTGTTTTAAGAAATTATCTCAAGCTTATTCAGCCGCTTACTTAGTGCGTTAAATAATATTTCGAGCGATATTTTCTAATTTATGAAGTTTCTGGTGTATACTACACGTTCATCAAATTGAGAAAGATGAAGCCAAAGTTCATCGCCATCAGCGACGAAGTTATTGCAAGAATTAAATCAGGAGAGTTGCAGCCGGGAGACAAAATCCCTTCTGAAAATGAGCTGATCAAGATCTATCAGGTCAGTAACACAACCGCGCGCAAAAGTTTACTGGAAATTGAGTTAAAAGGCTGGGCCCGCCGCATTAAAGGCAAAGGCACTTTTGTACTGAACCGTACTCCCGATCACCACCTCACCCGTACGCTGGGTTCTATTACCGATACCCGACTGGGGTTTGACGAAAAGCTGAAAGCAGAAGGATTTACTCCGAAAAATATTATTCTGGAAAAAATGATCCTGAAGGATGGTATTTCCTCCGAGATCAACGGAAAACATTTTATTATCGAAGGGCCCGTTGTGAAAATTCATCAACTGCGCTACGCTGACGACACGGTGATGAAAGATGAAGTCAAGTACATTTCCCTGGATTTGTGTCCTAAAATCCATGTCATGCCCACCGAAGTGTCTTATTTTCAGATTTATGAAAACAAGTATCATCTGAAGATCACCGATGTCAATCAAACGCTAAGCGCAGACATTTTACAACCGGCCGATACTGAAAACCATTTTGAAACGAGCCAACCCATCGCGGTCTTTTTGCTGGATAGTGCTGTGATTAGCCAAACCGGAAAAACCATCGAGATCGAGCGCTCTTATTACCGGGGAGATAAATACAGGTTTGCAATTCTGGCGCACCCCGACGTTAATGGTATGCACTGATGCAAGATGTTCAGGACGCTTTACTACCAGTAACGATGCCAGCGCCAGAACCAACGCGGATGGGAAGTTCAGGTGGCTCTACATTTTTGCAACGTCAGATAACAGCCTCCTTCTCTGTCCAATTACGCAGCTTCTACATGGGCGTTATGACTCTTCTGTTAGGATGTAAAAAAGAGGGCTTTATGATAAATTATTGCAAACCCACTGGTTTTTCAGCCCCTGATACTGATAATTTTAAAAAATTATTAAATTGGAAATATCTTAATTTAACCGTAATTTTCATTAGAAGGTCAATACGGTTAGTAATTGATATTTGAATGCAACCTAAAGGAAATACGCAGGATAAACACCTGGTCAGCAAGCTTAAAGAGGGAGACCGTTTTGCTTTTGACGCTTTATTTTTTGCTTACGAACCCACGCTCTACGCCTACGCTATGAAGCTCACACATCATACGGAGGATGCGAAGGAAATTGTGCAGGAAGTATTTCTGAAAGTCTGGGAAAAAAAACAACAGCTAGATCCACAATACAGCTTTGAAGGTTTTCTTTACACCATTGCTAAAAATCTGGTGTTTAATAAAGCGAAACGGCGGGTTTATGACTTTGCCTATAAAGAGTATTTATCCTTCAGTAACCATCAGGTCGAATATGCTACCGAGAATCATTTACTGTATAATGAACTGAATGAATTGGTCAATAGCGCCTGCGAACAGCTACCGCCAGTCCGAAGAGAGGTGTTTACGATGAGCCGCATGGATGGACTGAGTAACCGGGAAATTGCTGAAAAGCTGAATACCAGCACCAGCAACGTGAAAAATCATATCAACAAAGCCCTGCGTTTTTTAAAAGAACAAATTCAGATCCACGAAACCATCCCCTTGATTTTCCTCTCTTTCCTACACCTGCTCGTTTAGTAATTCGACCAGCTATTAAAATCCTCCAATAGCACAATTCTCGTAATACCTTTTATCACAGCACACTCTTGATGATCACACAACGTTTCCACTTAATCAGCCTGCTTATCATTTCCGTATTTGGGGTAAAATGCAGTCCTCAGGAGTCTTCCGGTAAAGCCGACGCTCCCCCGCAAACTCGCCCCAATATCATCATTCTGTTTGCCGATGATATGGGCTACGGGGATCTGAGCAGTTACGGAAATCCCACCATCCGCACCCCGCATATCGACTCGCTGGCCGCCCAGGGTATTCGCTTTACCTCCTACGAGGCAGCTCCCTGGTGTGTGCCCTCCCGTACCGAACTGCTGACCGGTCGCTACATGGCTCGCGTCAATCTGGGCGGGGGTACCGGTGCCGATGGCACTGGCGGTTTACCCGATGAGGAATTAACGCTGGCCGAAGGGCTTAAACAAGCGGGCTACGCCACTGGGATGGCCGGTAAGTGGCATCTGGGCTACAAACAGAAGAAGTTCTTACCCACCAACCAGGGCTTTGATAGCTGGCTGGGCCTACCCTACTCCAATGACTATATGAAGCCCTATGTGCAGACGGATGAACCGCTGGTCATGTACCGGGATACCACCGTGGTGGAGTACCCGGTAGACCAGGATTCACTGACGGTAAAATATACTGCCGAAGCCATCCGGTTTATCAAAGCGCAGCAGGGAGGTGAGCAGCCGTTTTTCTTTTACCTGGCCTATAATATGCCGCACCTCCCCATTCATACCACCCAAGAATTCTTTGGAAAATCAAAGGCGGGGCTTTACGGAGATGTGGTCGAGACCATTGACTGGAGCGTAGGACAGGTACTGCAAACCCTACAGGATGAAGGAATTGCGGAGAATACGATCGTCTTTTTTGCCTCTGATAACGGCCCCTGGCAAAATGCCCCTTCCCGAATGTTTGAGATACCCACCAAGCCGGAAGGCAGCAACTGGGAGCAGCGGGGAGCAGGCAACAAACCCTGGCATGTAGGCTCCGCTGGCCCATTGCGAGGTCATAAAGCGACAACCTACGAAGGCGGGACGCGGGTACCGGCGATGATCCGCTGGCCCGGACACATCCCTCCACGACAAACATCGGACGGACTCGTAGCCAACCTGGATATGTACCGCACTTTTTTAGAAGTAGGCGGAGGCACTCTCCCGGATCATCCGGTTGATGGATACAATGTTTTGCCTTTTCTCAGCGGCCAAACCGAAGAATCGCCTCGCAAAGAATTCGGGTATTTCATCAACCAACTACAGGGCTTGCGTACGGGATCCTGGAAGTTGCGTGAAGTGGATGGCGAAACAGAATTGTTTGATATACAAACTGACCCGGGTGAACATTATAATCGGGCTGAGACAGAACCGGAAATCGTCCAGCAAATACGGGCAGAGATGGCCCAACTGGCGGAGGAAGTCGGCACCACCGTTTCTGCGACAAAATGAATCGTGGGTATCGCCATGGGAGTCGCTAGTGAAAAGTGGTGGTAGCGTAGCACATAGCCGGCATTGGTGATGCCCTGGGCCTACCACCAATTCACCGAAGAAGTTCAAAGAATACGATTTGAAATATACCTCCTCCGGTTTTATATTTTCTCCAAAGCGGCATCCAGGTCACGTATCAGGTCATCGGCATTTTCCAGCCCGACGGAGATACGCATATCTCCCAGAGAAATGCCCATCGCACCGAACTGTTCCGGACTCAGCTCTTTCAGGTAACTAATGGCCGGGGCGTAGATCAGACTTTCGTGTCCGCCCCAGCTTACACCAATTTTGAAGAGCTGTAGGCTGTTGAAAAAGGCTTTGATCTTTTCCAGGGCTTCGGTCGCCAGTTGAAAACTCATCAGCCCCGTGTAGCCGCTCATTTGTTTTTGTCCCAGCGCATACTGGGGAAAACTTTCCAGTCCGGGGTATCGCACGATCTTGATTTTCGAATGGGTTTGTAAAAAACGCGCCACCTTCATGGCATTCTCCTGATGCTGCCGCAAACGTACGGGTAAGGTTCTCAAGCTGCGCAGGATCAACCAGGCTTCAAAAGGAGCGGTTTTAGCCCCCAGCCACTCATACTCTCGGGTAGCAATAGAATCAATATCCTCCGCTTTTCCCATAACCACCCCGGCGATAATGTCACTGTGCCCGCCAATGTATTTGGAGCAGGAATGTACCTCTAAATCAATTCCCATGGAAAGGGCGGGTTGGAAGATCGGTGTCGCCCAGGTGTTATCAATGATGGTGCGAATATTCCGGGAACGAGCCAGAGTAGCCACCGCTGCCAGGTCCTGCAAACCAAAAACCGCCGAAGAGGGGCTTTCCAGGTAAATCAGGCGGGTTCGGTCACGGATAGCGGATTCAAAGTCTTCCACTTTATCTCCGAGCACATAGGTCACATTGATCCCCATCTTTTGCTTCAGATAATTGACCAGCAGATTATTGGCCGGGCCATAAATATTTTTGATGGCGATCACATGATCTCCGGCATTGAGGCAGTGCATTATCGCTGCGGAAATAGCC
This sequence comes from Cyclobacteriaceae bacterium, assembly GCA_040222715.1. Classification (GTDB taxonomy): domain Bacteria; phylum Bacteroidota; class Bacteroidia; order Cytophagales; family Cyclobacteriaceae; genus Tunicatimonas. Next base: position 44,245 of record JAVKCN010000002.1, on the reverse strand, counting down.
CCCATCCCGGAAGGAAAGAGCTGGGCTTTTTCGGCCCCGGCCAGCAGGGCCAGCTTACGTTCGGCCACAGATACTGTAGGATTTTTCCCACGAGAATAAATGAAGTGATTGGTGCGATCTTCATACGCGGCATCAATGTCTTCCCAGCTTTCAAACGTAAAGAGAGAATTTTGAAACAAGGGAGGAACTACCGCTCCTTCGTATGCACTTCTCTCTTCGCCAAAGTGCATCAACAGTGTTTCCAGTGATAAATTTTCGTCCATAGTATTCAATTACTTTGTGCTGTTTACCAAAAATATGAAGTCCACTTTATTTTGTTTTATCCTGCATGGATTCGCTCTCCCTTCTTTCGCTTTCAGTCTCTATCAGCTGGTCGTCAACTGGCGGTCGCTGGCTTTCCGGCTTTGATTCCCCGTAAAAACATCCGATGCCTGTAATAGCCAGCACCGGGGCGACGATCAGATTGATGAGGGATAATAATTGCCAGTGCCAGTACGAGCTGAATGGCACTCCCAAAGTAGCCACCATAAAGATGGTAGTCGCGGTCCAGGGTACAATGCTTTCTATCATGGTCCCGTAATCCTCTATAGAGCGAGATAATACCCTGCGCGGAATCCCAAATTTGTCGTAACGGCTTTTAAAGGCATCGCCGATGATAAAACTGGTGGCATTCTGGTTGGAGGTAATTGCATTGCTGAATGCGGTGGCGAATAATGAGGAGAGGATCACAGCTGGCCGCGTTCGGGTGAACCCAAACACCTTGTCAACCATGGTAGGCATCACTTCTATCATATCCATGGCCCCGATAAAGATCAGTACCATGATAGAAAAGATGATAGGCTCATTCAGGGCATATAACCCTCCCCGGTTAAATAAGGCCGGAATGTTCTCGGGTAGAGTAGTCACCCAGTCTGCCATTTGCACATCAAAGCCGGTATACGCCGCCTGTAGTATGTCGCCTCCGGAATAGGGTTGAAAAACAGCCGCCAACAGACACGCCACCAATGCAGAGGTGAGCAACGTGGGCAGGGTGGCTATTTTTCGAAGTGAACCATACAGCACAATGCCCGGGGGAATGAGCAGCAATATATTGAAATGAAACATGCTCTGAATGACCTCCAACGTTTCGGTAATCTGAGGATCGGTGACATCTGTTTTGGCCGGTGGGTAGATGAATCCTAATACAAAATATATGATGCCCGCCATCAGCGCAGATGGCAGGGTCGTATACATCATGGAGCGGATATGTGCGTATAAGGAGATTTCCGTAGCCAGGGCGGCCATGTTGGTGGTATCGGACAGAGGAGACAGCTTATCTCCAAAATATGCTCCGCCAATGATGGCCCCGGCCGTAATACCCAGATTGGCATCTACCGCACTGGCCACCCCAATTACTACCGCCCCGATAGTACCTACCGAACCCCAGGAAGTACCCGTGAGCATAGAGAAAATAATCGGGGTGAAAAATGCCAGAATATAGATATAGGCCGGGTCAATGAGCTTGATGCCGTAGTAGATGAGCATGGGAATGGTGCCACTGACAATCCAGGTACCGATGATGATGCCGATGGCAAAGAGGATCAGCACGACCGGAAAGCCCTGGGCCAGCTTACTGATAAATGCTTTCTGTATTTCCTCCCAGGGAAACCCTAGCAGCATAAGTTCGCCAATGGTAAACGTCGCCGCCAGCAGAAAAACAATCTCCAGGGGAAAAGGAGGCAACCCGTAAAACTGAGGACGAATCACTAGCCCGTAGGCAATGAGTAGTGTGAGAAAGAGTAAGGGCAATAATATAAAAATGAATCGCACAGCTTTGTTCTGTGGTGGCTGGGGCATAAGAGCAGAGTTAAAAACCTATTGGTATAAGCGAGGTAAAGTTATTAAGCACAGATTGAATCATTGCTACCCGCATGAGAGTTTCTGAGAATTGGTTTTGGTATGAGTGAAGGTAAGACAAAAAAATATCCGAAACCTCCTACTATTCAGTAGGTGGTCCCGGATAATATTCTATACTAAAACGGTTGGCTGAGGTAAAGGTCAGGAAAGCAGCTTACCTGATATCTGCCGCAGCCACATTGCCTGAGTACGGAACCGGTTTTACCATGCCCTGGTCCATTTTTTCGGGTAAGATATACACATTACCTGCTTTGTCAGAAAAATAGAGCACCGATTTGGAGGGCTGCCGCCCGTGTCCGTCCGCCCAGATCGCATAAAAGTCAGGATGTGCATTCACCGGTCGCCGGGCATAGGTATGGTTCCTTTCGCTGCCGGAGGTTAACTGCTTTTCCTTCGTCCAGCTTTTTCCTTCATCCTTACTTGTCCACATGGCTATCTCACCACCCGGATTATAGGGCTGAGGCCCGGTTTCCGTTGGTGCAATGATGCGCCAGATACCGTCCTCCTCCAGGTACAGAGAGCCCATGTCGTAGTTATTGTCCGAAGTGGTGATGTCCTGGATGAGCCATTCGTTTCCGTTCCAATGGGCCGTTTTCCAGGTCCGGGGATCATTTTTGGGTCCGGCTTCGTACCCTTTACTGGTGAGATACAGGATGATGGGATATCCGTTTTTATCATATCCTATATCCTTAAGGTACACATTGAGGTCTTCCTGATAATAGTCGTGAATGAGTGCGGGGTTTTCTATGGTGGTCAGCGGTAGCTCCAGACGCTTACCATCTACGGTTTGCCAGGTCTTACCAAAATCCTCCGTTTCCACATAATAGAGATTGGTCCGGTAATTCAGACCTAACTTCTCTTCGGTATCGGGATGAAAGTTAAAAGCACTGCCCGCTACTTTACCATTGGTCGCACTAATCTGGTAGTGCCCTTTCTTGATGGCGGCAATCCGTTGCCACGCTGACCAGGTCTTGCCATCGGTGCTAGACATATAACAAAGTGTTCGGTCAGCCGGGTAATCATACCGGGTGAAAAAGTTGATAAATCCCTGCTGGGGTAAAAACCAGGCTTGCATGTAGGAAAAATTCGTGATAGGCACGGTTTGCCCCTCTTCCAGTTTCGTCACATCTACTATTTCAAATGCCTCAATGCTGTAAGGCTCCTTACTTCGGCTGATATACGAAGGACGGGAAGTACCATGCGAAGTAGAAAAGATCCAGATAAAGCCTTCATCATCAATAGAGATTACCGGGTTATCATGGGCATCGGTCGTGTGCTTATCCAGCAGCAGCGTTGGTTGAGGCACCATGCCGGTTTCATGGTCGAAATAGGAGACCATATGGAAGAGTGTGGAATTCGTACTGTCTGTCCCTCCGTAGCAAAAGAAGGTCTTATTGACTTCGGGCCGGTACACAGCAAAAGGCTTATGTTTGGCCGGATACGTACCCAAACCACCACTGTATTTGTACACATACTCATTGTCCAGGTCCTGGTTCTTGTACCAGATACCCCGGTATCCGTCTACTTTTTGGTTGATAATTTCTCCCTCCGCAAATTTAATGTCCGGGTGCACTTGCGCGCTCTCCAATTCACTGGCCTGCTCACTCGGAGATGAACAGGCTGCAAAAAACAGACAAGCGATCATCAGATGAGATAAAAGATATTTTTGCATATAATTAGTCATTTTGATCCCACCAAACGGGTATGGTAAAAATTGTTACGTCGTTAATATTATCCGGGGTGCTGGGGTTTCTGCTGATCTCATCCAGCGGGTAAGGCAAGCGAAGAGTAGTCCCCTCAGGATTGCGCATTTCGGGAATACCCGTTCGGCGCCAGTCATTGTAAGCTTCCGTGGCCTGAAGCAGCCAGAAAGAAATGTATTTTTGCTTGATGATGTGCTCCAGCGATAATCCCGAAACCCCAGGCAGTACGCTCCCCTGATTCATATACGCCTCGGTTTCGGCCTCTGGTATTCCGGTACGTAAGAGGGAAGTTGATACAGCCTCCTGATAGGCAGTATAGGCAGCATCCGTATCACCCAGCCGAAAGTACGCCTCCGCTTCAATAAACTTCAGCTCGTCGTAAGTAATGAGTGGCAACGGGGCATCATCCGACAAAATCGTCTCCAGCGAGGGCGAAGAATACAGTACATGGGCCACATCCGACTGATTATTACCGCTGGGTGCACCAACGATCTCTTCATTAATCTTGTACAACCAGTAATCAGCCCGAGGATCAGTGAAACCAGCGTCGGTAAATTCATTTAGAATATCAACAAACGTCGTACTGACGGCATACACATTTTGCCCCTTCTGAAAGGCTGCATACGGATTATCGTTGGCGGTGCCTGGCTGATAAGCATTAAAAATACAGTTCTCACCCGGATTGGAAAAGGAACTACCGATGGCTTGCAGTGCATTCTGAGCCGATTGCTGAGGGTCAATGGTACTCAGGCGATTGTAAAACCTGGCTTTCAGCGCATACGCAGTTTTTATCCACATCTCCGTATTGCCCTGAAAAATCAAATCCAGATTTTCCGGATTGGTGATGGATGCTCGGCCCAGATCTGCAATGGCTTCATCGAGTAAAGCTTGCAGGTAGGCATAAATTTCCTCCTGACTATCGAAGGATGGAGTACGGTTTAAACTACCCTGTAGCGCTTCAGAATGCGGCATATCCCCAAACAGATCGGTCGCACTGCCCAACGTATAGGCATACATCACCTTCGCAATGCCCACGTAGGCGTAATTATCTTCTTCCTCGCCATCGGCAGAACCTTTCTGAATGATGATGCTCAGATCCGACAATCCATCATAGGTACTGTTCCAATGGCTGGAACTGACATTCCAGGGCTCCAAAGGATTCAGGCGTACGTTGGTGGTATGCTCCACAAAGTTGGCGATGGCCTGGGCCGCAGCTCCGCCCGCAATGGCACTTACCGTATTGGCCGTAGCCTGGGGCAGCAGCAGGGCAATCGGCACATCGGTCGGAGAATTGGGATTGGTATCAATCTCATCCATAATATCTTCAGAGCAGCTGAATTGCAGGAAGAGCATCAGTAGGATACTGAGGTTGATCTTATATAGTTTTGATTTCATGATCATGTTTTTTTGGATTAGAATTTCAGTCGCACTCCGGCTCCATAACTTTTCAGTTGCGGATAGGAGACATATTCTTCGCCCTGCGCATTACCACCGCCATTACCAACTCCTGTTTCCGGGTCAAAATTGGGCAGGTTCGACCAGAGCAGAAAATTGCGACCTGTCAGAAAAACACTGGCCGAGGAGATAAAGGAATTTGCCAGCATGCTTTGGGAGAAATCATAGGTCAGACTGACCTCCCGGATCTTTAAAAAGGAAGCATCGTACACATTTGATTCTATGATCGGGTCCTGATTTCTACGAAAAAACTCAAAGCCTCTTTGTATGACTACATCATTATCTCCTTCCACAATCAGATTCCCTTCTTCGTCATAAAACCCTTGTTTCCCGGGAAATACGTAATCTTCCTCCCGGTTTTCCGTAATGGCCAGCACTCCGTAGAGTTTCCCTAACCGGTTGATCCCGGAAGAAGTAACTCCCCCCTTGCGCCAGTCTAGTTGGGCCGTCAGGGAAAAACCCTGGTAGTGGAAGGTATTGACCAGTCCAATCTCAAAATCTGGCTGAACACTACCCAGGTACACCTCTTCGGTAGAGCGTAGCGGCATGCCGTAGCGCGTATTAGGATTACCGTTGGGTAATACCTCCCTGCCATCTACCACCACCTGCCCGGTTGCCGGGTCGCGGGCATACCCTAAGGCGGATAAGGAAGGGTAAGCCCGGCCCTCTTCGGCAATGATATTGGCCCGGCTGCCGCCCAGTTCCAGCCGCTCAATTCCATCGGCCAGACTAACCACGATGTTTTTATAGCTGGTAAAATTAGTGGAAATATCCCAGCTAAAACGGTTGCCGACAATAGGTCGGCCCGTCAGGATAATCTCATGGCCGTTACTGCTCATCTCACCGGCGTTTCTAAGCTCGGTAGAAAAACCCGTAGAGCGAGCAATGGGCACCCGGTATATCTGCCCGTTAGACCGGGTATCGAAATAGGTATAGTCAAGGCCTAAGCGAGCATTGAAAAAGCGCAGGTCAAACCCCAGTTCTACGGTGCGGGTGTTTTCCGGTTCCAGTACCTGGCTATTGAGGCTGTTACTTAATGAGAATGCATTGATCCCATTGAAGGGAAACGTAAAGCCCCCTGCTCCCCCTTGTACAAATACGTTCTGGGTAGAATAAATAGGCCCGGCCTGCCCCACTTCAGCGATACTCGCCCGCACCTTGCCGAAAGTCAGGAAGTCCTCATTCACTTCGAACAGTTCGGTAAATGCCAGTCCGAGCCCTAAGGATGGGTAAAAGAAGGAGCGGTTGCCCCGCGGCATATTAGAGACAATATCGTTTCGGCCCGTGGCATTCAGAAACAACGTATTCTTCCAGGATGCGGCAATGTTTCCGAAAAACCCGACGACCCTTCTTCTACCAATATATTCGTCGGTGGTTTGGGTGGAGGTATTGGATATATGATCAAATCCCCCAATAACAATATCACTTCCCTGATTGCTCACCGAGCGGGAGCGAATATCGTATATTTCATTCCCGACCAATACGTCCAGTTGAAAGTTTTCCTCAAATGTTCGGGAGAACTGTAGGTTCAGGTTGGAATTAATTTGCTGACTGGTATTGATATTATCATTAATTCTTCCCCCACTCGGCGGGTCCGTACGCCCACCGGTCTGGCCAGACCCCAGGGCGTATATGGATTTGTTACTTTCCGTGTAGGTATCAATGCCAAGACGGTAGTTCAGACTTAACCCCTCAGCAAGCTTATAAGTCGTATTGATATTCCCGAAAAAGCGATTGGTCTTCCGATCAGTATAATTGTTTTTCAGCGACCAGTAAATGTTATCATGCTGGCCCCGAAAGTTAATCTGACTATAGGGTTCGCCGGGTTCTGCGTAAGGTTTTCCGGCCAGATTGTAGGAGATGGGAGCAAAGAAGGCCGCATAGAACAGACTGGAATTTCCACCACCCTGCACCGCTTCATCAATCCTCAGGTTAGAGTAATTCAGAGAGGTGCCCACCGTCAGCCGTTCGCCCAATTGGTAATCTCCGGCAAGTTTAAAGTTGAGACGCTGCATGTCGGTGCTTTCCACAATACCCTGTTGGTCGGTATATCCCACTCCGACGGCATAGTTCCCTCCGTCAAAGCTATTGGCAATGGTGAAGTTTCCATTATAAGTACCGCCGGTCTGGAAGAAGTCTCTGGCATTATTGTAGGCCGCCGCCGGCTCTTCTTCCCCCAACTGATTAATATAGATACCGGTCGTATCAATACGCGGTCCCCAGGAAAAGGAAGAATACGGATTGAATACCCCTTCCTCTCCCTGCATGTACGACTGTTGGATATCGGGCATGACGGAGATATTATCAAAGCTGTAGTTGCTGTCAAAGCTGATTTGTGGCTTGCCTCCCGTACCCTTTCCTCGTTTGGTGGTGATGACGATTACTCCGTTTGATGCTCGCAGCCCATAGAGTGCGGCAGCCGTGGGTCCTTTCAACACATTGATGGAGGCAATATCGCTCGGGTTAATATCAATGGCCCGGTCTCCTCCGTCAATCGGCAGTCCATCGACTACGTACAGCGGTTCATTATCGCCGACAAACGAACGACTACCCCGAATGGTAATCTGCGGCCGAGCCCCGGGCATCCCGGTTGAGGGACGCACAATCACTCCGGCTACTTTTCCCTGTAAGCTACTGATCATGTTGGGATTACCCACTTTAGAAACGGCTTCTCCGTCAACCTCCTGCACCGCATAGCTCAGGGCTTTTTTCTCCCGTTCTATACCAAATGCTGTCACGACAACCTCCTGCAATGACGCAATATCAGGCATCAAAACCAGGTTGATAACCTCCTGCCCGTTGATGGCCACTTCTTCCGTTACAAAGCCAATAGACGAAAATACCAGGGTGGTAACCTCGTCCCCTACCGTCAGATTATAGTTTCCATCCCCATCGGTCACGGTGCCTGTGTTGGTCCCTTTGGCCAGCACATTCACTCCCGGCAGGGATTCTCCATTCTCACCATCGGTCACCTGCCCCCGGATATTCTGTTGCAGTATGCTTTCTTGAGCTCCTCGGCTTTTGGGTTGACCTGAGGCACGAATCAACTCATCATTGGGGGTATAATTCCCTTCCGAATTACCCGGCTCACCGCTTCTGATCTGCTGAGGCGATTTATTTTGATAGAGAATGATCTGTTCATCATAAATATGATAGCGCACTCCCCGGCCCCGAAATACTTTCTGTAGCACGGAACTGATCGGCTCATCCGAAGCACGCAGACTAACTTTTTCATGTACATCAATCTGATCATTACTGAAGACAAAGATGTACCCCGTATGCTGCTTAATTTCTTCTAACACCTCAAGGATGCTTTTTTCCTCTACCTGTAGGGTGATTTTCTTTTCAGCCTGTTTCGGCAAGAGGCTTGCCTGCAGCATCTGTCCGCTTGCCCCATGCACCCACACGGTAAAGCAGACAATGAGCAGCCTGGCTACCGACCACTTTTGAGTTGGAGGGCCAGCCATCGGCGGTTGGGCCAACTTTGAGAATTTTTTCATAACTTTAAGTTGCTTTTAGTAAAACATTTATCAGTGGCTGAAAAGAAGGTTTGTCCGCCAAGACCCTGCTTTCTTATTCAGCCAGTCGTAAGTGGCCGGATGAAAACCATCCGGTTTTTTTAATTCATTTGCTGACAGCCCTCCCCGGATATGACGATGCGTTTTCCTACTTCCTGGTATTGAAATGTATTGGTCATAGAAAGTTTCTTCAGTATATCCTGGTAAGCGTTATTCTTAAATGTTCCGGTCAGGGTGCACGCTTGTAGTGCCGGGTTCTCGAAGATGATATCAATGTCAAAATAATGCTCCAGCTCTTCGGCAATCTCCAGCAGGGAGGTTTCCTGGAAGATCAGGTTGCCCTGCATCCAGGCCAGGCTTCGATCTGCATCAGTTTCTTCTTTGATGAGGGTCTGATCATTCTTAGAATAAAATAGCTTCTGGTTGGGCTCTATGAAAGTGACCTCTGGCCGATCGCCAGGCTTATGAAAAGCCACTTTCCCTGATCTGACAAAGGTTTCCACCCGATCGCCCTCTTCATAGGCTTTCACATTGAAAGAAGTTCCCAGCACTTGTATGCTGCCGGCTGAAAGCTCAATGATAAAGGGCTTCAGCGTATCCCGGGTAACATCAAAGAAGGCCTCTCCATCCAGCATAATCCGACGTTCATTTCCATCAAATTGCTCGGGAAAGCTCAGCGTACTTTCTGTATTCAGCCAAACAGCGGTACCGTCGGGTAAACTGATTTGCTGAAGTCCGCCTTTTTCTGTCGTCAATACCTGCCAGCCCGATTGATCGGCAATTCCAGCATAGTTATCCCAGACGAGATACCCACCTGCCAGCAACAGTATCAGGGAAATGACCGCTGCCATCCGCATATACTGCCTTGCATAACCGGTAGAAGGCGCCTCTGGTGAAATTTGAGACTCAATACGGTTAAAAAGCTGGTCCGGGTTTAACGAAATGTCATCTTGTCCTCCCGCACTCCAGGCCTCCTTCAAACTTTCGTATTCCTGCTGATGATCAATTGATTGTTGCAACCATTGCTGCAAAAGCGCCTCCTCCTCAGCAGTAGTTTCTCCGGCTAAGTGCCTGATAATTAATTTTTGATAATCCATTGATAGGGGGTTCAGGCATAAAGACAGACCGAAAGTCAGAAACCCCTATTAATGAAGAAAAAAAATATTGATGGGATACCGTCTTCTACGGAGTTACTTAAAATGCGACATACTTCTTCATACCATTTCTCTAAAACGAATGGATGTCTATTCCGCAGATTTTCAGCAAAAGCATACCAGGATTGGAAGAGTAATGAGCCGAGAAAGATGATATACGTATTGTTGCATATCAGTATGTTGGGCGTATCCTCTGATACTTTCCCGTACAATGAGCGTTGCTTTGAGTAGCTGATTCTCAACCGTTTTTGGCGATATTTCTAGTTGATCGGCCACTTGCTGATACTTCATCCCATCAATGCGCACCAGCTGAAAAATAAGGCGGCAGCGGGCGGGTAACTGCTCAATGGCCTTTCCTACAATCTCCTGTAGTTCCTGTTGCAAATATCGTTGATCCGGCTGGGTGTCGCTTGTAGCCGTCAGGTTGATCAGATGATCCGTGTTTTCGTGCCCTTGATACTTTTGTATCTTGCTTAGATAATTTAAGGATTGCCGTTTGACCGCGATAAAAAGATAATCATCCAGGCTATGAATCTCGCTGAGTTGCTTTCTGTTTTTCCAGAGTTTGACGAACACATCAGACACCACCTCCTCCGCCAGTTCTTCAGATTTAATCCAATACAAAGCCATTCGGTACAATTTGGCGTAGTTGGTGTCAAAAATCAGCCGAAACGAAGTTTTACAGTCGTGCTCGGTAATGTTTCGGACCCATTGGCGTACGTCATCGATCTTGGCCAAAATGTATTGCTTAGTTGTTGCGCTGTCTTTGTAAGTTCTTACATAAATTCAATAAATCAAAAAAGCACCTCAATTACAGCGCTTATTTTTAAAATATTTTCCAGCAATTCTTAAGATGTATCTGCTTTAGCAAACAGCCTGAGCCTCTATCGCAAATGAAATTCGCCCTGAACCGGAGAAGCTTCCGCTAGTCTGCGGCCCGTTACTTTAACAAACGAACTGATAAATCCCTCCGGTTGCCATCCAGACTTGCGGTTTTCAGCGGATGTACATTGAGCAATATGTCCGAATACAGCGGAAAGCTTTCAGATAATTATTATGACTAAAGCTGAAGGTAGATATAAAGCTAAAACTCAGGTTAATGAGAATGCATTTCATACTGGAAGGCATTAAGAAATCTATTTATTCCTGGGCCTGGGGAAGCCATACGGACATCGGGCTGATGTCGCGGTGGCTCCAGGCATAGTAGGGGATGAGTTGCACCGGCATCGTTTTACCGGGAGAGTTAGTCCATCCTTGTCCTTTCAGCACGGTAACCCCTTCCAGCAAATCATCCTGATATTCAGCTTTCAGCGATTGGGTATCCAGATGCAGATCCAAAGCCTGTCCCTGGTTATCCACTCCTTCGGCACAGTATACAATGGGTCCTCGCTGGATGGCTATCTTACCTTTGTCTGCCGCTACGTTTTCGTTACTGACGATGGTTTTCACTTCCATCGGGAATTGGATGTCTACCCGATCCCCTTTCTTCCAGTTACCAGTCACAATAGCATAACCATTCTCCATTTGGTAAGAATATTTTTTTCCGTTCACCATAACCTCCGTTTTCTCAGACTCCTTACCTTCAGTACGATACAGATCGCTGGGCAGCGGCTCATTCATGGCCCAACCCGGAATCCGGACCATCAGATCGGCTTCTACTGGCTGATCATTCTTCACTTCCAGCGCGACCTCTCCCGACCAGGGGTAGTCGGTCGTCTGCTCCAGCATCAGCGTCTGATCGTTCACGGTAATATTGGCTTCATTGTTCATGAAAAGATTCACGTACACCTTATCCTGATTGGCAGCGTAGGTATAGCCTCCGATAGAAGGAATGAAACGGGATAAGTTGGAAGGACAGCAGGAACAATCAAACCAGTCGCTCCGGCAGTTGGCACCCTGATTAAAATTGGTTTCTCCGTTGAAAGCCAGCGGATTAGGATAAAAAAACTTATCTCCATTCAGGGACAATCCGGAAATCAGGTTGTTGTACAGCGAACGTTCCAGCACATCGATGTACTTAGCTTCTCCGTGCAGTAAAAACATACGATGGTTCCAGTACACATTGGCAATTGCCGCACAGGTTTCGGCATAAGCATCGTTGGGCAGCACATAGTTATCATCAAACCCCTCGATGCCATTTCCGGCTCCCAAGCCTCCGGTAATATATAGTTTTTTCCCTACCACATTATCCCAGATGGCATCAATTGCGGCCAGATATTCCTCATCCTCCATGATGGCGGCAATATCGGCCATAGAGGAATACATATAGGCCGCCCGCACAGCGTGACCTACCGCTTCTTTCTGTTCAATGACGGGTTGATGATCCTGAGAATACAAAGCATAGGTTCCCAGATGGTCGCCTTCGTTTTCGTATTCGCGCAGTCCTCTACCCCGTCGATCCAGAAATAGCTTGGCTAGCTCCAGATACTTTTCGTTGCCGGTCACCCGATAGAGCTTCACCAGTCCGAGTTCTATTTCCTGATGACCGGGATAGAAATCCTGACCTTCTTCCACCGCCAGATGGTAAATCAGGTCGGCATTCCGCGTGGCAATGTCCAGAAAGCTTTCCTTCTCGGTGGCCCGGTAGTGCGCCACCGCAGCTTCGTACATATGCCCGGCATTGTACAGTTCGTGACTCATACGGGAGCCGACAAACTTTCCTGCGGGGTCGTAGGAGCAGCAGGTCATGTCAGCATAGTCGTTAGCTTTCAGGGTCCAGGCGGTGTAGAGATACCCGTCTTCTTCCTGAGCCGCACCAATATAGTACAGCAGTGTATCCAAGTAGGTTTCCAGGTAAGGGTTTTCTTCCAGCATCAGGCTGTACGAAGCCCCTTCCATAATCTTATACACATCCGAATCATCAAACCCGAAATCTCCGTGAAATTCACCTTCTTTCAGGCCACCCGCGAAAATGAAGTTGTTGACCCGGCCGGTTTCCTCACACTTCTGGAAAGCAAAGGGAATGGTGACCTTGGAAACCGTATCTAAACGACTGCGCCAGAAGCCTTCGGTGATCTGCACCTCCGTGAAGTCTACCGGCTGAATGGGATAATCGGTCATTTGCGTTTGTGCCATTCCGGAGGGCTGAAAGGCCAGCCAGCTCAGAAGGACACCCAGGATTTTGCAGGTTGTTTTCATAATGATGTATAGGTTAGATCTTTTACAGTATTTCCGGATGAATCGGTATGAGTGATTTTATAACTTTTGGTATCGCGTTATTCCGACTGATAATGATATTTTTGTTCGTAGCGGTAGATATTATCTGCATATCCCGCACTTCCCCATACACAGCAAACCCACTTTTACGAGGCTCAAGCTCAACGTATGTTCCATCCCCCTTTCCTTGCAAATAATGCCCATAGGATGCATCGTAGCGTCCTAAGCCAGGCATATTACCATAGAAATTGCCTGCGGCAAGAATATCACTGATGCCATCTTCATTAAAGTCCGCCACGGCAAATGAAAAGATAGGAGCAGACTGAATTGCTAGCGGAAACTCCCGTATATCATACGTCTCATCACCCTGATTTAACAAATATACCGACTGGAACATCTGTGCCTGCTTTACTTCTGCCTGCTTTCTAGTTGCTTCGGGGAAGACCTGACTGAATGTATGCTGCGCGAAGGAGGCATAATCGCGATACCGTGAGCGTATGGAAGGAACCTGCTTTTGCAGCACGCTTAAATCAGTATACACCCATTCTTTCTGATCACGGAAATAGGTGAGGATGGGATCGACCGACTGGTTCTGATCAATGTCCTGCACATATAGCCGAACTGGTTCCTGGGTAGAAGCTTTCAGGTCTGAATTCAGTCCCATATTCCCCGCCAGTAAATCCAGCTTTCCATCGTTATTCAGGTCGGCGGCAGTGATGGTATTCCACCAGCCAGCAGTGTTTGTAATTTCTCTTTTCTGAATATTGCTGGCGGTAAACGTCAAAAAAGTAATTGGCATCCACTCACCCACCACGGCAAGCGCTCCGGCTTCCGGAAGCCAGACGGCATCAGTCACCATCCCCAATTTTTGCAGTGGTTTGGCATACGCACTGGTATCTTTTTGAAACTGCCCGTTACCATTGTTCCATAGCAGATAACTATCTGGCGAGCGTCCGTAAGCCCCGACTACTGACCGGGTACCCACAAAGATATCAATATGACTATCTCCGTTGAAGTCAGCAGCTACTACGCACGATCCGTTGGCCGTGATCTCCGGTAACGCCACTTTTACAAAGTTTCCCTGTCCGTCATTGACATACAGTCGATCCTGATTGTGGACACTTTTCGGATACTGCCCTCCTCCGCTTACCACGTACAAATCCTGATCACCATCTCCGTCCGCATCAAAAAAGGCCGCCGCCACATCTTCTTTTTCCTGATCTGCGGAAAACACTGCCCCAAGACCTTTTGTAAAAGATAAGGAAGCACCCGACTTCTGAAGATAGAGTTCCCCGGATTGTCCGGCAGCCCCTCCAACAAAAAAGTCTTCCAAGCCATCCTGATTCACATCGGCCACCGCCATCCGGGGTCCTTCATGGGTAAGGCTGTGGGGAAGCAATCGTTCATTGTTGAAGTCGCTGAAGTTGTTCTCCTGATGCTGGAAGGCAATGCCCGCCTGATTCGTTACATCAGAGAACAAGGGTGGCGTAGCGAGCCGTTGAGCTTCTTCCGGTTGCCCCCCTTCCTGCCGGATGGTGAGTGTCTGATCTACCGGCACATGCTCCACGGTCTGTCTGCTACCGTCGGGCCAGGAGATCTGTATCCGATTGATTTTCTCAGCGGTTCCCAGCCCAAAATTGAGCGTATAATCTACAGAGGAAAGCCAGCCCCGGGTTGGGTGCAGTTCCTGCATCATCTTCTTCGCATCTGCTTCTACCACTACCCTACTCCCGATGCCATACCCGTTCGGTTGTTTCCCTTCCAGCCGGATTTTGAGGTAATGGTTCCCGATCGTTTTTTCGGCATTGTTGCGATACACCACCGCCGGGGCGTTTAACTGATTGACTACCAGATCCAGATCACCGTCATTGTCCAGATCGCCATAGGCTGCGCCCATGGAGTATCCCGTTTCATCCAGGCCCCAGTCACTTGAGACGTTCTCAAACCGTAAGTCACCGGTATTTTTATAGGCATAATTCGGTGCGGCTCCCTCCGGCATCATATGGGCCAGCTCGAGTAAGGTTTTGCTTTGCGCCGCTTCAGCATACGCAAAATTGATATAATCCAGGTCATTGGGCCTGCGTAGTATTCCGTTGGTAATAAAAATATCTTTCCAGCCATCATTATCAAAATCAGCCATCAGGGTAGACCAGCTCCAGTCGGTTGCGTCAATGCCTGCCAGTTGCCCTATTTCGCTGAATTGCACGTTGTCAGCAAACAGGTTACCCCGGTTGAGGTGCAGCATGTTGCGGGGATATTGGTAATAATAACCAAAGCTGAGCTTGTAGTTATAAATATCAAAAGGGTCAGCCCCAACTGACTTTTTGCGAATTACTTCCTCTTCAGGTTTCATATCCATGGTGATGATGTCCAGCAGACCGTCATTGTTGAAGTCAGCGATATCATTGCCCATGGAGAAGGTGCTGGTATGCCCGAGGGTGCCTTTTACATCTTCGCGAAAAGTGCCGTCGCCGTTGTTGTAGTACACATAGTCGTTCTCATGAAAATCGTTGGACACGTAGATATCGGGGCAGCCATTATCATCAATATCTCCGATGCCCAGCCCCAAACCATAACCCATCGCCGCGCTGTAAATACCCGCTACCTCGGTAACATCCTGAAAACGCCCCTCATCATTCCTCAGCAGACGATCACCCGCCAGACTGTCCTTTTGAGAACGCTGCGCCGCTTTGACGTAGGTGTCCGTATTGTGAACGGCGTGGTTCAACAGGTACATGTCCAGGTCGCCATCCCGGTCATAATCAAAAAAAGCTGCCTGCTGGGCATAGCTCCGGATGGCCAGATTGTAGTCTTCCGCACTTTCCGTAAACGTAGGAGATTCCCCCGACTGCGCTCCATCATTGATGAATAACTGGTTATGGCCCTGGAACCCGTTATAATGCGTAACCTGACAAACGTAAATATCTAACCATCCGTCACCGTTGACATCCGCCATTACGGCCCCGGTCGTCCAACTGTCGGCTCCCTCAAAACCAGCCACCCCGGCTGAGTTAGTAATGTCCTGAAACGTAAAGTTCCCCTGGTTGAGGTATAATCGATTAGCAACCTGGTTGCCGGTGAAATACAAATCCGGCAGACCATCCTGATTAATATCCCCTACCGCCACTCCCCCGCCGTTATGAGCGTACAAATAGGAATTAATATTCAAGGCTTCCGTTTCAGTAACTGTATTAGAGAAGGTGATACCGGTTTGCCGCTCGCCTATACGGGTAAACAGTTTCTCCTCAGCACCTCCCGGATGGCAGGCCGTGATCCAAAAACATGCTAGCCAATAAAGGAGCGCCTTTTTCATATTTTTTCCCTCAAACTATTTATCCAACGGTAGCGCGTAATTTTCCTGAAGGCGATAAAACTGTAATGGCAGGTTATTGCGTGCCACCAGCACCACTGGTTTCCCCTGAATTTCAAGATCTATGATATCTCGTACTTCGCCTTCGATGCTGATACCAGAAGCCGGGGCACGCAAGGGTTGGAAGTTTCCCTGTCCATCGCCCTTCATTAACAGTCCATAGCTGGCATCATAACGACCGACCTCCGGTTTGGCTCCGAAGAGATTCCCGCCCAGTAAGATATCCTGATGACCATCCTGGTCAAAATCCCGAATCAGGATGCCATATACCGGGGAAAACTGCGCTTCCTGGGGCAGGGCTTGTACCTCAAAATGCCCCTGCCCATCGTTGATTAATACACTGGATGCCAGTTCGTAGGTTTCCAGTTCCAGGGCATTCGACCGCTGGGCGCTGGTAAAGATGCTTTCAACCGTCTCTCCCTGGTAATTCTCATATTTTAAATACTTCTTCTTCAGAACAGGAAGTTGCATCACCAGGTCATGCTTCAGCACCATGGGGTAGGCCGTATCTCCCTGGTAGGTGCTGATGATAGGCTCGGCGGTACCATTGCCGTCAAAGTCCTGTACCAGCATGCGTACTGGCCGATTCCGGCTGGCTTTGAAGCGAGAGTTTAATCCGTGGTTGCCCACAACAAAATCAATGTCACCATCCAGATCCAGATCCGCGGCCTCCAGGGTATTCCACCAGCCGTGGGTGTGCCCCAGTCCGGCGGTGTCCGTGCTTGCTACCAAGTGGCCACCTTCATTGATCAGCACACTGATTGGCATCCACTCTCCTACCACCATCAGGTCCGCATCTCCATCCTGATCAATATCCTGCCAAAGCGCATCGGTAACCATCCCGATTTTTTGAAGGCTGGGGGCTTTGTCGGCAGTAACATCGGAAAAATGCCCCTTACCATCATTTTCCAGTAAATAGCTGTCTACCGGCACTCCGTACAGAAACGGTCGCAACCGCCCCCCCACAAATAAGTCCAGATCACCATCGGCATCATAATCCGCCGCCGTTACGCAGGAGGTGCTTTCAAAACGGGAAGCCACCGGAAGAATTTGATTCGATTTGGTAAAAAGGCCTTTACCATCATTGATATAGAGACGGTCCAGCAAGGCGGTAGAATTTTTGGAAAACTCATTCCCGCCACTGCTCACGTACAGGTCCAGGTCGCCATCGCCATCCGCATCGAAAAACAGACTACCCAGGTCTTCGCTGATCTTATCCTGCTCGAAGGCCGAATTACTCACCGCGGCAAAGGTGCCGTTGCGCTTCTGTAAAAAAAGTACTCCTGCTTGCTCCTTGGCCCCGCCTACATAAAAATCATCCAGTCCATCACCATTCACATCTCCTTTTGCCAGTTTTGGCCCCTCGGTAGACAACATGTGAAACAGCAGGTGGTCCCGGTCAAAGTCCACAAAATCATTTTCCCGATGGGTAAACAAGGGGGTTGCCGAAGTAGTATCTTCCTGAAAAAGTGGGTTGGTGATCGCTTGCTGGAATTTGTCGTGAGTGGCTACGGTGGCATCCTTCTGGTAGAGGGCTAAGCATTGATCAGCTTTTACATTGGCTAAAGAAGTAATCTTCCCATCCGGCCAGCGGACAATCAGGGAATCTACCCGATCCGCAGTTCCCAGCCCAAAATTGGGACGAGGGTCTACCGAAGACTGAAATCCCCGCATGGGCATCTGTTCCTGATACAGCATTTCCCCATCGTAATACAACCGAATCTGACTCCCTACGGCAAAGGTATTTTTACCTTCCCCGATCAGGGATATTTTGAGGTAATGATGATCGGGTCGCAGGGTGTCCGTTTCGTTCCGGTACAGAAAGGGTGGCATATTCACGTTGTTGACCACCAGATCCAGATCGCCATCATTGTCCAGGTCACCGTAAGCAGCCCCATTGGAGTGGCTGGGTTCAGCCAGTCCCCAGGCTTCTGCCTCATTGGCAAACGTATAATCCCCCTGATTGACAAACATGTAATTGGCAATCCGCTCCGAAGGAATTGCATCAATGAGTTTTTTGAAATCTACTTTGTCTTTGGTGATGATGGAGCGCACCGTCTGCTCATTGGAGATGAACTGGATGTAATCCTGGTCCGTCAGGTCCTGGTGGATGCCGTTGGCTACGAAAATATCTTTCTGACCATCGTTGTCCAGGTCGGTCATGAGGGCGCCCCAGCTCCAGTCGGTCGCATGCACTCCGGTCAGTCGGCCGATCTCACTGAAGGTGTCGTTGCCATTGTTGAAGTGCAACATATTGCGGGTAAACTGATGATAGTAGCCGTTACTCAGATTGTACTGGTATCGATCCCAGCTCTCAAAGGTTGTTTTGGTCTTGAGTCGGCTTTCTTTTTCGGGCAGCATTTCGGTCACGAAGATCTCAGGATAGCCATCGTTGTTCAGGTCGGCCATATCGGCTCCCATAGAGGCCCCGCTGATGCTGCGCATTCGGGCTTCCAGACATTCTTTAAAAGAGCCGTTCTGCTGGTTGATGTACAGATAGTCTCGCTCAAAAAAATCGTTGGAGACAAAAATATCCTGCCAGCCATCTCCATTCACATCTCCTACGGTAATGCCCAGCCCAAAACCAATGACGCTCCCGTAAATACCTGCCGCTTCGCTGACATCCACAAAATGGCCGTCATCATTTCGAAACAGTTTATCGCCGCCCACCGGATCGCGCCTGGGACGCTCATTCTTACGCAGATTAAAGCTGCCGATCGCCTGATAAGAATTGTTGAGCAAATACAGATCCAGGTCGCCGTCGTGGTCATAATCAAAAAAGGCCGCGTGGGTAGAGTATCCCCGGTCCGCCAGACCGTAGGCTTCGGCACTTTCGGTGAACGTAACTGTTTCGCCCGGAGTCGCTCCGTTATTGATATATAGTTCGTTTTGTTTGTTATCCCCTTCCACATCGCCCGAATTACAGACGTAGATGTCCAGCAACCCATCTCCGTTCACATCGGCCATGCTCACTCCGGTAGACCAGGCCCGGTTGCCCCCTACTCCGGCAGTCTCGGTGATATCCTTAAACGAAAAAGCATTACAACCATCCTTGCCCAGATTCCGGTAGAGGCGGTTCTTCTGCATGTTGCCGGTAAAATAAATATCCAGCAAACCATCGTTATCCACATCGCCCAATGCAACGCCTCCCCCATTGTAAAAATTACGATAGGTATAGATGTTGAATTTTTCATCGTAGGTCAGGTCATTGCGGAAGTTTACGTGGGTTTTATCGGAAGAAAGCAGTGTAAACAGACTATTGACTTCGGATTCTGACTGATCAGACGCACATCCTGCTGACAGGAGCAAAAAACAAATGAAGTAGGGATAGACTCTCATACCGGGTTTGCCGTCATGTATCATTGTGCAGTACTCGGGTTGTCCTGATGTAAGCGTTTTTCTACCAGCAGATCAGTGAAGACCGCCTTGACGATATGGTCGTTGTACTGATGCACAACAATGCGTCGGTTGCCATCTACTTTTACCAAAAAGGGATAACCATCGGGATGGGTCAACTCCATAAAATCACCGCCGTACCACTCCTTCAACAGCTTCACAACCTCCTCCTGAAGGTGTTCGGAAGAAAGATGGTCATTCCAGGGGGCCCACCCCTGATACTGAAACTCTACGGGCATTTCGTAAATATTGTCTTCATAGAAAGCTGGATAGAAATTCATGAATGTCGGATTTTTGAAGTGATCCAAGGTATACTGCACCGCCGTATTGCCTTTTCCATCGGTCACCACTCCCTGTTTGTTCAACTGCCAGCAATGTGCGAAAAATTCCTTTTTAGACATCCCCAGAGCCAGCCCTAAAAAAAGGCTGTCCTGCCTGATGCCTTTGGCCAGTTCTTCATCTACCACCTTTTGGTATTCTGATTCGGTGCATCCGGTCGAAAGCGCCAGCAAGCTGCTGAAAGCGATCAACAGCACCATGGGTCTTTGTATCTTTATCCCACCAAGTTTAATAACTGAAAATCTCAAGATCATCATTATTTTTTAATACCAGGACCAGCCGTTCCTTCGGGGTTGGCATGGCCACCAATTCTCTGATTTCGCCCGTAACAAAGAAACCGGATGTTGCCGGGGATGCATACGAAAATGCTCCCGTCCCATCCCCTTTCAGTAACGCCCCGTAGCTGCCATCGTATATTCCCACCTCTGGTTTTGCCCGGTAAAAATTACCTCCCACCAAAATATCCTGATTTCCATCCTGATCAAAATCCTCAATCAGAATTCCGAACACCGGAGCGTACTGTGCCTCCATCGGGAGCGGATGCAGGCTAAAGGTTCCATCCCCCTCATTGCGTAATACGGAAGTCCTTGTTTCCTGCACCTCATAATGAATAGCCTCGTTCACCTGTTCCTCACTGAAGATATCCTGAATCGTCTGTTCCTGATAGTTGGCAAACCTGAGGTATTTCTTCTTAAGTGCTGGTATTTGCGCAATCAGGTCGGTACGTAATACCAGTGGATAGGCGGCATCTTCCTGATACACACAGACAATTTGTTCCAGGTGGCCGTTTTTGTCAAAATCGTTGACGTACATGGAAACGGGCTTTTGGGCGGAAGCCTTCAGTTTGGTATTGACCCCATGATTCCCAACCACAAAATCTATATCCCCGTCATGGTCCAGATCAGCGGGTTCCAGGCAATTCCAAAAGCCATTAGAAGCCGCAGGAACAGATTCAGCCGAGACATCCCGAAAACTCCTTCCTTCCGCCGTGGCTTCGTTTTTAAATACCTTGATGCCCATCCACTCTCCCACAATGACCAGATCCTCATCCCCATCCTGGTCCACGTCCGACCATTGTACATCTTTGATCAAGCCCAGTTCCAGTAAGCCGGGTGCTATTTTCTCAGTCACGTTACTGAAAATACCCTGCCCATCGTTTTCCAGAATATACCCGTTGACCGGCACTCCGTATTTGAAGGGTTGCAACCGAATGCCCACGAAAAGATCCAGATCACCATCCTGATCGTAATCAGCGGCTTTCACACAGGAAGTGCTTTCAAATTTACTGGTAGGAAGTAGCTGGTTGGATCGGCTGAAGTGACCCTTTCCATCGTTCAGATAGAGTCGGTCGATAAGTGCGGTGGAGGAGGTCGGAAACTCGTTTCCTCCGCTGGCCACATAAAGGTCCGCATCTCCGTCGGCATCTGCGTCAAAGAAAATACAATCCGCGTCTTCGGATTCCTTGTCCTGCTCAAAAGCCGATTGGCCCGAGGCTATAAAACTTCCCTGCGGAGTTTGAAAAAATAACTGCCCCGGAAACCCTTTCGCTCCGGCAATGAATACATCCGCCAAACCATCGGCATTCACATCGCCCTGGCAGGCTTTAGGGCCTTCGTTGGAGAGCATATGATAAATCAGTCGATCCCGGTCAAAATCGTTAAAATCGTTTTCGTGATGGGTATATTGGATAGGAGCCGAACTGGTCTTTTTGGTAAAAATGCTGGCTGATTTGGCAATGGCTGAAGACCTATGATCGCTGGTAGCGGTATTCCGTTGATCCACGGTCAGGGTGGTATCGGCTTTCACGTTTGTCAGCATGGACATTTCACCATTAGGCCAGCGTATTTCCACGGTATCTACTTTATCTATTTCCCCTAACCCAAAATGCGCTCCGTACCCCACCGATGACTCAAAGCCCCGGCTGGGAATCTGTTCCTGGTAAAACTGCTGTCCCTGATGCCTCGCCGTAACCTGGGCTCCGATGGCATACGTGTTTTTATCCTTCCCCTTCAGTTGGATGGACAGGTAATGATTTTTGGTGAGCCGATCGGCATGGTTCTCATACACAAAAGGGGGCATGTTCACATTATTGATCACCAGGTCCAGGTCACCATCGTTGTCCAGATCACCGTAGGCTGAGCCGTTGGAATGACTGGGTTCGGCAAGTCCCCACGCATCGGCCATATTGGTAAAGGTGAGGTTATGTTCGTTTTTAAAGGCATAGTTGGGAATGCGTTGGGAAGGCATCATGTCAATTAATTTCAGCACAGCCTCATCTTCCTTTTGAATGATTTTCCGCACTTCAGCCGGATTCGCCATGAAGTTGATATAATCCTGGTTCATCAGGTCTTTATAGATGCCATTGGCGACCAGAATATCTTTATACCCATCCTTATCCATGTCCATGATCAGGGCTCCCCAGCTCCAGTCCGTGGCGTATACTCCGGCCAGCCGCCCGATTTCGCTAAAATAAATACCCTCTTGCGGGGCCGTTGAGTCAGGTACACTTCCGAGGTTGAGTTGCAGCACATTGCGGGTAAACTGCCGGTAGTAGCCTTTGTCCTGGTTAAGTTGGTACTTGTCCCAGTTTTCAAAGTTCACAGTGGTTTTGATGCGGGCGTCGCCCTCGGGCAGCATATCGGTGACAAAAATCTCCGGATACCCATCGTTGCTGATATCCGCCATATCCGCCCCCATCGAACTCAGGCTGATTTCCCGCACATGCTTCTCCAGCGATTCGGCAAATGTTCCATCCTGCTGGTTGATGTAGAGGTAGTCTTTCTCAAAAAAATCATTAGACACATAAATGTCCGGCCAGCCATCCCGGTTTACATCGCCCACGGTCACGCCTAACCCAAACCCAATCTCACTGCCGTAGATGCCCGCTTCCTCGCTGACATCCGTGAAAATATCCTGATCATTCCGGTACAATTTATTACCCCCCAGGGAGTCCCGGATTTCCCGCTGCCCCGGGATAAGGTCGTAATTACCTACTGAGCGGAAAGAGTTGTTCAGCAGGTAGCAATCCAGATCGCCATCCCGATCGTAATCAAAAAAGGCGGCGTGGGTAGACAGTCCTTTATCAGCAATGCCGTAGGCTTCGGCCTGTTCGGTAAATGTGACTGCACCATCTGAAGTCGCTCCATTGTTGATGAAAAGTTCATTGTGCCGGTTCTCACCCTGCATATCCCCGGATTTGCATACGTAAATATCCAGCCAACCGTCCCCGTTCACATCCACCATACTGACCCCGGTAGACCAGACGCCCTGGGAAGCCACCCCTGCCTGTTCAGTAATGTCCTCAAACTGAAACGAGCGGCCCGCTTCATTTCCTAAATTCAGGTATAATTTGTTAGCAACCTGGTTGCCACAGAAATACAGGTCGGCAAGCCCATCATTGTTCACGTCTCCGATACCGACTCCACCGCCATTGTAAAAGTTACGGTAGGTATAGGCATTGAAGGCTTCGGTGGGAGTTAATTCGTTGACGAAATCTATTTGGGTATGCGCAGTCGGAAGAAGTTCATATAATGTCTGAGAAGCTTCTTTTTTCTGGCAGGAAGCGAGTAAACTTAGTACACCGACCCACCCAATGATCTCAAAGGCTCGGATAAATAGATTCCGGTTGACTGAATTTAAAGCATTGCTGTTTCTCAAACCCATGTTCATGACTTCTTTACAGAGTGCTTCCCGAAGCTTTTGAGAAAGGTCGTTCCAATCTCGTAATACCAACCAACGATGAAGTTTCATCGGGAGTTTATCCTGAAGGCTAAATAATGCGTAAAGATAGCAACGGCACTAAATACAGGGCAGAGGTGTGAAAACACAAGGCTATCGTATCATCTTTCCATAAACACAGAAGCAAACAACTTGCGTCATTTGCTTCCGGATAGGATTCCTTTAGCTACTAATAGCCGGGATTCTGCTGTAGATTACGGTTCGCATTAATCTGCGCTTCCGGGATTGGAAATATATTCAGGTGATTGATGCCATTGGGGCCCAGATTATCGGCGGGATCCTGAGGGTGAAACCTCCAGGCATCATTGTACTTTCCAAAGCGGATCAGGTCGGCTCGTCGTTGGGCTTCGGCGAACATTTCCCGCCCCCGTTCGGCCAGAAACTTGTCTGCATCCAGGCTGGTAAAAGGATCAACCCCTCCATGCTCTTCCCGAATCTGATTGGTCAGTGCCAGGGTAATGGGATCATTCCAGTTATTATTCTTCCGCGCGACCGCTTCCGCTTTCATCAGCAGAATGTCGGCAAAGCGGAAAATAGCGTAGTCGTTGCTCAACTGACCATTGTTTCCCCGGTAGATCTCCCATTTACCAATTCTGGCCCCAGCCTGCCGCCAGGCATTGGGTTGCAACTGGTTGATGTAGGGGGTAAAATTGAGCTGTGGTCCATCCGGGTCACTGGGATCAGCCCCACCATCCAGTAAGGGAGTAGTGCCATCGGCCTGAAATTGCGGGCCTACGATAAAGTTAGAAAGTCTTTCGTCCAGAGTCCCCGTTACTGTTGACCCGGTTTCGTCCGTACCTACTACCTCTCCCTGAGGTCCGGGGTTTTGGGCGGGATCAATGTAGGATTCGTAGAATTCCTGGATGGTGGCAAAACCATTCCAGGGCTGGGCACTCATCTGGTAGGTATTCTGGCTGGCCATGTGCAGGGTAATATGCGGGAGCGTATGTCCGGTGGCATTGATCTCATCGTAAGGGATTGTCCAGATGAACTCGGTAGACCCTTTATTCTCTTTGGTAAAATTATCCCGGTAATCAGGCATCAGGGAATACATCCCGGAATTAATAATCTCATCACAGGCCGCAATGGCTTTGTCCCATTGGGGAGTGCCCGTATAGACCTCGGCATTGAGGTATAATTTAGCCAGGGCAGCGTAGGCAGTATAATAATTCACCCGCCCGTAAGTAGATTCATCAGCCGGTCCGGTTTTGGCCAGATCCGGGGCATTATCCAGCAGTTCCTGCTCTACCAGGTTGTATACTTCCAACCTGCTGCTATTGGCCGGCGGCTCCGTATCGCTAAAATTCAGACTCAGCGGAACATTGCCGAACAAATCGAGCAGCCAATAGTAATAAATGGCCCGCAATGCTTTTAACTCGGATATGTAGGCGGCTGCTTGTTCCGTTCCCAGAGGTTCCAGGGTGGTCAGCAGGCGATTACAGGCATTCACTCCGGCATACAGTTCGTTCCAGGTATTTAAGGGACGAGGGTCCTGCGCATTATAGGTGTGGGTTTGCAGCCGCACCCAGTGTCCGCCATCTCCCCAGTCAGCCCCCCGGGTCGGAACAACCATCTCGTCGGTGGTTACTTCGTACAGGGGCATGATATTATCGGCATTACCAAAGGTGCCAAACAGGTTAGAATACGCCGCTCCTACGGCGGATAGCAGTTCGGTATCGGTTTGGTAAAATTTATCGGCGGTTACGGTATCGTATAGCAATTCATCCTCATCGAGATCTGTACAGGATACGGCCGTAAGAAGTCCTGCCATCAGAAGACTTAGTATATAGGTATTTTTCATAAGTTGGTTCCTTAGAGAAATAAAATTAAAACTGAACATTAATGCCAAAGGCATAAGAGCGGGTCAGTACCCAGGTGTCTCTGCGATCCACGCCCGGAGCAAGTACGTTCACATCACTGCTGGTGCCATCAAAATCAGCATCCCGACCATCTGAGTAGCGTACTTCCGGATCAACCCCGGTGTAATCCGTGATGACAAACAGATTGCGCCCCGTCACAAATGCCCGGAGGCTGCTGAACCAGCTATCCTCCGAAAGCTTAAAAGTATACCCCAGGGTCAGGTTATCCAGCTTGACAAAGGAAGCATCCTCTACAAACAGGCTACTAAAGACCTGTCCGTCGGTGATGTTGGGATTGTAATATTTACTTTTGACGACATTATAAGTGCTGGCCACGTTCGGGTTCTCATAAAAGGCCCGGTAGGTGTTGATTAAATCATGGCCAAAGGACCCTCTTATTAAAAAGTTCAGATCAAAATTACCGTATGTAAAGGTGTTTGACCATCCCATTTCAAAGTCTGGTAAACCATTTCCGATGATGGTTTGATCATCCAGGTCATTTACGTTGAGGCTATCCCCATCAATATTATCAAAGTAATAAGATCCTCCTTCATCAATACCCGCGTAGCGCCATCCCCACAGGATGCCAATATCTTCCCCTTCCACGGCCCGGGTGATTTGCGTTTGCTCCTGCCCCGGAGTACCCAGGTTTGTAGCCCCTACATAGCTTCCCTGTAAAGATGGGTCCAGTTCGGCCAATCGGACATTATAGGTAGAGAAGTTGATGCCGGTATTCCAGGAAAAGTTCGTTTGCCGAATTACATCATATCCCAGGGCCAGTTCAACTCCACTGCTTTTAAGCTTTCCAATATTTTTCCAGGTATTAGGCACCAGGTTGGGTGGTACGGGAACCGTTACATTAAAGATAAGGTCCGACGTTGTGCGGTTATAATAGTCAAAAGTACCAGTCAGGCGATCATTATCCAGAAGCGAGAAATCAAGCCCGATATCAAACTCCGCTTTCGTTTCCCATTTTAAATCCGGGTTAGGGTTTTTGTTGGGCTCGTAACTTTGCAGGTAGGTATCATTTCCAGCATAGAACTGCGCACCTCCCGGAGCCAGGGTCCGCAGCGATAAATAAGGATCAGGAGGAAGAGACCCGGTGACTCCGTAACTAGCCCGCAACTTCAGGTTATTGGCCTGTGGGATATTCCATACCCGGGCCATATCCATACCCACACTTACTGCCGGAAACATCCCCCATTTGTTGTTGGCCCCGAATTGGGTAGACCCTTCTCTACGCAAACTGGCTGATAAAAAGGCAAAGTCATCAAAGTTCAGATTTACCCGACCAAAAAAGGCCACCAGTTTACTGCCATTCCGGTAACTATCTACAGTGCCTCTTCCGTTGGAAAAATCGAGCGCGGTAGAAAAATCCTCACTGGAGAGGTTCGTAACAAAATTCCCTCCTTCAGCCGTGAACTGCTTATCCTCAAAATCCTGGTAAGAATACCCGGCCAGTGCCGAAATATTTAAGACGTCAATGGCCGTATTATAGGTCAGTATATTCTCGTATAGTTGGTTAAATCCCTCAAAATCCCGCTTCCAGGCATATCCGCCTCGGGCGGAGCCGCTCACGCCCAGGAAATTCCGGGAGTGAAAAGAGGTGCGGGGAAGATAAGCACTCTGGTAGATACTGGTAGTTTGCTGGGTATAGCGGGCAAGAAACCGTAAACCCTCAAAGATTTCATATTCCCCAGAGATTACCACATTCAGTTTTTTGGTTTCCTGATCGTGGCTGTTCTGGTTCAACACCGCCACCGGATTGGCATAATCCACGGCGTTTACTTCAAAATAACCGCTTCCGGTGATGTCATAGATCGGATCATCACTGAACACCGGCGAAGTGGGGTTGTAAATGGCGGCGTATTTAAAGGCCTCTCCGTAGCCCAGCGCTGATTCTCGTCGGGTAGTGCTTAAATTCAGATTAAAAACCAGACGATCATCCAGTGCAGTCTGAGCGAGGGTTAATCGCCCGTTCAGCTGGTCAAATCCCGTGTTGATCGCGACGCCCTGGGCATTACGATAATTGAGCGACGCACTGTAAGACGTGCCGGCTTCACTGCCGCCGGATAAAGAAAGGTTATGGGTATGCGAAACGGCTGTACGGCTGATTTCATCGTACCAGTCGGTATCTGCTCCGTAATCCACACTATTGTCTAATGCCCGGAATTCACTGGCTGACATATGGGGGGTAAAGCGGGAAGGTTGTTCTATTTCAACCAGTGCATTATAATTCACCTTAGGATCACCGCTGTATGACCCCGATTTGGTGGTCACAATCAGTACTCCGGCTGAGCCCCGGGTACCGTAGATAGCCGCCGCAGAGCCATCTTTCAGTACATCAATACTGGCAATATCATTGGGGTCAACCGTCCCTAAGTCTGCCCCAATTTGCCCATCTATAACCACCAGAGGTTGGGTATTCGCGCCCAAGGTGGAAAGCCCTCTCAACCGGATGGCAAACCCATTGTTAGGATCACCGCCGGGGCGGGAAATAGATAGCCCCGCTACTTTTCCCTGAAGGAGCTGGGCCACATCGCTGATATTCCCTTTGTTGAATTCCTGGGGCGACACACTCGTCACGGCCGAGGTTATTTCCTTCTTTTCCTGGGTGCCATACCCTACTACCACCACTTCAGATAGCGATGTTACATCCTCCATGAGCGCAATGTCAAATGTGTTGTTGGATATGGTAGAAACTGTCACTTCTTCCGCAGTATATCCGACAAAGGAGAAGACCAGCACGTCCGTCTCGTTTGCAGAAATGCTGTATTTCCCTTCCACATCGGTGATGGTTCCTGAAGATGACCCCTGAACAATCACATTCACCCCGGGCAATGGAAAATCTTCGCCAGCGGATGTTACCGTGCCCGTAATCGTCCTACTCTGGGCAAACAGGGTACTCCCCAAGAATACGGCAAAAATGGTAGGGAAAATAAATTTAACATCTGTAAAAATTCGCATAATCTGTGGGTAAGAGTGAAGAATTATGATACATCAGGAAGGTGACACTTAAAATATTTGTAATCTATAACTAAAATAAGCGTTGAAAAATACCCAAACAAAATAAGTGTGGGATATATTTATCGATATTGAAATTTTACACACAAGGGGTTAAAACAGGATTCACCTCTTTCTCAGCTTTGCATTCAGATCAGCAAAACACTTTTCCAGCTGACCATACACTGGTGGGACCATAGGTATTTCTTTCTTTCTTACCAGTATCACAAAGGATATAAAATGTCTTTAGCAATCTGGATACGACTGTAAGAGCGCCATAAACGCACTATTTGATACAAAGAAAGGTGATCAATGCTTTCGTTTACTCCCATGGGAAGTGAGCAGGTTAAACAAAGCACAATTGTGAAGCAGTAGAAGTTTGGCCATCAAAAAAGGTTTAGGTTGGTAAACTTTAAGTGTAGTTTTAACATTTATCAAAATATTTAAATAATCTGCACAATAGCAAGCGCTATATTAAAATATTTTTTTTCTTACAAGAATTTAAACTGTTGAGAATATCATTTTTACAGCAGAATTTTATTGGCCGTTTTGCAGCCTGGAAGTTCCCACTCGCTATTATTACCAAGTACTAAAGGATTAAGTACACCATGATGGGTGGTGTGCTGACCACTTATGGATACGTCTTCTTAACCAGTAAAGCGGCGGCCAACGCTTACGATAAGGACGCAGATGTATGACTGGGGCAGATCAGGGATCTGGAGTCGGCGGGAAAACTACTTTCTCCGGGGTTGGGTATCACCAAAAAATTTACCCATAAAAAACCCGACGATGAATATGGCCACTGTACCAACCACAATGGCGAGGTTGGTGTGCAATGGACTCTTAAAATGTACCCAGGCTCCCTCCGTAAAATAGTCCGGTGAAAGGCTTACCCAAAAAATCACCAATACTCCGACAATCGCTCCCATAATAGCATCTGTATTCCGTGCTTTTCGGGATATATACCCTAACAGGAATAAGCCCAGCATACCTCCGCTAAAAATAGATGATAATGCCCACCAGGCATCCAACGCACTTTTCACCTGGGTCATGGCGAGGGCCGCACAGATACCCAGTCCTCCGATTACCAGGGAAGAAATGTAGAGTACGCGCATAGATGCTTTTTCTGTCGGATTTCGAGCGTACTTCTGATAATAATCAGTCAGTACGATGGTCGCCATGCTGTTCAGACTGGTAGAAATGGTGCTCATGCCCGCCGCAAAAATCGCAGCGATCAGCAACCCGGTGATCCCAACCGGCAATCCATTCACAATGAAGTAAGGAAATACCCGATCGGCCATATCCACGGCCAGCAGTTCCTCCGGCAATAATGTGGGATAAGCTTTGTAGTAGGCAAAAAGCGCGGTACCGATGAAGAAAAATAACAGGGAGACGGGTACATACAACAAACCACCCATCCAGGTTGAGAATTTTGCTTCCTTTTCGGTCTTAGTAGCCATATAACGCTGCACATAATTCTGATCGATGCCATAATTTTGCAGATTGATGAACAGGCCATAGATGAGGATCACCCATAATGTAGACTTGGAAAAATCCAGGGAGAAGCTTCCCAGGCTAAACTTGTTGTACTCCTGGGCAATGGCAAATGTTTGAGCTGGCCCCTCCGGCATGGAAAACAGCAAAACCAGCGTGCAGGCCAATGCCCCACTGATCAATACCAGCCCCTGAATAGCGTCAGTCCAGACCACCGCCTGAATACCGCCCATCATGGAATAAAACATCACAACCACTCCGGTAATGATAATGATCAACCGGATGTCCCAACCAAACAACGCATTCATGGGTAGGGCCAGCAAAAACAAAATAGATCCTATCCGGGCCAGTTGCGTCAGCAGATAACAGGCGGAAGCATAGATACGCGCCCAGGGGCCAAAACGCTTTTCCAGAAAAGAATACGCGGAAATACTGTTATTTCTCCGGTACAATGGCACAAAATATTTTACTGCAAAAAAAACAGCGATGGGAATGGAAAGGCTGAACACAAAACCATTCCAGTTAGTCTGGTAGGCATTGCCGGGCAGGGCCAGAAAGCTAATGCTGCTGACAAAAGTGGCAAAAATCGACATCCCTACCACCCAGGATGGAATAGCGCCACCGCCGGAAGTAAACGAAGTGGCCGAGCGGTTACGGAAGTAGAACGAAGCGCCAAACACCACAATACTAGCAATATAGACCAGGAAGACAATAAGATCGGTGAGAGAAAGTGTCAATGTGAAAAGGTTAAGTTGGGATGAATGGATAGCAAAATAGGGTGCTTAGAACTTTTCAAGCGTTTTCCTGCTTAATTTCCGGAAGTTTTTGACCCGATGAAAGGTCAGAAAGTTAGCATCGTGGAAATTAGCAGCCCCTCCTACTCCATCATCATAAGCTGTTCGTGAGAGGAAGACCAGATTTTTCCCTTCAAATTGCCAGTCTACGTAATTGAATCCGTGGTCTTCCTCATCCGGATGTTGCAGCAGAATCGTATGTACTGTCCAGTGGGTGAGGTCACTTGAACTGCAAAGCGCCTGGGTATTCCGGATGCTGGCCGGCCGGGCTTCCACTTTAAATTCTTCAGGAATATAATTTGAAATGGTCCAGTAGCGTTGGGAGGCAGAATCGTAACGAACCGTGAATTTTTTGGACCCACCCGGAAAATCAACAAACCCGCTTTCAGGATCAAAGGTAGCTTCTTTGCCATCTTCGCTGATATGCACGATGGCTGCTTTATCTTCTGCGTTTTCCTTGGTATTATCGGCTCGAAGCAAATCAATAATGCCTCCTTCCGGGGTAATCACGGCGTTTCCTTCAATCCATCCGCCAAAATCACCATCCAGATAGGTGGAATCGTAGGGCAATTTGTTGCTTGCGGTCCAGTTGTCCGCTTTCAGCAGATCGGCCTCTATGGGGATGGACATCATAAAGGCACTGTAGCGCTTTCCCCATTTCGTCGTATTGGCTTTGGCATACTCCATCGCCCGCCATAGTCGGTTTTTATATGGAATTACCGGCATGGGCGCACAATGGTATTCCCCCGCCCGGATCAGTCCGTTTTGCTCATCCGTGGGTTCGGTCCACGTTTTCCCACCATCGGTCGACCGACGAATGATCATATTGCCGTGGTGCTTGTCTGTACCTAAAAAGTATAGCGCTTCCTGATGGGCAAATAATTTGGACCAGAATTGCCCGTCGACCTCTGAAATCTGCCGCCAGCTTTTCCCCTGGTCGGCTGAAGTATACACTCGAGAAGTTGCCTTCACGTGCTCGTTGGATTCCGGGCCGAAAAAGTCGTGGGAGGCGACATAATCTCCGTTGGGTAAGATGCAGATACTGGGTGAGCCAATGTACTTTCCCGAAGAAGCCGGACTATAAGCCACTACGACTCCGGGTACTTGAGAAAAATCAGGTTGCTGGGCATATCCTTTCTCACTGATGAGGGATATGAACAAGGTCAGTAGTAGGGCAATGGGGATAATATTGGTTTTCAAGGAGCTGGCAGTTTAGGCTATGTCATCATTTCATCCGCAGGAATTGCTTAATATATCATTTTCCATTGGGATTCACGGCATGCTGGACGGGGTATACTTCAAGGGATACATCCGAGCGTTCTTCAGCCTTCTGAATTCCGATCGTAAACGCTTTATGTATCCAATCAGAGTTTATCAGGATCAATCACCACGTATTTTACCGATTGTCTTAGATAGGTATAGGTAATATGCACCAGTCCGTCGGCCGCCTGAATGATCGCCGGATAAGAGTAACCCGCTTCAGCCGGCTTATTTTCCAGGGTCATCACCGGAGTCCACTGCTCACCATCATCGGACAAGGCAAGATTCAACATATTTCTGCCGTTGGGCTGCTCTCCCTCCCGGGTGGTGTGGTTATACACCAACAGTTGCCGACCGTCTTTCAAGGTGACCGCATCGGTACCGGAATTAGGGTTGGGCAGGTCTGTCGCGGTCATTTTGCTCCAATGTTCCCCCTGATCATCCGACCAGCTCTGGGAAATTACCTGCTGCCGCGTTCTGCACAATACCTGCATCCGACCGTCGGAGTATGTCAGAATACTGGGTTGGATGGCATCATAAGTCATGCCGTCATTGATGGGCCCTACCACCTCCCAGGTTTTTCCCAGATCACGGGTGATTTCAAAATGCGCCATCCAGTCGGTATCCTCTCCCTCCTCTATCTCCGTACTGGATGGACAAATAATCGTTCCATCGGCCAGTTGGATTGGCTTGTTCTTCACTGGCCCCAACAGGTGACCGATGCTGGCATTCTCACCCATTTTTTGGGGCTCCGACCAGGTTTTTCCATCATCGGTTGAGGTCATCAGCATGCCCCACCACTCCCGGGGGCTGGGTCCTACTTTGTAAAAAAGCATCAGTGGCCCTTCCTGGGGAAGAAACAACACCGGATTCCAGCATGGGTACCTCAGCGCTTCATTTTGCACCCCATTGGCCACCTCTTCCGGCCGGGTCCACTCCCCCTCAACCAAGCGAGATACCCGAATACCCACGTCGGGATTGCGCTCGTGCGTGCCGGCAAAGAAGGCCGCTACCATGCCCGAAGGAGTTTCCACAATGGTTGAAGCATGGCATTGGGGAGTAGGTTTATCATCCAGCGGATACAATAATTCCCCTATGAGATATGCGCCTTCACCGGGTGTTGCCAGGGGGGGAAGATGATACCGACCGGTAATATCATTGGGTTGGTTGGCCTCGGAGGCACTTTGCGCAGATTCCTCCGTCGCTGTTTTATTCTCTTTGGTACTACAGGACCAGGATAAAAGCAAAAAGAGTAGAATCAGGTTGTTGGTTGTCAGGTACTTCATTGATGTGTAATGTGGGTATATCTTATCAGGGTTTATTGTTCTTTATTTTACAATGCTAATGCCAAAAGAGGAAGTATACAATCATGCTCACAGATAGGTGACCCATTGCCAATATATTATAAAAACAAACACTGTCATGTACTTAGGATCAGAAAATATAGTATCATCGTAATAAATGATTATTGTAATTGAGAATCTACCAGCTATTATATTCAGCTAATTTACCATAAAACATACTGATACTGGCTTTCCAAAATTGCTAAAAACGAAAAAGCCCTTTATATCAATTCCTATCTATTTATTGTACGATATTAGCATGAATGATAAGTAAGATTAATTCGTGCCGATGCAGCAAAATGGTTAATAACTGTTACCGTCAATAACCGGGATTCTGTTCTAAATCGGCCCCAAGGTTTGCATCTATTACTTCTTGAGGAATGGGCCATAACGTATGGTAGTCCTGTATCGTATTCCGCGAGCTTTCCAGCAAACCATATTCACGTACGCGTTCTACTAAATTTCCCATGCGTATCAGGGTGCGACGACGGGGTTCCTCGAATAATAGCTCTCGGGCTCGTTCGTCCAGGATATAATCCAGGTCTACCTCGCCCGCAGCTACGGGCGCGGCCTGAGCTCGGGAGCGCACTACATTAATGTCCGCAGCAGCATTGGTCAAATCACCTTTTCTAAAGTACGCTTCGGCTCGTAGTAAATAGGTTTCAGCCAGTCGGTAGACATAAACATCATCGGTAATTCTACCGGATGTATTATTGTTCTCCCAGGGTTCTCCTTCAATCTTACGAGGATACGGATACATACTTCTTAGCGTATCTTCAGCACTGGTTCGAGGTTCTACCTCCTGACCAAAATAATTAGAACTAGGGTTGTTATAATAGAAGGTCCGTCGGAAATTGTATACTGAATTCCGAATATCATTATCATCGTTCCAGATATCGTACAGCGAGTAAAGGGTTCCGCGAGCACGTCCTACTCCCCGCCCCAGCGTATCGGTAGGCAGCAGCGGCACTCCATCCGGATCGGTTATATGGGTTAGAAAAGGGCCTAAATTACGTATTGAACCATTGCCGCCCCGCGTACCACCCCCGCCCTCGGTAAACTCCTCAAACTGCCATACATATATGGCCTCCAGATTACCCGAGCTTCGGTTTTGATTACCGCCAAGAAATAAGTCGGAATAAACGTCGCCGGGTTGATCCTGATCGCTACCAAAACGGGAAGTCATTAATTGATAATTACCGGAATTAATGACCTGCGAGGCACTTTCAACAGCCTTATCGTATTCGCCTAAGCTGATGTACACTTCGGTTAATAAATGATCGGCAGCGGCTTTCACGATACGTCCGGGGAGATCAGTCGTTTCCGGTAGCCATTGAGAAGCAAACTCCAGATCGTTTTTAGCAAACTCGTATACCTCCTGCCGGGGTGCCCGGGTGTAATCAAAGCGAGGGGCATTTAAAATAGTATCAACAATAGGAACGCTACCGTAAAGATTCGCCAGAAAATTATAGGTATACGCCCGGTAAAACTTCGCTTGCGCAATTACTGCATTTTTCGCGGCTTCACTTTCCCAGATGTCTTCCGATTGGGGTTTGTTAGCATACACAATAATGGTATTGGCCTGAGGAAGCATGGTAGAATAGGCCCAGTTCCAGTTTGTTCTCACCTCTGGCGTGACGGGGGTCAGATACGAAATCCAGTTTCGGTAGGTAAAGTATTCGGCTCCGGCATCTTCCCCTACATCGGTACCCGGAAAATTGGTGATGAAAAAGGTGTTATCATCCTGTGTATACTCTTCGCGCGCGGCCCAGGCAAGCCCGTTAAGATACGTTTCAAAGCCTGTTGTGGAGGTCAGCGCATTATCCGCACTTAAAGAAGATAAAGGCTCTTCGTCAAGAATTTCATCACTGCATGAACTCAGGCCGAAGAAACCCGATAACAAAAAAGCGGTTGTTGTATAGTAGAAATAGTTCTTTAAAGGTGACATAGGTAAAGGTTGTTTAATGATCTTGAACTAGAAGGAGATATTGGCTCCCAATAGAAAAGTGCGGGGCATAGGATACAAATCTTCACTTCCCTGCTCGCTGAGATAAGAGCCACCGCTTTCCGGATCCGTTCCTAGCCAGTCGGTAAATAGAGCGACATTCTTCACTGTCAGATATAACCGAAGCTTGGAAAGCTTAATTTTTTCCAGGATGGCCTGATCAAAATCGTAACCCAGAGAAATATCCTGAATCCGCACAAAATCCCGACTTACGTACCAGTTAGTGCCTAACGGATTAGAATAAGTTAAGGAAGGCCGGGTATTGGATTGGTTCTCGCTGGTCCACCAACCGGCATCCAGTTGATTCAGGCTTCGGCCGGGCACCAGGGGATTGATGAGGTTGAATGGTTCTTCCCAGCCCAGCATGGAATTTATGAATACGGTTAGCGTAAAATTTCCGTAGCTAAAGTTGTTTCTCAGGCTAAACTGGTACCTGGGGTTTCCCCCGGAAGTTACCACCCTCCTATCATCTGCACTTATTTCACCATCCCCATTCGAATCCTTCACCCGGACAAAGCCTGGTTCAGAACCAGCCGGTATGTCATCATCCCCTTCCTGATAAATGCCGTCAAAAACATAGTCGTAATAGGAGTTGATCGGTTGGCCAATGAACCAGCTATTCGCAATATTATCATCTTCCCGACCGTCCCCATCCAGATCGGTGCGGAATAAGTGGACTATTTCGTTTTTATTATGGGTAAACGTTAAGGCGCTGCTCCACTGAAATTTATCTTTACGAATATTCACCGTGTTAAGCATCAGTTCCATCCCCTTATTATTTACCTGCCCGATATTCGTTAAGATGCTGGTGTAGCCATTCATCACCGGAATGGTGCGTCTTACCAGCAGGTCTTTTGTATTGCTGTTGTAAAGCTCCAGGCTTCCGCTGATTCTACCAGCAAAAAGATCAAAATCAACCCCCAGGTTGGAAGTATAGGTAGTCTCCCAGGTTAAATCTTCATTCCCTAATGTAGATGTCACCACTCCGAGGCTGCTGGAACCTCCATTGCCATAAACATAACGTTCGGTATCGGATAAGGAAAGCGACTGATAGGGTTCAATTGCCTGATTACCTACCGCACCATATGATAGTCTCAGCTTCAGCATATCGAGAAAGTCTACTCCTTCTAAAAACGGCTCGTCAGAAGCCACCCAGGCCAGGGCACCGGAAGGGAAAGTGGCATATTTGTTCTTTATCGCAAACACCGAACTACCATCGCGCCGGGTCGTCAAGGTGAGCAGATAACGGTTCTTAAACCGATAATTCAGGCGCGCCATGTACGATAAACCGCCTATTTCTTCGGCTGACGATGATACGACCGGAATACTTCCTAAGCCTAGGTTGTTATACCCTAGCACATCTACGTTGAAAATATTCGCCTCCGCGGTGGTAGTTTCCAAGTCGTAATGATTTCGGCTATACAGCAGGGTCAGGTCTATACCATGATTCTCGCCAATACTACGCTCGTAGGTTAAAATGTTCTCCAGCACCCACTTATACTCGGTCTGATTCAGTTTGCTGGCACTGGTATTATTAAAATTTACGTGCTCGTCCTGGCGTACAAAATTGTAATTATGGCTCCACAGTAGGCTTGGCGAGAAGTTGACCCGATACGATAACCCTCTGACAAAAGGGATGTCTATGTCGGCATAAAAGTTACTGAACAGGTTACTGTATATCTCTTCATTATCCGTCAGGATGGCATCTCGGATGGGGTTGCTACCGGCCTGTTCGTCGGCTACCGGAAACTGAGTAGGGTGCCCGTCGGGATAATACCAGGTGCCCAGGGGGCTGATACGGTAGGCGTTTCTTACACTGGCGCTTACCCCCGAAAGGTCTCTGTTCGAGAAAGTCGAATTAGTACCCAAAGTCAGCCAGTCAGTTATTTTGGTATTGATATTGGCCCGAAACGTGCTGCGGGTCTGGTTGTCATTATAGACTAACCCTTTTTCATCACTTAGGGATGCCGAAAGATAGTAGTTAGTAAATTCCGTATTCCCGGAAACGCTCAGGTGCAGTGAACTGGTTTTACCCTGCTGAGCAATTTCATCCCAGGGGTCGTGCGATACTCCGTTAGTGTAGTTTTCCGCTTCGGTACTTGAAATGTAATTGGTAATATTGGCAGGGTCCGCCTCCAGTCCCGATTGTCTGCGCCAGTCTAGCCTTCGTTGTATATATCTTTCGGGACTTAGTAGTTTTACTTCCGAGGCCCAGTTTGATAATCCCTGAAATGCATTGACACTGATGGCGGGTTTCTGGCTGGCCCCCATTTTTGAAGTAATCAGAATGACCCCGTTGGCTGCACGAGAACCGTAAATAGCGGTGGAGCTGGCATCCTTCAGCACATCCATTGATTTGATATCCTGCGGGTTAATATCGGCCAGGCTACCGTTGAAGATTATTCCATCCAGCACAATGAGCGGGCTATTGTTGCCGCTTAATGAGTTTTGCCCCCGTATCAGTAGGTTACCAACCTGCCCCGGCCGCCCCGTTTCGGTAAACTGCACCCCCGGTACTCCCGTCATAGATTCGGCAATACTCACGTCCTCACTACTATTTGTCATATCAATAGAAGCGATAGAACCCGTAACATTCCGCTTTACCTGGGTACCATACCCTACTACAACCACTTCGCTTAGGGAGGTGATATCAGTTTGCATTTCTACATTGAGTACTGTCCGGCCATTGAGTGCTACTTCCTGCGTCATAAAACCGATGGAAGAGAAGACCAACGTAACCTGATCATCAGGGGCATTAATTTTGAAACTTCCGTCTATATCGGTTACGGTTCCAATGGCAGTCCCTTTAATCAGTATATTTACACCCGGTAGTCCTTCCCCATCATCCGCAGATGTTACATTACCAGCGATGCTCACCTCCACCATCGGCAACTTTTCGTCTGAAGGCCTGGCGGTAGCATACTGCGGTCTAAACACCACGCCGGAAAAAAGAATCAAAATAAGTTGTACTACCTCTCTAACATTTACTGGGATAGGCCCAGGCAGCATATTTCTCCAAACCAGTGGTTTGACTGGCCGACCATTGGCTTTTTCACGTGAATAAGAAACTCTTCTAATCATTGTAGTAATAAGGTGTTATACAGTTGTTGTTTTTCACATTCTAAAAGTGCTTAAACATCGATTTTCGGGAGTTGTATGGGCATCGCTAGCGCCCGTTATCTGATACCAACTTCAACTTATGAAATAAATCCTGGACTGATTTCACTTCATAAATTGACAATCCTTTTAATTTACTCCCTCCAGAAAATGAGCGATCACTAATGAGTAGGTAAGTATCCGACCAAATTAAAGTATAACTTTTCCAGACGTCACCGCGAGGCTCGGCGAAGCGGTCTCCCATGGCGTAAGATCGCCTCACATTCGTTCGCGATGACGTATTGATTATACTTATTTCTGTCGGGAAGCACTGTGACAAAATCAGCTTATATTTTTAGCGTCATAGCCAGGAAGAATGCCGAAGCTATCTCCCCGCGCCACGTCGGCTCATTAGCAGCAGATTGCTTCCTCGTGCCTCGTCGCAATGACGTGATAATTATTTTCGGCATAGTGCTTACTTATTTGTCTCAGAAAAGGTAATAATCACTTCCCTTCCTCAACCACATTGTACAAATTGTAACCGATCATGTCTCACATAATTCAGAAATAAAGAGCAAAGAACGGATCGCTAAAGCATAGCCAAAATGTTAATATATTATAAAAAATAGCGAATCATTCTTTACTACTACCAATGTGCGTTTGGCAATACCATGATATACCTAAACTTAAAATAAATTTATTTACTATTTTTATTGATTCAATTCGCTATTTAGTCTCTGCTTATTGATATTTCAAAGTTGTTCATAATGCATGTGCCTTTTATATCAATTCCTATCCATTTATTGTATGATATTAGCATGAATAGCAAGAAAGTTTAAACCGCACAACTGCTGCCAAAATGGTTAATAACAGATGAAGCCTCATTTTCATAAAGTACCGGTCCATCCCCAAAGCTCTTACAGCATCCGGCATGACCGACAGCCAAGCTTTCCTACTCTCTGGCACTATCACCCGGAGATTGAACTGCACTATACCATCCGGGGCAAAGGAGTAAGGTTTATCGGTGACACCATCAGTAATTTTTCCGCCGGAGAGATGCTCCTGCTGGGAGAAAACCTGCCCCATACCTGGCGCTGCAATGAAGAATATTTCCAGGAAAATGCCGGACTGGAAGTAGAAGCTATTGTACTGCATTTTCTACCGGACTGTTTAGGACGCGACATCCTGAGCTTACCGGAGGCATATCTCATTCCCAAACTGTTTGAAAATGCCAAGCGAGGGCTGATCATTCAGGGAGATGCTAAAAAGCGACTGGCTGATATGATGCACTCAGCCGTGAATGCCACCAACCTTGATCGACTGATTACCTTGTTAACCATGCTTAAAATATTGGCCGAAGCCGAAGAAGTAGAAACGATTGCCTCGGCCCATGCCTTTTACCATTCTAATGAGTCTGAGATCAAGCGGCTGGATGAAATCTATTCCTATACCTTTACCCATTATAAAAAAGAGATTAGTCTGAAAGAAATTGCCTCCATTGCTAACCTGAGCGTGACTTCCTTTTGCCGCTATTTTAAGCAGATGACTAAGAAAACCTACTATGATTTTTTAACCGAAGTGCGTATCAGCCACGTATGCCGGGCACTGGTGGAAGATACCCTGGCCACCGAAGTCATTTGTTTTGAGCATGGTTTTAACAATGTCTCCAACTTTTACCGTCATTTTAAAAAAGTGACCAAA
This sequence comes from Cyclobacteriaceae bacterium, assembly GCA_040222715.1. Taxonomy (GTDB): domain Bacteria; phylum Bacteroidota; class Bacteroidia; order Cytophagales; family Cyclobacteriaceae; genus Tunicatimonas. The sequence goes on along the minus strand of JAVKCN010000002.1, from coordinate 3,965 downwards.
ATGACTCCCCGGGAGTATAAAAAGAAGTATCTGAAAACCCGCTAAAAATCGCTTATTGGGTATTACTTTTTCCACTCAGGGAAAATGGGCCTTTCAACAGAAAAATCTGTAAAAAGCGCCCGGAAGTACTCGATACATACCGATTATAGGCCAGCATTTGCCCATCTCCCGACCAGACGACGCCTCCCACGGGCGCCTCTTCGGAGGAAAAACGGGAGCTAAGCCTGTTCGAAGCCCCAGTCTCCAGATCGGTAAGAAATACGCTGTTATCCGCTGGGTATGCCACATATCGACCATCAGGACTAAAATTGAAAGGCCCCTGTACGGAAAAAGGATTAAAAGTTAGTTGTTTGATTTGTCCTCCATTGGGCGAGACACCATAGAGTTGTACCACTCCATTTTGGTCTTTGGATAAGAAACCGATGAGAGAACCATCAGGTGTAGTACGCAACCAATGCCGTGGCCCCTGCACTCCCTGATCAGTAAAGGTAATTCTACGTTGCTGCACGCCTGCGGGCACATTTGGACGAGAATCCAATGTTCCCGCTAATGGAAAATTGGGGTTCGCCTGGGTAATATCCTCGGGCAGGTCCAGTACAAATACTTCCGTCTTCGCAAGCCCATCGACATCTTTCACGTTTCCCTGAAAGGCAATGGCTCTTTTCTGCCAATGGCCGTCATTTTTTTGGTATCCGCTTTGGCCAATCCACCCTTCATCAAAAGCTTTATCAATCTCATCACTGCCGGGCGTAGGGTTTTCAGTTACCTCGGCCACCACGACCGAAAATAACTCTCCGGAATTATTCTCCCCAGAACCATCATCCGACACCTCCACTGGACCAAACGGAGCCATCACTCCCACCGTCCTTAGATCCGGTACCCGCAAATCGTCAAGTTGTTGTAGCACATAGTCATTATAAGTAAAGCTAACCCATTGTCCATCTCCACTCCAGGTATGCGCGTGGGTACCTCCCCGAAGGGCCCCTGCGGTGAAAGGCGCTGACACATCGCGGGCATCCATAAAGATGGGGTGAAATGGCGCATCAATTCTCACTGAAACTCCGGTCCGCCGGGTATATCCGTAAGGATTTCGGGCATCCGCATTACGGATACCATGAATGAATAAAACCTGAAGCGGAGCGACGGGCGAAAAGGTAGCCGCACCTACCCCCGGACCAAAGGCCGTCTGATTTTGGGTCTGATACAGCTTTTTAACCTCCTTCGTTGCAACATGCACCATTTCAATATGGCCGGTACTACTGATCAGCGTATCATGGTTTCGGGTATCGTACACAATCCACTGATTATCGGGAGAAAAGCACTGGGTATTGTGCAGACAATGCCCCTGGGCATCAGAAGTAAGCTGGATTTCTTCATACACCACCTCACGTACCGGTGTTTGATGACAGCCAGCAAGCAGCATTAGAAAAAAGAGAAGGTGGGCGGTATGTATCGCGTATTGTGAGGACAAGTATTCAAAGGCTTGGTTGATCAGCGCCATTTTCCAAGATACAAAAGAAGAGGAAGATTACAGCACCATGGGAACTCCCAAGGTATCCTGAAGCTCCAGGCATTCCTGATAAAACCCATCAATGCGTTGCTTCAAATCAGCCGTTAGCCCACCATGCTCACCCCGAACCATGGTAGCAATGGGTAGCCCTCTTTTTTGCAGATAGTACTTCGCCACTGCCGGATAGCCGTGGTGCATAATATCCATATGCCGCACCAGAAATTCCTGTAGCATCTGCACTTGCGCTTGAAAAGCAACGTCCTGGTAGTGCTCGCACAGCCAGACGATCAGTTCGGGAAAATAATTACCCTGAATGCAGGAAAGACCCGCCGCTCCGGCTTTCAGAGACTCAACCGCATGCACCATGTATGCATCGTAGAGGCCAAAGTCGGATGCTTCTACCATCGCTATTTTGGCGCGTACCTGCTCAATGTCCAGGCAGGTATCTTTATGATATTTTATCCTTCCCGTAGCCGCAAACTGCTTTAACAGCGCAGGAGACAGGATTCTTTTATACGGAACGGGGCACTCATAAAAGCCCATCGGAATTGCATCGGTCAGCGCCAGCAGGCACTCTACCCTATCGGAAAGCAGCGCGTCCGGCTCATCCTCACTGGCCATCAAACTGGTAATCATGATCACGGCATCAACCCCGGTTTCATAAATTGCCCTGGCAAAATCTGCCTGTTGTTCAATCGCTCCGCCAAAAGTACCGGTAGCCACCACCGGGACCCTTTGCGCGGCAATATTTACAACATGCCGGGTCACTTTTAGTCTTTCCTCGGGAGTCAAAGCAAACATCTCGCTGGATAAGCAATTGGCAAATAACCCTTTGGCTCCAGCCTCCAGATAAAACTCCGTCAGCGCGGTAAGCCCGGGGTAATCTACGGTGCCATTGGGCTTAAACGGGGTTAACATCACCGGAACAAATCCTTTATCTAACGCTTTCATATTTCGGTCGTATTTGAGATGAGCGCAAAAAACAGCAGAGCATTAAACATGCCTCATCAGGCTCTGCATTGCCTGTTAGCAGTAGTATTTTCACAAACATACGACCAGGCACTCAGGAGTTATTATATTTTTTTGGCCATCTATTATATCATTTTACCCAATGATCTCCTCACGATTGGTCATGAACGCGCAAATCAGCAGTGACGCTCTTGTGCTGTTATTCCCAATGCTTTACCGTGGACAGCTTTTCAAGCCGGGTTTCCCCTATTTTAGTAGAAAGATGTTTAAGCAGCAGTAGTGTTTGCCGATTAAAGGTGTCTCCCGGACCGAAATTTTACCCGGTATCTTTTCGCGATATTACCTGGCACCTGTTGCTCGATTCCTTCCAATATCCACCAAAACCACTTTAGCAATATTTTCCAGTAGAGACCGATTACAATATCTCCCACGGTTTTTTATACTCTCCTCCTTACGGTAAATGATTTACTACTTCATAGTGGACGGCACTCCGGCGACATCTATACTACAAATGCCTGGGAGAGAGGACTTTAAATTAGTTACTGATCACCGGGGCTTCTCCAATATACTTATAATGACCCACTTGTTGTACGAGAAAGTTGGCTAGATCCTCTCGCGATAAGGAGAAAAGACTAACGTTACCACTGCCCAAATACCCTATCTTCAAGTTTCCGGTGGCTGGTTTACTGCTTAACATAGGTAACCGCACTAGAGTCCAGTCCAAACTACTATGCGCAACGATTTTGCCGGTTTCCACAATATCCCGGTAGGTTTGTTTCATCAGCGTTTTGATCATAAAAACCGCGAGGGCAAAGCTCAGTTGAAAGGTGTCCCGAGAATCAGGGTAACTGGGTGTGGCCGTGGCAATCAATCGTTTCGCCCCATATTTATGCATGGCAGTAACGATATTTTTCATTCCTTCCGAAACTACCAGTCCTTTTGTTTTACCAGTGGGGCCCAACAAACTCAGTACCACCTCCGCCTCCGAGATAGCCTTTTCAATGTGATCCGTTTCAAACAGATCTCCCTTGATCACGTTCAGTCGCTTATGTTGGAAAGGAATTTTTGAGGGGGTTCGGGCAAAGACAGTGACCTGATGTCCGGACGCTAAGGCTTTTTTTAAGACTAGTAGCCCCGTTTCTCCCGTACCTCCAAATAGTGTAATGTTCATCTTAATATTCTTTATCAGGTCTACGATAAATCATGCAAGCAGTGCATGTATTCCATGTTAAAAATAGAAGAACATCTTCCTGACTGCTTACCAGAAATTGAATTACTTTTTCCATGATTATTTGATGCTAAGCTTAAAACCGAAAAAATTTTAGCTGCAAGCTTTCTTTTATTAATTTTCAATATTCTAATTGGCCAATAGCCTTTCTGTAAGAAACCTGCCTGATCTGATACATACTTTTGGCATCTACCAAGGCATCTCTGGCTTCCTGATGCATGGCCTGAGCCTCCAGCATATCTGAAGTAGACATAATTC
>JAVKCN010000001.1:0-4523 GCA_040222715.1 Cyclobacteriaceae bacterium | reverse complement strand
TTCAGCCGTTGCTTGTCGTCATCCCACAGTAGCAAATTGGCATGAGCAGTCACCATTCGCCGGTCAGTGCCCCCATTGATGAATTCGTTTAAGTAGCTATCAATCTTATCGGCTAGTAAGTCATTCTTACGGCTGTATTTGGCAAAAGCTGTCATCTGATTTTTGACTTTTTCCAGGCGATCCTGCTCCCGCTGAGAATCCATCGTTCGGATGTACTGCGTATAAATATGGTCACACTCCAGCAGCATCCCCACCGAGGCCATCATGCTCACATAGAAATCGGCTCGTTCGGTAGAAAAAGGTTTGAATTTCGCATGGGGGCTTACCTCACTTGCGAATTCATCCATATCCTGAATAGCTAGCATCTTCATATAGCGATCCCCAACCACAATGTCATTGGTCTCGGTAGCGTCAATGTCAATATGTTTGCAATGATCCGGATGGGTATCCAGGGTTAGATATTGCTCAATCAGGCCCCGTTGATCACCTTTCCCTCTCAGCTCATCTCCCCCTACTGGGAGAACCTGCATACGCTCGGTCACCATCAAATCATCACCAAAACGTTCACAGATATTATTAAACGTTTCAATGGCTTTAAATGAGTTGCTTTCTTTGTCAATTAATCGGGTCCGAAGAAACGAGCTTTGTAGAATCTTGATCTGTTTGGGGGAGGCATGACGGGTCAGATACATAAAGCAGCGGTGCTTAGGGTATTGACGGCCATTAAATAGCTTTTTATTGGCTTGCTCTAAGGCTGAATCACCAGGCTGAATCGCTTCGTGATGGGACTTATAGGTAAACCAGTCCTGCTGTACAACTGTCCAGTGATTGGGTAGGCCATTGATGGCTTTGACCCATCCGGCATGAAAAGCGGTGATCTGCTCAGTGGAAAGGCTAAACAGTTCAGGGAGGGTGATTTCGTAACAGCGGGCTAAATCACAATTGAGTAACAGGATCAACCCATCATCAGTGATTTGTTTGTAGGGTAGTTTTTGTAGAAGATCGGCTTCCTTTAATTTGCTTACGCTCATCAGCAGTGAATTTTAGCATTAGTAGAAAATTTCGGTCACGAAAGAAATACTGACCATGGGAGCGCCTACCCGCAACTTTTCGGGTCTTTTGAGAGGCTTGTTTAGAAGATACGCTGCAGTATAAGTAGCTACATGCTATACCTGTTACAAACCCGGCAATCAGTAAGAAACTAGGTATTCCGACGGCATTCAGGATCAGTAGCAAGAAGAACAGCCCTAGTGTAAAACCGGCAAAGTACCAAACATAATTCCCTCGCAGGCCAATCAGCTCAACTTGAGAATTTACCCCGGCGTTCACCGGGAAACGCTCGGGGTGATGATTACTTTCCTTCACGGATTATATACCGAACATGGTTGGCACTAAGGCCGCGCCGATGACAAAGAACAGGCAACCACCTACGAAGGCCATGATTGTTTTGCCCGCATCCCCATCACCGGCAATCACTTTCTGGGTGCATTTAATAATGCCGATGAAAGCAACAATACCTGCTATGGAATACATGATGGTCTGGACCGGTGCAACAAATTTAACGATCTCCGCATTGGCCGATGCAAGCGCCGCCGAGGCGGCTCCAACATCTTGCGCGGTGGATTGTATGACAAAGGCTAGCATCATAAAGGAAAAAGTTGATAATCGGGTAAAAGAGCGATTAATGCTTCTTGAGGAGTTTGATAAAAGGTTCATAAGTAAAAGATATGTTATAAGATGAACTAAAATAAAAGAAAGACTAAGGTTGAAAATCAAAGATGATGGAGTGGGCTTCCTGACATAACTGCCAGCAAACTAGGTCATACATCTGCCGCTCTTCATCTGTATAGTCGGATGATAGGCCTGCTGCCGTATCCTTTTGAAGAAAGTGTTGCGCTGCTTGCAGCATCTGCTCCAGAGCAGAAATTGCACTGGCAATATCTATTTGATTGTCAGCCATCAGTTGCCCGATATTTTGTAACTCATGGAACAACTTATCTTCGGATATATCCTCACTGAGAGAAGGGAGTTGCAAGTTATCATCAAATGCATTGATAGAAGAGCGGTTCGGATAACCCGCCTGGTAATCACCGACGAAAGTAGGCCCGAATATCTTTGGTTTTGTAATAATGAAGGAATATTATACTATAGTAGAGTAAGAGTATGCCCGCCATAACGCTAGCGTACTCTAGCCAGCTAACAGAAGTAAACACATCAAGGGTTTGCATAAGTAATTGGTTTGCAAAAACAGTTAAAACTAAGTGACAGCCGCTGATCAACAAACTGATGAACCAAAGTAAGGATATTAGTTTTATACCTGCAAATGCCGGAATAGACCCCAATAAGGGTTTGAAATACGGTTGTACGGGAAAGAATGAGCGTTCTACGGGAATGAATGTGACATTTTGTCCCTGAAAAGAAATAAAAAAAAAGATCACCAAGCTTGTAAAGTGATCTTTGAACGAGGTTGTAGCCTATAAAGTTTTAAACAGTTTTCCTTGCGTAAGGGAGGTTTGAATGATACTCTCATCGGTTAGTGTGACAGTTTTGCCATTAACAAACTTTATCTGGTCTGTGTTGACCAAATGGCACCGGTTCAACATCTGGAACTTATTGCTACTATTTCTAAAAAGATCGCGGTAGGCCTGAATACTGCCATAGTGGATGTGCGACTCAATCTGCTCTTTTTTTACCCGAACTTCCACCTTCTTCCCTAGACTAATGACCTGAACAATATCTCTTATCGGAATGGACGCCATCATCGTTTTACGATGGTGATGGTATTTAATTTTCAAGTTGTTTTCTTTAATCTGTAGTTGGTATGCACGCTTTTTTGTGTTGCTAATAGAAAATGCCTGCTTATTAGATTTAGGCGGTGTTATTGATGTTAGGGATTTGATGTCATTGATCTTTGAAATAGTATCCAGGAAGTGTTTGGCGGTAATGGGCTTTCTGATAAAACTATATACATGCCGGTGGGAATGCATTAAATCGGCCGCAAGATTAGCATGCGCGCTAATATAAATCACTACTGGACACTCTTTATGTTGCCGGGCTAGTAATACTTCATCCAATTTTTCTAAAAATTCATCACCCATTAATTCTGGCATCTCGTAATCCAGAAAAATGATGTCCGGAACAGGATTCGCGTTTGCTAGATATTCAAGTGCAGCGAGCGGACGGACGAACGAAGAGAGAAACTGCAAACCTTCATGATGATTAATTCTTGTCTGTAAATTTGTGGAAACAGCAGCATTATCGTCTACAATCATACACTGTAATGCGCTTTTATTATAAGTCATTGTTATAAGATTTAAAGGTATTAATAACAAATTACACTATAAGATAGAAACTTCTTTTAGACAGGCCTCCCATTTTTTTCGGGTAATTGGCTTGTGTATCAAATGCACTTTTTCTATTGGAAGCAGCGGAGGTTGACTTACATTCCCTGAGACAATGATAATAACAATTTGATGAACCGGGATTTTACTGCTTAGTTCTGTGATGAGTTGTTCCCCCGTTAGCTTAGGCATCTCTAAGTCAGTAAGTAAAAGGTCTATGACGGGATGATTTGATATTATGTAGTCAAATGCCTGTTTAGGATCAGTAGTGGCTAACCGGACTTGAAAATTGTACTGTTCACAGAAGTTGCTTAAAATAGTTAAAATCGATGGATTGTCATCGACAATTACGCATCGAGGGGAAGATGGAGTTGGCATACTGAGTGTTGATTGTCAAGATATTGTTCAGTTAAGTGGTGCCGCTTTGGGTAGTAATAGTGTAGTTGTTTTTGGAGAACTTCATCAGCCAACGATGCATATTCCCGTGAGTTAAAAAGTTCAATACGTAGCGTTATTCCACTTTGCTGCTGAAATATGATACGCATCGGCTTGGTTTGCACAACGCTCTTACTAATCATAATAGCATAGTGGCACAAGCGAGACAGAATTCCAAAATGCACGCATCCCCCTTCCAGTAGTTGTTGAGAGAAATCAATGTGTACCCCCGTATAAACCCGTTGGATCAGCAATACGTAATTATGGATTAAATTGATTTCATCCCTTACGGATACGCTGGTATCAAACTGCTGTTTTTGCACCCGGCAGGTAATGTCCCGGTGTACTTGGGTAGCCTCTACGAAATGATCTAAGAGGGCAAGCTGTTGTTCAGCCAATTGCTGAACTTGCAGTACATTATTCTTTTTTTTTATATGTTCGCAAATTACTGTATTCAACATTGGACTATCCGAAGCGTGATCGGGAATCCCCTGGTTAAAATATTGGATTAATGAGCCCATCGTATCATGAGCTATCAATGGTGCCTCATATAAACTGGATATCAAATTATCATAGAAGTGGCTATCAATAGGATTGAAAAGTGCAGGATACGATGGAGCTCTTCGTTCTGGGGGAATGCTGCTGTTTACCTGTATGTAAAGTGCCGCTCCCATCATTACCCAACCTATCGTACCCATCCAATCAGTGAGCAGCTGTTGCGGTAGATGGTTATCCGTAATTTGGGTG